>JASJBI010000101.1 GCA_030066595.1 Alphaproteobacteria bacterium | reverse complement strand
TCGACAGATTGCTTTGCGATCCTAGTCCGTTCTTCCAGGCGCCCGATACGGACGACCGTTCTCGGCCGAACCCCGTTATTTCGCGGCGGCGATTCAGATTCGGACCGGAGCTTGACAGCCAGGAGCCTCTAAGAACGCGGAAAGACATCGAAACCGGGTTACCGGCCGCCGGACACGTCGATGAAGGTGCCGGTGCAGTAGGACGCGCCGTCGGACGCCAGCCATAGGATGGTCTCGGCGACTTCTTCCGGGGTGCCGCCGCGCTCCATCGGGACCGCGCCCTTCAGCCGATCGACCCGGTCCGGCACGCCGCCCGAGGCGTGGATGTCGGTGTAGATCAGGCCCGGGCGGACCGCGTTCACCCGGATGCCTTCGCCGGCCACCTCCTTGGCCAGCCCGATGGTCATCGCGTCGATCGCGCCCTTGGAGGCGGCGTAGTCGACATATTCGTTCGGGCTGCCGAGCCGGGCGGCCATGGAGGACACGTTGACGATCGCCCCGCCTGCCCCGCCATGCCGGGTGGACATGCGTCTGACCGCCTCGGCCGCGCACAGGAACGACCCGATCACGTTGACCCGGAGCACGTGCTCCAGCCGATCGCGCGGAATGTCCTCCAGCCGGCTTTGCGGGTAGAGGATGCCGGCATTGTTGACCAGCGCGTCGAGCCGGCCGAATTCGCCGTCCACCGCCTGGAACAGCGCCGCCACTGCGCCCGCGTCGGCCACGTCGCCCTGCACGGCGATCGCCCGGCCGCCCGCACCTTCGATTTCCGCCACCACCGCGTCCGCCGCTTCTTTTCGCCCGGCATAGTTCACGCACACAGCAAAGCCGCGCGCGGCGGCCAGCCGCGCGGTTGCGGCCCCGATCCCCCGGCTGCCGCCGGTCACCAGCATGGTCTTTTGCATCACCGCCCTATGTTTCGTGAAATCGGATCCGTCGACCCTCGACCCCCCGTACCGTCTCGATTCTGCCCCTGGCACGAACGAAAGCAAGCAATCGTGTTTCGCCGTGAACCGATCCGTCGAATTCACCTAAAATTTCAACTTTCCCAAGAGCTCACCGTACCGACATGCTTAATCACCCATTTGCCAAATTACTCGTTAGAAATGCGGTGGACTTAGGACTGTCGATGCACTGATCAGGCATGGAAAAGGTCGGCACCCTCGACCGAATTAATATTCTGAGAACCGAATTTTTTGCCCATTTCTGTTTACGGTTCTTCAAGCATGCATGGCGAATTATCTCGCACAGGGTGTGGAATGCGACGAAATCCATGTCTTGATTGTTTGCAACGTTAGGTCGCGGAGTGCTTGCGATGTATAAGAACCTGCCTATGCGCTGGAAAATGCTCCTCCAGGTGGCGCTAAGCGCGCTGATCCTGCTTGGGGTCGGTGTGTTCGCCGAACGGCAGCTCAGTGCCATCGGTGTCGAAATTACGGAGATCGCCGAGGAGGATATCCCGCTCACTACGGCGCTCACCGACATCACGGTCCATCAGCTTGAACAAGCCATCCATCTGGAGCGGGCCATTCGCTACGGCGAAGAGATGGCCACGCACCATGAGGCCGAATCGCACTTCGAGACCGAGGTGGAGAAATTCCACGCGCTGGCCGCACAGGTCGATCAGGAGATCCTGAAAGGCGAAGAGCTGGCGCAGCACGCGATCGACCACGCGCATACCGAAGAGGCCCGGGCGGAGTTCGAGCGCGTGCTGAGCGCGCTGAAGCACATTGAAGTCGCGCATAAGAGTTTCGACGAGCACGCCGACGAAGTACTCGAGCTGCTGCGCACCGGCCAGACCGCGCACGCCATCTCGATGGCCCTTGAAGTCGAAAAGGAAGAAGACGCCTTCAATCACGAGATCACGGCGTTGTTGACCGAGGTTTCGCAGTTCACCGCCAAATCGGCCTTGGCCGCTGAAGAGCACGAGCACGCAGCCGAGCTGGTGCTATGGATCGCCATGGCCGTCGGCACCATCGTGCTGGTGCTGCTCGGGCTGTTCATGGTCGAGCAGATCCTGCGCCCGCTGATTCTCTCAGTGAACGCGGTGGATGCGCTGGCCGAGGGAGATACGTCCGTCGAACTCGGCTTCGACTCAAAATGCGAGGTCGGCAAGCTGTCCGCCGCCGTTGAACGTCTGCGACAGGCGATGATCCGGCTGAATGAGCTGCAGGCGCAGGAGGCCAAGCGCGAGGCCGAAACGCAGGCCGCCCTCAAGCAAGAGATGCTGGCTCTGTCGGACAAGCTCGATCAGCACGTGCAGGTCGCGGTCAACTCGATCGAGGAAAAGGCCACGAACATGAACGCGCTGGCCGACCAGATGAGCCAGTCGGCCAATCAGGTGACCACCGAGAGCGCGGCGATGGCGTCGGCGGCCGAGAGCGCCACCTCCAACGTCCAGACCGTGGCCAGCGCGGCCGAAGAGATGTCGAGCTCGATCACTGAGATCGCCCGCCAAGTCGCCGAGTCCAGCCAGATGAGCAACCAGGCGGCCCAGCAGGCGCAGAAGACCAACGCTCAGGTCGAGAGCCTGGCCACTGCCGCGCAGAAGATCGGCGAGGTGGTCGATCTGATCTCCGACATCGCCGAACAAACCAACCTGCTCGCGCTGAATGCCACGATCGAGGCGGCGCGCGCCGGCGAAGCCGGCAAGGGCTTCGCGGTGGTCGCGTCCGAGGTCAAGTCGCTGGCCAGCCAGACCGCCAAGGCGACCGAGGAGATCGGGGGTCAGATCGGCGCCATCCAAGGCGCGACCAACGACGCGGTCACGGCGATCCGCGAGATCGGGACGACCATCCAGTCGCTCAACGAGATCGCCGCCACCGTCGCCTCGGCGACCGAGGAGCAGGGTGCGGCTACGCAGGAGATCGCGCGCGGTGTGCAAGAGGCCGCAACCGGCACCCAGGAGGTTTCCTCGGGCATGGGGCAGGTGTCCGCCGCCTCCCAGCAGTCCGGAACCTTGGCGGACGAAGTGCGTCAGAACTCCGAAGACGTCAGTTCGTCCATCTCCGCGCTGCAGGTCGAGCTGACCAAGATCCTGCGAGAGTCGGATGCCGGAAACCGTCGCGAATACGCGCGCGCCAAGAGCCCGCAACCGTCCGAGGTCTTCGCCCACGGGCATTGGCGGAGCTGTCAGCTGAACGACCTGTCGGCGGGCGGCGCCGACGTCGCACCGGCCGACGGGCTCGGCATGGAAGACAAGGTGAAGGTCAAGATCCCCGGGTTCGGCGAAGTCGAAGGCCAGGTGGTCCGCGTCAGCCGGAAGTCCTGCGCCGTCGAGTTCGAAATGGATGCCGACAGCCGGGATGCCCTCGACATGCACATCACCGGCAAGCAAATGGCCGCGTGATGGCCGGGAAGCGCGGAAGCCGAACCTTCCGCGCTTTCTCTACTGTCTGACTCAATTCTAACATCCTGGGCCGGGCCGCGATCGATGCGGCCCGGTTTCGCTTTTGGGTTGAGTTTACCAAGACTTTACCGACGCTTGGTGAAATGGCTGCGCATTTTGAGAGTTTTCCCAAAGGTTCGGCATGGTTGCGGAAACGACTTCGAGCGAAACCGGCTGGAGTGAGCGTCTGACTACGGTCAGGGCGCGCGACCTAATGGTCGGAGCCGCGGCCTTCCTGGCTCTGCTCGGCCTGTTCATCTCGCTCGATTTCGTCGAGCTGCTGTTCGAAGCCTCCAGAGAGCACGAGGAATGGGAGCTGGACGAGATTCTGGCTTCGGTTCCGGCGCTCATCCTGGTGATGGCGTGGTACGCGTTCCGGCGCTGGCGGGAAGCGCGGCAGTTGAACATCGAACTCGAGAAGGCCCGTCACGGGCTTGAAGCCGCGCATGAGCAACGGCTGGCCGCCGAAACCCAGCTTCGCGATGCACAGCGTCTGGAAGCCCTGGGCCGGTTGGCCGGCGGCCTGGCACACGAGCTGAACAACATGCTGCAGCCCGCCATCACCCTGAGCGAGCTCACGTTGAAGAAGGACACGCTGGCGCCGGACGTCCGGGCCAATCTTGAGCGGATTCTGGCCGCGTCCGAACACGGCCGCGACATCGTCGGCAAGGCCTTGGCCTTTGCCGGCGGGACCGGGCTGCACAATGAAGAGATCGAATTCGCCGCCTGCCTGAAAGAGGCCGTGGAGCTTGCCCGCACGGTATTGCCGCCGACGGTTCGTCTGCAGCTGGAGATCGCCGCGCATGGCGAGACGGCGATGATCAACCGGACCGAACTGAGCCAGGTGATCACCAACCTGATGACCAATGCGGTGGGCGCGATGGACAACGAGGGTGTGCTGACCATTTCCCTCAACGTCGACGACATCAGCGCGCAGGAACAGACCGTCCATCGCTTGCCGGCCGGGCGCTACTTCAAGCTACTGGTCATGGACACCGGCCGAGGCATGTCTGAAGACGTGCGGAGGCGTTTGTTCGACCCGTTCTTCACCACGGCGCAGTCCGGCGAGCATGTCGGTCTCGGACTGTCCATCGTGCACGGGATCATCAACGCGTGGCGGGGCGCGATCTCCGTGGCATCGAGCTCCGCCGAGGGAACCTGCTTGAAGATCCTGATTCCCGTCGCCGGCGGCGTCAAACAGTAGGGCTGCGGCGTGGCAAGAATCCTTCTCGTCGAAGACAATGAAACGGTGCGGTTCGCGCTGACCATGTTGCTGCGCGAGAGCGGCCACAGCGTGACTGAGGCACCCGACGGCAACGCTGCGATCGCCGCCATGTCGGAGGCACAGCCGGATGTCGTGGTCACCGATGTCTTCATGCCGGCACTGGACGGCATCGAGCTGATCTGCGTGCTGCGGGAGTCGCATCCGGAGCTGAAGATTGTGGCGATGTCCGGCGGCGGCTCGTTCTTGAACTCGGCCGCGGCGGTGGGCCTCGCAGAAAAGCTCGGTGCGGACGTGGTCATGCAGAAACCGGTCGACAACGACACCTTGCTGGCGCGGATCGAAGAACTGATTCGGGAAGCAGCCTAGGGCTTACTCCAGCGCCCGGGCGGCGCCGACTTCGCTTTCGAACGCATCCAACGTCGACAACAGGCCGTCCTTGTCGGCGTAGCACCCCTGCAGCCAGCGCGCGCCGGCGCCGGAGAACGCGGTGCGCGCATGCAGCACGCGCGTGTTGTCGAACAGCACAAGATCCCCCGGCGCCATCTTGAATTCGATCGCCATATCCGGCCGCTCGATGATCTCGGCAAACCGGCGATAGGCGTTGTAATAGGCCGCCATCTCCTCATAGGGGATGTCGACGAACGGGGCGGCCGAACGGCTGTTGAAGCGGACCGCAACGAGCGCACCGTCGGGCGCAAGCTCGATCAGGGGCCGGCGCGCGCGCAGCCGGACGCCTTTCGCACCGGCATATTCGAAGCGCGCGCAATGACGGGTGAGCAAGGCAAACGCCTCCGGAGCCTCCGCGCGCAGCCGCGCGGCCGCGTTGAAGCCGTCGAGCAGGATCGATTCACCTCCTTCGACCGAGTTCTGCAGACAGGCGAGCAGCTGCAGGGTGGGTACCGGGTCGCGATAGGGATTGTCGGTGTGGGCCTGCAGGCCGAGGTTGGTGTAGGCGAGATTGACCGGATCGACCTCAGAGCGCACGTCGAACAGGCGGCCGTAATTGGTCTCGCGCACATGACCGAACAGCTCGGCGACGCGGCAGACGGCCCCGTCCTCGCACGGCACGCCGCTCATCACCGCCAGGCCGTGCCGCCGCACCGCCGCGAGCCAACCGCACAGCGCGGCGCGGTCGTCGACGGCGTCGGCATAGGCGATTTGGGCCAATCGGCCTTCGAGCGACCGGTCCCAGCACTCAAGCCCCGGCGCGATCCACCCGGAAGTTCTCTCGTGCGGCGCGTCGTAGATGCGGTCGGCCAGCCATCCCGCGGGGAAGGTGGCCTCCTTGCCGCCCGGCGCAAAACGTAGCCATAGATCGCCGTTTGGCTCGACGCGCGCGGCGGCGATCCGGATGTCGGCCGGAATGTCCAGCACGGTGATCAGGCGCTGGCCGTTGCTGGGCGCGCGGGTCTCCGGGTCCAGCGCGTTGTCGCGCAGCCAGACGGCATGGAACCGGGCGACCGTCCCGTCGCGCCAGGCGAGCGCGACGGCGCGTCCGTCGTCGATGATGTCGGACCGGTTGAGCGCGTGCATGGCGTTCTCCGCCAAAGGACTGGAGGGAGCGCTACAATCGTGCTCTCAAAGGCGCCGGGGATGCAACGCCGAAGGAGCAGGCGGAGGGCGGTGGAAAGCTGTTGTGCAGTTCCGCCTCGATGGCGTCCAGGCACTCCTCGCCCGACAGTCATCGCCTCCCGTCCTCTTGGCCGCGCGGCCTGGGTCCCCGGCAGGGACCAGTGCCTGCCCCACGCCGTGGCTCGGTAACTTCGCCGGTCGTTCTTACGGTTTGATGACAGGCGCCCGCGGCCGCGCACAGGCGGCGCCCGCGCGCGGCACAAAAGCACTCCGTCTCCGCGCCACGCGGCGCGGAGCCTGTGCCCCCTTCACCGTGTCAAAGGACGGAAGAGGAGCCGTCAGCCTTCGTACTTGAAGGACAGCTTGACCCGCGCCCGGTAGGCGACGACCTTGCCGTTCTCGATCTTGCAGTCGGCCTTGGTGACCTCGGCGATGCGCAGGTCGCGCAGCGACTTGGCCGCGGTCTCGATCGCGTTGCGCGCCGCTTCCTCCCACGAGTTCGCGCTGGTCCCCACGAGCTCGGTGACGCGATAGACACCCGAATCCGGCATGGCTGCTCCTCCTTTTTCCGGTCAGGCGGGTTGTTCCCCGTGAAATCCCCGCCAGGGTCGAGGATGGGACAGGCGCGCAGGATTGTCCACGCGCACAAGCGCGCAGGGGTGAGCGGAGTTGGCTTTTTGGAGACGACTTTCGAGCACTCCCTCACCGAAAATCCCGGCTCGGGAACAGCGCGCGGGCCTGGTCTCTTGGGTGGCGGGAGCCGGGGATCGGGTCGGGGCGGCGGCGTTGCGGGAGGAGCAGCGGAGAGACGTCGTCGGAAAGGGTCTCCGGCGGATGGCAGCGCGGGGCCGGCGCGTCCTCCGCGCGCAGCCGGGGGTCCGGGTTGGCGTGGGTGACCTCGTCGCCGCGGCCGTAGGGCACGGCGGGGAACGCGATGTGTTCGTCGGCGGCGAGCGAGTCCAACAGGTCCGAGCGGTCCTCCACGTGCTCGGTGACGATGTGGATGATGCTGCCGGCGCGCTGCAGCTTGCCGGTGATCGCGACCAGCCGGCCGGCCAGGATGTTGCGGCGGAAGCGCTCGAAATTGTCCGGCCAGACCACGCAGTTGGTCACCCCGGTCTCGTCCTCCAGGGTCATGAAGATCACCCCCTTGGCCGAGCCCGGGCGCTGGCGCACCAGCACCAGGCCGGCGACCGTGTAGCGCCTTCCGTCCTTGCCGTCACGGATCTGGGCGCTGGTGCAGACGCCCGGCAGGGCATGGCGCAAGAGCTTCAGGGGATGGGTGCGCAGGCTGAGGCGGATGGTGGAATAGTCCTCGATCACCGCCTCGCCCTCGGGCATGGCGGGCAGGCCGACCTCGGGTTCGGTGCCGCGCTCCTCCTCGCCCATGGCGGCGAACAGCGGCAGCGGGCGGGTGGCGGCGGGGTTGCCGAGCCGGCCGTTCTTGCGCAGGCCGGCCGCCTGCAGCCCGCTGCCGAGCCCGGCCACCGCCCACAACGCCTCGCGCCGCTCCAGGCCGAGGGTGCCGAACGCGTCCGCGCGGGCCAGCCGCTCGAGGATCGGCACGCCGAGCCCGGAGCGCCGCCACAGCTGGGTCATGTCGGCATAGCCGTTGCCGCGCGCGGCGACCACGGCTTGCGCTGCGTCCTCGGCCAGCCCCTTGACCTGGCGGAAGCCGAGCCGGAGCGCGAGATGCCCGTGGCTGTCGGCGGACGGCTCCAGCGTGCAGTCCCAT
>JASJBI010000042.1 GCA_030066595.1 Alphaproteobacteria bacterium | reverse complement strand
TGGTCGGTGACCGCGCGCTCCAACCGGATCTCGCGCCGCGCCCAGCCGCCGCCGCGCCCCCGGTCCGCGACGTCGGCGAGCGCGAAGCCGGACAAGGCACCCTCCAGGCGGTTGGGATGGGTGGCCGGATCCAGGATGAAGTCAGGACAGAGGGCCTCCGGCGCCGGCAGGAGCACCGCGCGCGCCGCCGCTTCCGGCGTGTCGTCCGCGTCCGCATCGGCCGGGGCGGTGAACGCCAGGGCGGCGAGCAGAACGAACAGGATGCGGCACCGCCCGGCGGCGTCAGTCACGCGGAAGTCTCCTGATGTAGTGCCCCCGGACGCAGCGGCCGGGGACGGGCAAACCGCGATGATGACATAGCGGTCTTGGGCGCGGGAATGGCGTCCGTCGCAGCGCCGACGGCGCTGCCCTCTCCCTCGATCCCTCCCCGCACGAGGCGCAATGGCAATCGCGCGCGTTTCGCGAGGTGGGCCTAGATCAATGCGGTCCCGGCCAGCGGGTGCTTTCTGGAACCGGATCACACTCAGGAGGGCACAAGATGGATGACGCAACGAAAGAATTGGTGGCCATGGGCGCTTCGGCAGCGGCCAATTGCCATCCCTGCATGGACTATCACATGGCCAAGTGCGAGGAGTTGGGCATTCCGCGGGAAGAGGTTGCCGAAGCAGTCAAGGTTGGTCTGATGGTAAACCACGGAGCCGAGCGCGCCATTCACCGGAAAGCACAAGATCTCCTGGGTGACTCCTTGGGCGAGGCTGCCTAGGCGCGGGGACGCGGCCGCGCACCGGAGCTTCCCATGCAGCGTCCGGCAGAGGACCTCCTGAAGACCTATCTCGGCGAGCGGACCGGCGCGCGCGTGCTGGCGGGCCGGACCAAACGCGGGGAAGGGGAAAAGATCCACGCGGTCATCTGGCTGTGCGACCTGCGGGATTCGACCGGGCTATCCGAATCGATGCCGGTGGAAGACTTCTTTCGCTCGCTCAACGACTTCTTCGACTGCACGGCCACGGCCGTGCTGGAACATGGCGGGGAGATCTTGAGCTATGTCGGCGATGCCGTGCTCGCGATCTTCGCGATTGGTGGAACCGACCGGCCGCTGCGCGAGGCGTGTCTCCCGCAAGAAGGCGCCTGCGCCGCGGCGCTGGCAGCGGCCCGGGACGCGCGGGCGCGCGTCGACGCCCTCAACCGGCGGCGCGAAAAAGCGGGCGAGCCGACGCTGGAGTTCGGCCTCGCCCTGCACGTCGGTGACGTGATGTATGGCAACCTTGGCGTTCCCGAGCGCATGCAGTTCACGGTGATCGGCGCCGCGGCCAACGAAGCCGCGCGTCTGGCCGGCCTGTGCAAGGACCTGGGGCGCTGGGTTCTGGTTTCCTCGGCCTTTCCGTCCTGCTTCCCGGATCAGATGGTCTCGCTGGGGCACCACGCCCTGCGCGGCGTGGAAGCGCCGCAGGAGATCTTCACGCTGATCGACGACCCCGCGGCCGACCTCTGCTGCGCGAAGGGCCCATAACCGCCCGGCGCGTGGCGCAGTCCGGCAGCCGGAGGGGGCAGTCCTAGGAAGAAAGGTCTTGGCGCTCCACCGTCACGATGCCGCTCATCAGCCGGCCCAGGATGTCCGCGCCCGTGATCACGCGCTTTTCGGCCGCCCAGACCAGGATCACGTCGTCGTCGATGACGTTGTCGCCGGGATGTTCCGACTGGACCGTCAACAGGCCGATCACCTCGCCGAGCCGCCGCGTCGGGTCCGGCACGATGATCGGGCGGTGGCAATGGGCGAACGGGCGGAAAGTGGTGGGCGTGAGCAGCGCGTCGCGCAGGAACGCATCCGAGTTCAGAACGAAGGCGGGCGCGCCCGCCGGGTCGGTCAGGATCACCCATTTGCGTCCCGAGCGGTCGATGCGCTGCAGGAACGGGTCGGCGGCCGAGGCGGTGATCTCGGGGAAGACGGGCAGGCCGCGCTCGACCGGCAGGCTGATCACGCTGTCCGGATCGACGATCTCGCCCTCCTGGGACACCGGGATGTCGTCGAGCGCCAGGAAGTTCAGCGCGCCCAGCCCTTCCAACCGCGCGATGTCGGTGCCCGGCGCCTCAAAGTGTTTACGGATCAATTCGCGCATTTCGTGCTCGCGGAACAGGTACATGCCCTGCCGGCCGAGCCATTGATTGAGGAACACGGCGGACGGCTTGGCCAGCGGATACAGAAGAACGCCATAGGCCCGCAGGACGGGCGTCAGGGCAGAGGCGATGCGCACCGCATGCCTGGAGAAGTACGCCTGCGGCAGGATCTCGCCGAAGATGGTGATCGCGAAGGTGGAGAACAGAAACGCGGCTGCGCCGGCCAGCACGGAATCGGACAGCAGCGTGAGCAGCACGTTGACCGCCACATTGCCCCAAAGGATGGTCGACAGCGTCAGATTCGGATCAGCGCGCAGTGCCAGCACCTGCGACGCCCGTCGATCCCCAAGCGTGGCCTCGATCTCGAGCCGCAAGCGGCTGACGCTGAACACGGCGAGGTTCAATCCCGAGAACATGGCCGCCTGGCTGAGACACAGCGCGATTCCCGTCCATGTCAGCAGACTCAGCGTGAGAGAGTCCGTCATAGGTGGCGTTTCCTCTTTCGGTGTGCTGCGAAAGGTGCGGGGTCCCCAGATGCACCGGCACTGCCGATCCTAGCCTGCATTTCTCACCAGAGCGGCGCAGCTGATTGCAGCGGACGCCAATCACACCGCACTCCTGTAAGCTCGCGGTTCGACAATCAGGAGGCACACACGCATGAAACCGATCCGGACGGGCCTCATCGCAGCGTTGGCATTGAGCGGCGCCTTGGCCCTCACTCTCCCGGCCGTTGCCGACAACGCGCCGCAGGGACCGGTCGTGCTGACGGTGACCGGCGCGGTCGCACAGCCCAACCGGCCCGCGTTTCGGCCGTTTCACGATGCATTCCTGAATTACCACAACTATTCTTTCGAGGCGGCTTTCGCCTTCGACCGGCGGATGCTTGCGGACCTGCCCGCCGTCAGCGTCCGGGCCCGGGCCGAGGGCTGGCCTGACGGCATCACGGCCGCAGGCCCGCGGCTGCGCGATGTGCTGGACGCCGCCGGAGTGGCGCCGGAGGCGGGGGTCACGCTGATGGCGCTCGACGGGTTTGCGCTGGAGCTGAACTCCGAGGACCGCGCCGCCCAGGACTGGGTGCTGGCGCTGGAGGTCGACGGCCGATCGCTGGGCATCGGCGACCGCGGCCCGGCCTGGCTGCTCTACGACACCGGCGATGAAGCGGTCTCGCACGACGCCGAGGCGCGGTGGATCTGGTCGGTGTTCCTGATCGAGGCGCGGTAGTGGGCGGGTTGGCGGCGGCGGCGGCATCGGCGTAGAATCGGGCCGTGTGACGGGTCCAGGTTCGGGGGGCACGAAAGCCCAACGGCCTGCCGGCACAGCGGGGGGAACGTCAAGATGATGATCGGAATGCTGACCGCGATGGTCGTTTCCGTGCTTTCGCCGAGTGAGCCCGGCGATGGTTCTGCAAGGCTTCTTTATGCGCAAGCCGAAGGAGATTTCCTGGGAAACAAGCAAATCCGCATGTTGCTGATCGGGACAGAGGTGTCGCACCAGGCCCCGGGAGGTCCGGGAACGGCGCACCTGTCGTTCAAGGCCGATGGGAAAATCCAAATCCGCACGCCGAAGGGCAAGACGCGGCACGGGTCCTGGCACCTCAAGGGGCCGGGCGTGCTGTGCCTTGAGAAGGTCGGCGGGCGGGGCGGCAAGAATTTCTGCGTCAAGCTGACCCGCGACGGCGACCAGATTCACCACTATGTTCCGAAAACGGGCAAACCGTGGGACGCGCCGCCGTGGGTTATCGTGAAACCCGGACCGGACGCCAATCGGGTGCCGAGCGGGTAATCCGCGGGGCCAGGCCGCCACCGGACGCGGCGGCCTGACAGATCGTCGGTGCCAGGCGGCGCTTTACCGCGCGGTGACTGCCGCGGCCTTGGTCCGCATCGCACGGCCGGCGGCGAGACAGTCGACGCAACGGCTGTGCCGCAGGCCGCCATAGGTGTCGGCCAAGAGCTCGACGCATTCCAAGCAACGGTCGGGGTAGAGCGGCCCGGGCGTGATCTCCGCCTCGCCGGGCGATTGGGTGGTCGCAACGTGGTTGTCCATGGTGACCCTCCTATGTGAAGGCTCCTCTGACGTGACAACCGCCCCCGCAATAATCATTCCAGGTAAGGGTTAGAAAACCATAAAGAGTGTGGGGGAATTGGCGCGGGCGATGCGCGATGCGTTGGGTGTGGCAGGGCATAGAAAGAAGAACGGCCATATGGCCGTCCCCCCTCCCTCGATCCCTCCCGGCCAGGGGGAGGGAAGAGTCCAGCTGGGTTCGGCGGCGCTCTAACCGAGCTCGTCGCGCAGCGCCTTGGCGTCGGTGAGGTCGGGGGTGTCGAAGCCTTCGATGAACCAGTCATAGACCGGGCCCAGCAGCTCGGCGGCCTGTTGGCGCTGGCCCTTCTCGGCCCATAGGCGGGCCAGGCTGGTGGCGGCGCGCAGCTCCAGGGATTTGGCGCCCTGTTCGATCGCGAGATCGAGGGCCGCCCGCATCTGTGTCTCGGCCTCGCTTGCGTCGCCCTGGCGGCGACGGATCTCGCCGCGCAGCCGCAGCAGCTCGGGCTCCCACACGCGCTCGCCGGTTTCGGCCGCCAAACGCAAGGCTTCGGCGATCTCCCGGTCGGCCGACTGCAATTGGCCGAGCGCCAGGTAGGCATCGGCGAACAGGCCGAGATATTGCGGCGCGGCCGAGCGATGTTCGGACGTCACGCGCCAGGCGTGCGCCTTGCCGATCTGCGCCAGACCCGCCTCGCCGTCGCCGTCCTGCACCCGCACCCAGCCGCGCGCGATGCTGGCTTGAAACACCGAGATCGGCAGCCCCTTCTCCTGGCCGATGGCGATCGCCTTATCGGCATAGGCGGCCGTCGACTTCAGATCGCGGAGCATGGTTCCGAGGCGGGCGGCGAAATGGCTCGCATGCGCGATGGTCGGCGGATGATTGAGCGCTTGGGCGAGCACCTGGCCCTGCCGGTTGCTCTCGCGCGCCTGATCGGGATAGCCGCGCAGCCACAGTGCGACCGCGCGCTGACAATGGCCGCACACACCCGGGTCGTGGCCGGCATAAATCAGCGCGTGATGGCCGTGCGCGTCCGCGTCATAGAGCGCCAGGCCGCGCTCGACGTGGTCGCAGGCTTCGACCAGCCGGCCGGTGTACAAGCAGGTGGTCCACGCCGCGTGGCGCGCCTGCAGCAGCAGCTCGGTGTCGCCGGCCTGCTCCGCGCTCGCCAGCAGCGTCTTCGCGATGGCTTCGGCATCGCGGTGCTCGGAGCGCGCCTGCGCGTGCATCCACAGGCCCCAGGTCGCGGTGAACATGTCGGCCAGCCGGTCGGAGCCGCGGCACAGGGTCTGCGCCCGCTCATAGGTCTCGCGCACCGCCGGGTCGGACCAGCCAAGGCTGCCCATCAGGGCCGGGCCGGACTTGATCAGGAGCTGGAACTCGCGCTGATCGCGGGACGGGTCGGCCGGCAGCTCCGCCAGCACGTCCAAGCCGCGCTTCAAGTGGGCCACCGCCTCGGCGTTGGACGACTGCTGGGCGGCCCGCTCGCCGGCCTTCTGCCAATAGACCAGCGCTTCCTCCTTCAGCCCGGCTTCGGTGAAGTGGTGCGCCAGCAGCTCCGGCGCGATGTCGTCGCGCGGCTCCAGCGCGCGGGCGATCTGCGCATGCAGCTCCTGGCGGCGGCTTTTCAGCAGGCTTTCGTAGGCGGTGTCCTGGACCAGCGCGTGCTTGAACACGTAGAGCGGGTTGGCCGGCGTGCCGCGGCGGAACACCAGTTCAGACGCGACGAGCTGATCGAGCGCCTGGTTCAACTCCGCCCCATCGTGCGGGGCCACCGCCGCGATCAGCTCGTGCGAGAACTCGCGGCCGATCACCGCGCCGATCTGCGCCAGCTCCTTCACCGGCCCGAGCCGGTCGAGCCGGGCCATCAGCGAGTCCTGCAAGGTGGCCGGAACCGCCAGCGGGGCGAGCGGGCCGGCGAGCGTGTAGCCGTGATCGCCCTCCACCAACAGGTCGGACTCCAGCACCGCCTTGGTCAGCTCCTCGACGAACAGCGGCACGCCGTCGGTCTTGTCGACGATCTGAGCGCGCACCTCGTCCGACAGCGCGCGGCCGCCGGCCAGGTGATCGACGATCTCCGAACACTGGGCGCGGGTCAGGCGGCTCAAGGCGAGCGCGGTGATGTGGCTGTGCCCGCGCCAGGGCGAGGCGAAATCCGGACGGTGGGTCAGCACCATCAGCACGCGGGCGTCGCGGATCCGCTCCATGGTCAGGTCGAGCAGTTCCTGGGTGGTCGGATCGATCCAGTGCGCGTCCTCGAACAGGAACAGCACCGGCCGCACGTGGGCCAGGCCGAGCAGCAGCTCGATCAGCGCGTCGAAGGTGCGGGTCTTCTGCTGCTGCGGGGTCAGGCGCAGCTTCCCGTAGCGGTCCTCATAGGGCAGCGACAGCATGGCGGCGAACAGCGGTGCCGCGCTCGCCAGATCGTCGAGCGAGGCATGCAGCAGCGATTCCAGCTTGTCGAGCTTCAGGTCTGTGGAATCGGTGCCGCGGAAGCCGCAGGCGCGCTCGAGCTGCGCGATCACCGGGTGCAGGGCGCCGCTGGTGTAGTACGGCGCGCACTGGTAGCGCAGGCGGGTGTGCGCCTCGGCCCCGATGCGCTTGGACAGCGCCTGCAGGATGCGCGACTTGCCGATGCCGGGCTCGCCCGACAGCAGCACCACCTGACCTTCGCCGTCCTTGGCGCGGCGCCAGCGCTCGAGCAGCAGCGCCACCTCCTGTTCGCGGCCGACGAACCGGGTGAGCGCGGCCCCATGGCTGGCCTCGAACCGGCTCGCCACCTTGCCTTCGCCGAGCACCCGCCACACCGGGACCGGCTCGGCAAAGCCCTTGAGGTCGCGCCGGCCGAGCTCCTGGAATTCGAAGGTCTGGCCGAGCAGGCGCCGGGTCTCCGGGCCGATGTGCACCTCGCCGGGGCCGGCGCCGGCCTGCAGGCGGAAGGCGAGGTTCGGCGTCTCGCCGCTGACCGCGTCCGCCTCGCGGCCGGCCGCGCCGACCAGGTCGCCGACCACCACCGCGCCGGTCGCGATGCCGACCCGGGCTTGCAGGGCCGCCTTGTTCAGGGCCACCCGGGCGACCGCGCCGACCGCGTCGAGCCCGGCCCGGACCGCGCGTTCGGCCTGGTCCTCATAGGCCTGCGGCCAGCCGAAATAGGCCAGCACGCCATCGCCGAGATACTTGGCCACATGACCGCCGTGCCGGGTGACGGCGCCGGCCACCGCGTCCTGATAGCCGCGCATCACCCAGCGCAGGTCTTCCGGGTCGAGCCGCTGCGCCAGCGCGGTCGAGCCGACCAGATCGCAGAACAGGACGGTGAGGTGGCGGCGCTCCGCCCCCGCTGTGGGCGCGGCGGCCGGGGCCGCGGGCGTGGACTCCGCGACCCGTTCGGCGATCGCGCGCAGCAGCTTCTTGCGGTGCCCCAACGAGACGCCGAGCTTCTCCAGGTCCGCCTCGCCCAGGTCCGGCAGCACCTCCAGATCGATATCGTTGTCGACAAAGGTCTGCGCGTACTGGCCGAAGCCCAGCCCGTCCAGCCATTGAGCGACATCGCGCATGGCCGCTCCCCCCAAACGCCGGTGCGCGAGCTTAGCGGGTTCGGCGGGGGTGGGCTATGGAGGAGGGGCCCACCCCCGCGCCTGGCCGCGCTCCGACACCGGCGATGGGGCGGTGAGGTTCTGGGTGAGACCGGACGTACCGCGGCATGGTTGGGCAAGGCTGGAAAGGGCCATAAAGAGGCATTACCCGAACCGCCTAAAACCCTCCTCGACCGCTATTTCCGCTGCACAGTAGCCAAGTCGGTCAACTTTACTTCCGGTTGCGTTTCGCCCAAGATTGATGCCAAGGCCGGCTGCCAGACGGCCGGCGGGGTGCAAGGAATTCTTCACATTGACCGGGAGGAATACCATGAGCAACCGCAAAGCCAGCGCTGCCGCTGCTGCGCTCGTCTTAGTTGTCGCACTGGCAACGACTGGTGCAGAGGCAGAAGAGCAAGTGTTGAAGTTTCGCTTGGTCACGCACAGCGTGGAAATGAAGGTCATTCCAGCGTCCAAGGCCGAGGGCCACATCATTGGCGTCGCCAATTCCCGCGGCGTTGCCATATTCGAGGACGGCCGAATTGCCGACAAGTCCTTCACCTCTAGCTTCGACTTCACGAAAGGGCTTGGGCCGTACCATGGATACAGTACTTACACCTTCGAGGACGGCTCGACGATCCGTGCACGGTTCGATGGCGGTGCCGAAACCACTCCTGACGGCCGCGTAAGTCGAGGCGAGTACAGCGAACTCACCGGTACTGGCCAGTATGAAGGCGTGATGGGCACCGGTTGGTTCCAAAGCAAGTTTGTGCCGTGGGAACAAGGCGCCAATCTATTCGACGGCGAGTTCAAGCTGAGCTTGCCTTAATCGCCGATCGACGTCGCCCTTGGCCAATGGACTTAAGGGCCGAGCTCTGCGACTAGACGCTCCGGCCCCGCGGAAAGATCGCACGGGATTCTCTTCGAATTTGGTGGAGGCTGAGAGTCTGCTGTGGGTCGGGTTCTGCCGTTCTAGCCTTTTCGCTCGAGCGTCCGCTCTCGGAGGTGAAGCGGTTGTCGCCCGGCCGCAGATCCGGTTCTGGTAAGTGCCCCTGTATGCTGGAGACCAGACATCCCGCGGCATGCTTGGGCAGGGCAGAAAAGTGCCAGAAACCGTTCATTGAACAGCCTCCGGGTTACGCCCCTCTATGTCCGGAGGTGCGGCAAGCCGTATAGTTCGCCAATTGCTCATTAAGTGGGTTGATGCGATGAGGTGTGCCCCGACGCGCTCCAACAGCCGGCCGCATGCCGTGTGGCTCGCCGGTCTGGTCGTGCTGTGCTGTCTGCTGACGGTGACCGGTCCGGCCCAGGCCCAGACCCAGAACCCGCCGTCGCCGAGCCAAGCCCCGCCCTCGCCGAGCCAGGCCCCGCCTTCGCCTAGCCAAGCCCCGCCGTCGCCGAACCAAGGCGCGACGACGCCTCAGAGCAACCAAACGTTCTCCAAGAACGAGATCATCAACGCCGCCTCCGACCTGTTCGGCGGCACCTCCCAGGCACTGGCGGACGTGGTGGAGAAGATCTTCGTCGATCTCGGCGAACCCAATGCCTACATCGCGGGCGAGGAGTTCAGTGGCTCGATCGGCGTTGGCGTGCGTTATGGCCGCGGCGACCTCACGCGCAAGAGCGCGGACGGTCGAAGGGTTTACTGGCAGGGTCCGTCCGTCGGTTTCGACTTCGGCGCCGACGCTTCAAAGGTGTTCGTTCTGGTCTATGACCTCACCGACACCGAGCAGTTGTTCAAGCGCTACCCGGCGGTGGAAGGCAGCGTCTATTTCGTCGCCGGCGTCGGCGCCAACTATCACCGCAGCGACGACGTGGTCCTGGCGCCGATCCGCACCGGCGTGGGTCTGCGCCTCGGGGTGAACATCGGCTACCTGCACTACACCCGCGAACACTCCTGGGTGCCGCTTTAGGCCCTGTGCGCAGCTGCACCTCGCAGTCGATATCGATGCCGACGACGGTCAGTGCGATTTGGGGTCTGCGCGCCTGGCCGCGCTCCGATGCCGGCGATCGGGCGGTTATGGACTGGGCGAGACCGGACGGTCCGCGAAATGCTCGGGCAAGGCAGGAAAGCGCCAGGAAGAGACATTCGCAGAACACTGGCCGAAGCACGCTTGGGGTCGGCGCCTGCTTGTCAAGACAGGCATCCCTAGGTCCCAACAGGGACGCAACGGCGCTGTGTCCAGCTAGTATGGCATCTTCAGAGAAAGCTCGAGGGTGACCTCATGACAGATGACCGATCCTCGATCTTGTTGGCCGATAAAGCAGCCGCCCAGGAAGCGGAGCAAGCCAAGCTGGCGGCGTTAGAAGCCGGCCTTTTCCAAATGTACGAAGATCTTCGCATCGCCGGAATGGCAGCCGGCATTCTGCGCGGTCGAGAGCTCTTGTGGTTCAGAGGCTTCGGCTATGCCGACTTGGCGGAGAAAACGCCGGTGACGCGTGACACGCCGTTTCATCTGGCTTCCTTGACCAAGACCTTTGCTTCCACCCTCATCATGCAACTTTTCGAACAGGGCAAACTCGATCTCGACACACCCGCCGCGGACTTCGGCATCGAACTGAAAAGCCGCGGCACAATTACCGTCCGGCACCTTATGTCTCACACCTCCGGCGGCAAGCCCGGCGGGCGCTATCGCTACGACGGATCACGCTTCGGTCAACTCGACCGCGTCCTCGAGCAGATTACCAGCCGCAGCTTTAAGGAGAACGTTGATGAGACCATTGTCCGTCCGCTTGGACTGAACAACACCGGCCGGATGGGTGACGCCCTCGAGACCAAGCTCGCGTCGCCTTACAAACTAAACAGCGAGGGCGACTTGGTTCGGGGCGCGTATCCCACCTTCTTCGGTAGCTCCGCCGGCCTGGTCGCCTCCGTCTCCGACTACGCCCAATACATAGTTGCTTTGAAGGACAACCGGTTCCTGCGGCCCGAGACACTCGCCCTGGCCATGACGCCGACCAAGTCCACGGCGGGTCATGATCTGCCCTACGGTCTCGGCTGGTTCGTCGAGACTGTCAAAGGAACCAAGGTGATCTGGCACTACGGGTATTGGGACTCGGTCTCCACACTGGTGGTGATAGTGCCGGAACAGGACCTGACCAGTTTCGTCTTCGCCAACACTGACGCCCTCAGTCGAGGATTTGACCTCGGCCGCGGCCACATCGTCAGATCACCGGCCGGCCTGAAATTCCTGGAAAGTTTAGTGTTCAACCAGGATTGATCGATATCGAACAGCAGCGAAGCAGCGGGACGCGCCACAGCGACCTGCCCACAAACGGGTTCATGCCCCGGCTGCCAGGCTGTCGGCAATGGCTCGGACCCTGCCGTTCTAGCCTTTTCGCTCCAGTGTCCGCTCTCGGAGGTGAAGCGGTTGTAGCCCGGCCGCAGATCCGGTTCTGGTCAGTGCCCCTGCATGCTGGAGACCGCACGTGCCGCGGCGTGGTCAGGCATCGATGACGTAGATCGACGCCTCCAGATCGCCGTCGACGGTGCGGACCTGGGTCACCACCCGGCGATAGCCGGCCCCTTCGAACGCGTCGAGACGGAGCCAGTGATCGGGCAGCTCCGGCGATTCGAAGACGTAGACCTCGATGACCTGTTCCGGTGGATCGAGGATCAATCCGGGATAGCCGAGTTCTGCGCCCCATCCAGCGTCGACAAGCCTGCCTCTCACCGTACCCTGCCGCCAAGACCCCTTCAGGTCTGCCAACTTGTCGTTGTTGACCCGTCCGGGCGCAAGACTTCCATAAGTGGCCAGACGTGTGTCCGCTAACGTCTTCGAATTCGCCATCCTGATATCGACAACTTGCTCCAAACGACTCACAGAGGTTCTGATAGCAGCTCGGTATGGCGAGTATAAGCTAAAGTAGAACCTGTTTTTCGGCATTGGGTCATCAGCCGACCAAGAATGAGGTCGGTACGTATGTCGGATTTTCGCCCGTAAGCGGACTTCGAAGACCAGATTGTCCGGTTAGCGCTGCAAAGCGGTCGTACTTAGATGCGGGCATGAACCGCCGCTGTTAGCCATAAGCGGTCATCACGGAATGGTCCGCGACGGAACGGCCCTAGCCAGTGCCAGACCTTCGCAAGGGCCCTACTCTCTCTTGCGACGCGTTGGTACGACCGAGACGCGCCATTCGAAATCCTGCTGACAATATTCGTCCCGCGAACTGACATTGCGCTTGCCCCGCAGGATCCGTCTTATAAAATAGACATATGTCTATTAAATCGGATGATGTAACGGGGCGCATCGGCGCCTGTGTTCGAAACGAACGACAGGCGCGGAACTGGTCATTGGCTGACATTGCCGAACGCTCTGGCGTGTCCAAGGCCATGATCAGCAAAATAGAGCGCGGCGAGTCGAGTCCGACGACCGCCGTGCTGGGACGGCTGTGTGGTGCATTCGGTCTCACGCTGTCGACCTTCCTGACGCGCGCCGAAGACAGACCCGGACGCTTGATCAGGGCCTCCGAGCAGCCGACCTGGGCGGACCCGGAAACGGGATGCGTCCGAACCCTCATATCCCCGAGTGCCGGCGGACCAATAGAAGTGGTCTCGGTTGACCTTCCTGTTGGGGCGGAAGTTACGTTCCCGGCATCCATTTACTCGGTTTTTCATCAGATCGTTTGGGTCATTGCCGGGCACCTCACTTTGGTCGAAGGGGATACCGAGCACGACCTAGATGCCGGCGACTGTCTCGAGCTTGGCCCGCCCGCCCAATGTACGTTCCGGAACACCGCCGATGTGTCGTGCCGCTATCTCGTCGCGGCCGGCCGTCGCGACCTGCGATAGCGACTATCTGGATCTGAGCATGGAACAACAATCATTCGACCGGCACCTGCTTCATTATGGCCGTGATTTTCTGAACCAGCTCATCATACGAGCGGACGGTTCGTATCTCTTTACCGCCGACGGCCGCGCCGTTCTGGATTTCTCCTCCGGGCAGATGTGCGCGACCATCGGGCACAATCACCCGAAGATCGTAGAGGCCATGGCAAGGGCCGGACGGACGGTGGTTCACCTGGAGAGCACGATGTTGTCACCGGACGTGATCGCCCTCGCGGAGACGTTGTGCGACTTGCTTCCAGAACCTCTGAACAAGGTGCAATTCCTGAACACGGGCGGCGAGGCCAACGAAGCGGCGTTGAAGCTTGCCAAGATCGCGACCGGTCGGTTCGAGATCATTGGGATCGCGGGATCCTGGCACGGGACGACAACGGGTGCCGCCTCGGTGACCTATGCCCATGGTCGCAAGAAGTACGGGCCCATGATGCCTGGTTCTCTGGCAATCCCGTCCCCCGACGCCTACCGCTGTCCCATCCGGCGCTGCAAGAACCAGTGCGACATGGCGTGTCTGGACGTCGGCTTTGACATGATCGACGCGTGTTCGGTCGGCGAGGAGGCGGCACTGATCGTCGAACCGATCCAAAGTGCCGGGGGTGTCGTTGTTCCGCCGAAGGGTTATCTGGGCCGCGTGCGGGACTATTGCGATCAACGCGGAATGCTGTTGGTTCTCGACGAGTCGCAGACCGGACTGGGGCGGGTTGGCGAGCTTTTCGCGTTCAGTTCCGAGAACGTCGTTCCGGATATTCTGACATTGTCGAAAACCCTTGGTGGAGGGATTCCGCTATCGGCTGTCGTCGCGTCCGATGACGTCGCGGATACCGCCCGAGAACGCGGCTTCTCGCACTATACATCGCATACATCCGACCCTTTGACGGCGACTGTTGGCCTCGCCGTCTTGGGCGTGATCGTCAGCGAACAACTTGCCGAACGTGCAGCCGCCATGGGCGACTATCTCTGCGAAAGCCTGCTCGAACTGCAAAAGCGTCACGAGGCCATCGGAGACGTTCGTGGTCGCGGCCTTCTTCTCGGCGTTGAGATTGTCGCTGACAGATCGACGCGCGAGCCCGGATATGAACTGATCAAAGCCCTGACGGCGCGATGTTTCGCCCTGGGTCTTAACGTCAACCAGGTTGGCGGCCCGCACGCGGTATGGCGGATCGCGCCACCGCTTACCGTCTCAAGGGATGAGATCGATCAGGCCATCGAAATCATGGATCAGGCGTTCAAGGGGGGTCCACATCCACATGGCTGAGACAACGAATGGATGGCAGTTCTGGGTCGACCGCGGCGGGACGTTCACCGACCTGGTGGCGCGGCGCCCGGACGGCCGCGTGGTTACACACAAGCTCTTGTCGATCAACCCGGAACGATATGACGATGCTGCCGTGCAAGGCATCCGTGACCTGATGGGCGTAGCGCCGGACCAGATCATTCCCCCCGGCACGATCCGGAACGTGAAAATGGGCACCACGGTGGCAACCAACGCCTTGTTGGAGCGCAAGGGCGATCGCACGGTTCTCGCCATCACCGAAGGTTTCGCTGATGCCCTGCGCATCGGCTATCAAACCCGTCCCAAGCTGTTTGCGCTGCACATCGTCTTGCCGGAACTGCTCTACCAGTCGGTTGTCGAGATCCCGGAAAGGATCGGCGCCCATGGCGACATTGTGCGGAAGCTCGATGAGGCGGAGACAAGACGGGGGCTCCAGGCGGCGTATGACGACGGTATCCGCTCCGTCGCCATCGCGTTAATGCATGGCTACCGCTATGCCGATCATGAAAACCGGGTTGCCCGCATCGCCGAGGAAATCGGTTTCACGCAAATTTCGGTCTCAAACCACGTCAGCCCCATGATGAAGCTCGTCAGTCGAGGTGACACTGCCGTGGTCGATGCCTACTTGTCGCCCATTTTGCGTCGCTACGTCGATCGGGTGGCAGGTGAATTGGATGCCGACGGTGGTGGTGGACCCAGGCTCTTTTTTATGCAGTCCAACGGCGGTCTGACCGATGCCCATCGGTTTCAGGGCAAGGACGCAATCCTATCCGGCCCAGCCGGCGGCGTGGTGGGCATGGCGAAAACCGCGGCGATGGCCGGTTTTGACAAAGTCATCGGTTTTGACATGGGCGGCACGTCCACGGATGTCTCTCATTTCGACGGCGAATTTGAGCGCAGCTTCGAGACCTTAGTCGCCGGTGTGCGCTTGCGGGCGCCGATGATGCACATTCATACGGTGGCTGCCGGCGGTGGATCGATCCTCCATTTTGACGGTGCGCGCTACCGTGTCGGCCCCGATAGCGCCGGGGCCGATCCCGGCCCGGCGAGTTATCGTCGCGGCGGTCCGCTGACCGTGACCGATTGCAACGTGATGCTGGGCAAGCTGCATCCCGACCACTTCCCCGCCGTCTTCGGACCGAATGGCGACCAGCCCCTGGACGCCAAAATCGTCCGCGAGAAGTTTGAGGCGCTGGCCCAAGACATCGCCAAGGCGACCGGCGTTCCGCTGCAATCGCCGGAGGCGATCGCCGAGGGTTTTTTGCGTATCGCCATCGAAAACATGGCCAACGCGATTAAGAAGATCTCGGTCGAACGGGGCTATGACATCACCGCCTATACCTTGAATTCCTTTGGCGGTGCCGGAGGCCAGCACGCCTGCCTGGTGGCCGACAGCCTGAGCATGAACACAATCTTGCTACATCCCTTCGCGGGCGTATTGTCCGCCTTCGGCATGGGGCTGGCCGATATGCGCTCGATCCGCGAGCAGCAACTGGACGAACCCCTGACGGCGAATGTCTGGGAGGTCCTGGATCAGGCCTTTGGCAAGCTCGCCCAGCAGGCCCGCGATGACCTGTTGTCTCAGGATCAGCCCAAGGACCGGATATCCCTCGTGCATAAGGTGCATCTGCGTTATGCCGGCACGGACAATCCGCTGCTGATCGGCCCCGACGCCGACAGTGCGGTCATGGTCCGGCGTTTTGAGGATGCCCACCGGCAACACTATGGCTATATCGCGCCGGACCGGGACCTGGTCGTCGAGGCCATTTCGGTCGAGGCCGTTGGCGCCAGCGAGCAGCGCGATGATGAGGCTTATGTCGACGTGCAGCATGCCGGCGTACCGGGATCGGCCATCGCTGACGTGTCGATGTTTGCCGGCGGGCGGTGGCAAACGGCGCCGATTTATCGGCGCCAAGACATAGCCTTGGGCCAACAGATCGATGGTCCAGCGATCATTGCCGAGAGAAACGCAACGACCGTGATCGAGCCCGGTTGGCGGGCGGAATTGACGGTCCGTGGGTATTGCGTGCTGACGCGGGCCGTGCCGCGACCTAGACGGGAAGCGATCGGCACCCAGGCCGATCCGGTCATGCTTGAGGTCTTCAACAATCTGTTCATGTCGATCGCGGAACAGATGGGGGCGACGCTGGCGAACACCGCTTACTCCGTCAACATCAAGGAGCGTCTGGACTTTTCCTGCGCCATCTTCGCGCCGGACGGCAGCTTGGTCGCCAATGCGCCGCATGTGCCTGTGCACCTTGGCTCCATGGGCGCCTCGATCAAGACCGTGATCCGGGAAAACGCCGGCCGAATGAAGCCGGGGGACGCCTATGTGGTCAACGCCCCCTACAACGGCGGCACGCACCTACCGGACGTCACCGTTATCAGCCCGGTCTTCAATAGCGACGGTCGCGACATCCTGTTCTACGTGGCATCGCGCGGCCATCATGCTGACATCGGTGGCCGCACGCCCGGGTCATCTCCGCCCGACAGCATCTCGATCCACGAGGAAGGCGTGTTGATCGACAATTTCCTGATGGTCGAAAACGGCGTGTTGAAAGAGAAAGAGACGCTGGATCTACTGAATTCGGGGCCGTTTCCATGCCGAAACCCCGCCCAGAACATGGCCGATCTGGAGGCCCAGATCGCCGCCAACAGCACGGGCGTCTACGAAGTGCTGAACATGATCGAGCATTTCGGCCTCGATGTCGTGCAGGCCTACATGCAACATGTCCAGGATAACGCCGAGGAATCGGTGCGCCGCGTGCTGGACAGGTTGAGCGATGGCGCGTTCGTCTATCCGATGGACAATGGCTGCCAGATCCAGGTCAAGATTGACGTCGACAAAGTGACGCGTGAGGCGGTGATCGATTTCACCGGCACGTCACGCCAGTACGAAGGCAACTACAATGCGCCCACCGCCGTTTGCCTCGCGGCGGTGCTCTATGTCTTCCGCTGTCTGGTGGATGACGACATACCGTTGAACGAAGGCTGCCTAAAACCGCTGAAGGTCGTCGTGCCGGCGAAGTCGATCATTTCGCCGGAATATCCCGCAGCGGTGATTGCCGGCAATACCGAGGTCAGTCAGTGCATCACCGACGCTTTATTCGGGGCGCTTGGGGTGCTCGCGTCCTCGCAGGGGACGGTGAACAATTTCGTTTATGGGAACGACGTTTATCAGAACTACGAGACCATTTGCGGCGGCACCGGCGCCGGCCCCGACCATCCCGGTACCAGTGCTGTGCACAGCCATATGACCAACACGAAGATGACGGACCCGGAAGTCTTGGAATGGCGCTTTCCCGTACGCGTCGACAGCTTTTCCATTCGCCGCGGTTCCGGTGGACGGGGAATGCACCATGGTGGCGACGGCGTCAGGCGCGAGGTTACTTTCCTTGAAGCCATGAAGATGACCCTGTTGACGAGCCATCGCCACACGGACCCATACGGATTGGCTGGCGGAGGAGCCGGGGCCCGCGGCCGCAATTTCGTCCGCCGCAACAACGGAGGCATAGACGATCTCGCGGGCAATGACGAAACCGATATGATGCCCGGTGATACATTCGTCATGGAGACGCCCGGCGGTGGGGCGTACGGTGTCAAGACAGCGGGGTCGTCAGTCGGACGAGCTTAGCTTTGACTGTTGACGGGTATCGCGCGTGGCGCGAAGCCGTTCGGACTTGAGCAAGTTCGCGGATCCAGGCCGCTCGTTGCAACGGCGTTGATCGGCCTAAGTCTTCCGATGTTCAGAAGTCCGCTCCGGGTCAAAGCCGGTCTTCGCGGGCATCGGCCAACCACTTCCGCTTGGTGGCGAAATCCGGACTCTTGCCGGAGGATTCTACGTCTCATCGAATGAGCTCCGCACCGCGCAGCTCGTTAGAGTGCCTTATTTGGGCGGCAGGCAGACCCGTTTCACTTAGGAAAGCTCCTTAGCTGGGAGAGTGTCACCACGCGGAATCCGCGTCGCCTGAGTTCGGGCAAGACGTTGTTCAGAGTGGCAACTGTGCGTTTCCCGCGTGCACCGATATCGTGCAGGATGACCACGGATCCTGGCTTCACGGCCCACAAGATCACGCGGGTTGCGAACCAGCTCGATGGGATCTCCGCATCGAGCGGATAAACAGATCCCAGGGCGCAGCGGTAACCGTGTTCATCGAGCGTGTCTAGCATCGATTCATTGAACCGACCTGAACCGGGACGAAACCAGGTTACGTTATCTGAATATGCGGTGAGGACGTCGTGGCACCGCTGCAACTCGACCTTGAATGCCTCGGCAGAAAGGCGTGTGGCGGGCTCGTCTCGACTGAGGTGATTTGCGAGTTCGTGTCCTTCGGCAACGATCCTTCTTAGAATCGCTTCGTTTCCAACGATGTTGCTGGCAATTAAGAAGAATGTCGCTCGCGCATCATAGCGGTTCAGCAGATCGAGTATCTCGGGCGTGACACGAGCATCTGGCCCGTCGTCAATGGTGAGTGCGATGGCCTTTTGTGTGGTTTCGACGAAGAACAGGACGCGTGGGTTTCGCTGTGCGAGCCATCTTACCAGCCACCTCATCTAATTGATGCTCCACAGAGGCGCGACAACAAGCCTGATGGGCAAGCGGCCCCGAAAGACGGATGCCGCATACCGTCAGGCAAGACATCTACGTTTCATTGGAATGGTCAGGTGCTTGAGCGCGGAGATTTCCTGAATGTCGACGAACAGAACAAGTAGCGGCACTCTCGCAACGGGTCAAAGTGCGCCCCAGGAGACCAATCCAGCTAGCGTCCGCTTTCCTCCGCTTATATGAAGGCAACAGACAAAGAGTCCGTTCTCTAGGGCAAAGCAGTCGTACGGCGTGGCGTCTCCAACCGACGCGCATAGCCATGACCGGAAGTTGGTCCGACCAAACCGATAAACGTGCAGAACAGTGCCAAGTTGGCACCATGTGAACAATCAACGTTCGTTGAATACGGTCAAGCGCGACTCCGAGCCAGAATTCCAGGCCATAGGGACAAACGCCGAAAAAAGGTCCATGCTCGTTCCTTGTCCAATAGCTATGAGACAAGGTGCACCGCATGACCGGCCATGTCGATCCCACTAAGGAAACATTTGCTGCCTTCCGCGAAGACGACCGCCCGGGTCCGATCCATATGCTCAATCTGGTGCGTCTCCGCGACAAGGCCTCCTATCCAGACGGGCGAGATGCAACAGGTGCGGAAGCCTATGCTGCCTACGGGCGCGACAGCCATCCCGTTTTCTCACGGCTCGGCGGCCGCATCGTCTGGCGCGGCCGCCGAGCCGTGAGAAATCGAGGATCGTATCAGTTGCTAGACGATCTATGAGGTTCTATTTGAAAGAGATCAGAAATTGTTGGTGCAATTTTCATCAATGCTTCTGCTTATTCTTCATTTTCGCTTGCGCGACGATAATGTTGTCTGCATGCAATTCCGCACCAGGCTCCCAGGCATTTGGCTCAATTGATCCGACCGAGCCTCAAAATCTCGGCGTTAGAATATATCAGCCGGCGGGGCCTGGACCATTCCCGGCCATAATCCTCTTGCACGGAAGCGTTCCCCCGACAGACCGGGAGCAATTTTGGGCATATCATTTTCAAAAGGCGGGATATGTGGCCGTCATAATTGACAGCTTTGGTCCTCGAGGCCTGAGTAATATTTCATATGATTACGGTCAGATTACACAGCTTCACCGTATCAAGGACCTCTATGGTGCCCGCGAATACCTGAAGACGAAGTCCTTCGTGGATGGCACAAGGATTGGCATCATGGGGTTCTCTCATGGAGGTGGTACAGTACTGGATGCCATTAATCAAAATGGCGAGTACGTGAAGCGGAAATTCTTGAACCATGACAATTCCGGATTTGCTTTTGCCATCGCATTTTATCCAGGTTGTCCCTTCGCGAATGGGCCCTACACTGTGCCACTCCTCATCGTTACCGGCGAGCTTGACGATTGGACCCCGGCGCGCGACTGCCAGCTTATGATTGACAAATATCGGGAGCAGAGTGCGGAGATGCGGCTTGAGATTATCCCGGATGCGCATCACGCTTTCGACGGGCCCTGGGAACTTCAGTATCTTGACCACGTAAAGGCCACGATAGGTGCCAACCCGGCGGCTAAGAGCCGAGCCGTAAATATCGTTGATGATT
Organism: Alphaproteobacteria bacterium; assembly: GCA_030066595.1. GTDB lineage: Bacteria > Pseudomonadota > Alphaproteobacteria > JAJFFI01 > JAJFFI01 > JASJBI01. Next base: position 6,468 of record JASJBI010000042.1, on the reverse strand, counting down.
TCGTCAAGTAAACGCTCAGCGCTTCGGCGAGTAGTTAAGCTTAGCTGAGATCACAACCTCCGCCAGCGGTGTTCTTGTCTCCTTGTCTACCTGCCCCAATCGTATCGGACGGAGGAAGTCAACCTCAGGTCAGGCTCGGCCCCAATCCTGTCCCGTTCGACGCGTCCGCTATGCCAGTAGCTGTGGACGTCAGACGCCGGTGTCTAAAGCTGGGGTCGAACCGGACGAAAATGACGGTGGTCCGTTAGGGCAGTTCGTAGCCACACGCGGTCATTCGACCCCAATCCGACGAGATCCCTCTGGCTCCTTCTGGCTCAACGTAGATACTCTCTTAGAGCCCCGGGGAATCCGATAGATTGGCAGGTTCTGGATCAATCAACGAGGTCCCAGTACGGTCGGTCTCCGAACCGCTGGTACAGGAACTCGACGAGCAGTCTTATCCTGGCTGAGAGGTGACGGTTGGGCGGGTAGAGCAAGGTTAGGAAGATGCGGGGCGCTTTGTAGTCCGGCAGCACCCGGACCAGTCGCCCGGCCTGCAGTTCCGCGCCGACGATGAACGTCGGCAACTTCGTGAAACCAAGACCCTTGACGGCGGCGTCGCGAAGAACTTCTGCATTGTTCGAACAGAGGACGCCCTTGACCTTCGTGTCGGTGGTGCCTTCCGGCCCGATGAGGCGCCACGTCTTGCCGGTCGGCAGGTTTCCGTAGTGCAGGCAAGGTAGGTCGGCGAGATCGCCCGGCCTCTTCGGCTTCCCGAACCGTTTCAGTGCCTCGGGCGCCGCACATATGACCCGATTCACCTCGACAATCTCGTGATCGATCAAGGAGGAAACGGCGGCCCGTTCCGCTATCCGCACCGTGACGTCAAAGCCCTCGGCAACGGGATCCACAAATCGGTCGTTGAGAACGAGTTCGACGCGGATCTGGGGATACTCCAGCATGAAGTCCAAGAGCGCTGGGCCGAGATGCATCGTTCCAAATGACATCGGCGCATTGATCTTCAATTCGCCTCGGGGTTCGTCGTGCTCGTCCCGAATCGCGGCTTCGGCCTCGGCGAGATCGTTGAGGATGGCTCGCGCGCGTTCGTAAAACGCCTGCCCGGCTGGCGTTGCTGCCACCGTTCGAGTGGTGCGGTTCAACAAGTGGACGCCCAGGCCTTCTTCGAGGGTGATGACCGATTTGTTCACCTGTGAGCGCGACAGCCCGAGCACGCGAGCGGCTGCGGCAAAACCGCCCTCATCGACGACTTTCGTAAACGCGTGCAGGCTGGCGAATTTGTCCATCTCCCCCCTCCGATCCATGTGATTGTCTCGCGACGCGAGACAGTGTGTCTCATCTCAGTGCCATTGTCTTCGATATGTGCAACCGCATTTTGGCAGCAACACAGCAGTGATCTGTCCCTTTGGAGGTAGGCAATGTTCGTCATTAGGAAAGCGGAAGACCGAGGAACAGCGAACTTCGACTGGTTGAATTCGAAGCACACGTTCTCGTTCGGCCACTATTACGATCCTGCCCATATGGGTGTCGGACCGCTGCGCGTGATCAACGAAGACCGTGTCAAGCCCGGTGCCGGGTTCGACACCCACGGGCATAGGGACATGGAGATCATCTCGTATGTTCTCCAAGGTGCCCTAGAGCACAAGGACTCGATTGGCACTGGTTCAGTGATCCGGCCGGGCGAGGTGCAGCGCATGTCCGCCGGGACAGGGATCAGGCACTCCGAATTCAATCATTCGAAAAACGATCCGGTGCACTTCCTGCAAATCTGGATCCAGCCTGAGCGTGACCAGATCGAGCCGAGCTATGAGCAGAAAGCCTTTAGCGATGCGGAAAAGCGCGGACGGCTGCGCTTGGTCGGCTCGCGCGATGGACGCGATGGTTCGGTGACTATTCACCAGGACGTCGACCTTTATGCGGGTCTTTTCGATGCCGGGGAGACAACTCGGCATTCGCTCCAGCCCGGCCGCGGCGCTTGGGTTCAGGTAGCCCGCGGGGAGCTGGACGTAAACGGCGAGTGGCTCAAAGCCGGTGACGGCGCCGCGATCGCAGACGTTGACGCCATTGAAATCAAGGGACGCGAGAACGGGGAAGTTCTCGTCTTTGACATGGCAGCCTAGTCACGCCGTTCACTCTTACCCAGCCACGGAGAGAACCGATGCCGACCAAACCCGAGCTTCTCACGCCCGACAATTGTCAGCTCATCTTCATCGATCACCAGCCGCAGATGGCGTTCGGCGTGCAGTCCATCGACCTGCAGACCCTGAAGAACAACGTCGTAGCGTTGGCCAAGTCGGCCAAGGTGTTCGACATCCCGACAATCATCACCACGGTCGAAACCGAGAGTTTCTCCGGACATACGTATCCGGAGCTTCTTGCGGTCTTTCCCGATCACCCGCTGCTCGAGCGCACGTCCATGAACTCGTGGGACGACCAGAAGGTGCGCGATGCGCTTGCCAAGCATGGCCGGAACAAGGTGATCGTCTCGGGACTCTGGACGGAGGTGTGCAACAACAGCTTTGCCTTCTCTGCCATGGCCGAGGGCGGCTACGAAATCTACATGGTCGCGGACGCGTCGGGCGGCACCACCCCGGAAGCGCACGACTACGCCATGCAGCGCATGATCCAGGCCGGCGTTGTCCCCGTGACTTGGCAGCAAATCCTGCTCGAATGGCAGCGCGACTGGGCGCGCAAAGAGACCTATGACGCGGTCCTCGACATCGTCAAAGAACACTCGGGCGCCTACGGGATGGGCGTGGATTACGCCTACACCATGGTCCACAAGGCCGATGAGCGCGTCAGCCACGGTCCCCGGCTGGATCCCGTCGCCGCCGGTCAGACGCAGCAGGCCGCCGAATAAGACACGTTCATCAAACCCGGCGCTGCCCAGGCGCCGGGCCCACTGCCGCGAGGGAGCTTCCCATGCCAATCCATCGCCGCGCCTTCGTTCAAGGGGCTGCCGCCACTTCTGCGCTGGCACTCTTTGGTGCACGACCCGCCCGGAGCGAAACCATGACCGATGCCCCAGACCTTGTTCTGCGCAATGGCCGGATCACGACGCTTGATCGCACCATGCCCGAGGTCGCCGCACTCGCGATCAAAGATGGTCTGATCGCGGCCGCCGGCGAAGAGACGGACGTTGTGCGCCTCGCCGATGACGCGACGAGAGTGATTGATCTCGGCGGTCGTCGCGTCATTCCGGGCCTTAACGACAGCCACACGCACCTGATCCGGGGCGGACTCAATTTCACCATGGAACTGCGATGGGAAGGCGTGCCCTCTGTGGCCGATGCGCTGCGTATGCTGAGAGAGCAGGCGGCCCGTACGCCGGCGCCGCAATGGGTCCGCGTGGTCGGCGGCTGGTCGGAGTTCCAGTTTGCCGAGCGCCGCATGCCGACCCTGGAGGAGATAAACGCCGCGGCTCCCGACACGCCGGTCTTTATCCTGCACCTTTATGGCCGGGCGCTCCTCAACCGCGCCGCGGTCGCGGCCCTCGGCTTCGGCCCGAACACGCCGAACCCGCCGGGTGGCGTCGTCGAGAAGGATGCCGCCGGAAATCCGACCGGCCTACTGGTTGCCAAACCCTCGGCCTTGATTCTGTACTCGACGCTGGCCCGCGGGCCCAAGTTACCGGTCGAGGACCAGATCATCTCGACCCGCCACTACATGCGCGAGATGAACCGCCTCGGCATCACCTCGGTGATTGATGCCGGCGGCGGCGGGCAGAATTACCCGGAAGACTATGACGTCATCCGGCGATTGCATGACGCGGATCAGCTAACTGTGCGCATCGCCTACAACTTGTTCGCCCAGAAAGCCGGGTCCGAACTCTCCGACTACGAACGTTGGATCTCGATGACCGGGCCTGGCGCCGGCGATGCGATGCTGCGCATGAATGGCGCGGGCGAAAACCTCACCTGGTCGGCGGCGGATTTCGAGAACTTTCTGGAACCGCGGCCCGATCCGGCGCCCGTCATGGAAAGCGAGCTGGAGCCGATCGTCGAGCTTTTGGCTGCCAATGAATGGCCGTTCCGCATCCATGCGACCTATGACGAGACCATCGACAGGTTCCTGACCGTGTTCGAGCGGGTCAATGGCCGTCAGCCCTTTAAGACCCGCTTCATCATCGATCACGCAGAAACTGTGACCGACCGCAACATCGAGCGCATCAAGGCGCTCGGCGGCGGCATTGCCGTTCAGCACCGTATGGCCTTCCAGGGTGAGTATTTCGTCGAGCGCTATGGCGCCAAAGCTGCGGAAGGCACGCCGCCGGTGACCAAGATGCTGGCCGCAGAGGTGCCCGTCGGCATGGGCACCGATGCGACTCGTGTGGCCTCCTACGACCCCTGGGTGGCGCTCTACTGGATCACCACCGGCAAGACACTGGGCGGACTGAGACTCTATCCCGAGGCCAATACGCTCGACCGCGAAACGGCGCTTCGGCTTTGGACGCAAGGCTCGGCGTGGTTCTCGGGCGAGCAGGACCGCAAAGGGACCCTAGAGACGGGCCAATACGCCGACCTCGCGGTGTTGTCGGAGGACTACTTCGCCGTGCCAGCGGAAGAGATCCGTCGGATTTCTTCCGTCCTCACGGTGGTTGGCGGCAAGATCGTCTACGCGGCGGACCAGTTTTCTGATCTCGACCCACCCCTGCCGCCTGCCAGTCCGTCCTGGACGCCGGTCGGCACCTTCGACACGCCCGCCATGCGAACCGCGGCTGCGGCCGCGCCCCTGCAGCATGCCCGGAGCTGCCATGACGGCTGCACGAACCATTGCTCGGTCCATGGCCATGACCATGGGATCGCTTGGAACAAACCGATCCCCGTGCGCGACCTGCCCTCCTTCTGGGGTGCGCTGGGCTGCTCCTGCTTCGCCGTCTGATGCCAGGAGCGCCCTCCAGAGCGGAGGCCGCGGCGGCGCCGCGGCCGGAAACCGGCAGCGCCTGGTCACCGTTCCGGCATGGCGCGTTCGCCGTGTTGTGGTCGGCGGCCGTGTTATCGAATATCGGCTCCTGGATGAACGAAGTTGGCGCGGGCTGGCTGATGACCACTCTGGCGCCGTCACCTTTGATGGTGGCGCTCGTTCAGACTGCGGCCACACTGCCGGTATTTCTGTTTGCCCTTCCCGCTGGCGCGCTCGCGGACATCGTTGATCGACGCCGTCTTCTCTTGGTTGTCCAGTGCCTGCTGGCAGGTGCGGTTGCCGTATTCGCCGCCCTGGTGTGGCTCGAATGGGCGACTGCCCCCATCCTGCTCGCTTTCACATTTCTGCTCGGCACCGGTGCTGCATTCTCGGTCCCGGCCTGGCAGGCGATTGTCCCCAAACTCGTGCCCAAGGCGGATCTTCAACCGGCAATCGCCCTCAACAGTGTTGGGATCAATATTAGTCGCGCGATCGGACCGGCGCTCGGAGGCTTCATCATTGTGGGGATCGGGATCTCCGCACCCTTCACGCTAAATGCCCTGAGCTATGTCGTCGCGATCGCCGCACTGCTGTGGTGGCGGCCACCCGCATCGCCGCAAAGTCCATTGCCCGCCGAGCGCTTCTGGGCCGCCATCCGCACCGGTCTCCGGTACGCAAGATCAAGCGGTCCACTCAAGGCGACGCTGCTTCGCGCGGTCGGGTTCTTCGTGTTCGCAAGCGCCTATTGGGCGCTCCTACCCCTGATCGCTAAGACCGAACTCGGCGGAGGGGCAGAGCTTTTCGGCATTCTGCTCGGATGCATTGGCCTGGGTGCGGTCATTGGAGCCCTTTTCCTCCCTGCCATGAAGACGACCCTGGGTCCGGATCGGCTCGTTGCCCTCAGCACCGCGCTCGCGGCGCTGGTGATGGCGCTGAGCGGCCTCATCCGCGACCCGGTGGCCGCTGGCATCGGCAGCATTCTCTTCGGCGCTAGCTGGATCGCCGTAGTGTCCAGCTTGAACGTCTCTGCACAGCTCGCTTTGCCGGAGTGGGTCCGAGCGCGGGGATTATCGATCTTCCTGACCGTTTTTTTCGGCTCGATGAGCTTGGGCAGTGCCGTCTGGGGCCAAGCCGCATCGCAGTTCGGCATTTCTGTTGCCTTGATCGCTGCGGCAGTGGGCGCCTTGCTTGTCATTCCGATGACCTGGCGAGCCAAGCTGCAACAAGGGGCTGGCATGGATCTAACGCCGTCCATGCACTGGCCCGAGCCCGTCGTTTCGCAGGAGCGGGACCAAGATCGCGGGCCCGTCATGACCATGGTCGAGTATGACGTCGCGCCCGAACAAACGCCCGACTTCCTCGCGGCTCTGCAGGAGTTATCCGAGGCGCGGCGGCGCGGCGGGGCCTTTGCCTGGGGCGTGTTCGAGGATGCGGCCCGGCCCGGTCGGTTCATCGAGTATTTCATGGAACCGTCCTGGCTTGAGCATCTGCGCCATCATCAGCGGGTGACCGAAGAGGACCGGCGGCTTCAGGAGCGGCTGTGGGCGTTTCATCGCGGGCCAGACAAAC
>JASJBI010000100.1 GCA_030066595.1 Alphaproteobacteria bacterium | reverse complement strand
CCCGCCGTAGCAGAGCCCGTGTCCGAAGATCGCCAGATAGCCGGCGAAGTGCGGATTGTCCCGGACGGCCGTCGAGGCGTCGGCGCCGGGTTGATTGAGAAAGGCGCGCACGAAGCAGGAGCGCAGCAGCTGCGGTACCCGGTGCAGCCGTATCTCGGCACGGCGGAAGTCGCGCATGGGCTTCGGGACCTTGATCGGCTGCGATACGAAGCGGCCGACCGTCGCCTCGAGCCCGACCGGCATGAGATAGGATCCGCGGACATACTCGTAACCGAAGGGCTCGATGCTCAGCGTGTCGCGGACCGTGTAGCTCCAGGGGGTCAGGATCGCTTCCAGGTCCAACGGCAGCCCATGCGGGTTCAATCCTTGCCACTGCCACCAGATGCGGTCGACGTTGACGTGGATCGGCCAGAAGATCGGGTCGTAGGAAGCGGTCAGGTTGCTGAACATGTCCCCGTTGCCGGGCTGAGAGTAGAGGTCCTTTCGTCTGTGGAACGGCCGATCCGTGGCCTTGCAGGCGAGGTTGCGATCCTCGGGGCCCTCGCTCCCGGGCTCTGTGTCCTTCGGTTCGGCGTAGCTGTCCTTGCCCCTGTACTGGTTCTCTCCACCCGTCCAGATGTGCATCGTGTTGTGCGGGTTCTGGTCCAGGAATCCGAAGGAGTCGTAGTAGAGACTGCCGCCGCCGAAGTCGCGGAAGTTGTTGAGCTGCATGATTTCGCGCATGTCTTTGGCGGAAGGGTAATGGTAGTTTCTGGCCTCGGTAATTTTCACGCCGCCGCTGTATTCGGCCGGGTATCGCAAGGGATACCAAAGCGCATTGGAGTCGAGGAGCGCGTCGATCATGCGCCGACGGTTCTGGTCGGCTTCCTTCGGCGTGACGTGCTCGTATCCGATCTCGTTCACGACGTGGCGGAAGAAGCAGTTCTGGGAGTTGAACAGCTTGCGTTTCTCCGCCAGAGCCTTGAACGCCTTCTTCTGTTTTGGGTCGGGATCCGGTTTGAGCTTGCGGTCCTTGTCTTCCAGCAGTCTCTCGACGGCTTCCTCCGTGAGGAACGCCTTGAACGCGGGCGGGATGACCCAGCCGCATTCCGGCTTCTCGGGCCGGTACTGCGTCATGGTCCAGTCCCAGTAGGGCAGCATCACGTCGGGAAAGAAGTCTCGCAGGTTCTGCTCGAACTCGTAGTTGTAGGCCCGGTGCCAGGGCAGGAAGCGCTCCCAGCCGTGCTGGCAGTGGTTCTGGTGGATCAGCGCCTGGTTGTTGAAGCTGCGCCGGTCGTTCTCCCATTTGCAGAGATCGTAGGTGGCCCGGAACGCCTTGCGCAGCTCATCGATCTGGGCCTCCGGCATGCAGTCGATGTTCGCGCGTTGGCGCACCTCGCTTTGCCGGAACTTGTGGGCGTTGATTCCGCCTTCGCAGACCTCGAATTCCTTGATCTTGCCGAACTCTATACGTGCGACCTCGCCGCCCTTCGCCTGAAGCTCCTCGAACGCGTGGCTCAGGAGACGGTCGTCCTCGGGGCAGCCGTCGTCGATCCAATCGGCGATGAAGTCTATGTCGTCGTCGGACACGCGATCGCCGTCCCAAGGCAGCGGAGGATAGCAACTGCCGTCGAAGGGCGCCTGGCCTCGCAGCCCCATGATCAGCCCGGAGACCTCGCTGGCTCTTTGCACCGCGGGCGCCGCCGGCGCATCGCCCTCGGCGCAGCCGCACTGCGTTTTCGACGGCGCCCCAGGGAGCACCGCGATGCCGCAGATCCTCGCTGATTTGAAGTCTTTGAGCTTGAGTTCCCAGACCCGTTCTTGCCCGCCGTCGTCCGCCGGGATCTTACCCGTCGCCTCGTCCAGGATATCCTTGACCTGCTCGTAGCGCGTCGTTGCTTTTCCTGAAGGCATCGATCGCCCTCCCCTTGTGCCCCACTGCGGATGTTGTTTCGCCGCCTATTGGCCCTTCCCCCATGGCCCTCGCGGACCGCGCCGCCACCAACGTGAAATGCCCTACGAATCCTCTCAATGCCGGCCGTGCGCCGCGCCCCCGTGCCCGCCGGGCAACGCGATGCGGATGTGTTGCATCATGCCCTGGTCCTCATGGTCGAGTATGTGGCAATGCAGGACGAAGTCGCCGATGTAACGCTGATAACGGGTGCGCACGACGAGCGTGTATCTGAGGGTCGGGTCGTTCGAGTCGTTTCCGAGATTCTTGACCCACAGCGTGTCCTTCCAGACGCCCTTCAAACCCGGGTACTGGAGGTCGGGCTTGGTCCTGCCGCCGCCGTCCTCCCGCGCGCCGGCCGCGCTGACGTCCTTGCCGTTGGGATCCAGGATCTCGACGATCTGAAACGGGTTGACGTGGATGTGAAAGGGATGGCTGACGAACTCGGACTGGAGCGTCCACTCGTCGACCCCGCCGAGCCCGAGCACGCGATCGACCCGGCCCTGTTCGAAGGGCCTGCCGTTGACCTGGAACTGCACCGGTCGCTGGCTCACGTCGATGTTGAAGACGAGGTACTGGGCACCGTTGACCTCGGAGTCTCCGATGTCCGGGTGGGGCACGAAACTGGTCAGCTTCAGACCGCCGCGCAGCTCATCGACGACCTTGGCCCGAACCGGAGCCGGCATGTTGGCCTCGGCGGCCGCGACCAGCCGGCCGGTCAGGTAGGCGGTCATGTCACCCGAGACTTTTGGGCCTTCGCCCACTTCGACCACGCCGAGCAGCTGACGCGACGGTGTGGCCTGGTTCACGGTGCCCGCCGCCGGCGCGGCGTCGTCGATCACGCAGTACTCGCCGGCCTCCCGGAACACCAGCAGCGCATCCCACCGGTAGCCGGGCTGAAGCACGGCGTTCGCCGTCTCCATCGCCGCCGCGATCGTGAGACCGTCGGCCGCGATCAGGTGGAAGTCGAGCGGGTCGCCCGGGCAATAGCGATCGATATAGGCATCGTTGTCGGACGCCTTGAGGCCGGCGAAGCCCTCGGCGTCGGCCGCGCGCTTGCGGAACTGCAGGTTGATGGTGTCGCGGACGCCGGCATGGATCACGCGCCAGCGTTCCACCTGCCCCGCCTTGGCGCCCTTGAAGGTCGGCAGCACGTGGCCGTTGACGCTGGTGTAGCGGCCCGACCACTCCCAAGTCCGGGGGCCGAACTGGTCCGGGCCGGAGGGGCCCGCGTAGCGCTCGATCCTGCCGACGTCATCCTTATCGCAGACCCATCGGCCTTCGTCGTCCGTCGCCGGCTCGGTCTTGATGCGTCCGGTCTTCTGGTCTCTGCAGGCGTATTGGATCTGTTGCAGGACCAGCACGCGCTCGCGGAAGGGCTGCTCGGCGGTCGGCTTCAGCAGGACATCGATGTCACCATTGGCGTTGGTCGAAGGCGGCCGCTCGCCGCGAATGATCAGCGCCCCCGCCATGCCGCTGGAGACCTGCAGTGCCGTGGAGCCGTGGCGGTGGGGGTGATACCAGAAGGTGCCCGCCGGATGGTCGGGGGGAATGTTGTACTCGTACTGGAAGCTGGCGCCGGGATCGATCGATATGAGCACGTTGTCGCCGTTGCCGGAGGGGTTCACCCAAAGGCCGTGCGTGTGCATGTTGGTCCCGTTGAAGCAGTGCGGAATGTTCGCGTCTTCGCTCCAACTGATGCAGCCCGGGTCCGTCGGCAGGCGGTTGTTCAGCGTCAGACGCACGGTTTCGCCGGGGAACACCTCGATGGTCGGCGCCACATAGGGCGCGTCCGGGTCGACACCCTTTCCTCGATAGGCGCGCAACTTGACCGCGTCGTAGCCGCCGAACGAGCCGCCATCGTTTTTCTTCGCCGGGTTCCAGATCTCGCTGTCGACATATTCCACGTCGAGGTCCAAGACGGCTTCGCCCGCCTGCGCCGGCGCATCCGCCGGGACCGCCAAGAGGGTCAAAGGCTGCATGGCCCGGCGCTCAATCGTCAACAGCGGCGGGTTTTCGAAGGCCCGAATCGGATCTTGCTGCGCGGCGGAGGATTTTGCCCAGGCGCAGAGGATCAGCGAAGCCAGCGCCGCATGGAGCAAAGCCGATCGAGGCCGACGGTCATGACGCGGAGTCCGGGCGGGAATCGGCACAGTCATGCAAACCTCCCCAGGACGTCGATTGACCCGTGCGGGGCCAGCGCGTGAATTCGAGCCGCCGGGAAGCAGGCTAGCACACCTTATATGAGCATTAAAAGATGATTTGATAAACTTTTAGATGTGTCCCGCCGGCTTTCGATCCGGAACGGACGGCCGAGCGAGCGGCGCTAGTCGTCGTCGGGCGGGCCCTTGAGCTCGACCGTGTTTTCCTCGGGATCGGAGATGTAGATCGAGGGGCCGTTGCCCTCGGCGCCGTAGCGCCTGACGACCTCGCCCGGCGCGACACCGTGGGATTCGAGGTGGGCCTGCAAGGCGGCCGGGTCGAAGTCCTCCAGGCGCAGGCAGAGGTGGTCCATGTTGCGGCCCCCGGCGCCCGGCGCGGCGCCGCCCTCGCGGCCGAGCGTGCCGGCGACGTCGACCAGGTCGACCAGCGCCTGGCCCGCGCGCAGCTGCACCAGGCCCAGATCGTCGACACGCCGCTCGACGGCGCAGCCCAGGACGTCGCGGTAGAAGGCGATCATGCGCTCCAGGTCGCGCGCCCGGATCACCACGTGGTCGATGCCCCGAATTCTGATCACGCCATCCTGTCCCCTCTAACGTGCCCCCGCGCGGTCAACGCAAGGCCCGGATCAAGTGGCCCAGCAGGGTGATCGACGGCTTGCCGGAGACCCGAAGCCCGTGCTTGCGCTGGAAGGCCTCGATCGCGGCCTTGCGTTCGCCGCCGTAGGTGCCGCGGCCGTCGGCACCGGAAAGATATCCGTTCTTGCGCAGGAGCAGATCGATGGTGCTCAAGGGCACCGGGTCGGCGGCACGGTCGGCGGCCGGCGCGGCGCCCAGGCCGGGGCTGAGGCCGGCGGCGCGGGCGGCCGTCACGGCGCCGCGCACGCCCCGCTTGGGGTCGAAAATGGAGGCCGAGAGCGCACCCGCGTACTCGTCGCCGTTGCGGCCGAGCGCCCTCATGGTGTGGATTCCCAGAACCGAGACATGGCCGTTGCGGAACACCAGCAGCGGCGAGCCCGAGCCGCCCTCGACCACGTCGCAGGAATGCAGGATGCCGCGGCCGTCGCCGAACAGCCCGGGTACCGGACAGTTGAAGCCGACCGACAGCGCGTGCGCCCGGTCGCGGCGGTAGCCGGCCTGCACGGCCGTCACCTTGCCGTTCTTCAGGCCGCGCAGAATCGCGCGGTCGAGCGTCTGGATGCCGAGCCAGCCGACCTCCCGGCCCACCGGCTCGGCCAGCGTCACCACGGCCCAATCCTCCAGCGTGTGCTCGATGGCGGGCTTGCGCTGCGGCGTGTAGTCGCGCGACACCTCGTAGGACTTGGCCCGCGAGTGCTCGAGGTAGCTGTCGCGCTGGTAGCCGGCGACGAAGTGGACCTCGCGCGGCGGCCACCACCTGCCGGTTCGGAAGTCGTAGAGGCAGTGCGCCGCGGTCAGGATGACCCGCTCTGAGACCAGGAAGCCGGTGCAGAAGGAGCGCCCGGCCGCATTGACCCGCCCGATGGCACTCCAAGGATACTCGACGGCGTCGACGATCAGCCCTCTTTCGGCTATCGCCGGCGCCGGCCCGAGCCAGCCCAGCGCCGCCAGGCAGACCGCCCATAGCCGCAGGCCCCACAGGCCGGCCCCGATCCGACGGGCGCGACGCAGTGTGCTAGAGGTATCGGCCAAGGGGGGCTTCCTTTGCTCGAGGCGGGAAACGGGAAGCGCCCGTTCTATCGCCCCCTCCGATCCCGGGTCAATCACATCAGCGTGACAGCTCCGGGCCCGGTATCTGGCCGTGCCAAGCGCGCCCGGCTATAGTGCGCTGCCGGGCCCCAGACCGAGCCGCAGAGGACTTTGCCGTTCGCCGCTTTACAGGCCTTTAACCTCCGCTGTGAACGATAGCTCCGGACGGGAGACCGCAAGCCCATGCCCGAGCAGATCCTCGCCGACTGGACCGCAGAGCAGGCCGCGCTGATGGAGCGCGGCATCCTGCTCGCCCGCCACAGGCTGCAGGACTCCGAGCTCTTCACGGACGCGGGCCTGATCCGGATCCTCGACCAGCACCCGCGCGAAGACCTGCACGTCTACACCATGGGCAGCGACCTGCAAGCCCAGGAATGGCGCATGGGCGATACGGGCGGGCTTTCCGCCGAGCAGCTGCTCGAGGCCGGGCGGAGCGGGCACATCTGGTTCAATCTGTTGCGCATGGCCCGGCATCATGCCGAATACGCCGACCTTGTGGCGCAGATCTACGCCGAGCTCGAGAGCACCTGTCCGGGCTTCCGCAGCTTCAACCGCTCGGCCAACCTGCTGATCTCATCGCCGAGCGCTCTGGTCTTCTATCACGCCGATGCACCGCTCAATATTCTCTGGCACATCCGCGGCCGCAAGCGCTGCTGGGTCTATCCCCTCGACGACCCGCGCTTCGTCTCCCAGGAAAACCGCGAGCGCGTCTTCGCGCCCGGCGAGGAAGGCGAGGAGCTGCCCTACGACGAGTCCTTCGACGCCGCGGCCGAGGTCTTCGACCTTGAGCCGGGCCAGATCCTGACCTGGCCGCAGAACACGCCACACCGCATCGAGAACCTGGAAGGGCTGAACGTCTCGCTCTCGACCGAGCACTACACCGCCGAGGCGCGCCGGCGGCAGGCCGTCTTCCTGGCCAATCACACCTTCCGCCAGCTGCTGCCATTCGACTTTCGCTCGTCGGAGCTCTACGGCATCGGCCCGGCGCTGAAGGCGAACGCCTTCCGGGTGGCCCGCAGGCTTGGCTTGGTCGCACGGCACGAGAACAACCTGCCGATCACCTTCACGGTCGACCTCGATGCCCCGGACTGCGTGCGCTGGACCGACGAGAGTCAGGCCCCGAAGGATCGGGCGCCACGGGCGGCGTGAGGCCCGCCCAGGGACCCTTGTCATGCCCCGCCTAGCGGACATCAGCGCGATCGATCCCGACACCGACGTGATCGTGCTCGGCCTCTACATCCAGGGCGCGGCGATGCTGCGCCACCTTGGGCGGCTCGGCTATCGGGTCTGCGGCATGACCGACTTCGCCGCGGACGCCGGACTCAGATCGCGCCACGGCAGTAAGCTGCTCTGCCCGCCGGTCCTCAGCGAGTTCGAGGATTGGCTGGCCATGATGGACCGGATCGCCGCGCGCTGCCGCAAGCGCCCGGCGTTGATCCCCACCGTGGACCGCTACGTCCTGGCGCTCGACCGCGCCGCGCCGCGGCTGCGGGACCAGTTCCGCATCCACGGCTTCGGCAGCGGCTTGAGGACCGACCTGACCGGCAAGCGCAAGACCTTCGAGCTGGCCGAGCGGCAAGGCTTTCCCATGCCCAAGACCCGCCCGGCGGGCAGCCGCGAGGAGATCCTGGCGTTCTGCGCCGAGGTCGCCTCGCCGGCGTTGATCAAGCCCAACCACAGCTTCAACTGGCACGCCGAGGGCGCCGTGGCGCAACTCGGCTCGAGCGAGCGCAAGGTGCTGACGGCGGAGACACCAGAAGCGCTGTGCGACGCCTTCGAGGCTTTGCGGCCCTATAGCCCGGAAGCGATCATCCAGGAGCTGATCCCCGGGGCGGACCGTAATCTGATCTACTGGGCCGGCTTCGTCGGCGCCGACGGCCGCGTGCG
>JASJBI010000099.1 GCA_030066595.1 Alphaproteobacteria bacterium | reverse complement strand
AGCCGCGTCTCCTGCTCGATGGTGCCGCCGTCCTCTAGAACCTCGATCTGCCGGCGCGCCTCGTACTCGATCGCTTGGCGGACGAAGCGAACCGAGTTCACGTTCTTGATCTCGCAGCGGGTGCCCAGGTCCTCGCCGGGCCGGCGCACCGAGACGTTCACGTCGGCGCGCATCGAGCCTTCTTCCATGTTGCCGTCGCAGGTGCCGAGATAGCGCAGGATCGAGCGCATCTTGGCGAGATAGGCGCCGGCCTCCTCGGCGCTGCGCATGTCGGGCTCGGAGACGATCTCCATCAGCGCCACGCCGGCCCGGTTGAGATCGACGAAAGTGCGCTTCGGGTCCTGGTCGTGCAGGCTCTTGCCCGCGTCCTGCTCGAGATGCAGGCGGGTGATCCCCACCGTTCGGGTCTCGCCGTCCGCTAGGTCGAGCACGATCTCGCCCTTGCCGACGATCGGCTGCTGGTACTGGGAGATCTGATAGCCCGGCGGCAGGTCCGGGTAGAAATAGTTCTTGCGGTCGAACACCGAGACCAGGTTGATCTCGGCGTTGAGCCCCAGGCCCGTGCGCACCGCCTGCTCGACGCAGCGCTCGTTGATCACCGGCAGCATGCCGGGCATGGCCGCGTCGATCAGCGAGACCTGGCTGTTGGGCTCGGCCCCGAAGGCGGTCGAGGCGCCCGAGAACAGCTTGGCCTCGGAGATCACCTGGGCATGGACCTCCAGGCCGATGACCATTTCCCACTCGCCGGTGGCGCCTTGGATCATGTCCGTCATGCGTCCGTCCGTTTCACTGGATATCGTTCTGCGCCGGCCTTCATCGGCTTTGTCGAGCCCACTGAGGACGCGGCCGCTCGCGCCACGAGAGGCTCAGCATTGGGAACATTATACCGCGGCCAAAGGCAAAGCTCACCATCGGCCTATTGAATGGTGCGCATAGCTTCGTGCTTCCGTACGCGGTCGACGCCGGCGCGACAGGCGAGCGGAGTGAGCGGCCCGCTGCCACGCCTCTCTGTGCTGTCGTGCCGACTCGATACCGCAGCGGCGACAACGGCGAACCGCGCCCCCTCTGATTGCCACGCGGGGCTAACGCTCTCGGCCGGCGCTGTCGGCCCATGGGTGCGTCTTGAAGATCTGGCGGAGCCGGGCGCGCACCGAGGCGGCGTCGTCCCGGCCGTCAGTTAGAAGCTCGGCGACGTCTTGGCGGTAGTCGGGATGCTGCGCCGCCAGCACGGCCAGCGCGTTGTAGGACCAGGCACGCAGGAACTTGTTGGCATCGCCGAGATAGGCGGGACCGGCGAGCAGCACCCGGAGCGCCGCCGCCCGGCCGGCAGGGATGGCGAGGCCGGGCAGCATCTGCAGCAGATGCAGCCGCGCCTCCCAGGGGGTGGCCGTGTCGGCCGCGGCAAGCCAATCGAGCAGCGCGGCGGATTCGTCATCCGTGAAGGCGTGCCCGTCCTCCTGCCGCCGCTTCAGCAGCCAGGTTGCCGCGACCTGGCGGAGGGGTGCGGGGTCGGCGGCGAGCCTCAATAACGCGCCGACGAAACCCGGCTCTGGTGAGCGGTCTGCCAGCAGCCGTTCGAGCTCGTCCATATGCCGGCCGTCGAAGGCATCGATATCGGTAAGGAGGGTCATGGTCGATAGCATCTCTAGTTTGGCCGCCACCGGCCCGTTTGCCCCACCCTATTTCTTGCGTCCGACCCCCATGGCCGCGAAGCGTGCGCCAAGGTATGCACATTGGCGGCAAGCCGAGTGTTGAGGCAGCGGCTGGGTCATGTCGCCCTCGGGGTCACAAGCCATAGGTCTCACTTTGAGCACGGCACGACCGCTGATCCGCTGATCGCCACCCTAAGCTAAGCGTGCGAACGTGTCATTGGGCTGCGGGCAGCCCAATGACACGGCTGATTGCCGGTGGGTCAGTGTTCGGCCGTTGGCGTGGGTCGACTTTCGACCGCCGTTGACATCTAGTCCTTGGTGACCCGCAGGCTCGGCTCGGGGAACAGGTCGTTCTCGAAGCACCTGACCTCGCCGTCGCCGAAGTCGGTGCCCTCCTCGAGCCGGCAGGCGGTGATGGTCTGGTCGCCGTAGTCGATGTACCAGGCCCGGTTGCCGCCGACGAACTCGATGCCGCCCTTGGCTTCCTCTTCTTCCTCGAATTCGGGTTCGACCGGCGCGGCTCCGCGGCCGCGCAGGACCACCACATCGGTCTGGGCCGGCGTCTTGCCCCGCAGCACGTCCACCTCGGCCGCCACGGAAACCGGCCCCACCAGCCCCGCAGCCACCAAAATCAGGCCGGCCGCCAGGCCGGCTTGCAATACCCTCATGGCCTCCCTCCTCCTAACTGGAGTCTTTGTTATCAGTTTTTTAGCACAGTTTCTTCAGGTGATCTATCAGGTCCGGTGCGGGACGGCTCAGCCAGCCGGGATGATCTGCCCGATCTTCACCAGATTGCCATGCGGGTCCCAGATGTGGAACTCCCGCATGCCCCAGGGCATGTCGGCCACCCGGTCCATGCGGCCCGGCGCCAGATCGAGCGGCGCGAACTCCCGGTAGAGCGCATCGACGTCCCCGACCCGGAGATAGCAGGAGGTGTTCTCGGCGATATGGCGGTCGGAGCAGGGCCAGAAGTGCAGCTCCATCCCGCCGCGCCGGACGATGGCGTATTCGTCGAAGGCCGCCACCGTCGCGAAGCCAAGCCGGTTGTAGAAGGCCGTGCTCTCGTTCAGGTCCAGGGACGCCAGCACCGGGATGGCGATATCCACGGGATCGGGACCGGCCATCCCGGTCAGCTCTCGGCCAGGACTTGCGGCAGGGCGTCGAAGCCCGCGGCGCGCTCAAGCACATCCGCGACCCGGAGCACGGTCTCCTCGTCGAAGGCCTTGCCGAGGATCTGCAGGCCGAGCGGCAGGCCCCCCTCGGACAGCCCCGCCGGCACCGAGATGCCGGGCAGCCCCGCCATGCTGGCCGGAACCGTGAACACGTCGTTCAGATACATGGCGATGGGGTCGTCCAGCTTGTCGCCCTTGGCGAAGGCGTCGGACGGCGCCGTCGGGGTCAGGACGGCGTCGACCGTCGCATAGGCCTCCCGGAAGTCCTCGGCGATGCGGGCGCGCACCTTCTGCGCCTTGATGTAGTAGGCGTCGTAATAGCCGGCCGACAGCACATAGGTGCCGATCAGGACCCGCCGCTTGACTTCGGCGCCGAAGCCCGCGGCCCGGGTGTTCTCGTACATCTCGATCAGGTCGCCGCCGTCCTCGCGCAGGCCGAAACGCACGCCGTCATAGCGGGCCAGGTTCGAGGACGCCTCGGCCGGGGCGACGATGTAGTAGGCCGGCAGCGCGTACTTGGTGTGCGGCAGGCTGATCTCGACGCACGTGGCGCCGGCCTCCTTCAACCAGTCCACCCCCTGCTGCCAGAGGCTCTCGATCTCGCCGGGCATGCCGTCGAGCCGGTATTCCTTGGGGATGCCGATCTTGAGCCCGCGGATGTCGCCGGTCAGCGCCGCCTCGTAGTCCGGCACGTCGCGCGGCACCGAGGTGGAATCCTTGGGATCGTAGCCGGCCATGGCGCCGAGCATCAGGGCCGCGTCGCGCACCGTGCGGGTCATCGGCCCGGGCTGGTCGAGCGAGGAGGCGAAGGCCACCGCGCCCCAGCGCGAACAGCGGCCATAGGTGGGCTTCATGCCGACGATGCCGCAGAAGGCGGCCGGCTGGCGGATCGAGCCGCCGGTGTCCGTGCCGGTGGCGCCGAGCGCCGCGCGCGCCGCGACCAGCGCGGCCGAGCCGCCGGACGACCCGCCCGGGACCAGCGGCCGGTTGTCGCCGGCCCGGCGCCAGGGATTCTCGACGCCGCCGTAATGGCTGGTCTCGTTGGACGAGCCCATGGCGAACTCGTCCATGTTGGTCTTGCCGAGCATGACCGCCCCCGCCTGCCAGAGATTGGCGGTGATGGTCGATTCATAGGGCGGCTGGAACCCATCCAAGATGTGCGAGCCGGCCGTGGTCAGCGTGCCTAGGGTACAGAACAGATCCTTGATGCCGACCGGGATGCCGTCCATCGGCCCCCTCGCCTCGCCCTTGGCCCGGCGGGCGTCCGAGGCCTCGGCCATGGCAATGGCCTGGTCCGGCGTCTCAGTAATCATGGCGTTGAGCGGGCGCACGGACTCGACCGCGCGAATATGCGCCTCAGCCAGCTCCTTGGCGGAAATCTCGCCCTTCGCCAGCCCGTCCCGAGCCCCGGCGACGTCGAGCCGCGTCAGCGCGGTCATTCGACCACCTTGGGCACGGTGTAGAAGGCGTCTTCCGGGTCGGGCGCGTTGGTCAGCACCTTGTCGGCGTAGCCGCCGTCGTCCACGACGTCCTTGCGCCACGGCAGGGTCACGTCGACCACGCTGGTCATCGGCGCCACCCCCTCGGTGTCGACCTCGTCCAGCTGCTCGACCCAGCCGAGGATGTTGGAGAGCTCCCCGGCGAGCTGCTCGAGCTCCGCCTCGGTGACCTTGATGCGCGCGAGATGGGCGATATGCGCGACGGTGGCCTTGTCCAGCGCCATGGCGGGCCTTGCATTCGGAGGAGCCGCTGAAGAATCGCGGGACCCTATCACCCGCCCCTGGGCGCCGCAAGCAACGCCCGCCGCTTGCCTGTCCGGGACCGGCGCAGTATGGCATGGCGGGTCGATCTTGCCACCGGACCGCGGGAGACACGCTTGCAGCAAGAAGTCGCGGACCTGAAAGACCGGCTGGCCCCCGGCCAACGGCTGCTCGGCCTCGACGTGGGCGCCAAGACCGTGGGCCTGGCGATCTCCGACCCGGCGCTTTCGATCGCGACGCCGCTCGAGACCCTCCGGCGGCATAAGCTCGCCCAGGACGCGGCGCGGCTCGCGGCGGTCGTCGAGGAATGGGGCGTCGGGGGGCTGGTCATCGGCCTGCCGGTCAACATGGACGGCAGCGAAGGACCGCGCTGTCAGTCGGTGCGCCAGTTCGCCAGGAACCTGGCCGCGGCCGGCGTTGCCTTGCCGGTGGCGTTCTGGGACGAGCGGCTGTCCACGGCGGCGGTCGAGCGGCAGATGATCGAGGAGGCGGACATGTCGCGCCGCAAGCGGGCGGGCGCCGTCGACCAGGCGGCGGCGGCCTGGATCCTGCAGGGCGCTTTGGATGCCCTGCGCCACCTGTGAGGCGGGCTCAATTCTCCCAGGTCATGACGCCCAGGATGTGGCTGAGCTTTCCGTCCCCGGACGACAGCGGCAACAACAGCGCTCGATAGGCCACGTGATCGCGGCCCGCCCAATAGGCGGTGTCGTTGCGCACATAGATCCGGCGCCGGTCGATCAGCTCCGCATAGTGCCGCCGCATCGGGGAGTCCGGGTCAGGATTGATCTCGTCGAGGAACCGGCCGGTATGGTCGCGGCCCTCTATGCCGACGATCTGCGAGCCGATCAGGCGATAGCGCACGCGCCAGGAGGGCCCGGCGACGACCTCGGCCAGGAATACCCTGCCGAGCAGCCTGGGGATGTCGATCGGATCGAAGCGCGCCCGGGCGGGGATCTCCGCGGGGTGCGTCCGCAGACCATCCCAATATCGGTAGACGGCCAGGAGCGCCTGGTTGCCCGGGGCCTCGACCAGCGCCCGCCCCGCCGGGTCGAGGGCCAGCACCGCTTCGCGCGCAGGCGATGCCTTCGCGGCCGCCCCAACCGGGGGCTCCGCCCCGTCGTCGGATCCCGCGTGGCCGGCATCCCGCCGGACGCTCTGCCTGTCGATGGTCATGCTCTTATGCGCCTGCCTTAACCCCATTTCGGCCGCCAGCGCGCGTCTCGCATCAGGCTCCGCGGAGATGGTGTCCGGGCCGCACCATGATGAATTTCATAAGTGTACGAAGGGTGACCGACAGCGGATCAGTGGCATGGATGGCTCGGCTGAACGCAGCGTGCGGTTGTCGAAGCGACTGGATAAAGCAGGTTGCATCCATTATACCCGCAGCGATTGTGTCGCGAGGGGTTGGGGGGCGACATGGCAGGGGACGACATCCGGCGCGGCGGCGCCGGGGCCGGCGAGCTTCTCGTCCGGACCTCGGCGATCCACGACGACCTCCTGGAGATACCGGGCCTCAGGCAGCTCTGGCAGCGCTGGAGCGCCGCGCGCCAGGCGGCGGACGGCCGGCTCCCGGCGCGCGCCGACTTCGACGTGCTGGAGCTCAAGGACTGCCTGGGCAACCTCATGCTGCTCGACGTTGAGACGGGCGGGCGCGATTTCCGCTACCGGGTCTACGGCACCAACGTCGCACTGGCCGACCAGGCGGACATGACCGGCAGGCTGGTCTCGGAGCTGGCGCCCACCTCGGCCCGGTTCCTGGCGCGCCTCTATCGGGAGGTCTGCCGCGACAAGAGCCCCTTGTTCTATCGGCAACGCCTGTTCCGGAACCGTTCAGCCGAGCTCTGGGACGCCCTCGTCGTGCCGCTGGCCTCGGACCGGACCGCGGTCGACCAGATCATGACCGCGACCTTTCCGAGGCCCGATCTCGGCGGCCGCTGAGCGTCTTATTCCTTGAGCTCGATCCGCTGCGTCTCCTATAACCGCGCGCCATGACCGCCCCGCTCACTGGCATCCGGGTCCTCGACCTGACGCGCATCCTGGCCGGCCCCACGGCGACCCAGCTCCTGGGCGATCTGGGCTGCGACGTGATCAAGGTGGAGCGGCCGGGCGCCGGCGACGACACCCGCACATGGGGCCCGCCCTTCCTCGAGGGCGCGGACGGCGAGGACAGCAGCGAGAGCGCCTACTACCTCTCGGCCAACCGCAACAAGCGCTCGCTCACCCTGGATCTGAGCCGGCCCGAGGGCCAGGCGCTCTTGAAGCGGCTGGTGGCCAAGTCCGACATCCTGATCGAGAACTTCAAGGTCGGCGACCTGGCCCGCCGCGGCCTCGGCTACGACCAGCTCAAGGACGACTTTCCGGCGCTGATCTACTGCTCGATCACCGGCTTCGGCCAGACCGGCCCCTACGCGCCGCGCGCCGGCTACGACATGGTGGCCCAGGCCATGGGCGGCATCATGAGCATCACCGGCGACGAGGAGGGCGAGCCCGCCAAGGTGGGCGTGGCCATCGCCGACGTGATGTGCGGCATGTATGTGGTCGCCGCCGTGCTGGCCGCCCTGCACCACCGGGACCGGAGCGGCCAGGGCCAGTACATCGACGCCGCTCTCCTGGACACCCAGGTGGCCTGGCTGATCAACCAGGGCATGAACTATCTGGTGGGCGGCGCGGGCCATGTGCCGGGGCGCATGGGCACGGCCCATCCCAACATCGTGCCCTACCAGGCGCTGCCGGCGAGCGACGGCTATTTCGTGCTGGCCGTGGGCAACGACAGCCAGTTCCGCAAGTTCTGCACCTTCGCCCAGGTGCCCGCGCTGGCGGACGACGACCGCTTCGCCACCAACGCGGCCCGGGTGCGCAACCGGCGCACGCTGATCCCGCT
>JASJBI010000098.1 GCA_030066595.1 Alphaproteobacteria bacterium | reverse complement strand
CCTCGGCGTGGGCGCGCAGCGCGGCCTCGTCGATCTGGTGGCCCGGCACCGGCTGGACGAAGGCCACCACCTCCTCGTTGCCGTCGACCGGGCGGCCGAGGACGGCGGCGAGCGCCACGTCCGGGTGGCTGGCGACCACCGCTTCGACCTCGGGCGGGTACACATTGAAGCCGGAGCGGATGATCAGCTCCTTGGCGCGGCCGACCACGTAGAGCTCGCCCGCGTCCGAGAACCGGCCGAGGTCGCCGGTCTTGAACCAGCCGTCCGGGGTCATGACCTCGGCGGTCTGGTCCGGGTCGCGGTAGTAGCCCTTCATGATCAGGCGGCCGCGCACCCAGATCTCGCCCGCCTCGCCCGCCGGCAATGCCGCGCCGTCGGGCCCCGCGATGCGGACCTCGACGTCCGGGATCAGCGGTCCGCAGCTTTCGTCGGCGGCCGGGTTGTCGGTGTCGGTGGTGGACACCGTGGGCGAGGTCTCGGTCATGCCGTAGCCGTTGTGCACCGGCTGGTTCCACATCGCCTCGACCCGGTGCTTTAGGTCGAGGTCGAGCGGCGCGCCGCCGGACGACAGGTAGCGCAGATGCGGGGCCGGCAGCGGCGCCCCCCTCACCTTCGACAGCGCCATCAGCCGGGCGTACATCTGCGGCACGCCCTGGAACACCGTGACCCCATCCTCGGCGAGTGCGCGGGCGACCTCCTCGCCGTCGAACCGCGCGACCAGATCGAGGCGCGCGCCCTGATAAAGCGAGCCCAGCAGCACCGAGGCGAGCCCGAACACATGGCTCATCGGCAGCACCGCATAGACGCGGTCGGCCGGGTTGAGGTAGCGGATCGCCGAGCTGCGCCCGGCGATGAACATCAGGTTGTCGTGGGTCAGCATCACGCCCTTGGGCGCGCCGGTGGTGCCCGAGGTGTAGATCAGCGCGGCGACCTGGTCCTCGGGCCGGTCGTCGACGGGTTCCGGCGCGCCCGCCACGCCTCTTGCGATCAGTGCACCAAGGGGATCGAGCGCCGGATCAGCCTCCGCTCCGTGCCGCTCGGCATGCTTGGCGGCGTCGCGGGAGACCCCAACGGTGAACACGAGCAAGCGCGGACTGCAGTGATCGCGAATGGTGTCGATCTCGCGTTCGGACAGCCGGGCATTCAGCGGCACAGCCCAGGCGCGCAGGCGTGCGGCGGCCAGGATCGCGCACGCGCCCGCGACACTGTTCTCCAGCACGATCAACAACCGGTCGCCCGCCCCTACTCCGCGCGCCGCGAACAGCCCGGCGATCCGGTCTACGTCGTCCTTCAGCTCTGAGAAACTGCGCGTAGCGCGTTGATCCGCAACAGCGATGCGGTCTGGCGCCTCGGTCGCCCAATAGTCCAGCGGCTCGGTGATCCAGCCGAACCGGTCGAGCGGCAGGACGGTCTCGCCATGCGGGACCGGCGCTGGCGCAGCGGCCGGATCCGAGGTCATCAGGCGGCGCCCTTGATCATCTCCCGGGCGATGATGAGCTGCTGGATCTGCGAGGTGCCCTCATAGATCCGGAATAGGCGCACATCGCGATAGAACCGTTCGACCCCGTAGTCCGAGATATAGCCGGCCCCGCCGTGGATCTGCACCGCGCGGTCGGCGACCCGGCCGACCATTTCGGAGGCAAAGTACTTGGCCATCGCGGCCTGCTTGACCACCGGTTCGCCGGCCGCCCGCCGGCGTGCCGCGTCCACCACCAGCGCCTCGGCGGCGGCGCATTCGGTTTCGCTGTCGGCCAGCATGGCCTGGATCAGCTGGAACTCGCTGATCGGTTTGCCGAACTGCTTGCGCTCCATGGCGTAGGCCAGGCTGTCGCCGATCAGCCGCCGGGCCACGCCGACGCACACCGCGCCCATGTGCAGGCGACCGCGGTCGAGCACCTTCATCGCGGTCTTGAAGCCCTGGCCCTCGACGCCGCCGATCAGCGCGTCGCCGGGGATCTTGCAGTCGTCGAACACCACGTCGCAGACATGGGCGCCCTTCTGGCCCATCTTCTTCTCCGGCTTGCCGAGCCGGATGCCGGGGCTGTCGGCGTCGACCACGAAGGCGGAGATGCCGCGGGCACCGGGCGTGTCCGGGTCGGTGCGGGCCATCACGGTGAACACGTCCGCGCGCGGCGCGTTGGTGATGTAGCGCTTGGTGCCGTTCAGCACATAGCCGTTGCCGTTGGGCAGCGCGGTGGTGCGCAACGCGGCTGCGTCGGAGCCGGAGTCCGGTTCGGTCAGGCAGAACGAGCCGATGATGTCGCCGGACGCCATGCCCGGCAGATAGCGCTGTTTCTGCTCCTCGGTGCCATCGATCACGATGCCCTGGCTGCCGATGCCGATGTTGGTGCCGAACACCGAGCGGAAGGCCGGCGAGGTGCGGCCGAGCACCAGCGCGACCTGGACCTCTTCGGTCACATCCAGGCCGAGGCCGCCGTACTCCTCCGGGATGGTCAGCCCGAACAGGCCGAGCTGTTTCATCTCCTCGATCAGCGCGTCGGGCACGTGATCGTCGTCCTCGACCTGCTGCTCGGACGGGCGCAGGCGCTCGTCCACGAATCGGCCGACGGTATCCAGAAGCTGAGACAGCGTTTCGGCGTCCAACGCCATGGCCATGTCCTCCCTGGGTTTTCCGAGAAGTATAGAAGGCGCGAGAGCATCCGCAATGCACGGCGCCAACGACCGTTTGAAACCAAAGCCCGTGTCGCCGCGACTTACCGGCGATCGGACACAACGAGACAGCCCCGAAGGAGGGAATCGTGAAACAGCGCTTTTCGGCTTTGGCCGCCGTGCTGGCGGCCACAACTCTATTATCGGGGCCGGCACTGGCCGGCCCGAAGGTGAGCACTCCACAGATTTCCGTGCCGCAGGCAGCCTTGAGCAGTACGGCGATCGGCAAGGCCCTGCCTAAGCAGGCGCTGCCCAGCCGGCTCGGCCTGAGCGTGCGACGGCTCGGCAACGTCGCGCGAGTCCGCGCCGTCGGCGTCGGCCGGGGCGCATCCGGTGCGATCGGCCGAGGCTTGAATGCCAGGACAGCCCGGCTTGGTCAGGTCATGCGAGAGGCAAATCAGGCGCGCGCATTCCAGCGGCTGGAGGGGATCAACCGACAGCTCGACCTCGACACGGCGATGGGGCTTGTCCGGGACGACCACGCGCCGCGAGGACCGGATGGCTTCACCACTTCGACGCCGCCCGTCGGTGCTGACGGGCCTTTGGACCCGTTTGCCAAGTTCGAAGAGAACGGGCCGGCCAATGCAAACGGCAACGACTTGGCACTGCTCGACGCGCTGCGATCCGGCGAGGACCCCGGCGCGGTCGGGCCATCGGTCGGGAACTACAACCCCGGCGCCTCGGGCGATCCGAACCAGACCACGCAGACCATCCAGAACCCGGGGCAGACCCTCAACGACCCGCGCGGCCTGGCCGGCCAGGATAGCGGCGGTGGTGGCGGTGGCCAGGGCGACGGCAACACAACAACATTTCAGGTCTGGGAGGAACGAGAGGATGCCAAGGGCTGGGTGGTGACAACGACAGAATACAATCAGGATGGCGGCCGCGGCATCGTGACAACGACGGAGACGTTGGACAGCGAAGGCGAACTCATCGACAGCGTGACACTGATCGAGAAAGGCGACACGCGCACCACTGTGTCTACGGCGTACTCGGATGGTAATCCGTTGAACACTTACTGGGAGACTGTCGACGCAGAAGGCAACACGCTCGGAACGACGATCACTGAACATAAGGATCTCACCCGCAACCCGGCGCCGATCGACGGGGCCAGCGATCCCGGTGCGCCGATCTTCTGCATCGGCCCCTGCAAGCCGAAAGACAAGCCGTCGACCATGGACATGCTGGGCCAGCCCGGCATGCACGAGGCGCAGCGCGGCCACATCGGAAACGCTCGGTTCCTGTTCGAGGCGGTGACAGACCCGGCGCCGGTCGATGCGGCGATGGGCATGATCGAAAGCGCGGACATGGGCACCGCCTCACCGCAGGCGCATGGCGCGGAGCCGGCAAACCGGGACCGCCCCGGCGGCGGGATCACCGAATACACGCCCGGCGACGACGTGCCGGACATCGATCCCGATGAGCCGACCCGGTAGTCAGAGTCGAGCAAGACGGAGACGAAGAGCGGGGCCGTCGTCGGACGGCCCCGCGGGCTAGTGAAACCAAAGCGACCGCCGCCGCGACCTACCTCTAGTGGGACACCACGAGACAGCCCCGAGGGAGAGGATGATGCGACGGCGCTTTTCGATCTTTGTCACCGTGTTGGCGATGGCGACAATTCTGCCTTGGACGGCCGAGGCCGGTCCCAAGCTGAGCACCGCCCGCGTCTCGGCGCCACAGGCCAGCCTGAGCCGCGCTGCGATCGCAAGAGCGGTGCCCAGGCAAGTTCAGCCCCGACGTCTCGGTCTGAGCGTGCGCCGGCTTGCCCGCGTGGCGCGGGTGCGCGCGGTCGCCGTTCGCCGAACTGCGCCCAAGGCGATTGGCCAGGTCCCGCACGCCCGGGCCGCCAGGATCAGTCAAAGGCTTCGCCACAAGGATCGAGCGGTGACGGTGCAGCGGCCGAAGGTGTTCAACCGACAGCTCGCCCTCGACACCGCGATGGGTCTGATGCGCGGGCAGCTCGCACCAAGCAGTCCGGATGCCGTGACCACGCCGATGCTGCCGGGCGATCCGCCGGATCCGTTCGGGGACGTGGCCGACAACAGCTCGCCCGCCCAAAGCACCGGCGGCGTCGTGAAAGGCAAGAAGATCCTGGAGAACTGAACGGGAAGCTGACGGCCTGCGCCCATCGCAGCTGTGCGAGGCCTTCCATGTCGGCTGATTCAAGGTGAGCGCTTCACCGCCCTTGACCCGTCATTGCGAGCGCAGCGAAGCAATCCAGATCATGATCCAAGCAACCGCACTTGGATCGAGGTCGTGGCGCTCCGTCCCGCGCCACTGGATTGCTTCGCTGCGCTCGCAATGACGCTGTTTATCCCCAACCTCCGATCCGGTCGGGAGCCAAACTCCCAATTCCCCCTCACACAGCGCGGCTATGGCGCTGGGGGGCGGCGTTCAGATAGGCATCGAAGCACGCGGCGATGTGGCGTACGTAGCGGCGGCCCAGTTCGGTGACTTGGACGCGGTCACCGTTCAACTCCGCCAAACCATCCTGCGCCAGCGCTGCCAACTGCTCCCGGCTCTGATCGAGGGTTTCGGGTGAGACGCCATGGTCCGCGCAGGCGGCGTGCAAGTCGGCTTCAAAGTTGCACATCAGGCGTTCGATGATCGCGCGGCGCAGATGATCGTCCTCCGACAAGGCGATGCCGCGGCAGGTGGCCGGCTCTCCCATTTCGATCGCGGCGGCATAGTCCGGCAGCCGGGCGACATTCTGCGCATAGCCATGAGGCAGCGCACTGATCGCCGACGCCCCCAGACCGAGCAGCGGGGACTGATCGGTGGTGTAGCCTTGGAAGTTGCGGCGCAGCTGCCCGCGGCGCTGCGCGATCGCCAGCGGATCGTCGGGCCGCGCGAAATGGTCGAGCCCGATCCGCTCATAACCGCGGGCCAGCAGGACTTCCTCAGCGACTTCGGCCTCGGCGCAGCGCTCGGCCGTGCCGGGCAGCTCGGCCTCGTCGATCATCCGCTGATGCTTCTTCATCCACGGCACATGGGCATAGCCGAAGACCGCCATCCGGTCCGGCGACAGATCGGCTGCCCGGTGCGTGGTGCGCTCCACGTCGGCGACGCTCTGACCCGGCAGGCCATACATCAGATCGAAGTTCAGCCGCTTGATGCCGGCGGCCCGCAGCGCGTCGGCGGCCAGAGCGACCTGCTCATAGGGCTGAATGCGGTTGATCTTCTGCTGCACATGTGGGCTGAAGTCCTGGACGCCGAGGCTCGCCCGGTTGACGCCGGCGCGGGCCATGGCGCGGGCCTGGTCCGGGCCGAGGTCGCGCGGGTCGACCTCCATCGCCACCTCGCAGTCCGGGTCGAGCGTGAAGAGCTGGCCGATCCGCTCCATTAACCGGGCGAAGTCCGGCTCCGACAGGATCGACGGACTCCCCCCACCCCAATGTATGTGCGCCAGCCGCGGCTTCGGCGGCAGACTACGCGCCAGGATCTGGAGCTCGTCCTCGAGCAGCCGGGCATAGGCGGTGACCCGCTCGTCCCGGTTGGCCACCATCATGTGGCAGCCGCAGTACCAGCAGAGCTGGCGGCAGAACGGCACGTGCAGATAGAGCGACAACGGCTCGTCCGGCGCGAGCTGGGCGAGCCAGGATCGAAACGCCGCGGCGCCGACGCCCGGATGGAAATGGGGTGCGGTCGGATAGCTGGTGTAGCGCGGGGTCTGGCGGGCCGCGTAGCGGGTCTGGACCTGGTTCATGCCGGCCAGTTTTGCGGACGCGACGCTAAAGCGAATTGACCCGTATCAATCGGAGCTGCCGCCGAGTTCGATGTTGTTATCAGCCCGGTGGTCTTTCCCGCTTTCGCAGCCGCACCAACCTCTCTCGTCCCGCCACGTGAGGGGGTCGCGCCTCAGGCCGCGGCCCCCTCCACGACAATGAAGTCAGCGTCCGCGTTGGCGTTGCGGATCTTCTTGGCCGCCTGATATTCGGGGCTGCGGTAGCAGGCCAGCGCGGTCGCATAGTCCTTGAACTCGACCACCACGTTGCGCTCGCGCGAGGTGCCCTCCATCGGCTCGTGCTGGCCGCCTCGGACCAGGAATCGGGCGCCGAACTTCTCGAAGGCCGGCCGCGCCGCCTGGAGGTATTCGGGGTAGCGTTCCGCGTTGTTCACCGATACGCGGACAATCCAATAGCCCTTCGACATCAAAGCTCTCCTTCCACGAAAACGGGGGTTTGCACAGGGCGCCTCACGCCGGGTGGGCCGTAGACACCGCGCCGGCACGGAACCGCTGCTCTTCGGCCGCCGCACCGCGCATGACGTCGGCGACGAACCCATAGGCCGCCGTCCAAGCGGCCTCGACGTCCGGGGTCCAGGCATCGCCGAGCCCGGTTTCGAGCGTCCACAACAGCGCTTCGCCGACGGTCTGGTAATGCGCATCGGTGACGCCATAGCCGGCGTGGCGGCGGCCCAATGCCTCGATCTCCGGAACCAGGTCGGCGATGTCGTCCAGCGCCACCACCACCCGGGTCAGGGTCTGCACCAGCTTTCGGCGCTGGCTCGCCAGATCAACGCCCACGAACAGTGCGCTGAGGTCCGGGTCGATCTCGAACAGGCGCTGATAGAACAGGGCCGCGGCCGTGTCGGCAATCGGCATCACCTGGTTCCAGGTCTCGTGCAC
>JASJBI010000045.1 GCA_030066595.1 Alphaproteobacteria bacterium | reverse complement strand
TGGAAGGAGTTCATCCACAACCAGTTCGCCCATCGCGAGGTCCTGGGCGGCCCGGTGGGTCTTGCCGCGCCCAAACCCCAGGCTCTCGAACTCAGGGGCTGCTGCGGCACGCTCCGGGGCGACGAATTCACGCAGGCCGCCGAGAAGTCGGTGGATCAGGCGCTGAAGGCCGGTTAGGGCTGTCTGGAGCAGCGGTCGGTCCAAGGGGCACTGACCCGGGCTCCGCTGGGTGGTCTCTGTTGGGATCGCGAGATCGTTGCCGCGGCTCCGTCGCGGCAACGTCCTCGTTCGCGGCAGCGGTTCGCCGGCGCGCCGTCGCGTTGCGCGTTCGTGGCCGCGCCACGACTCCTGCTGCCCGAGCGCAACACGCGATGATCGCTCGCATGGTCGCTTCACCCGGTCGCGCGCCATTCGATGCGCAGAACGCGCATGATCTCTTTGAAGTCCAGTGGGAAATGGGCCACGCGGATTGCCCGCATACCGATCGCCTGGGCCGCCCACGTTTCCTCGACCACCTCCCCGACAAAGACGCATTCGCTCGGCTGAGACCCAGAAACCCTGACGGCATGAAGAAATATGCGCGGATCGGGCTTCTCTAAGCCGACCTCGGAAGAGAGCACCACAAGAGCCGGATCGAAATCATCGAAGTCAAAGTCGCCGGGCAGGAGTGCTTTGAGCTCCGACCGGTTCATCGATTTCGTGTTCGAGATTATGCCCAGGCGTGCGCCCTGTGCACGCAAGGCATCAAGACACGCTTGCGCACCTTCCAGCCACGACGCACTGCGCACCAGGGTATCGCCGATGTCGAAGAAAACCGTTGTCGGGACCATGTAAGCCTCCCTCTTGGCCCGAATTGCGGGCTGTGTCGGCTGACGAACGGGACGAGGTCGACGGACCATCGCCCGCCGCGTGTTGCCGGGGATACGAGCCAGCTTAGGTTCAAGGTAGCCGGAGAACCAGATATGCTTGATCCCTGGCAGTGCAACGCAATCGGAAGGCGATGATGGCGAGACAGTGCGGCGGACAGACATGACCCTTCGGAAATCAGACGCAGCGCCGGCGCCGCCCCTCGATCTCGACGGCCTGGACCTCTGGATCGTGGAGCGGGGCATGCTGGGCCTGCCCCTCGACGAGCAGCTCGCCGGGTTCTGCCAGCGGATCTACGACGCGGGCTACCCGATGAAGCGGGCGCAGATGGGCATGGGCACGCTGCATCCCCGCTATGGCGCGCATACCTTCGTCTGGCGGCCGGGCGCGGGCGCCGTCGAGCACACGCCGCGCGAACGCACGACGCTGAGCCGCCAGGGCTATCTGCAGAGCCCGGTTTACTATCTGCGCAGCCGGGGCATCCTGGAGATGCGCCGGCGGCTCGACACCGGCGAGCCCGACGAATTTCCGATCTTTCCCGAATTGCGCGCCGAAGGCTTGACCGAATATGCGGCCCGTATCGTCCCCTATGATCCGGCCCAGGCGGCGGCCGTCGCCGAACGCGCCGCCGCACCCAATCTCCCGCCGAGGCCGGGCCAGGCGCTCGACGGGGTGTTCTTTTCCTGCGCCACCGACCGGCCCGAAGGCTTCGACGACGGGCATCTGCAACAGGTGGCCGACCTCCTGCCCTACCTGACCCTGGCCGTGAAATCGCGCTCGACCTACGACGTCGCCTCCACCGTGATCGAAACCTATCTGGGCCACGACGCGGGCCACCGGGTGCTCACCGGCGCGATCGAGCGCGGCTCGGCCGAGACTATCCGCGCCGTCATCTGGTTCTCGGATCTGCGCGGCTTCACCCGCCTCACCGACACGCTGCCGCGCGACGCGCTCATCGAGATGCTCGACTCCTATCTCGAGGCCATGGCCCGGCCGGTGCACGCCAACCACGGCCAGATCCTCAAATTCCTGGGCGACGGACTGCTTGCCACCTTCGACCTGACGGACCGGGACGAGGCGGCGGTGTGCCGGGACGCGCTCACGGCCGCGGCCGAACTGCGCAACGCCTTTCCCGCCTTCAACGAAGAGCGCAAGGCCGCCGGCAAGCCGGTCATGGATTTCGGTCTGGCCCTGCATCTGGGCGAGGTGCTCTACGGCAACATCGGCGCGAGCGACCGGCTCGACTTCACCGTAGTCGGGCCGGCGGTCAACGAGGCCAGCCGCATCCAGGCGCTCTGCCGGCCGCTCGAGCGCAACATCCTGGTCTCGAACACGTTCGAGGAGACCGCCGGTGGAGCTGCGCGGCTCGAATCGCTGGGCTTTCACGCGCTGCGCGGCGTACGCGAGCCGCAGGAGCTGTTTACGCTGAGCGCCTGAGGCGACGCGATCTAGTCGACTCCAAACACCCCTTCGACCTCGGCGGCGACGTCGTAGGGCAAGGCGGCAACGCCGATGGCCATCCGTGTATGGCGCCCGGCCTCGCCGAACAGCTCGAGGAACAGGTCGGAAGCGCCGTTGGCGACCTGGGATTGCCCGTGGAAGGCGGGATCGGAGTTCACATAGACGGCAATGCGCACGCATTTCCGAACCCTGTCCAAATCGCCGTCGAGCGCCGCGCGCAGATGGGCGATGACGTTGAGAGCGGCGAGCCGCGCGGCCTCGCGCCCTTCCTCCAAGCCGAACTTCTGGCCGACCTTGCCGATGAAGCGGCGCTCGCCGTTCCATTGCGAGAGCTGGCCGGTGATGAAGATGAGATCGCCCTCGCGGTGATAGGGGACGTAGTTCGCGCCAGGCGCGCTGGGCTCCGGCAACACGATGCCCAGCTCTTCCATTCGCGCGTCGACCTTGCCCGCCATTGACCGCTCCCTTCGCACTGCTGCGGGCATAGGATACGCGAATTGGCGGCGGCGGAGTCCGCCGGTCTTGGGAAATTCAGACTGCGTTTCTGGTGCCGGGCGGCGACCGTGCCGGATCTGTCGCCGGGCGCGGGGAATCGAACCGACTGTGGTATGCCTTCTTTCCGGGGCCCTATGGGAGCGGAAGCGATGACCGGCAAGGTCATATGCGCGGCGCTCGGCATGGTCATGGTCGCGGCCGTCACGTTGCCATCCTCGGCACGCGATATCGATGGTCCCTTCGATGATATGCCCGCGGTCGAGGCGACTGCGCTCAATCACGTGCGCGGCGGCATGACGATCCCGTCGATCAAGGACATCGTCGTCGTGCGGGCGATCGCAGGCGGAATCTCCGAGGCGCTCGTCACCACGGCAGGCGGGGTCAAGCAGGGAATTTCCGAGGCCCTTGTCACGACCGCCGGGGGCGTGAAGGAAGCGATCGGGCGCATCAAGGTTCGGTTTTCATTCGGCCGAGCCGACTGACCCGATAGCCGAGCGGCGCTCGGCGCATTTGCTCTAACGAAACGGCTGCCCCGCATTCCCGACGCGGCGGCGGGGGAGCGGTGTTGCGTGCCCTGCGTCCGCTCCCTCGGCAACCGATGAATTCTTCGCCGGAAGTCCTACATTGTCCGCGATCCTGCGGGAGTCTGGATACATGACCGAGAAAACAAGCGACGTTCGCACCGGTGGATGCCTCTGCGGCGCCGTCCGCTACGAAGCGGCCGGCGAGACCGTGTTCGCAATTCAATGCTACTGCCGTGACTGCCAGCACATCTCCGGCGGGGGCCACGCGCCGCAGTTTGCCGTCAAACGCGACACCGTTGCCAAATCCGGACCGCTGAAGACGTACTGCCTGAAGTCCGACGCGGGAAACGACGTCGAGTTCGGGTTCTGCGGCGATTGCGGATCGCCGATCTACAAGACGAGCAGCCAAGCGCCTGAATTGATCTTTCTGTTCGCCGGTTCTCTGAACGATCCCACGGGCTTCGCCGTTGGAACCAAAGTCTATGAAGACAGGCGCCAACCGTGGGACACGAGCTGACCTTGCGAGCATCCCTTTGTGAGGAGTCTGATCGAAGACGGCGATGACAGCCGATAGCGAGGGCCACCTCTCCCAAGATCGGCCGGCCAGCGCTGCGCTAGTCCGTAGTCGGCGTAGATACCGGCGTGGCTCGCTGCAGGGTCGACCCGCGCCATTCCCAGGGTTTCTTGAAGCTCCCCCGCCATAGTCCGCGTCGGGCACGGCGCGCCTGCTCTTCCGCGTCAACATAGTCCATTGAGTACCGCCGATACGC
This sequence comes from Alphaproteobacteria bacterium, assembly GCA_030066595.1. Classification (GTDB taxonomy): domain Bacteria; phylum Pseudomonadota; class Alphaproteobacteria; order JAJFFI01; family JAJFFI01; genus JASJBI01. Next base: position 19,682 of record JASJBI010000045.1, on the reverse strand, counting down.
CAGGGCCCACCCGGCCGATACCAGCCTGCGACCGACATCGATTCCGCTCGGGGAGAAGCACTTTGCGATGAGGCGGCCGTACCGGTCGCGCTCGATGACCGCGCAGCGAAGCTTTATACCGGCCGTGAGAGCTTCGAGAGCAGCCAAGGCCATCGCGCCGCAGGAGAGTTCCCGGCCCTGACACCAGAAGGTCTGGTCCAGTTCCGGGGCATCGATGCCGTGGAGCCGCACACGCTCGCCCGCGACATCGATTGTGTCCCCGTCAATGACGCTGGCAGGGCCAGTCAGATGGCTCGCCCGCCAACCCCAGAACGACACCCTAGAGAAACTGAACCCGGCTCGTCTGATCATCCGTCTACGCCAGCTTGCAAGAGTGACTATCGAACAAGCCTAATGCGCGCAGGGTTACAGGTTTGTATAGATTTCAGATGGTTAAGCGCCAGTTAGGTATAGCGACCACTGGCTCTCACGAGAACGGTCTAGTGAGAGATCGGGGAAGATGCTGCGGATTGAGCCCACAAAGTCGGCGGGGAGGCCTGCGTTGGATGGGTCCGGGACGGGCGATCCGGCCGTCCGCTGCGCGGCAAGCGCGTTCGCGAAAACGCGCGCACATGTCCATCGGGTCCGTATGCCTGAGCCTGCTGATGCCCGCCATACCCCTGCTGTGCGTTTGTTCACAGCCGAATCCCACGGCAGTCCCTAGCATTGACATGCGTCCCGGCTACCTACGGTAAGCCATACAGATCACCGCAAGGGGCCATGGCCGGGATGCCCGGTCGCTCGGATTTCAATGACTTTTCAACGGATTGAGGCCCTGTCGAGGACCAGGAAATCATGAACGCACTGCAGACATTGCGCCACGGCAGCAGCGGCCCGCTGGTCGAGGCCTGGCAATACTTCCTGCATGGGCAGGGTTTCGACCCCGGCGTGGTGGACGGCCGGTTCGGCGCCCGGACCAAGGCCGCAACCGTGGCATTCCAGCAGAGACATGGATTGGTCGGTGACGGCATCGCCGGCAACCGGACCATCGGGCAGGCCATGCTGGTGGGCTTCCAAGGTGCCGAGGACGTCGACGAGGATCCCGCCAAGCCGGATCGCGCAAGCGCCAACTGGCCGCCGCGGCCCGATTTCGCCCCGCTCGTCGGCACCGGCGCTCGCGAGGCCGCGTTCGGCGAGTTCGCCTACCAGCACGATCCGACGCCCGGCAATCCCGAACGGATCGTCGTCACCGACGACTGGGCCAAGGACAACATCGATCGGGTCGAGATCCCACAGCTCGTCGGCGTGCCGGGGGCCCCCGCATCGGGCAACATCTATTTCTATCGGCCGGCGCATAGCCAGCTGCAAGCCCTTTGGCAAGCCTGGGAGGATCACGATTTGATCGACCGTCTGGTGAACTGGGGAGGCTCCTATGCGCCGCGCTTCATCCGTGGCAGCGACAAGACATTGAGCAATCATGCCTTCGGCACGGCCTTCGATATCAACACGCGCGGGAACCCTCTGGGCGCCCTCCCCGCGCTGGTGGGCAGGTATGGCAGCGTGCGCGAACTGGTGAGCCTGGCGAACGAGCACGGCTTCTACTGGGGCGGCCATTGTAAGAACCGGCCAGACGGCATGCACTTCGAGGTCGCTGCGCTGCGCTGACTGTCCGCGCCTCCAATAGTCTTGGACGATCCGCGTTTCGGCACCGGCCAGTCAGCGCCGGATGCGGCAGGGCAAGGGTCGTCCGCTGGCCGGATGCAAAGCGCTTTGCCGACAGGACCGGCGAACGAAGCCCGGATCACCGATGAACAGTCCGGTGATAGGTCCGGCTCGTGCACCGCCTCGCCGATCGCATCCGGTCTCAGCGTACCGATCGGCCCGCACCCACCGGCATCCACGCGGGCAAAGGGGTGCCATTCGTCGGAACGCGGCGCTATAAGGGGCAGGTCCGGCCCCTGCCCGCGGACCGGCCGCGAGGATGCAGACCACCACGTTGACGCCGCCGATGACGGAAACCGCCCCTGTCGACAGCCGCGCGGCGACCGCCGTCGCGCAGAGCGCCGTCACGGACCAGGAGGTGCGCGACCACATCCACAAGGTGGTCGAGGAGTCCAAGACCTCCTTCCTCTGGGCCATGAAGCTTCTAAAGAAGCCGCGGCGCGAGGCCATGTTCGCCATCTACTGCTACTGCCGCGAGATCGACGACGTGGCCGACGATCCGGCCCCGCCGGCCCGGAAGATCGCCGCGCTGGCCCAGTGGCGCGAGGAGATCGAAGGGCTGTTCGCCGGCCATCCGCGGAGCCTTACGGCGCGCGGTCTGGCCGGCCCGGTCGCGGCCTATGGCATGGCCAAAGAGGATTTCCTGGCGCTGATCGACGGCATGGAGATGGACGCGCGGGAGGACATGCGCGGGCCGACCATGGCCGAGCTCGAGCTCTATTGCGACCGGGTCGCCTCGGCGGTGGGGCGGCTGTCGGTCCGGGCCTTCGGCGACCACGGTCCGCGCGCCCGCGACGTGGCCACGGCCCTGGGCCGGGCGCTGCAGCTCACCAACATCCTGCGCGATCTGGCCGAGGACGCGGAACGGGGCCGGCTCTATCTCCCGGCCGAGCTCCTGGACGCGCACGGTATCGACAGCCGGGATCCCAAGGAGGTGCTGGGACATCCGGCCTTGCCGCTGGTCTGCCGCGATCTGGCCGGGATTGCGCAGAGCCGCTTCGACGAAGCTGAGGCGGCGCTGGCCGAGTGCGATCGCGGCGCCATGCGTCCGGCGATCGTCATGAAGGAGGTCTACCGCCGCTATCTCGACCGGCTGCTGGCGGAGGGCTGGCGGGATCCCCATCGCCGGGTCCAGCTCTCCAAGGCGCAGAAGATCTGGATCGCGCTGCGCCACGGCGTCTTCTAGTGACAGGCGCTAGCGGAATCGCTAGGAGTGGCCGGCCCTCGCACTTCGACACGCTCAGTGTGAGGGCCTCATCCTGAGCCTGTCGAAGGGTGAGGCCATGCCCACCGCGTTACCTTCGTCAACGGATTGCACGCAAGCATGGGACTGACCCACGTCGTCGGCGCCGGCCTGTCCGGCCTCTCCTGCGCCGTGCGCCTGGCCGAGGCGGGCGCACAGGTGACGGTGCACGAGGCCGCCGGGCATGCCGGCGGGCGCTGTCGGTCCTTCTTCGACGACACGCTTGGCTGCGAGATCGACAACGGCAACCATCTGCTGCTGTCGGGGAACTGGGCCGCGATGGGCCTGCTGCGCACCGTGGGGGCGGAGGACACTCTGTTGCGCGCACCCGAAGCCGCCTTCCCCTTCATCGACTTCACGACCGGCGAACGCTGGACGGTTCGGCCGGGTCCCGGGCGGTGGCCTGGCTGGCTGTTCGACCCCGCGCGACGGGTCGCGGACAGCCGGCCGCACGAATACCTCCGGGCGCTCGCCCTCGCGGCCGCCGGCGAGCGCACGGTGGCAGCCTGTTTCGACACCGAACGCCCGATCTACCGCCGGTTCTGGGAGCCGCTGACCGTGGCGGTCCTCAACACCGCCGCGCGCGAGGCGTCGGCCCGGCTGCTCTGGCCGGTCATCCGGGAAACCTTCGGTCGCGGCGAGCCCGCCAGCCGGCCGTGCATCGCCCGGGACGGCCTGTCCCGCACCTTCATCGACCCCACCCTCGCCTATCTGGAAAAAAGGGGCGCGGACGTGCGGTTCGGGACGCGCCTGCGTGCGCTGCGAATCAAGGATGATCGCGCCGAGGCGATGGATTTCTCGACCGGCGAGATCGAACTCGGCCCCGAGGACACCCTGGTTCTGGCGGTTCCGGCTGCCGGCGCGCAGGCGCTTCTGCCGGGGATCGAGGCGCCGCGGGAGAGCCGGCCCATCGTCAATGCGCACTTCCGCGCCAATCCCTCCCTGCCGGATGCATCAAACGGTCGTCTTTTCTTTGTGGGCATGATCGGCGGAGACGCGGATTGGCTGTTCCTGCGCAACGGCGTGATCTCGATCACGGTGAGCGCCGCCGAGGATCTGGTGGACCTGCCGGCCGACGAGATTTCGCGGCGGCTTTGGCGAGATGCCGCCCGGGCCCTGGAGATCTCACCCGATCCGATCCCGCCCTGCCGGATCGTCAAGGAGAAGCGCGCCACCTTCGCCCAGACCCCCGTCGAGGCGCGGCGCCGGTCCGGCACGCGCGGCCCGTGGCGCAATCTGTTCCTCGCCGGCGACTGGACCGACACCGGGCTACCGGCCACGATCGAGGGCTCGGTCCGGTCGGGAGAAGCCGCCGCGCGGGCCGTCCTGGAAAACATTTGACGGCGGGGATTTACAGTCGCGGCGGCGCGTAAAAGCTGTTACAAGAGTTGACATCGGGGGGAACGTGAGCAAGCTTACGGGCGATATGGTGCACTGCATCATATCGGGGCTACAAAGAAAAACAGCACGCCACATTTGATGACTCCTACAGCCGGTATCTCTCCGGCCGCGAGCGCCTACGGCGAGACCGCGGCCGAGGACGTCGACGTTCTCGACGCGGTCATTGAAGAAGCAAGGGACGGCTTGGCGCGAGTGCAGCGCCGGGACGGCCATTGGATCTTCGAGCTCGAGGCCGACGCCACCATCCCGTCCGAGTACATCCTGCTGGAACATTTCCTCGGGACCGTCGACGAGGACGTCCAGGCCAAGCTCGCCACCTATCTGCGCCGCCGGCAGGGCGGCCACGGCGGCTGGCCGCTGTTCCATGGCGGCGAGTTCAACATGAGCGCCTCGGTCAAGGCTTACTACGCGCTTAGGCTTGCCGGCGACGACAAGGACGCACCCCACATGCGGCGCGCGCGCGAGGCGATCCTGGCGCATGGTGGCGCCGCGCAATCCAACGTGTTCACCCGGATCACGTTGGCGTTGTTCGAACAGGTGCCCTGGCGGGCGGTGCCCGTGATGCCGGTGCAGATCATGCTGCTGCCGCGCTGGTTCCCCTTTCATCTCGGCAAGGTGTCCTACTGGTCCCGGACGGTTATCGTCCCGTTGCTGATCCTGATGGCGCTGAAACCGCGCGCGGTCAATCCGAGCGGGGTCGAAATCCCCGAGCTGTTCACCACGCCGCCGGAGCAGGAACGCCACTATATGCGGAGCGCCACAAGCGCGCCGCTGGGCCGCGCCTTCCTGGCCCTCGACCGGGTGCTGCGCCGGATGGAGCCGTACCTGAACGGCCGCACCCGGGCCAAGTCGATCCGCCGGGCGATCGAGTTCGTCACCGAGCGCCTCAACGGCGAGGACGGACTGGGCGGGATCTTTCCGGCCATGGCCAACGCCGTCATGGCGTTTCACACGCTCGGCTACGACGAAATCGACCCGGATTACCGAATCGCAAGAAGGTCTGTCCGCAAGCTATTGGTATTGAAAGAAGACGAGGGCTATTGCCAGCCCTGTCTGTCGCCCATCTGGGACACATGCCTGTCGGCCCATGCCATGCTGGAGGCCGAGCGCAGCAAGGACAGCGATCCGGCGGTCAAGGCCGCCGACTGGCTGGTCGAGCGCCAGATCCTCGACGCGTCCGGCGATTGGGCGGACCAGCGCCCCGACCTGCGCCCGGGCGGCTGGGCGTTCCAGTATTGGAACGATCCCTACCCCGATGTGGACGACACCGCCGTCGTGCTGATGGCCCTGGATCGGATCGGCGACCCCCGCTACCGCGAAGCCATCGATCGCGGGGTGGAGTGGGTCATCGGCATGCAGAGCAAGAACGGCGGCTGGGGCGCCTTCGACGCGGAGAACACCCACCACTATTTGAACCATATCCCCTTTGCCGATCATGGCGCGCTGCTCGACCCGCCCACGGAGGACGTGTCGGCCCGTTGTGTCAGCACCCTGGCCCAGCTCGGCCATGGACGCGATCATCCCGCCCTCGCCAAGGGACTGGACTACCTCCGCGCCACGCAGCAGGAGGACGGATCGTGGTTCGGCCGCTGGGGTACCAATTACATCTACGGCACCTGGTCCGTGCTGTGCGCCTTCAACGCGGTGGGCGAAGATCCGAACGCGCCGCATATCCGCAAGGCGGTAGACTGGCTGAAGGCCCGCCAGCGGGAGGACGGCGGCTGGGGCGAGGACGGCGCCAGCTATTGGGACGATCGCACGGCCGAGTGCAAAGAGAGCACGCCGTCCCAGACGGCCTGGGCGCTGCTCGGCTTGATGGCCGCGGGCGAGGTGCACTGCGACGCAGTCCGCCGCGGCATCGACTACCTGCTGGCCGCTCCGCGCGACGGCCACCGATGGCAGGAAGACCTGTTCACCGCCGTCGGCTTTCCGCGCGTCTTCTATCTGCGCTATCACGGCTACGCCGCTTTCTTCCCGCTCTGGGCGCTGGCCCGCTACCGCAACCTGATCCGCGGCAACGACACGACCGTCGCCTACGGCATGTAGGCAACAAAGTCGCCGGTCGTGCGCGCCGTCGGCATCATCACCGGTCTCGCCCTGGAAGCCCGGCTGCTGCGCCGCGAGATCGCGGCGCTGCCGGAAACCGAACGCCCTCGGCTGGGCGTCGCCGCCGGCCGGGCGGAACGCGCCCGAGAACTCGGCCTCGCGATGGCGCGCCAAGGCGCCGGCGGGCTGGTCAGCTTCGGCTTGGCCGGCGGGCTCGACCCCGCGCTTGGCACCGGCGACATCGTCGTACCCGCGGCGGTCCGCGACGCAGCCGACCATCGCTACGAGGTGGATGCCGGCTGGCGCGCGCGTCTGATCGACGCCCTCGCAGAGCTGCCTGGAGGCGCAATCGAGACACTCGCCGGCAGCGAGTCTCCGGTCACCACGACGGCCGACAAGGCGGCGCTGAGACAGCGCAGCGGGGCCGCAGCGGTGGACATGGAGAGCCATGGCGTGGCGCGGGCGGCGCAGGAGGCGGGCCTGCCCTTTCTGGTGCTGCGTGCCGTTGGAGATCCGGCCGGCCGGGCCATCCCGCGGAGCGCGCTGGCCGGCATGGGCCCTGATGGCGAGAGCCGGGTGGGCGCCGTCGTGGGTGCCTTGATGCTGCGACCGTGGGAGTTGCCGGCGCTCTTGGCGCTGGCCCGGGATACCGGAAGAGCGACGACCGCGTTACGCCGCGCTGCTGCTCTCGGCGGAGGCGTCCTCTTTCGCCGCTGAGGCCTTGAAGCTGCCGCCGGCGGCGCGGTCCGCCTCTTCCAGCCGCTCCATGAAATCGACCACGTGATCGTCGAACACGTAATCGGCCGGCCGCTGGCCGTCCAATGCGATTTCGGGCGCCATGTCGCCCTCGACCTTGGGACCGCGCAAGGCCACCTTCAGGGTCTTGAGCGGATGGGCCGCCGCGTCGGCCGCGGCCGTCGGCTCATAGCCGCAATGGGCCATGCAGTTGGCGCATTTCTCGTAGTTGCCGGTGCCGTAAGAGTCCCAGTCCGTGGTCTCCATCAGCTCCGCGAAGGTCTTGGCGTAGCCCTCGCCGAGCAGATAGCAGGGCCGCTGCCAGCCGAACACGTTGCGGGTCGGCATGCCCCATGGGGTGCACTTGTATTGCTGATTGCCGGCCAGGAAGTCCAGGTACAGGGTGGAGTGGTTGAGCTGCCATTTCCGGCCCGGCTTGGCCCGCTTGAAGATGTCGCGGAACAGGGTCTTGGTCTTCTGCCGGCTGAGGAAATGCTCCTGGTCGGGCGCCCGCTCATAGGCGTAGCCCGGCGAGATGGTGACGCCGATGTCCAGCTCGGCGGTGTAGTCGAGGAAATCCGCGACCTGGTCCGCGGTGACGTCGTCGAAGATGGTGGCGTTGACGTTGACGGTGAAGCCCTTGGCCTTGGCCGCCTGGATCGCCCGGACCGCCCGGTCGAACACGCCGTCCTGGCAGACCGACTTGTCGTGCTGCTCCTTCAGGCCGTCCAGATGCACCGAGAAGAACAGGTACGGCGATGGCTCGAACAGATCCAGCTTCTTTTCCAAGAGCAGGGCATTGGTGCACAGCGAGACGAACTTCTTGCGCGCCACGATGCCTTTGACGATCTCGCCGATCTCCTTGTGCAGCAGGGGCTCGCCGCCGGGAATGGCGACGATCGGCGCGCCGCACTCGTCGACCGCGTCCAGGCACTCCTGTACCGACAGGCGCTGGTTCAGGATCGGGTCCGGATAGTCGATCTTGCCGCAGCCGGCGCAGGCCAGATTGCAGCGGAACAGCGGCTCGAGCATCAGCACGAGCGGATACTTGTCCCGCCCCGTGATCTTCTGTTTCAGAACGTAGGCTCCGACGCGGAGCTGCTGCAGCAGTGGTACGCCCAAGTTCGTCCCTCTTTCCTAGCTTGCTGACCTGCTTTTCGTCCGTGGTCAGTCCGTTGCCCGTCGACGCCCGAAGGTCGCCGACGGCAGGTCTACTCGGCGGCCGCGACCTCGCGCAGCTCGGTCGGCAGCTTGAATTGAATGTGCTCTTCGATCCCGTCCAGCACGCTCACCTCGATGTCATGGAACGCGCGCAGGCGGTCGATCAGCTCGTGCACCAGCTCTTCCGGCGTCGAGGCGCCGGCCGTTATGCCGATCGACTTGGCGTCCATGATCCAGGACGGATCCAGGGTGCTGGCGTCCTCGATCAGATAGCTCGGCACGCTCATCTCCGAAACGATGTCCCGGAGCCGGTTCGAGTTGGAGCTGTTGTGCGCCCCGACCACCAGCACCACGTCCACCTTCTGCGCCAGCTCGCGCACCGCCAGCTGACGGTTCTGGGTGGCGTAGCAGATGTCCTTGACGTCGGGCCCGATGATCTCCGGAAAGCGCCGGGTGAGCGCTTCGATGACGTCGCGGGTATCGTCGACGCTCAGCGTCGTTTGGGTGACATAGGCCAGCTTGGTCGGATCCTGCGGCTCCAGGTTCGCCACGTCCTCGACGGTCGAAACCAGCTGGACCTTGCCGGGGATGCGCCCCATGGTGCCTTCCACCTCGGGGTGGCCTTCGTGGCCGATCAGGATCACCTCATATCCCTTCTCGGCGTAGCGCTGGCCTTCCTTGTGGACTTTGGCGACCAAAGGACAGGTCGCGTCCAGCACCGGCAGCTCGCGGTGACGCGCCTCGTCGGCGACCCGCTGGGACACGCCATGGGCACTGAACACGGTAATGGCCCCCTCGGGGACCTCGTCCAGTTCCTCGACGAAGACGGCGCCCTTGGCCTTCAGCCCCTCGACCACCCGCTTGTTGTGCACGATCTCGTGCCGCACGTAGACCGGGGGTCCGTAGAGCTTGAGCGCGCGTTCGACGATTTCGATGGCGCGCTCGACGCCCGCACAAAAGCCCCGGGGCTGAGCAAGAATGACCCGCATTGCGGCTGTTTCCTATCCGTTCGAAAAACATACGTCAGGCCGCGCGACGCCACCGGCTGAATTGCGCGCAACCCGAGTCCGACCTGAGGACGACTGTGCCCCCGTTCGCCTTACTAGCACAGCAGGGGCGTACGGGCCAGCCACCCGCCGGTCACTTAAGCCCTCCGATGCGCCGGGTCAAGCTCCCAGAGCGCATCAACCGGCATAGCCATGCGCCCGGAACCAGGCGATCGCATCGCGCAGCCCCTCGACGGCCGGGCGGGCGCGATAGCCCAGGGCATCCTCCGCCTTGGCGGTCGAGAAGAACATCATCTTGCGGGCCAGCTTGACCCCATCGACGGTCACCATCGGCTCGCCCCGGCCGGTCACCCGGGCCATGGCTTCCGCCACATAGGCCACCGGCAGGACGGCGCCATGCGGCAGACGCACCCGCGGCGGCGTCCGGCCGGCGATCTCGGCGATGGCATGCAGGATCTCGCGCAGAGTCATGTTCTCGCCGCCCAGGATATAGCGTTCGCCGATCGTCCCGCGCTCGAAGGCCAGGAGATGCCCCTCGGCCACGTCGTCCACATGCACCACGTTGAGCCCCGTATCCACATAGGCCGGCATCTTCCCGGTGGCCGCCTCGACCACCATGCGGCCGGTCGGCGTCGGCTTGACATCGCGCGGTCCGATCGGCGTGGAGGGATTGACGATCACGACGGGCAGGCCCTCCTCCAGCGCCAGCCGGCGCACCTCTTCCTCGGCCAGGAACTTCGAGCGCTTGTAATGGCCGATCATGTCGGAGAGCACGACGGGCGTGTTCTCATGCGCGGGCGAGCCGTCCCCGTGGAGGCCGAGCGTGGCCACGCTGCTGGTGTAGACGATGCGCCGCACGCCCGCCTGAGCCGCCGCCAGCATCAGGTTGCGCGTCCCTTCGACGTTGGTGCGGTAGATGCTGTCCGCGTCGGGAACCCAGAGCCGGTAGTCCGCGGCGACATGGAACAAAGCCTCGCAGCCCTTGACCGCGGCCTCGAGCGAGGCGGGGTGGTCCAGGTCGCCGGTGACGATCTCGCAGTCCACCCCCTCGAGATTGCGGCGATCGCTGCTCGGCCGGGTCAGCACGCGCACGTCGTGCCCGGCGGCGAGCAGCCGGCGCAGCACGGCCGATCCGACGAAACCCGAAGCCCCGGTCAACAGCGTCGTCATCGGCTTGGTCCGTCCTTCCTCTGGTTTCGTTCCGCCGATCGCCGACGGTGGCCGCCATTCATTCTAGAGCCCGGCGTCGATGCGCGGCAGGACCTCCGTCTCCGCGCGCGCAACGTCCTCTGCGAAGTCGATCTCGATCCAGGGCAGCCCGGTGATGTCCTCGAACCCGAACGTTCCGAGCGGCGCGCCCAGCAGCAGCTCCCGGATGACCTCTTCATAGGGCTCGTCCGTGCGGCCGGAGGCGGCATAGGACCGAGCGGCCACGAAGAGGCGCTCGGCAACGGCCGCGGAGAATCGGAAAAATCCAACAGATTCTCCTTGAAAATCATATTCTACATCGATTTTCTTACGAAATTCGATGAGGTTCTCGTCGCGCACGCAGAGCTTTACCGGCTCGGCACCGTCCTCGAAGTTCCGGTCGAGCAGAAAACAGTTGGCATGCGCCGTGGCCACCAGCCGATCCAGGATGCGCGGATCGTAGAGCACGTCTGCGTCCATCAACAAGACGTCGCCGCCCCAGCCGAGCGCGTCCGCCGCCGCCAGGCTGACGACGCTACCGACATGGTAGTCGGGATTGACGATTGTCTCGACGAACTCCGCCGCGCCTTCCGCGACGATCGCCGACTCGATGTCCGCCGCGCGGTAACCAGTGACGATCGTCAGCCTCTCGACGCCCGCCGCCCGCAGCGCCGAGATATGCCGGCTCAACAGGGTTCGTCCGCCGAACCGCAACAGCACCTTGGGCGGATGGTCCGCCTCGGGCGTTGCCCGGCCAGCGAGCAGGCGATTGCCGACGCCGGCGGCCAGCATGATCGCACGCATCGGCTAGGCGCCCGCCTGCGCGTCGTGCGCCGGCGCCCTCCGCCCCGCCCGGTACTGGTCCCGCACCCGCATCAGCGCGGGCAACAGCACCAGCGCGCACAGAAGCGTCATGCCCAGGGCCAGGATCAACAGCTCTCCCATGCTGGCGGTCCCGCGATGGCTCGAAATGGCGAGGCTGCCGAAAGAGCCGATCGTGGTCAACGCGCTGAACAGAACGGCCCGCGGCGTGCTGGTTCTCAGCAGGCTGTTGCCGCCGTCCGCTGCCGCCTGGCGCGCACGCATGACCAGATGGATGGCGCTGGCGACGCCGAGCCCCATGAGCAGCGGCAGCGCGATGATATTCGCGAAATTCAGGGACATGCCGAGCAGCTCGGCCACGGCCAGCGTGTAGACCGCGGCCAGCGCGAGGGGCGCCATCACCAAGACAACGTCCCAAATGTTGCGCAACAACACGGCCAGCAGCAGCAAGACCAGCACCAGGGTGGTGGCCGTGGCCTGCAGGAAGGCGCCTGTGATGGCGTCGGCCGATTCGAGCAGCAGCACCGAGGCGTCCGTTGCGTTCGGCGCGACGCGCTTGACGGCCTCGACGAATCTCCGCCGTTCCTCGTTCTCGCTCAGCGACTGGGCCGGAAAGACCTTGATGCGGGCCCGGCCGTCGGACGCCATCTGCCGCGCGCGCAGCGCCGGCGGCAGATCGTCGGCGGTCACCGGTCCTGCCTCCAGGGATTGGCGCAGCGCGTCGAGCTGGTCGGGCAGGTACTTCAGCAAGCCGTCCTGCAAGGCGGCAAGATCGGCCTCGCGCGCGGTCCCTGCGCCATCCAGGCGCGCTTCGAACCGCGTGATCTTGTCTGCGAGGGCGGCAACGTCCGTTGCCATCCGGGAAGCCTGTGGGCTGGCGGCGAACGTCTCCAGCGCGCGCCGAAACGCCGCCAGGGCGTCACGGTTCTCCTGCGCCGTGGGCGCGGCCCGGCTCTCCGCGCCGATCAGCAAAGGCGTCATGAACAGCGCCATGCTCTCGACCACCGGGAGCTTCTCGTCCTGATCCTTGGGCACGTACTCGCGCAGCGTCAGGGCCATGCGCACCTCAGGCAGGGCCTTGACTTTCTTGGCGAGCGCGACCGCCGCATCGAGGTCCGGCGTCAGGATGCTCAACGTGTCCATCGTATAGCGCGGGTTCTGCCCGAGCTCGCGGACCGCCTGGACGGATTCCTTGTTGGGATCCTTGAGATTCAGCGGATCGAAATCGAACTTGATCTGAGACGCGAACACCAAACCGACGGCGCCAAGCAGGGCCGCGCTATAGACGATCGGTGTTCCATATCTGTCGATGGCGTGGCCGAGACCGCGGGAGACCGCGCCGGCGAGATCGCGGCCGGCGCGCGACCCTCCGCCGGCCGGTCGGGCCGGGATCACGGCGAGCAGCGCCGGCAGCAGGGTGAAATTCGCGATCAGCGCGATGAACATGCCGACGCCCGAAATCAGGCCGAGCTCGGCCACGCCCCTGTAGGCGGTCGGCACGAAGGCAAAGAAGGCGATCGCAGCGCAAACCGCAGACAACGAGAGCGGCTCGCTGACGCCGCGCACCGCCGCCAACAGCGCCGCCTTCTCGCCGACGCCGGCACGCCGATTCTCGTCGTATCGGAGCGCCAGATGGATCCCGAAATCGACGCCCAGACCGATGAACAGGACGGCGAACGCCATCGAGATCATGTTCAGCTCGCCGACCGCCAGAATGGCGAAGCCCGCCGTACAGATCAGCCCGGCGAACAGGGTGATGAGCGTGGCCGCGACCAGCCGCAACGACCGCAATCCGAGGAGCAGCAGGCTGAGCACCAAAAAGAGCGTCAACAGACCGGCCGCCCCGGCACCCTCTTCGACGCTCTCAAGCTCTTCCGTGTCCAGCGCCGGCGAGCCGGTGAGCCGCAGCCTGAGCCCGTTCTCTGGGGTGATGCCCAGATCGCGCGCTTCGGCCCGAACCGCCTCCATGACGGCGCGATCGGGCTTCAACGCCCTCCAGTCCGAAATCGCCTGGGCGACGATGATGCGCCGCCGATCCTCCAACGTCGGCTCCTTGCCGCGCAGCAGACCCGACCAGGACAGCTGGTAGCTCTGCCCGGCGAGCCGCGCGTCGACGGCGGCGCCCGTCTCCCGCAGGATCGGGTCCAAGGCGGAGACATCGAAACCGCCCTTGGCCGCTTCGCCCAAGGCCAGGGCGAGCACGTCGAACAAGCCGCGCAGGCTCATGTCCGCAGCCAGCGAGGTCAGCAGGGGTTGCGCCTCGGCGAGCCGGTCGGACAGCGCGCGCAGTTCGTCCAGGCCCAGATACAACAACCCGTTGCTGCGAAAGTAGGGATCGCCGCGCGGGTAGAACACGCTGCGGATGTGGGGATTGCCCTTGGACAAACGCGCGGCCAGCTTGCCGGCCGCACGATTGACCGCGTCGGCGTTCTCGCCATCGACCACGATGACCAAGGTGTTGGCGAAACCGGGAAACGCTTCCTTGTACTTGAGATAGTCCTGCCGGAACGGCAGCTCGTTCGAGATCAGATCGGCCGTATCCGTGTTGATGGCGAAATTGCGCACCGTATAGGTCGCGGACGCGGCCGTGATCAGAAGGGCCAACACGAGGACCGGCCAAGGGTGGCGTTGCACCGCGGCCACCAGCCCTTCGAACACACGGGCGTAGGAACTTGTGGATGCAGCCCTGATCTCTCCGGAATTCGGCATTCTAGGAGTTCCGTCCATTGGATCGGCACCGCGCGGCCCAGCGCGTGGCGCGAATGCCCCTCCGGTAAGCCCAGCGCATTCTTAGAAAAATTGCCCCGGGCCATTGCACGAGCCGCGCCATAGCATCACATTCTGGCAAACCGATGACAGGAGCCGTCATGATGAGACAGGAACGAGTTAGGATTGGCGCCGTCAGGAGTCTACTCGCAAGGGCAGCCGCCGGCACGTCTTTGCGCGCACTTCGGGGGTGGCTGGCTGCGCTGCTCTTGGCGGGGCTTATACCGCTTTCCGCCGCCGCACAGCAAGACCCGCAGGGGCTCGCCGACGCCAGGACCGCGATCGACGGCCTCAATGCCGGCCTGCTGGACACCATGAAGAACGCCAAGACGCTCGGTTACGCCGGCCGCTACCAGAAGCTCGAGCCGGTCCTACGTGGGGTCTACGATTTCCCGGCGATGGCCAAGGCGGCGCTTGGCGGCGATCGCGGCTATTGGGGTCAGTTGACCGAGGAACAGCAAAACACCCTGGTGGACGCCTTCAGCCGCATGTCGATCTCGACCTACGCCTATCGCTTCGACGACTACAAGGGTCAGCGCTTCGAGATGCACGGCGCCGTGAATGGGCCGCGCGAGACGGTTCTGGTACGCACGAAGATCGTCGGCCGCACCAGGAGCGTCCGGCTGAACTATCTCATGCTCAAACGCGATGCGGGCTGGAAGATCATCGATGTGTTCGCCAAAGGCAGCATCAGCGAAATCGCGACCAAGCGATCGGACTACGGTGCGGTGATGAAGCGCGAAGGCTTCGAGACCCTGATCTCCTCGATCAACGCCAAGGTGGCGGCGCACGAGAAGCCTTGATTGGCAGGCAAATCCAGGCCGCCGACGGACGCGCTGCGGGTTGCCACGTGACCCCGGCTGCGATATTGACGGGTCGCAGCCTGCATGATCAATGGATCAGCGCCGCGGGAGGGAACCCGCGTAAGGACACGCGATGACAGCATCCGGCACGGCATCGAGGGCAGTCGCAAGCGCCCCCCACGAGGCCGACCAACAGCGTTCCAAAGCCACCGCGTTCCGCGCGGAGCTGACTTCGCCCGAACTCTCCTTCCTGATGGAGGCGCATGACGGTCTGTCGGCCAAGATCGTCGAGGAAGCGGGCTTCAAGGGGATCTGGGCCTCGGGCCTGACCATGTCGGCGGCGCTGGGCGTACGGGACAGCAACGAAGCGTCCTGGACCCAGGTGCTCGAGGTGCTGGAGTTCATGTCCGACTGCACCACGATCCCGATCATGGTCGACGGCGATACCGGCTACGGCAACTTCAACAACATGCGTCGGCTGGTGCGGAAACTCTGCCAGCGCAACATCGCCGCGGTCTGTATCGAGGACAAGCTGTTCCCCAAGACCAATTCCTTCATCAGCGAGGGCCAGCCGCTGGCCGACATCGAGGAGTTCTGCGGCAAGATCAAGGCCGGCAAGGACACCCAGACGGATCCGGATTTTTCGATCGTCGCCCGCATCGAGGCGTTCGTCTCGGGCTGGGGACTGGACGAGGCTTTGAAGCGGGCCGAGGCCTATCACGCAGCCGGCGCAGACGGCATTTTGGTTCATTCCAAGCTGTCCACGGCGCAAGAGGTCCTGGCCTTCATGCGGGACTGGGACAACCGCTGTCCGGTGGTCGTCGTCCCGACCAAGTACCACTCGACGCCGACCGAGACGTTCCGCGAGGCGGGCGTCTCCATGTCCATCTGGGCCAATCACAATCTGCGCGCCGCGATCCGAGCCATGCGCGAGACCAGCCGACGTATCTTCGAGGAAGAGAGCATCGCCGGCGTCGAGGCGGACATCGCCAGCGTCAAGGATATCTTCGACCTGGCCGGCAACCGGGAGCTCGCCGAGGCCGAAGCCCGCTACGCGGCGAGCGCGGGCAGAGACCGCCGGGCGGTGATCGTCGCGGCGTCCCGCGGCAGCAAACTCGAGCATCTGACCGTGGATCGGCCGAAATGCATGATCGACGTGCGCGGCCAGCCCTTGCTACGGCGTCTGGTCACCGCCTGCAACGAGGCGGGCGTGCGCGATATCGTCGTGGTGCGCGGCTACAAGAAGGACGCCGTCGCCCTGCCGGCGATCACCACGGTGGACAACGACGACTACGTGGAAACCGGCGAAGCCGCCTCCCTCGCCTGCGCCGCCGAGCGCCTGGAAGGCGAGTGCATCGTCAGCTACGGCGACATCCTGTTCCGGCGCTTCGTCCTCGACACCCTGCTCGCCGTCGGCGCGACCGACCAGGCGGACGTGGTGCTGGCCGTCGACGCGCTGGGCCGGGGCAAGGACTATCGTACGGCCGAGCGGGTCGTCGACCTGGTCAGCACGGTGCGGCCGTTCGCCGGCGATTATCTGGAGGAACAGGAGGCCGTGCCGATCACGGCCGCGGGCCACGAATTGGCGCCCGAGACGGTGAGCGGGGAATGGATCGGCCTCGCCTGGCTCAGCCCCCACGGCGCCGAACTGGTGCGGGTAGAGATCGAGGCCATGCATGCCGACGGCAGCCTGCGCACCGCTTCTCTGCTGGATCTCATTGCGCGGCTGATCGACGCCGGCCATTCGGTGGCCGCCGCCTTCGTCACCGGCCACTGGCAGGACGTGGACGACGCCTTCGACCTGGCCAAGGCCCGGAACCTTATGTAGGCGGCTCGGCGGACCTGCGCATTGGCGCCGCGACCGGCACAGATCTTCATCCTGAGGAGCCGCCTTCTCCTTCGAGACGGCCCCGCGGGCCTCCTCAGGATGAAGGCGGCGTCTCGAAGGATGAGCCTCTCGAAGCATGAATCGATGGCATCGCCTTTCGACAAGCGCAGGACGTGGCGCTAGCCTGTCGCCAAGCGCTTCTGCCCTGTTTGGTGCTTTGGCAATGATCCCGTCCGCCACAGTTCCATGATCGCCGCCGACGATTTCCTCGCTCCAGCCCGCGCGCGCGGCTTCGATTTTTACGCAGGCGTGCCCTGCTCCTTCCTGACGCCGATCATCAACCGGGTGATCGGCGACCCGGCCAACCGCTATGTCGGTGCCGCGAGCGAGGGCGAGGCCGTGGCCATCGCCGCGGGCGCCTGGCTCGCCGGCCGGCGCACGGTGGTGATGTGCCAGAACTCGGGCCTCGGCAACATGGTGAACCCGCTGACCTCGCTCAATGTCCCGTTTCGCATCCCGACGCTCATGATCGTGACCTGGCGCGGCCAGCCGGGCCTCAAGGACGAGCCGCAGCACGCGCTCATGGGCGAGATCACCGGCGCGCTGCTCGACACCCTGCGCCTGCCGCACCGTCTCTTCCCCGCCGAGGCGGAAGACGTGACCGCGGCGCTCAACGCGGCCGAGGCCGAAATGGCCCGGTCGGATCTGCCCTTCGCCTTCATCATGGAGAAGGGCAGCGTGCGCGACGACGGCCTCAACCAGGCCGCACCGGACCTGCCGGAGCGGGGTCGCTGGAGCGACCAGCGGGAGGGCGGCGACCGGCCGGCGCGGGCCGCCGTGCTGGAGCGCTTCCTCGAGATCGTGCCGGACGCGGCGGCGGTGATCGCGACGACCGGCAAGTGCGGCCGCGAGCTGTTCACGCTCTCAGACCGGGCGCAGCACCTTTATCAGGTCGGCTCCATGGGCTGCGCCTCGGCCATGGGGCTGGGCGTGGCGCTCAACGTGGCGCGGCCGCTCGTGGTGCTGGACGGCGACGGGGCGGCGCTCATGAAGATGGGCACGCTCGCCACCATCGGGCACGAGCGGCCTGAGAACCTGATCCACGTGATCCTGGACAACGGCGTGCACGATTCCACGGGCGGCCAGGCGACCGTGTCCGAAGGCGTCGACTTCGCCGAGGTGGCGCTTGCCTGCGGCTATGCCCGGGCGGCCTCGGCGGACAGCGTCGCGGGCTTTGCGCGGGTCTTCGAGGACGCGCTGGCGTCCGCCGGCCCGGCACTGCTGCACATACGCATCGCGCCCGGCTCCATGGCCGACCTCGGCCGCCCGACGGTCACGCCGCCCGAAGTGGCGCGCCGGTTCCAGGCGTTCTTGGCGGGATCCTAGAGCACTTTCCGACCATATGGAGTCAGTACTGTTGCGGTTTGGGCGCGGCGGACCGCGTCAAAGCGCCGGCTCGATATCCGTCTCGGCGAAATCATCACCCTTAAAAAGCAGCGGCTCTGCCGCTGCCTTGGCGAGCGCATAGGCAAAGCAGTCGCCGAAGTTCAAACCCGCCGGATGGCGACCCTTGCCGAAGGCCCGGAACGCCTGCCGCGCAATATGAGCCTGATCGATATCCACCGGGACCAAGGCGATCTCGGCCTTGGCGACGAACAAATCGAGGTCGCGCAGCCCCTCGTAGCCGTGCCGTACCTCGAGGACGATGGAGCTCTCGACGAAGCTGGCCGTCGACATTGATCTTGTGTCGGCGGTTTGGATGGCTTCGTTGAAGCGGCGGCGCTCCGGCTCGTCGGCCAGGATCGCCAGAATGGCCGAGGTATCGATAACCATCAGCGCGGCAGTCCATTATCGTCGTATCCCAGGATCTCATCCGCACTGCGGCGGTCGCGCAAGGGCAAGGACGCGCAGTGTGCGGCGATCTCATCGAGCTCGTCGGCGAGGCGGCGGGCCGAGGCGCGTCGTCTGAGGCGCGCGAGATACTGCTTGAGCGCCGTGGTCACCGCCTGGGTTTTGCTTTGACCGCCGAGCCGCGCCGCCTCGGCAGCCAGCTCTTCGGTCTCGGGATTGCGGATGTTGAGGGCCATATTTTCATTATGTGTAGAATAATTTACATACTGTTACAGTATGATCAATTTTTTGTCCGGATGCAACTACATAGGCCGAGCCGGCCTTAGGGTTCCAAGCGTTCTTGGCAGGAAACCCCTAGCCGACAGCTCGCCACCCCGCATGCTGAGCCTGACGCAGCATAAGCCTGTCGAAGCATGAGGCCCGAGGGCTTCCCTCGCCCTTCGCCAAGCTCAGGACGAGGAAACGCGGAGAGGCCGCCCCCAAAAGGTCAGGCCGCCGCCCTGCCCCGCTGCTCGACGCCCATATGGTCGAGCGCCCGGCCCGCCGCCGCCACCACCTCGCGCATCTGCTCGGGGCCGAGTTGGCCGATACAGCCGATGCGGAAGGTCTCGGCCGCGGTGAGCTTGCCGGGATAGATCAGGAAACCGTCTCTCGCCAAAACGCCGTAAAAGGTCTCGAAGTCGAAGGCCCCGTCGGCGGGGGCATGGAAAGTGACGATGATCGGCGCCTGCAGGGCGTCCGGCAGATAGGTCTCGAGCCCGAGGCCGCGCATGCCGTCGACCAAAAGGCGGCGGTTCTCCTGATAGCGGGCGCGCCGGGCGTCGATCCCGCCTTCGGCCTCGTGGCCTTCGAGCGCCCGGTCGAGCGCGGCGAGCACATGGGTCGGCGGGGTGAAGCGCCACTGGCCGTTGCCTTCGAACCTCCGCCACTGGTCGTAGAGGTCGAGCACCAGGCTGTGCGCCCGGCCCCGGCTCGCGGCGAGCAAATCGCGCTCGACAATGACGAAGGCCAGCCCGGGCACGCCTTCCAGGCATTTGTTGGGCGCGCCGATCATCGCCGCACAGGGCAGTGCGGCGACGTCGAGAGGCAGGGCGCCGAAGGCGCTGATCGAGTCCAGGATTAGCTTGCGG
>JASJBI010000097.1 GCA_030066595.1 Alphaproteobacteria bacterium | reverse complement strand
GGGCGGTCGGCGGGGACCATGGTCGGGCGGACCCGTTGTTCCAGCCCGTCCGGTGAGAGGCTCGCGATGCCCAACAGCTTGATCCGGTAACCGAGCTGGCGGGCATAGTCGATGTCGGCCGCACTGACGTGACGGATGCCTTCGACCTGCACGGCCGCGAAGTTGACCCGCGCGCCGAACGCGAGCCCGGCCAGGATGGCGAGCTTGTGGGCAGCGTCCACGCCGTCGATGTCGAAGCTGGGGTCGGCCTCGGCATAGCCCAGCTCCTGTGCCTCGGCGAGCACGTCGGCGAACTCGCGCCCGGTCTCGCGCATGGTGCTGAGGATGTAATTGCAGGTGCCGTTGAGGATGCCGGTGACCCGGGTGATCCGGTTGGCGATCAGGCCCTCGCGCAAGGCCTTGATGATCGGGATGCCGCCGGCCACGGCCGCCTCGAACGCCAGTGCGGCGCCGTTGTCTTCGGCCAACCGGGCCAGCGGGGTGCCGTGTTCGGCCAGCAACGCCTTGTTGGCGGTGACCACCGGCTTTCCGGCCGACAGGGCTGCCTCGCAGAGATGTTTGGCGACTCCATCGCTGCCGCCAATCAGTTCGGCGACCACATCCACGTCGTCGCGCGCCGCCAGATCGGTCGCGCTGTCGCACCAGGCGACAGAGGACAGGTCCACACCGCGGTCCCGGGTGCGGTCACGGGCCGAAACCGCGGTCAGCGCTATCGGCCGTCCGCACCGCGCCTGCAGCAGGTCGGCGTGCTCAAACAAAAGGCGCGCGACAGCCGCGCCGACCGTGCCCAGGCCGGCGATGCCGATCCGCAGCGGCTCTGCCCTATCGGCGCTCACTCACCGACCGCGTGGCGGCGCGCCGGGCTCAGATCGCCCGCGGACGAGGAGGCGCCCAGGAATTGCTTGATATTGCGAACGGCCTGGCGCAAGCGGTGTGTGTTCTCGACCATGGCCAAGCGCACATGGTCATCGCCGTATTCGCCGAAGCCGACGCCGGGCGCGACCGCGACCTTGGCTTCCTGAAGCAAGAGCTTGGAGAACTCCAACGAGCCGAGCGCGCGATGGGCTTCAGGCAGCGGCGCCCAGGCGAACATGGTCGCCGGCGGACGCGGCACTTCCCAGCCGGCCGACGCCAGGCCGTCGATCAGCACGTCGCGGCGGCGGCGATAGCGCTCGCGAATCTCCTCCACACAGTCCTGCGGCCCGTTGAGCGCCGCGATCGCGGCGACCTGGATCGGCGTGAAGGCGCCGTAATCCAAATAGGACTTCACCCGGGCGAGCGCGCCGACCAGCTTCTGGTTGCCGACCCCGAAGCCGATCCGCCAACCCGGCATCGAATAGGTCTTGCTGAGCGAGGTGAACTCGACCGCAATGTCCTTGGCCCCGGGCACCTGCAGGATCGACGGCGGCGGCGGTCCTTCGAAATAGATCTCCGCATAGGCCAGGTCGGAGACGATGTAGATCCCGAGCTTGCGGCACAAATCCACGATCGGCTGGTAGAAGTCCAGGTCCACCACCTGCGCGGTCGGGTTCGACGGAAAGTTCAGCACAAGCGCCAGCGGCGGCGGCACCGAGTGCCGGGCGGCGCGCTCGATGCTCTCCAGGAAGTCGACATCGGGACCGATCTCTATATGCCGGATCGCGCCGCCGGCGATGATGAAGCCGAAGGCATGGATCGGGTAGCTCGGATTGGGCGCCAGAATGACGTCGCCCGGGCTGGTGATCGCCTGGGCCAGGTTGGCGATCCCTTCCTTGGATCCAAGGGTGACGATGGCTTCACGCTCCGGGTCGAGCTCGACCCCGAAGCGGCGCGCGTAATAGCTGGTGACCGCGCGGCGCAAATGCGGAATGCCGCGCGAGTTGGAATAGCGATGGGTCTTCGGGTCCTGCACCACCTCGCACAGCTTGTCGACGATGTGCTGGGGCGTGGGGCCGTCCGGGTTGCCCATGCCGAGATCGATGATGTCCTCGCCGGCTTCCCGGGCAGCCGCCTTCATCGCGTTCACTTCCGCGAACACGTAGGGCGGAAGGCGCCGAATACGGTGGAATTCATGCTCCATGCGGCTTAGTCCGGTTGCCGGGTCTGCGGAGAAAGATGAGGTAAAGCGGGGCTTTATGGCAAGAGGGCGGCATCGATCGCGATTGGGACGGACGCGTTCGCGTCCGCCCGGTGCACGGCCGTGGAGGGCGTGTGGCGCCTATCCGGAAACGCCCTTAGCCCGGGAAGACGAAGATGTCGGCACGGCGGTTGCCGGCTTCTCCCGAGGGCATCCATTCGTAGAACAGCGGTTCCGCGTTCGACTTGGCCTCGGTGACCACCTGGTTCTCGGAAAGTCCCTGGCGAATCAACTCGTTGGCGACCGCCTGCGCACGCTGCAGAGACATCTCGAAGTTGACCAGACTGTGCCGGGAGGCATCCATCTCCCGGGTCCGGCTGGAGGAGTGGCCGACCACCTTGACGGTGCCGCCGTTCTGCTTGATGTACTGCGCGATCTGCGCCACCAACCTTCTGTCCTGCGGGGTTAGCTGTGCAGATCCATGGCTGAACAAGATGCTGCCGATCTGACGCAAACCGGCAGTCGATCCGGCGACGAGCGCCTGTCTGGCGGCGGCCGGCGCCTGCAAGGTCTGTGGAGGCACGCTGGGATCGACCTGGCGCCCACCGCGCGTCGCCCCACGGCTGCTGATGACCAGCGGGCCCGAATCGCCCAGCGGCGGCGGCGCTGTGCGGCTGGGAAGCGGCGGCGGAGTCGGCGATGGCCTGACCACAGGGCTGGTCGGCGTCACGGCCGACGGCTGGACCGGCGCGGCGGTGGCAGGCTCGGCCGGAGGCGCCGCGCCCGGCGTGCTCACCGCTGCAATCTGAGGCGGCGGCGGCGGTTCGGTCTGGTCGGTCACGATCGTCGGTGGCGGCGGCGTGCTGCCTGCGACCTCCGGCGCCCGCAATGGCTCGGACAGCGCCGGCGGCTGCAACGCGCCTTGTTCCTGCGACGGCTCCCCCGTCTCGGCGGCGTCGTCAGCCTCGGGTTCAGACTCCTTTGGCTTGTATGCGCGAGCACCGGGCTCCGCCTTGCCGGTCCTCGGATCCGGCGCATAGGTGGAGAACAGGTTCAGATCTTGGCCGGGCTGCGTGTCGCCAGAGGTAATGGTCCGGGCAGGCGCCGTTTCCTCATCCGTGCCGAGCTGTGCCGGAGGTGCCCTCTGCGGCTCGGGCGGCGTCCCGAGCTGAGCCGGCGGCGCCCGTTCCGGAACAGGCTGCGCCGCGGGCGCGGTCGGGGCTTGGGCTTGTGCGATCTGGGTCGGAGCGGCGGCGGGCGGTGTGACCACCGCCTGCGGCGCGCGCGGCGGGGTCTGCTGAATAACGGTCTGCTGCGGCGCCGATTGGGCGGCAGGGGGCGGTGTGGCCGGTTGCTGGGCAGCCGGCTGCGTCGGGAGAGTGAGCGGCTCCAGCCTGTCAGGTGACGCCAACAGCGCGGAGGACGGCGGTTCCAGCCGGTCCGAGGACGGACTGAGCGTGGACGCCGGTGCCGACGCACCGGGTGCGACCGGCGGCGCGACAACGGCCGGCGGGGGGGCCTGCGACGGGACCGATCCGGCCGGGGGTGGGACCGGCGCCTGGGCGACCGGCGTGCGCGGCGCAGAGGACGGCACCGGCGGCTCGTTCGAACCGAATGTGGAGCGAGGTGTGGAGCCCGGTGCAGACCCCAGAGTCGCTTGCTGCGTAGAACTTGGACCCGAGCCCGGTGGCGGAATGGTGCCGGTCAAACGCATCTGTTCGTCGGTGTATTGCGCGTTCTGCCGATCGGCCATCAACCCGCGCGCCAGACGCTGGCGCTGCTCGGCCGGGTCCAGCGGGCGCGCGCCCGGGCCAGGCAGCGTCGCCAGGGCCGGTGTCTTGCCCGCGCTCTCGGGTGGTGCTCCGGTTTCGTCCGGACGCTGCTCGACCTCGGTCACGTCAGGCAAATCCTCGGTAAGACCGCCCGTGCAACTGGATAGGACGCACAGCAGGATCGTCATCGCCAACGGCCGACGCAGATTGACCCGGTCGATCAATCGCGCAGGGGACGCGGTGCGTTTGCGATAGACGGTGTCGTCAATACGGAACCCTGTCGCGGTCCCGAATCCGCCGGTTTGTGGGGTGGGGTCGAACAAGGACATGATCACAGCTCACTCGTCGGTCACTGCCGCTACATGGACCCCGCCCCCGCGGTTCCAGCACACCTTTAGACTGGTTGCGGACCGACGCAGGCTCCCGCATGCGTCTAGCCCCTTGGTTCCGGAAAGGCTTTGCCTATATTCTCCCGCCCCGCTGCGCTGAGCCCCTTCAGCGCGGCACTGGGGCACCATAGGTCTTCGTTTGCGCCTCCCGGGCCTAACGCGGCATTAATAGGAAAAATCTCATGGCCGATCAACAAGAAGACACTTCAGTGAAACTGCCGGATCCGGTTGAGCTGTCGCAATCGATGACGCGCATTGCAGAGCAAAGCCAACGGATCGTCACCGATTTCCTGACGCGGCAAGGGCAGGATCCGCAGCTCGGCATGGCCGATCCATTGAACATCGGCTCAGCGTTCCTGGAAATGACCCAGCGAATGATGAGCGATCCGGCCAAGCTGATGGCCGCGCAGATGGGTCTGTGGCAGGACTACATGCGGCTGTGGCAATCGACCACGCTGCGCATGCTGGGTCATGAGGACGACCAACCGGTGGCCGAGCCGCACCACGAGGACCGCCGCTTCAAGCACGAAGCCTGGAGCGAGTCCGCGCTGTTCGATTTCATCAAGCAGTCCTACCTGCTAACCGCACGCTGGATGCAGGAAACCGTCGCCGAGGTCGACGGGCTGGACGAGAAGACGTCGCAGAAGGTCGACTTCTACACCCGCCAGTTCGTCGATGCGATCGCGCCGTCCAACTTCGTGATGACCAATCCCGAGGTGCTGAACGCCACGCTGGAGACCGGCGGCGACAACCTGGTCAAGGGCCTGCAGAACCTGCTGGACGACCTGGAACGTGGCAAGGGACAGCTGCACATAAAGATGACCGACTTCGATGCCTTTGAGGTCGGTGAAAACATCGCGGTCACGCCGGGCAAGGTGGTGTTCCAGAACGAGCTGATGCAGCTGATCCAGTACGAGCCGACCACCGGCAAGGTGATGCGCCGGCCGCTGATCATCTTCCCGCCATGGATCAACAAGTTCTACATCCTGGACCTGCGCGAGAAGAACAGCTTCATCAAATGGGCCGTCGGCCAGGGCCTGACCGTGTTCGTGGTGTCCTGGGTCAATCCCGATCACAAGCTGGCCGAAAAGACCTTCGAGGACTACTTGCACGAAGGCGTGCTGGCGGCCTTGGAAGCGGTCGAACAAGCGACCGGCGAAAAGGAGATGAATGTCATCGGCTACTGCCTGGGCGGCACCCTGACCGCCTCAGCGCTCGCCTACATGGCGGCCAAGAACGACAAGCGGGTCAAGTCGGCCACCTTCTTCACCACCTTGGTGGACTTCGAAGATCCGGGCGAGCTGGGCGTGTTCATCGACGAGGAGCAGCTGAAGGCGCTGGAGAACCGGATGAGCGAGGCCGGCTATCTGGAAGGCAGCCACATGGCGACCACCTTCAACATGCTGCGCGCCAACGACCTGATCTGGTCGTTCGTGGTCAACAACTACCTGCTGGGCAAGGACCCGTTCCCGTTCGACCTCTTGTACTGGAACTCGGACTCAACGCGCATGCCGGCGGCCATGCACAGCTTCTATCTGCGCAAGATGTACCAGGAGAATCGCCTGATGGAGCCGGGCGGGATCGAGCTGGACGGCGTGCCGATCGACCTTCGCAAGGTCAAGATCCCGGTGTTCATCCTGTCGACCCGCGAGGATCATATCGCGCCATGGAAGACCACCTATTCCGCCAAGCGTATGTATTCCGGGCCGATCAAGTTCTGTCTGGCCGGGTCGGGCCACATCGCGGGCGTGATCAACCCGCCCAACCCGGACAAGCCGAAATACGGCTACTGGGTCAACAGCCGGCGCTTCAAAAACCCGGATCACTGGTTGGAGAAAGCGGAGCACCATGACGGCTCCTGGTGGCCGGAATGGCGCGAGTGGGTCGAAAAGTACGGCGGCGGCGAGGTGAATGCCCGCAAGCCCGGCGACGGCAAGCTCAAGGTGATCGAGGACGCGCCCGGCTCTTACGTCAAGGTCAAGGCGACCGATTGATCGCCCGGTGCCGGGCGATCCCGCCGGCCACGCCGGGACAGCGCAATGGCCGATACCAGGACCTGGCAGGAAGGCATCATCCCGCTGTGGCCGACCCTGTTCGTGCAGCGCCGGCTTGATGACGCACGCGCCCACAACGACGCGCTGTTCGCGCTGGTGCGAACCATGGAGTCCGGGCGGCAGGACCTGACCACGGATTACCGGTCCGAAAACCTGTTCGAAAGCGAAGACACCCATGTGCGGTGGCTGAAGGGCGAGGTCGATGCCAGCGTGATCGGCTATCTGAAGGCGATCGGGATCGACTATCCGATCAACTGGACGGTTCAGGGTTGGGCCAACATCAACCGGTTCACCGACTATCACGATGCGCACAACCACCCGTTCTCCTACCTGTCGGGCACCTACTGGGTGCGCATGCCGCGCGGGGAGGAAAAACTGCCGGGACGCAGCGATCGGCGGGCGTCGTGCATCTCGTTCTACGACCCGCGCGGACCGGCGGTGAACATGACCGCGATCCAGGGCGACCCCTATGTGGACCCCGAATACACGATCCGCCCCGAGCCCGGCATGCTGATGCTGTGGCCGTCCTTCGTGAGCCACTTCGTGCACCCCAACCTGTCCAAGGACGTGCGGGTCTCGATCAGCTTCAACATCGTGCTGAAGTGGCAAGACCACTATATGCCGAAACAGTAATTCCGCCGGTGCTGTGGCGCGCATTTGCCGATTGCTCTACAGCCACCGTCGATCCTCGCTGCTCCGACCTTTTCCCGCCGCCTTCAGGAGACCGGTTCATGACGATTACGCTCTATGACCTTGCCGGCGCCGACGACGCGCACCGGTTCAGCCCGCACTGCTGGCGCGCGCGCATGGCGCTGGCGCA
>JASJBI010000044.1 GCA_030066595.1 Alphaproteobacteria bacterium | reverse complement strand
TTCAGGCCCTGCAGGATCTTGACCGTCTCGTCCAGGCTGGGCTCGTTGACGTCGATCTTCTGGAAGCGGCGGACCAGGGCCCGGTCGTGCTCGAAATGGGTGCGGTATTCCTGGTAGGTGGTCGAGCCGATGCAGCGCAGACTGCCGCTCTGCAGGGCCGGTTTCAGCAGGTTCGAGGCATCCATCGCGCCTTCGGAAGTCGCACCGGCGCCGATCACCGTGTGGATCTCGTCGATGAAGAGGATGGCGCCGTCCAGCGCCTCGATCTCGGACAAGAGCGCCTTGACCCGCTCCTCGAATTCGCCGCGGTAGCGCGTGCCGGCCAGCAGCGCACCCATGTCGAGCGAGAACACCGTCGCCTCGGACAGGACCTCGGGCACCGCGCCGTCGACGATCCGCCGTGCCAGGCCCTCGGCCAGGGCGGTCTTGCCGACCCCGGCATCGCCGACGTAGAGCGGGTTGTTCTTGGTCCGCCGGCACAGCACCTGGATGGTTCGCTCGATCTCCGGCCCGCGCCCGATCAGCGGATCCACCTTGCCCTGTTCGGCCTTGTCTTGGAGGTTGAGGCAGTATGCCTCGAGCGCGGTCTGCGCGCCGTCAGCGGCTTCGCGCTCCGTGGAGCCGGCCTGGCCTTCCCTGACTATGCCGGACATTCCGCGGCGGAACTGGACTGGTCTGTCTGTCGCTTTCGCGTCTTTCTGGCGGAGCTCCGCCTTCTGCTTATGAAGGAACGACACGGCGCGGGCCGCCGGCTCGTCCAGCAAGGAATCCATCACGTCCTTGCCGGTGACTTCCGGCTCGCCGCTCCACTTTGCGCGCAGGGTCGCTCGGCTCATCACGCGAAGAAACGCGCGTGTCGGTTGGAGTACCTTCGGAGCCGGCCGGCCACGGCCGGCACCTGCGTCGTCGAAGTGGCTGAGAAGATCCTCGCGCAGTTGGCCTATGTCGATCCCAGAGTCCCTGAGGACATTGATCGCGTCCCAGTCCTCCGTGAGGGCAAGGAGCAGATCTTCAAGGGTGAGTTCTTCTCGACACTGCAAACGCGCGAAATCTCGCGCTCGGTTGAGCGTATGTCGGAATGTCGGAGACAGCATGAGCCCAGTACCCGGATTTCCCCAGAGCCAGATATAGCGATTCGGATGGAATTGCAAACGCGATCGTATTTGCCAGGTCGAAATGCGATTGCAGCCGCATGCCGTATCGCCTTTTCCTCAGCAAGCTGTTCAAAAAACGCAGCAAACTGTTGAAACAAAATGAAGACTCTCCCTCGAACCTCGGGCATCGGCGGCCGTGCGCAATTTCCAGGAGCGCCGGTTGCCGCGTCTCAAGAGAAAGGCGCTGCGCTCAGAAAGACCGGCTCGGCGTGGGGCGAGCGTTTCCAACGCGTTGACCGCATCCTTGTCTTTCGAAGGCAGAGGTCAGACGAGCGTTCGGGCGGACCGCTCGGTCGTGCAGCTTGACAAGCCGGGGGACCGTCCTGCGGCCCTACATGTTGACCTTGTGGATGTTCGGATCGAGACGCCAGCGCGCCGGGTCGTCGCCCGGAAGCATCTGACCGAGGTCTTCGCCGACCTCATCCTCGATCAGCGCGTTCAGCTTGTCGTTCATGGCGAGGAGCAGCGCGCCGTTGGCCTGCTGGTCGAGGACGAGATTGGTCATTTCCTGCGGATCGGTTTCCAGGTCGAACAGTTCCACGTCATTGCGGGCGAGCAGGTCCTCCAGCGTGCGCGGCATGTGGTGTTCCTCGGGCGAGAAGTAGCGCGCGAGCTTGTAGCGCCCGTCATAGACGGCGCGGATCGCCCCTCGCTTGCGCAGGTCGGGGCGGTATCCCTGGGCCGGAATGTCTGCGGGCTTGCCGCCGTCCGCCAGGAACTTGGCGACGCTGCCGAGCAGGTTCTGATCGAGATAGGCGAGCATGTTGTAGTTGTAGAGTGCGCCCGGCCGCACGGCGTCCAGTCCCGCCGCCCCCGGGTCGTCCAGCAGCGTGGTGAGGTCCTTGCCGGGCGAGCGCGCCAGGTCGGGGCCGGCCCCGCCACCGGCGAGGCCCGCCAGCGTCGCGGCGATGTCGACGTGCGAGGTAACCGCATTGCATTGCCTGCCGCCCGGATAGTCCGGATGCGCGATGATCAGCGGGACGTGGGTCTGTTCCCGGTACGCGGTGGCGCCCTTTCCGCTCAGGCCGTGCGCGCCGGCCAGTTCACCATGATCGGCGGTGTAGACGACGACGGTGTCGTCCGCGAGTTCGAGCGCCGCAAGCTCGTCGAGCAGCGAGACCAGGTGACGATCCGCATCGGCGATGCAGTTGAGATAGTAGTCGTTCAACCGCCGCCAGCGGGCGTCCTCGTTGGGCACGGCTCCGACCAGCGCCGCCCGCGATCCGCGGTAGTCGGCGTGCGCCCGCGGGCGTCCGGGCGCGTCCAGGGCCTGGTTTCGTGACAGTGGCAACGGATGGTCCCAACGCCGCTGATAGAGCGGCAGCCGCGGTTCACGATTGATTTCCATCAGGAGCGTGGCGTCGTTCTGGATGCGCTCCCCGGGCACATCCGTGTTGTAGTACATGACGTCATGGGGGTTCACCAAGTTCACGGCCAGGAACCAGGGCTTGCCGTCACGATGGAGATCCAGACCTTGCCCTCGCAGCCAGCTGCGTGACATGGCGGTGATCACGTCGTCATGCAGATAGCCGCCCCGGGTGTGGGCGATGATGTCGCCGATGCCGGTGTAGTCCGCGAAGCCATAGGCCTCCATCTCGGCGCCCAAGATCTGCCGGGGCGCATGCAGGTCGTTCGCGGTTTCGAACTCCTCGGTGAGATGCCACTTGCCCTTGTAGGCGGTGTAGTAGCCCCGAGCGCGCAGCATGTCGCCGACCGTGTCGATCTCCGTGCTCATGCTGCCCGCCCACGGGAAGTTGGTGTTGTCGAACATCCCCGTGTGTTGGATATGCTGACCTGTATAGACAACGGAGCGGGATGGCGTGCAGACGCAGGACGCAACCTGGTGATTCTGGAATGTCACGCCGGCCCGCACGAGCCTCTCATGACCGGGAAGCCGAAAGCCCGACGGCAGCTCGTCGTCTCGGAAATGGCGTTCCTGGTCCGTCAGGACAAAAAGGATGTTGTGCCGTTTGCGGGGCTGTGCCGCGATCGGCCCAGCGCCGAACAGCCCGCTGCCGGCGGCGACTCCTGCGGCACCGGCTGTCTTCAGGAACGACCGTCGCGTCAGGGTTGGAGTCGCGCGCATCGGCAATGAACCGCTTTCCTTGACCGTTCGCCCAGCAGGCCGAAACCCGGAAGATTCCCAGTCGTCTCAGACAACCGACAAGTCCGAGGGCTCCCGCCAGCCGCCTGCGCCTACCAGTCCGGCGCGCGGTATCCTGGGTCGGGCTCCGGCGCCTCCTGCGCCTTGGGCGCTTCGGTGCCCAACAGCTTGCCCCAATCGGTCCGCTCGCGCATGGCGTCGACGTATTTGCCATTGACGAAGCCGGTGTCGCCGCGGATCTGCCAGCCGCCGCCCAGCGCCTTGTAGGTGGCGATCAGGTTGAGGGCGACGTTCGACCGCGTTTCCGCCAGATTGTCCTGCCGCTGGACCAGGTCCTCCTGGGTGTCGAGCACGCGCTGGAAGTCGACGACGCCGACCGTGTACTGCTGCAGCGACAGCTCGACCGAGCGGTTGAGCGCCTGCACCGCCCCGGCCAGGAACTTGGCCTGCTGTTGCGAGCGGACGAAGCCGGCGAGGCCGTCCTCGACCTCCTGAGCCGCCTCCAGCACCGTATTCTGATAGTTGACGATGAGCTCCTGGTAGCGCGCGTCCTGGGCGCGCACGTTGTTGGTGATCCGGCCATAGTTCAGGATGTTCCAGCTCACCGCAGGGCCGCCGAAGCCATTGAAGGCGCGGCCCGTGAACCAGTCCGTCGTCTGATCGGCCTCAAAGCCGATGCTGCCGACGAGCTGGAAGCGCGGGAACAGGTCCGCGCGCGCGACCCCGATTCGCGCGCTTTGGGTCGCCGCGTCGAGCTCGGCCCGCCGGATGTCCGGCCGCCGCCGCAGGAGCTCCGCCGGGATGCCCACCGCGACCTCGGGGGGCGCGGCCGGAATGGGCCGGCTCTCGCCGCCGAGCACGTCGCGCAGCTCGCTCGGCGGCTGGCCCAGGAGAACGCTGAGCGCGTTCTGTGACTGGCGCAGGCTGATCTGGAGCTGGGGCACCAGGGCCTGCGTGGTGCGCAGGTTGGAACGCGCCTGGGTCACGTCGAGCTCGGTCACAGCGCCGCCGCGGAACCGATCAACGGCAAGCTTCAAGGTGCGCGCCTGGATCTGAACGTTGCGGCGCGCCAGCCGGATGCGCTCCTCGAACTCGCGGATCTGGGTATAGGTGGAGGCGACCTCGGCGGTCAGCGAAACCAAGAGATCGTCATAGTCGGCGATCGAGGCGCGCAGGCCGGCGTCGGCGGACTCGATGCCGCGCGCGAAGCGGCCCCAGAAGTCCAACTCCCAGGCCGCGTCGAAGCCCGCCCGGAATTCCGTGAAGCGCGCGCGCGGAACCACCGGGGTCTCGCCGCCGATCTTGGTGCCGAGAATGTTGCCCGTGGCCTGTTGGGTCTGCGGATACTGGTTGCCGGTGGCGATGCCGAGCACGGCACGCGCTTCCAGGATGCGCACACCGGCGGCTTGCAGATCCAGGTTCTGGCCGCGCGCCGAGTCCACCAGCGAATTCAATACCGGGTCGTTGAAGCTGGCCCACCACTGGCCGTAATCGCCGGGCTCGGCTTTGATCTTGTCATCCGCAGTCTCCGTGAACGCCGCCGAAACGTCCGCTTCCGGCTTCTCGAAGTCCGGGCCCAGCCGCACGCAGCCGCCCGCCAACAGCAACAGGGTAGCCGCTCCCGCAACCGCCGCGCGTGCGGGCCAGTCTGGAGTCGGGCCCCTCAAAAAGCCGTCAGTCCGCGTCCCCGTCGCAGCACTGACGGGACACCTTACCTGTGTCCGAGACCGCATCGATCCCCCTTTTTCTGACCTCTCCCGGGCACCACCGCCCGTCCTTCTTTGCGACTCCCGAAGGCTTCTCGACACTTATCCTTGCTGTTTCACCGGCTCTCGAATCTCAACAAACGAATAAGGGTGATCATCACGACCACGCTGAGCCTGCCGGACTGGCCGGCCGCGTTCGGCCATGCAAAGACGACGACCGCAGGTCTCGACCGGCTCTCCCAGACTTGCCATCCCGTCGAAACCGGGGCCGGCCCCCAGCGGGTCCGGCACCGCACGCAAACGGCCAAGGCGGAGATCGAGTCGCGCGGACAAACCCGAGGCGGCACTGTGCGGAAGACAAACGCGGCGCCCGCGACCCAGCCGTCGTGGCTCTGCGACCCGTCTCGGGTACCGGCTTTGGGCCAGGCCCTTCGCCGGTACCCGAGGCATACCTGCTTCGGTCCACTGATCGACCGCCGGGTCTCGAATTCCTGCCAGCCACGCCATGGTCGGAATTCGATGCGCGGGTGTGGTCAAGGTTCGACGCGCGGCAACACGGTTAGGCCGCCTGTGGTCTTTTGATGTTCTTCAGGACTTCAGGCTTGATGATCTTGAGCCCGGCATCCTTGTTGTAGCCGTGGATCTCCTTGACATCGAGCTTGAGCATGAAGTCGATGATCTCTCTCGTGACCACCTGGCCCGGCACCATGATCGGGAAGCCAGGAGGATAGGGGATCACGAAGTTCGCCGAGACCACCTCCGGGCCCTTCTCCAGGCGATCGTCCATCTCCTTGCTGTTGATCGCGAGGTGATCGCAGTCCTCCGGCACATAGGCTTCGAAATAGCCGTCCCGCATGTGCCCCTCCAAGGTCTTGCCCTTCGGGTCGTCGCGGAAGGCATCGTGGAAGCGGCTGAAGTTCGGCAGGTCCGGCACATCCTCCATCAGCGACTTGACCCTGGCCTGGAAGCCCTTGGCCGCGCCGGTGTCGCCTTCGAGCTGCTTGTCCAGATCCGCCGCGATCTGCGCCAGGGTCGAAATCACGTAGGAGGTGGCGCTGCGCGTGTTGTTGATGTTGGACTGGAACAGCACCGAGTTCCGCGACGTCTTGTTGAGCTGAATGTCGTATTTGTCCATCAGCTCGGTCTTGAACGAGGTGCCGTCATATCCCGCGGTGCCGCAGACCAGGGTGAGGCGCGTCGGATCGAGCACGAACTCGTCCTCTTCCCAGGCATCGACCACGTCCGACCAGGATGTGCTCAGATCGCCATAGTCCTTGACTCCCGTTCCACGGTATTCGTCCGGGACCATCTCCGCCGGCGTCAGGATCCGGAAGTATTTGGAGATGAGCGGGTTGTTGTTGACCTCGTTGCGGAGCGTCAGGGCCAGCGCAATCTGCTCGCGCACCAGCTCGTATCCCTCGAGCTCGACCTGTCGCCGCGACAGATCGAGGGAGGCGATGATCTGTGCATTGGGCGAGGTCGAGGTATGCGTCATGAACGCCTCTTCGAAGGGTTCATGCACCAGCGCCTCGTAATCCTCGTCGTGGACGTGGATCATCGAGCCCTGACGCAAGGCTGACAGCGACTTGTGCGTGGAATGGGTCGAATACGCCCGGATGCGCACCTTGTCCGGATCTGGCAGCAGGTGCATGTCCAGCAGCTTTTCGTTCTTCGGGTCGATCTTGCCGACCTTCTTCTTGAAGGCCTCGTACTCGTCCCGATATTCGGGGCTCGAATAGCGCTCATGCAGCCAGGGCACGGCGCCCATTGCCGTCCGTCCGCGATAGAGCGGCGAGAAGCGGGCGAAGGCGTACCATGCCTCGTCCCAGAGGAAGACCAGGTCCGGCTTGATCGCCAGGCATTCCTCCATGAAGCGCTTCACATTGTAGATGTGGCCGTCGAAGGTGCAGTTGGTCAGCAGCACCATCTTCACCTTGTCCAGCTTGCCCTCCGCCTGCAGCTGGAACAGCGCCTTCTTGATGGTCCTGAGCGGCACGCCGCCATACATCGAGTACTCGATCATCGGGTAGGCCTCGACGTAGTAGGGCTGGGCGCCGGCAACCACGAAGCCGTAGTGGTGCGACTTGTGGCAGTTCCGGTCGACGATCACGATGTCGCCCGGCTTGCACAGGGCCTGGACGACGATCTTGTTCGCCGTCGAGGTGCCGTTGGTGACGAAGAAGCTGTGCTCCGAGCCGAAGGCGCGCGCGGTCAACGCATGCGCCTCTTTGATGTTGCCCTTCGGCTCCAACAGGCTGTCGAGCCCGCCCGCCGTGGTCGACGTCTCCGCCAGGAACAGGTTGGTGCCGTAGAAATGGCCCATGTCCTTGATCCAGTGTGACTTGAAGATCGACTTGCCGCGGGCGATTGGCAGGGCATGGAAGGTACCGATCGGGCGCCGGCTAAATTTCTCCAGGTTCGAGAAGTGCGGCGTCTTGTAGCGGTCACTCACGCCGTCGAGGATGCTGAGGTGCAGCTCGTTCAGCTCTTCCACGTCATAGAACACCCGGCGGATGTGCGCCGCCGTGGCTTGACCGGCGATCTCTTCTACACGCCGGTCGGTCATCAGGAAGATGTCCAGCTCGGGCCGGATCTTGTGGATGCCGTCGGCCAGCGCGGTGCCGTAGCTTTCCGGCGCCAGCGTGTCGGGATCATGCTCGACGAAACGCTCGATCCGCTCGCGCAGATCCTGCATGTCGTAGCGGGATTCGAAGGGGAAGTAGTCGTAGATCACGACCGACTGCGCATTGTGGTTCATGAGAACGCCGGCCACGGCATCCTCGAAGCTCGGCACGAACACCGCTTCGTAAATGAACGGGTCCTCCGGGCGCCGAAGCGCCTTCAGTTCGTCGCGCACCCGCTGCTGCTGCTGCAGATTGACGTTGTCGTCGACGATCAGGACTTCGAAATAGGGACGCGAGACGTCGCGCCGCTCGTAATAGTCCGGCACGCGCGATCCTTCGTCCTGGATCTCCTCCGTCAGGTTCCAGGCCGCCGGTCCTCGGCGGTAGGCGCCGCTCATCAAGCCACGGGTGATCCGATCGACCGCCTGCGCGAAGCCCGTGTAGTCGCCTTCCTTGAAGAGATCGACGACCTCTTTGTACAAAGCCAATCCGGGGTAGGCCCAAAAGCTCTCGAACACCTCGCGACGCTCTAGCAGGGCTTTCACTTGCTCCTCGAGATCGGTGTCCTCGCGGCCGCTCGCTTTTGCGTGGCTCAGCTTCACGGCTGCATTGTTCAGCGCGTTCCAACCGTCCATACGGTTTGTCGCGACATTGAAGAAATCGAGAACCGACATGCCGGCTTCCGCTTCTGGCGGGGCCTTGGCCGCTTCTGCCCGGACTTTTTCGCGATCGCGTACTTCAGAACCTGTCGTTCTTGTTGCCACGGCTCTCCTCCATTTGGGCCAAGTGATGAGAAGCTGTTTCGTCTGCCAAGATCACCTGTGGCGGCACGGGCGCATCGCAGCGAGGTCGCATCCCGACGATTGAGTTTTTGGAAGCATCTCTGCCGATGATGGGGTCGTTGAGATCCAGGGGCGCCGGCTCCGCCATTGAGGCGCGAGCCCGCTCGGCAAATCACTCACCGACCGCGAGGCTACGTGCACGTCCCCCAGCTTGCTTGCCATTAGATGCCAAACGCATCGACGCCGAAGGCAAGGTTGGGTTCCGGGCGCAGCAGCCGGCGCGCTGATCGTCCGTTTGTTTGGCAGGACGCGTTCGTCACAAGGCAACCGACGGTCTTGGGACCAGGTGCAGAGAAGAGACAGAGACGGGACTCCGTGACGCTCGTGACCGCCCGTCGGGCGGCTGCCTGCACAACGGACGCCGGGGGACGGTGACGGCGCCCAACGGCGCTACCCTCCGGCGCATCTTCAAGGTCGCAAGGAAGAAGCGGTCTGCGCGTTCGACCTCATCTCGAGACGGTTTGGGCCAAGGCGCAATGCCGACCGCGAGACGCCCGATGCCCTCGTCGAGTAGGCGACTGAGACGTGCAAGGTCAAGCCGGTGGCGGCTCTGTCATGTGATGGCAAGTGCCCGGCTGCGGCCAAGGCCATGATGCGCGATGCCGAGCCGTTCCCGGCTCCGGAACCCGGATCACGATCCTTGACCTTGCAGACCCAATTGGTGGGGGGACCATTGGAATTCTTGAAACCGCTCTTCGATGCCTCGCCGCTCATAGCAATCTTTCTGTGCGTGGCGCTCGGCTACGGCATCGGCAGGGTGCGGTTCGGGCGCTTTCAAATCGGCGGCACCGTGGGGACGCTGTTCGCGGCCATCGTCATCGGCCAGGTCGGCGTCGAGGTGGACCCGGTCCTCAAGACCCTCGCCTTCGCGCTGTTCATCTACTCGCTCGGCTACGTGAGCGGCCCCCAGTTCTTCAGCAGCCTGGGGCGCAGCACGCTCAGCCATGTGCATCTCTCGATCTTCAACAGCGTCCTGATCTTCGCCGTCGTTTGGCTGATCGCCCAGGCTGGCGGGCTCGACAAGGGCACGGCGGCGGGGCTTCTGGCCGGGGCGACGACTGAATCGGCCTCGGTCGGCACGGCCAGCGAGGCGCTCGACCATATGGGACTGGAAATCGAGACGGCCAAGGCGCTGCAGGGCAACATCGGCGTCACCTACGCCGTGACCTATCTCTTCGGCTTCACGCTGGTGGTGTTTTTCGTGAGCGTACTGGCGCCACGGATGCTGGGCATCGATCTAAAGGAGGCCGCCAAGGCCTACGAGAGCGAACTGGGCGATGTGGGCGATGACCTCGAGCCCGGCCTGGAAGAGGGCGTCAAGGATGTCCTGGTCCGGGTCTTCAAGGTCACCAACCATGAGGCCGCGGGCATGACCATGGCGGCGTTCGACGAGCGCTTCGACGAGGCCGTGCGCGTCCACCAGCTGTCGCGCAGAGGCCGGGAGCTTGAAGTGACGCCCGACCGCGCCTTTTCGTGCGGGGACCGGGCCGCGCTCGTCGGCTTGCGGGATCAGATAATCGAGGCCGGCGAGTTCCTCGGCGAGGAGACCGCCGACGTGCGGGGCCTGAGCTTCGTCGGCGAGACCGTGGAGGTGGTGCTGACCAATCGGGAGCTCGTCGGCGCGACGCTGGACCAGGTGAAATCGATGATCGACCCCGATCTGCGCCGCGGCGTCTTCCTTGCCAAGCTGACCCGGGTCGGGCTTGCGCTCGACCTGCGGCCGCGGACCCGGCTGGAGGCCGGTGACGTGGCGACCCTCATCGGTCCGCCCGGCAGCATGGAAGCTTTGACCAAGGCGATCGGCTACGCGATCGACCGCAGCGATCACGTGGACTACGTCTATCTCGGGGTGGGAATCATTATCGGCGTCCTGATCGGCATGATCTCCGTGCCCATCGCCGGCACCCCGGTGGCTCTGCACACCGGCGGCGGCTGCCTCATCTCCGGTCTGTTGCTCGGCTGGCTGCGCTCCAAGCGTCCGACCTTCGGCAGCCTGCCGGCGGCGACCGCCCTGCACCTGAAGGACTTCGGCCTCGCCTTATTCGTCGCCGGCGTCGGGCTCTCCGTCGGCCCCCAGGCCTTGGCCCTGCTGAAGGAGCAGGGCCTGATGCTGCCGGTCCTAGCGATCATAGTGGTGCTGGTGCCCATGATCAGCTCCATGTACTTCGCCAAATACGTGCTCAAGATGAACCCGGTGGTGATCTGCGGGGCCCTGGCAGGGGTCTTCACCTGCACGGCGGCCCTGAACGCCATCGTGGCCGAGGCCGACAGCCAGACGCCGGTGCTCGGCTACACCGTGCCCTACGCGATCGGCAACGTGCTGCTGACGCTTCTGGGACCGGTGATCGTGCTGACGGCCTGAGAGGTTTGGCGTTTGCACAAAGGGCTGCGCTTCGCATGCGCCTGCGCACGGACGCTCTGCTTGCCTTTCCAGCCAGCTCTCGCTTTCAGAACAGGCGCAGTGGGCGAGAGCCAAGGATGGGCCTTGGCGCGCAATGGCAAGTGCGGCCGGGCTCGGACGGCTAGCCTCTTCCTTTGCGACTCCCGCGCAGGCTGCCGCGCGGTGCGGGCCGCGCGTCTGGCGATCGGAGGAATCCCGATGTTCGTCGAAAAACAGCAGAACAACGACTTCACCGGCCTGTCGAACAACTAACCCGCAACCCTGCTCTCGGCCATGCCAGCGCGGCTCGGGGACAGCGGTAGGCCCAAAGAGAATGTGGGGCGCAGCGCCGCTCGATCGGCGCCCGAATGAAAGGGGGAAAAATCAAATGCCTGTGGAACTGGACCGCGACGGACGTTCGCGCCCGTCCGGCAACGCCACCCGTTACGGTCGACGTGCCGGCCTCTTGCTGTTTGCCGTCTTGCTCGCGGCCGGAGGCTGCGCCGGCGACCTGCAGCGCAAGCCGGTCCCCATCGATCAGATGGCGGCTGCCGAGCCCCCGAACGAGCCGAACATTCGCGCCGAAGGCCTGGCGCTCAGCCCGGTCTTGCAGGCCGATCTGGTTCAGTCGCTGCGCGACGAGAGCGAGGACGTCTATTGCAAAGACGAGAAAGGCGAGCCGACCTATTGCTCGCTCGCATTGTCCGGGGGCGGCGGCTATGGCGCCTTCGGCGCAGGATTTCTCAACGGCTGGACCGCGGCGGGCACGCGCCCGACCTTCAAGGTCGTGACCGGGATCAGCACGGGCGCTCTCGTCGCCCCGTTCGCGTTTGTCGGGCCGGACCGGGATCAAACGCTCGAGGAGAGCTTCACGACCGTCAGCGACAAAGACATCTACACCGCCAAAGGCATGCTGCAGGCGATGGGCGACGAATCCTTCATGGACAGCGCCCCGCTGGCGGCGCTGATCGCGAAGAAGATGGACGACGCCTTCATCCAGGAGGTGGCCAAGGCCCATGCCGCCGGGCGGCGGCTCATGATCGGCACGGTCAACATGGACGCGCAGAGATTCGTCGTCTGGAACATGGGCGCGATCGCCAGCAGCAGTGACCCCGACGCGCCGGCCCTGTTCCGCAAGGTCGTCCTCGCCTCGGCCTCGATGCCGGGGATATTCCCGCCGACCTACATCGACGTCGAATTGGACGGGGTCAAGTACGACGAAATGCACGGCGACGGCGGCGTGTTCACGCAGGTCTTCTTTCACGCCTTCGTGGTCGATCCGAGGAAGGCGGTCGAGACGGCGGTCGAGGAGGACGGCCGCAAACGCCCCAAGGGCGGAAGGGTCTTCGTCATCCGCCACGACAAGGTCGAGCCGGAGCCGAAACAGATCGACCGCAGCCTCAAGCCCGTCATCGGCCGGGCCATCGCGTCGATGGTCAAGGCGATGGCTCTGGCCGACCTCTACTTTATCTATCTGGAAGCGCAGGAAGCGAACACGCAATTCAACTATGTAGCCATCCCCGCGGACTTCGTTTGGGGGAGCGAGCAGGAGTTCGACACCGCCGAGATGAACCGGCTCTATCAGATCGGGTACGACATGGCCAGGGACGGTCACGAATGGGAGACGCGGCCGCCGCAATTCGATCAGAGCCCGTTGGCAGGGACCGAATAAGACGCTCTTGTGGCCCGGCGGCGGACCCGGGCCGGCGATCTGGCGATGGCCCGCGCGCCGACCGTCGACTTGGTGAAGTGCCTTGTCGGGCCATTGGCCAGGCTGACCATCCGGATCGGACAACGGCCACAACGGTCTTGGCGTGTAATGGCAAGTGCCGCCACGCCCGGACCGCTAGCCTCTCCATCTGCCGCCGCCGCGGACGCCGCCGAGCGGTCTGGCACCGGGACCCGGCCACCATGGGCGAGCCATGACCACGCCCCCGAGACGCATCATCGAACCGCTCAAGCTGGGCCTCGCGATCGCGATCATCTACGCGATCGCGTTCTACATGGACTGGGGCAAGGCGTATTGGGCGACGGTCGCAGCGATCTCGGTCAACCTTCTCTCCACCGGGCTGACCCTGTACCGGGGCCTCATTCGGACGCTGGGCACCGCCGTCGGGGGATTTCTGGCCCTGGTGGTCATCGCCATGTTCCCCCAGGATCGCTGGGCGTACATGGCCACCGCCACTGTGGTGCTCTTCGTCCTGGGCTACAAGGCGACGGGCCTGAAAGAGCCGTACTTCTTCCTCATTGTCCTCATCACCTTCATGGTCGTCTGGGCCGGGGTCCAGCAGTACACCATCACCGACTCGAAACAAGCCTTCGACATCGTAACGCTGCGGGTCACCCAGACCTGGATGGGATCCCTGGTGATGATCCTGATCATGGTCTACGTCTTTCCCTATCGAACCGTGGACGAGTTCGAGGGCCTCGCCCGAAGACGCTGGGGGATTCAACGCAAGCTCTACGATTCCTACCGCGGCATGCTGTTCGGCCAGCCCCCGGCCGAGGAGACGAAGCAACTGCGGCTCGAGGACGTGCCGCTCTACCATTACAGCATGTTCAAGCTGCACGGCGCGCAGGAAGACACCTTCGAGATGATGGAGGTGGGTCACGACTGGCACCACTATCTGGATCTGACGGCCGCCCAGTACGACGCCCTGGAGAGCCTGCGCGGAAGCCTGGCCGAGGTCGAGGGGCTCGACCTGACGAAGTTCCTGCCCAACCTCGAGGCCGAGCTGGCCGAAATCGGCCAGCGCTTCGAGCAGACCGATCGGATGCTGGCCAAAAAGCCACCGACCTATGTCCCGCAGCATATGGCCATAACGCTGAACGAGGATGAGACCCGCGCGCTACCCCATCTCAAGGAAGCCGCCGTGCGGATGGTCAGGAGGCAGCTCGAAAAGCTCGAGGAGGTGAGCCTTTCGGCCTACGACTGCATCGCCAAGATCAGGATGTACGAACGGCCGGCCGGCGCGCACGACGACCATCACGGGCATGGGCACGGTGGACAGGGGATTGCGCTCGATCCGTTTCGGCTGTTGAGCACGTTCAGCTTTATCGTCGCCGTATGGGTGGCCTTCCTCGTCTGGATTTACGTCTACGACATACCGCGCGGATCCCTGTTCCCCTGCTTCGTCGTCATCGTCGCGAGCATCGCGGCGTACCGGCCGGAAATGTCCCACGTGATTTACGGTGCGGCTTGGTTGGTGGGCGTTGCCCTCGCCGGCGTCTGTTACGTGTTCATCATGCACAACCTGTCGGGTCACCTGCAGTTCTCGATCATGGTCATCGCCGGGGTGTTCCTGCTGCAATACTGGCTCTGGCCGCACGTTCATCCGATTGCGCGGATCTTCACGACAATCGGGTTCACCATCGTCATCGATGCCGAGAACCATCAGCACTACAACTTGGTGATCTTTCTCCAACAGGCGCTCTGGATGGGAACCGCCATCTTCACCGCACTCGCGGTCCGGTTCCTCTTCCTCCCGCCGCAGCCCGACAAGATGCTCCTCAGGAACCTCGACCGGTTCTTCCGCCATGCGGATCTCCTGATCTCGTCCGAGGATCCCGAGGGCAAGGCCGAGCAGTCGCTTTCCAGGCGCTTGCGGATGATCTTCTACCGAAACAGCTTGCTCCAAACCGCATCGATGATCGCGCTCTTCGCTTGGCAGATCGACTACAGGTGGTTTGCCCGAACGAAGCCCGAGCAGGTGCAGGAACTGGTCAGGCGCGTCTACGCGCTGGGCTACAGCGTCGAGGCCCTGGTGGAAGCCCGCAAGGCACCGCTGGCGGCGCGCTTGGAGGCGGAGCTGATCGATGAGAAGCGGGAGTGGCACCAGATCATCGAGGAGTGGTTCCGGCGCCGGCCCGGCGCGGCGCATGCCTCGGGGCTGGCGGCCGACTATGAGGCGCGGCTGGCCAACTTGGAGAAGCGCATCGAAGAGGCCTTCGCGCGGATCGGCGAGGAGGAGCTCACGCGCGAGGAATACGACGGCTTCTACGGAATGCTGGGCGCCTACCGGGGCGTGTCGGAGGCGGTGCGCGAGTATGCCCGGATCGCCAGCGAGTTCGACTGGGAGCGGTGGTATGAGACGCGATTCCTCAACACGGGCTTGGAAGTGGGTCTGGGTGCGGCCCCTCCGGAGATAGCAAGATGATCGATTTGCTGCCCGTTCCGGCGGAGGTCTCGATCTTCGGCGTCTATTGGCCGCCTTTGCTGCTCGCCGCCATCCTCGGCACGATCGCGATGGTGGCGACGATCAGACTGTTCAATCGCCACCGGCTGTCCCGCTACTTCATGCTTCCCGAGTTCGTGATGCTGGCGATGATCGCGATTTACACGGTGATCATCGGCACGTTCTGGATCCCGATATGACAACGGAGGCACGCCAATGAAGACGAGCGTGACCGCCACTGTGATCGCGGCCGTCGTCGCCGCGGTCCTCTGGCACTACTGGGACTACGTGGTCAACCCCTGGACCCGCAACGGTCAGGTCATGGCCCAGGTGATCCAGATCACGCCCCGCGTTACCGGCACGATCGTCGAGCTGCCGATCATCGACAATCAGTTCGTCGAAAAGGGCGATCTCCTGTTCCAGATCGACCCGCGCACCTACGAATCGACGCTCGAAGGCATGCACGGCAAGCTGGCCGAGACGGAGGACGAGATCGAGGCGCTGGCGGCGCAGGTCGACGCCACGGCGGCGACCGTGAAGCGGTACGAGGCCGCCATCACGCGGGCCCAGCAAAAGGTGAAGGGAAAGACCGCCCGGCTGGAGGACTACAAAGCGGAGCTCAGGCGCTATACCAAGCTGGTCAAGACGGGTGCTGCCTCCCAGGAACGGGTCGACCAGGCCGTCGCCGATGTCGCCGACGCCGAGGCCATCCTCGAGGGCGCCCAGGCCGAGCTGCTGGCGGCGGAGGCCAGGAAGCTCGAGGCGGAAGCCGATCTCGCCAGGGACAAGGCCAATCTGGGTGCCGAAGGGGCCTTGAACGCCCGCCGGCGCACGGCCAAGGCGCGCGTCCATTCGGCGGAACTGAACCTCGAGTTCACCACGGTCGTGGCCCCGGTCGACGGCTACGTCACCAACCTGAACCTGCGCCTCGGCGACCACGCCACCGCCAACAAGCCGGCCCTGGCGCTGGTCGACGTCAACAGCTACTGGATCTACGGCTTCTTCAGGGAGAACCGTCTCAAGGGCATAGGAGCGGGCGACCGGGCGGTCATCACGCTGATGAGCAACCCGGACAAGCCGATCGAGGGCCGCGTCGCGGGAAGGGCCTGGGGCGTCTGGCAGAAGGACGGCAGCACGGCGCAGGAGCTGTTGCCGCATGTCAGCGAGTCCTTCGAGTGGATCCGCCTGGCCCAGCGCGTGCCGGTCCGGATCGAGATCGAAAAGGTGCCCGAGGGCCTCGAGCTGGTGGTCGGCACGACGGGCACGGTCCTAGTCTTGTCGGGAACGGCCGGAGAAGACAGCACCAAGCCGGTGGCGGCGGCGCCGGAGGCGCTGCAGTGATGCGCCGGCGAAGCGAGCTGTGATCTGAATATGACATCCCAAAGCAACAGCGTGCGCGTCTTCATGACGGCCGGGATCATCCTGGTCGCGCTCCTCTTGGTCGGCTGGAAGTGGTGGCAGTACCAGGTCAATCCCTGGACACGCGACGGTTACGTCATGGCCCAGGTGATCCAGATCACGCCGCGCGTCTCCGGCACGATCGTCGACTTGCCGATCGTCGACAACCAGTTCGTCGAGGCAGGCGACCTCTTGTTCCAGATCGACCCCCGCACCTATGAATCGACGCTCCACGGGATGGAAGGACTCCTGGCCGAGACGGAAGACGAGATCGAGGCGCTGGCGGCGCAGGTCGACGCCACGGCGAAGACCATCGACCGATACGAAGCCGCCATCGGACGGGCCCACCAGAAGGTCAAGGGAAAAGCGGCGCGGCTCGAGGACTACCGGGCCGAGCTCAGGCGCTATACCGAGCTGGTGAAGACGGGCGCCGCCTCCGAGGAACGCGTCGAACAGGCCGTCGCCGATGTCGCCGACGCCGAGGCCATCCTCGAGGGCGCCCGGGCCGAGCTGCTGGCGGCGGAGGCGGCGAAGCTCCAGGCGGATGCCGATCTCCTCAGGGACAAGGCCAATCTGGGCGCCGAAGGGCCCTTGAATGCGCGCCGGCGCACGGCCAAGGCGCGGGTCCATTCGGCCCACCTGCAACTCGAGTTCACCACGGTCGTGGCGCCGGTCGACGGCTACATCACCCACCTGGACCTGCGCCTCGGCGACCATGCCGCGGCCAATCGCGCAGCCCTGGCGCTGGTCGACAAGAACAGCTACTGGGTCTACGGCTACTTCAAGGAGCACTACGTCGGCAGGATGCAAATCGGCGACCGGGCGCAGGTCACGCTGATGAGCGATCCCGACACGCCGGTCGAGGGCCGCGTGACCGGCTGGGGCTGGGGCATCTTCCAGTCGGACGGCGCCACCGCGCAGCAGCTCTTGCCCAAGATCGCCGCAACCTTCAAGTGGGTCCGCATGCCTCAGCGCGTGCCCATCCGGGTCGAGCTCGACGCCCTGCCGGAGGGGGTCCAGCTGGTGGTCGGCACCAGGGCCTCGGTGCGGGTCTTGACCGGGACGGCCGGAACCGGAAGCCAGAAGTCCGCGGCGGCGGCGCCCCAGGCCCTGCAATAGCGGGGC
This sequence comes from Alphaproteobacteria bacterium, assembly GCA_030066595.1. Lineage (GTDB taxonomy): Bacteria > Pseudomonadota > Alphaproteobacteria > JAJFFI01 > JAJFFI01 > JASJBI01. Next base: position 6,336 of record JASJBI010000044.1, on the reverse strand, counting down.
GGTCCGGCGGGCGCCGCGCGACCCTCGCAGGAAGGGCCAGCACGGCCCCGCAATGACAAGCTTGGCAGGCGGCCTGGCCGGCTCCTGTCAGCGAGGTATCACCTTCAGGACGGATAGAGCGACCAAGCGGAGGCCTTGGCGCGCAATGGCATGTGCGGTCTGGCGCGGGCGGCTAGCCTCTCCGTCTGCCGCTGGCGCGGACGCAGCCGGGCGGCGCGGCACAGAGACTCGGCCACAGCGGACGAACCGTGATCATGCGTACCAGATCCTTCAAGGTTTCGCTCAAGATCGCCCTCGCGTTCATGATCATCTACGCGATCTCCTTCTACTGGGGCTGGGACCGCGCGTACTGGGCCGCGGTTGGCGCGGCGTCGGCCCCGGGGTGACGGCGATGGTGCCGACGGTCTCTCCGCGCAACCGCCAGCGACTGTCGCGCCACCAGGTCCTCCAGCAGGTCGCGATACGTGCGCCGGTGGCCTTCTACACCGTTGTCATAGGCACTCTCGTGATCCGGTCGTGACACAGCTCAGCACAGAAAACAAGGTCCTGATCACCTCGGCAGTGATCCTGGCCGGCGTCGGCTGGCTCGGCTGGACGTACTGGCACTACGTCTTTAACCCCTGGACCCGCAGCGGTCAGGTCAGGGCCCAGGTGATCCAGATCACGCCACGCGTTTCCGGCACGATCGTCGACTTGCCGATCGAAGACAATCAGTTCGTCAAGAAAGGCGAACTGCTGTTTCAGATCGACCCGCGAACCTATGAATCGACGCTCGAAGGCATGCGCGGCATGCTGGCAGAGACCGAGGACGAGATCGAGGCGCTGGCGGCGCAGGTCGTGGCCACGAGGAAGACCGTCAAGCAGTACGAAGCCGCCATCAAGCGGGCCGAGCAGAAGGTGAAAGGTAAGGCGGCCCGGCTGGAGGATTATCGGGCCCAGTTCAGGCGCTATACCGATCTGGTGAAGACGGGCGCCGCCTCCGAGGAACGGCTCGACCGGGCCCGCGCCGACGTCGTCGACTCCGAGGCCATTCTCGATGGCGCCCAGGCGGAGCTGCTGGCGGCGGAGGCCAAGAAGCTCGAGGCGGAAGCCGATCTCGCCAGGGACAAGGCCAATCTGGGCGCTGAAGGACCTTTGAACGCCCGCCGGCGCACGGCCAAGGCTCGGGTCCATTCGGCGGAGCTGAACCTCGAGTTCACCACGGTCCGGGCGCCGGTCGACGGCTACGTCACCAACCTGAGACTGCGTCTCGGCGACCACGCCACCGCCAACAAAGCGATCCTGGCGCTGGTCGACGTCAACAGCTACTGGGTCTACGGCTACTTCAAGGAGAACGCCCTGCGGCACATAAGCCCGGGCGACCAGGCGGTCGTCACCCTGATGTCCTACCCCAGGAAGCCGATCGAGGGCCGCGTCTCCGGCAAGGGCTGGGGCGTCTTCCAGAGTGACGGCAGCACCGCGCAGCAGCTCTTGCCCTCGATCAGTCCGACCTTCGAGTGGATCCGCCTGGCCCAGCGCATACCGGTCCGGGTCGAGATCGAACGGGTGCCTGAGGGCGTCGAGTTGGTGGTCGGCGCCACGGCCACGGTCCTGGTCCTGAGTGACACGGCGGGAACCGAGGGTCTGGCCTCCGCTCCCGCGGCGCCCACGGCGCTGCAATGACGACGGCGGGTCCTGCGGAGTCAGCGGCGCAGGGCAACAAACGGAGCCAGGCTTGGTGAGCGAGCCATGATGCCGATTTGCATTCCGCGTCGCACCAGCGATCAGGTCGGGCCTCGCGGCCGCCTCGATTCGGGCTGGGGGCGTTTCCAAGGCGGCGGTCGGCCAGGCCCGGCGGGTAGGAAGGCATGAACCTTATTCCGAAGGACGTGTATTTCTGGGACGTCTACTACCCGCCCTTGCTGCTCGCCTTCTTCTTCGGCCTGGCGGCAATGATCCTGACGGTCTATCTGCTCAACCGGACCCGGCTGGCCCGCTTCTTCAGCTTTCCGATCCTCGTCATGGCGGCGATCTGGTCCATCTACACCGTCATCCTGGGCACAATCGTGTTTCCGACATGACGTGGCCGAGCACAGCCCAGGTGGGGCCTCGCGACGTCCCCGGTCGTGGCAGTCGCCCAGCTAGCCGCCCGCGCAGCCCCCGAGGCCGCTCGACGGCGTTCGCGTTGGGCTCCAGCCGTCCCTTGCGACCGGGAGCGGTCGGAAAAGAGGCAGGCGTCCCGCAGCCGGTGAAGGGTCGGGGATGTCGGCCCATGCATAGGACCGGGGAGCGGCGAGACGGAGACCGACCCGACGCGTGGCGGGCGGCACCGTCCATCGCGATGGGATCGGTCGCAAGCGCATGAGCCTGAAACAGGATCTCCTCTTCGATCGCATCATGGAATCGGCCAAACCGGCCCTGGCGATCGTGATCATCTACGGGATCGCCTTCTACATGGGCTGGGACAAGCCGTACTGGGCCGCGGTCAGCGCCGCCTCGGTGAACCTGCTGACGCATGGCATGACGCTTTACAGGGGCGTGATCCGCGTGGCGGCTACGATCGTGGGAGGCTACACGGGCTTGTTGATCATCGCCCTCTTTCCCCAGGAGCGCTGGGCCTATCAGATCGTCGCGATGATCCCGATCCTGATCTTCGGCTACGGGTGCAGCGGCAAGAACGACTACTTCTATGTCGTCTGCGGCATCACCTTCATGGTGGTCATGGCCGTGGCCTGGACGATCGAGGACTGGAGCTCGGGCAACGCCCATCAGATCGTGATGCTCCGGGTCACCCAGACCTGGATGGGATCGCTGGTCATGGTCCTGATCAACGTCTTCGTCTGGCCAAAGAGCCACCTCCGCGATTTCGAGCACCTCGCCCACGCGGGCTGGGAGAACCAGCAGCAAATTTACCATGCCCTTCGCGGCGCCATGTCCGGCGAAGACACGACCGAGCAAGCGCGAGCGCTGAGACTGAAGGACGTCGAGATTCAGGAACAGGCCCACTTCGTGCTGCACATGGCGGAGCATGACAGCTTCGAGATAACCGAGACGGGCCACGACTGGTACGAGTTCCTCCACATGCAGGCTGCCGAGTTGGAGGCCCTCGAGAGCATTCGGGAGGGCCTGGCCGACACCCAGGGGCTGGCCCTGAGCACCGTCCTGCCCAATCTCGACGCGCTGTGCGCCGAGCTGGACGAGCGCTACGAGCAGACCAAGCTGTTGCTGGCCAGGGAGGCCCCGACCTCTCAGCCGCAACCGTTCACGCTGACGGTCAACGAGGCCGAGATCCAGGCTTTGCCGCGCTTTCAGCAGGCGGCGGTGGCGGCGATCAAGAGCCAGCTCGATCGCCTCGAGGTGCTCAGCCGATCGCTCTTCGACTGCATGGCCAAGATCAGAATGTACGGCACGGCCGAGGCCGAACATGGCGCGCACGATGCGCATGGCGCGCACGACGCCCACGATGCGCATGGCGCGGACGGGGGGCACGGATCCCCTGAGCCCTCGCTGACCATCGACCCGGACCGGGCACTGTCCGCCATCGCGAATGTGGTGACGATCTGGGTCGCCTTCCTTTGCTGGATCTACATCTACGACGTGCCGCTCGGCCCTCTCTTCTGGGCGATGACGGGCATCTTCACCTTCATCATGGGCTACCGCGGCGAGCTCAAGTGGCAGGAGTATTTCTGGTCATGGGGCCTCGGCACAGGCGTTGCGGGCGTCTGCTACGTCTTCCTGATGCCGCACATCACGACCTTCCCGGAACTGGGCGTGCTGATCTTCGTCTCGTGCTTCCTGATGTTCTATATGCTCTATCCCCTGCCTCATCCCGTCGGCAGGATGTTCGGGCTGATCTCCTACACAATCGTCCTCAGCGCCGAGCCCGACCAGGACTACAGTTTGGAGCATTTCATCAGCTATGTGCTCTGGCTCTTCCTGGTGATTGCGATCTCCATGGGGGTCAGGGCGTGCTTCTTCTACCCGCGCGCCGAGAAGAACTTCCTGCGCTTCTTCGACCGCTTTTTCCGTCAGGCCCACCTGCTGATCGCGGCGCATGGTCCCGATGGAGCGCGCAAGCAGGGGATTTTCGATCGTTTGAGGATGGTGTTCTACCGCGGCGATCTGAGCGAATTGCCGCGCAAGCTCGCGCTCTACGCCAGCGGTATGGACGCGAAGATGCTGATGACGGGGCGGGGAACGCTCAACTACGGCGCGCTCGGGGCGCCGCCGGAGAAGACGCAAGAGCTGCTGATGAGCCTCTATCTGCTGGCCTACCGGGTGAAGGAGCTGGTCGCAGCGCGGGCGCTGCCCCGCATGGACGTGGTGGAGGGCCAGCTGCGGGACGAGAGGCAGGAATGGCTGCAGCTCATCGAGGAGTGGTTTCGGCGCAGGGCCGCCGACCCGACGGAGGTGATGGATCTGTCCGCCGATTTGCCGGCGCGGCTTGCCAGGCTGGAGCCGCAAATCGATGAAGCCTTTGCTCGGGTCGACAAGGGCGCGTTCAGTGCCGAGGACAGCGAGAACTTCTACCGGTTGCTGAGCAGCTACCGGGGCCTGTCCGATGCGGTGGTCAGACATGCCCGGGTCGCCGAATCCTTCGACTGGCAACGGTGGCGGGAGACGCGCTTTTGAGGCCGGGTCCGGAAATGGCCGCCTGCGCCTGCGCGAGACTGTGACATGAGAGACATGCTTCCGATTCCGACAGAGGTCGAGATCTTGGGCACCTACTACCCGCCGATTCTGCTGACCCTCATCCTTGCCGCAGCCGCGATGGTGCTGACGACTTGGTTGCTCAATCGCCGCCGGTTGTTCCGCTACGTCTTCTTCCCAAACCTCGTGATGCTGGCCGTCGTGGCCATTTACACCGTCATCATAGGGACATTCGTGATTCCGTCATGACCCAGCCAAGCACAGCAACCAAAACCCTCGTGACCTCCGCCGTCGTCCTGCTCGCCGTCGTTATGGTCGCCTGGAAGTTCTGGGACTACTATCGCAACCCCTGGACCCGCAACGGTCGGGTCATGGCCCAGGTGATTCAGATCACGCCGCGTGTCACCGGCTGGCTCGTCGACCTGCCGGTCGTCGACAACCAGTTCGTCAAGAAGGGCGACCTGCTGTTCCGGATCGACCCGCGCACCTTCGAATCGACGCTCCATGGCATGGAGGGTCTGCTGGCCGAGACGGAGGACGAGATCGAGGCGCTGGCAGCGCAGGTCGAGGCCACGGCGAAGACCATCCTGCAGTATGAAGCCGCCGTTCAGCGGGCCCAGCAGAAGGTGAAGGGCAAGGCGGCCCGGCTGGAGGATTACCGGGCCCAGTTCAAGCGCTATACCGAGCTGGTGAAGACGGGCGCCGCCTCCGAGGAACGGCTCGACCGGGCCCGCGCCGACGTCGTCGACGCCGAGTCCGTTCTCGATGCCGCCCTGGCGGAGTTGCTGGCGGCGCAGGCGCTGAAGCTCCAAGCGGATGCCGATCTTGCCAGGGACAAGGCCAATCTGGGCGCCGAAGGGCCCCTGAACGCCCGCCGGCGCACGGCCAAGGCGCGGGTCCATTCGGCGGAGCTGAAGCTCGAGTTCACAGAGGTCCGGGCGCCGGTCGACGGCTACGTCACCAACCTCAACCTGCGCCTCGGCGACCACGCCGTCGAAAACAACGCGATCCTGGCGCTGGTCGACGTCAACAGCTTCTGGGTCTACGGCTACTTCAAGGAGTGGTACCTGGAGGACATGCGCATAGGCGATCGGGCGAACGTCGTTCTGCTGGGCTACCCCGACACGCCGCTCACAGGCCGCGTCACCGGCAGGGGCTGGGGCATCTTCCGGAAGGACGGCGCCACCGCGCAGCAGCTCTTGCCGAAGATCAGCGCCACCTTCCAGTGGGTCCGCCAGGCCCGGCGCATACCCGTGCGGATCGAGCTCGATCCGTTGCCCAAAGGCGTCGAGCTGGTGGTCGGCGCCACGGCCACGGTCCAGGTGAGGACCGGGACGGCCGAAACCCGGAGCCAGAAGTTCTCGGCCGCCGCGCCGCAGACCCCGCGGTGACGGGGCGCTCCGGCGGGCGCAGCTGGATCGTCATAGAGACGGCCGACACGGCCCCGCAGTGACAAGCTTGGCAGGCGATCCTGGCGGGTGCCTGACAGCGAAGAGTTGCATTCAGGACGGATAGAGCGGCCAAGGGGCGGTCTTGGCGCGTAATGGCAGGTGCGGCCACGCCCGGACGGCTAGCCTCTCCATCAGCCGCTGCCGCGGGCGTCGCCAAGCCGTGCAGCACCGGGACCAGACCATAACGGACGAGCCGTGATCATGCTCTCGAGACCCGTCAAGGTTTCGCTCAAGATCGCCCTCGCGTTCATGATCA
>JASJBI010000096.1 GCA_030066595.1 Alphaproteobacteria bacterium | reverse complement strand
GTCGCGGGCGAAGTCATAGTAGAAGCCGTTCTCGATCGGCGGGCCGATCGTCACCTGGGTGCCGGGGAACAGGTCCTGGACCGCTTCGGCCATGACATGCGCGCAGTCATGCCGGATCAGCGGCAGCACCGTGTCGTCATCGGACTTCAGGGTCACAATTTCCAGCGCGGCGTCGGCCTCGATCGGCCTGGACAGATCGCGCAGCTCGCCGTCGACCTTGATCGCCACCGCCGCCTTGGCCAGACCCGGTCCGATGTCGGCCGCGACCCCGGTCCCGGTGGTGCCGGCCGCATAGCGGCGCTGGCTGCCATCGGGAAGCGTAATCGTGATCTCGGCGGACATCGGTTCTCTCATCGCTTGGAAGACTCGGGTTCGCAGTCGCAAAAAAACGGGCACCCGGTGTACCGCAGCGATCGGGCGGTCGCAACTGGGCGCGGGCAAGTGGGCAGGCGGCTTAGGGCTGGAGCAGCTCGCGGTAGACTTCGAGCGTGCGCTGGCTCATCAGGTCGCGGCTGAACACCGCCCGCACGTATGTCTGCTTTTCCAGCGCGGCCGCCTCTCGGGTCTCCTTGTCAAGCGCCAGTGCCTCGTCCAGCGCGGCAGCCAACGCGTCGGCGTCCCCAGGCGGCACCAGCCAGGCGGTCGCCTGAGGCAAGATGGTCTCCTTGGAGCCGCCATGCGCAGTGGCGATGATCGGGCGGCCCATGGCCTGCGCCTCCACCGCGACCCGGCCGAATGCCTCGGGATCGGTGGAGGCGGAGACGACCACGTCGGCCAGCCGGTAGGCGGCGGGCATGTCGGCGCAGTGGTCGGTGAACTGGACCACGCCCTGCAGTCCGGCGGCCGTCACCTTGTTCTCCAGCTCGGCCCGATAGCGGCGGCGGCCCTGGTCGGAGCCGACCAGCACGCAGCGCACGTCGCGCCGGCCGAGCTTGGCCAGCGCATCGATCAGCACGCCCTGGCCCTTCCACCGGGTGAGTCGGCCGGGCAGCATGATCACCTGCTGATCGTCCGGCAGCCGCCAAGCCTGGGTGAGCTGGATCATGCGCTCCGCGCTGACCCGATCGGGGTCGAACAGCTCCAGGTCGATGCCGCGCGGGATCACCCGCACCTTGTCCGGATCGATTCGCTGCTGGCCCATCAGATGATTACGGGTGAAGCCGGAGTTGGTGATCACCAAGTCTCCGGACGCCATCACCGAGTTGTAGAGGCGCTTTCCAATCCAGCCGGCATCGTGGGTGCCATGCACCGTGGTTACGAACGGGATGCCGGCGCGACGCGCGGCCGCACGCGCGCTCCACGCCGGCGCGCGGGACCGGGCATGCACCAGCTCCACCCCATGCTCGGCGATGACTCGGGCGAGTCGGCCGATGTTGCGGTACATGGACAGCGGGTTCTTGGTCGCCAGCGGGAGCTCGATATGCACCGCGCCGGCTCGGTCGATCTGATGCTTCATCGCGCCGCCGGCCGACGCCACGATCGGCCGCCACCCGGCGATGCTCAAGGCCCGCGCGACATCGATGGCCGAGCGCTCGACCCCGCCGCCGCCGGTCTCCAGCGACGGCAACACCTGCAGAATGGCCGGACCGGTATTGGTCATGATAGGAGCCTGTACCAGAGCCTACGTTTCAGTACCGTTGACGTGCGCCGTGCGATCTTCGGCACGGCGATCCTGCGTTTCACGCCCTTATGTCCCGGCAATCTCCAAGGAGGCTGCCGACCCATATCGAGGATCCCGCAGCCATGAGCGAGCCCGATGTAAGCACAGCAGACCCCGAGACACTAGAGCGTCCGGACGGTCATCGGATCGCCTATCACAAACTGGCCGGACGCGGGCCGGGCGTGGTGTTTCTCGGCGGCTTCATGTCGGACATGACCGGCACCAAGGCAACCTTCCTGGAACAGCGCTGCCGGGCCGACGGACGCGCGTTCGTGCGTTTCGACTATCTCGGCCACGGGCAATCGAGCGGCCGGTTCGAGGACGGCACCATCGGACGCTGGACCGAGGATGCGATCGCGGTGATCGACGCGCTGACCGAGGGCCCGCAGGTGGTGGTCGGCTCGTCCATGGGCGGCTGGGTCATGCTGCGCACGGCCGCCGCCCGGGCCGGGCGGATCGCCGGGCTGGTCGGCATCGCGGTGGCGCCCGACTTCACCGAAGACCTGATGTGGCGCAACTACGACGCGGAGACCCGGCGCCGGCTGCAAGCGGACGGGATGATCGAGACGGCGTCCGACTATGCGGACGAGCCCTACCGGATCACCTGGCGGCTGATCGAGGACGGCCGAAACTGCCTGGTGCTGCGTTCCCCGATCGCGTTCGACGGCCCGGTCCGGCTGCTGCATGGGATGGAGGACACGGATGTGCCTTGGGAGCTGTCGTTGAGGGCGGCCGCGGCGCTCACCTCGCAGGACGTGACGGTGACCCTGATCAAGGGCGGCGATCACCGGCTCAGCGAGCCGGTCGACCTGGACCGGCTGTGGGCGCAGGTCGCCGCTGTGTGTAGCAGCGCCGAAGGCGGAATCTAAAGCCCCGCCTGGCTGGTTCCTCAACTTTTGCATTAATCGATCTTGTCCTCGTTAACCCGCCCTGTAAGATCCACAACCAAGGATGGGGGTGTGCATGATGAGAAAATGGTTAGGCGGGTGCTTTGGGTTGGCTGTGTTGCTGATCGCCAGCAGTGCGGCCGCCGAGGATCTGACCGAATGCCGCCGCGGCTACCAGGCGCTGATCACAAACCAGCTCGACTTGGCGATCGCCAGCTACGGACGCTGTATTGAAACCGGGAACCTGACGCAGCAGCGCCGCGCATTTGCCCATTATAGACGTGCGCTCGCCCATGCCCGCAAGACGGACCTTGAGCCCGCGATCGCCGATATGGACCAGGCCCTGAGGCTGAGCCCGGACGATCCCACTTTCCTTCTGGCGCGCGGGGTGTTTCACCAGGGCAACCTCGCTTACGACCGGGCCATCGCCGATCTCACGCGAACGCTCCGCCTGGCGCCGAAATCCGTGCGGGCCTACTACCATCGCGGGCTCGCCTATCATGGCGCCGGTCAGATCGACAACGCGATTGCCGACTACGACCAGGCCCTGCGGCTTGGGCCGAAATTGGCAGACGTCTATAGCGCGCGCGGTCTGGCCTATGCGCAGAAGGGCATGACCGAAAAGGCGAACGCGGATTTCGACCACGCCCTGCGCCTGGATCCGAACAACATCACTGCCCAGACCATTCGCGGCAAGGCGCACCGCCAGCAGGGCAGCTACGCCCTGGCGATCGTCAGCTTCACGCAGATTCTGCGGCGAGATCCGCAGAACACCGCCGCCCTCTACAACCGCGGTCTCGCCTATGCGGAAAGCGGCGAGCACGACAAGGCGATCGCCGACTACACCGAAACGCTGCGCCTGCGACCGAATGATGCCGAGGTCTACTACAGCCGCGCCGTCGCCCTGGTGGTGATCGGCCAGACCGACCGGGCGCTGGCCGACTACGATCAGGCGATCCGGCTTGCACCCAAGAACGCCAAGGCCTATGCCGGTCGCGCCGCGATCCTGGTGCTGCTGGTTCAATACGACCGTGCGATCGCCGACTGCAACCGGGCGATCGAAATCGACCCCAACAATGCCGAGGCCTACACGAACCGGGGCAAGGCCTATCGCGGCAAGGGCCAGCACAAGCTCGCGATCGCCGACTACACACAAGCGATCCGGCTCAATCCCAAAGGGGCCGAAGCCTATTTCGAGCGTGGGCTGGCCTATGCCTGGATGAACGGCAGCGAGGAAGCCGAACGCGACCTCGACCGGTCGATCGCGCTGGCCACCCCGGACCAGCCCCGGATCTCGGTCGCCATGGCGTGCGGATACCTGGCGCTCTATGGCCGGGCAACGCTCGCCGTGCGCTACTGCAGGGTGGCGATCCGGACCGACCGGGCGACCTATCTGGTCGATGCCTATGCGTTCGCGCTGTGGCAGCAGGGTGACCGGGACGCGGCCCGTGAAGAGCTCCAGAAGGCGCACCAGGCCGCGCCGGACGAGGAAGGCTACGCGCCCGACAAGCGCCTCGCCCAGTACAAAACCCTGCTCGCCCAAGGCCTGCTGGACGCGCACGGCTATCCGACCGGGGGTGCCGACGGCGCGGTCGGACCCAAGACCGAGGCCGCGGTCCGCGCGTTCCAGAAGGACAACGGCCTGGAGGTCGACGGCAAGGTCACCGACGAACTGCTGAAAGCGCTGAAGGACACGCGGCCGTCGCAGCCGATTTGAGGCGGGTCAGGACTCCTCGACTTGCGGCGGCGACGAGCGGTGACGGGACTGTGCCATTTCGATCATCGTTTCAATCCGCACAAGCCGGGTTTGGTGATCGAGCACGTCCGTGCGGAGGTTTTTCACTTCTTCGCCGAGCTGGTCGATCTTGTACTCCATCAGGACGATCTTCTTGAGGTTCTCACCGAGATCGTTGAGCCAACTCACGGCGTGCTCGTCTTCGGCTCGTTTTCGTCGAGTGGGAAGGGCCAGACCTGACCCTTGGCCTCAAGCTCGGCCCTGGCGGCGGCCTTCAACGCGGCCTCGTCGGCGAGCTTTCCGCGCAGCTCGGCAATAGCTGCGAGGTTGTCATCGAGTTTCTTCTCCGTGCGCTCGACAACGGCTGCCAGCTCTTGGGCAAGTGTCTGCAGTGCATCCATATCGACCTCCGGGTCATAGGCAACAACCGCCCGACGAACCAATTCGCTGGTCGTCAGCTTGGCGCGCTTGGCCCGAGCATCAAGATCTGCCTTCTCTTGCGGCGAAACCAATAAATTTATGCGGATCGTCTTGGACATATCAGATACCTATGTATGAGTATGTACATATTATATTCAAGTCGAGTTGGTTTGCAAGGTGGGCCTTGACGCGCGAATCGTAGCAGCAAGGGCCTGCTGGCTGGACGCGCGCCCCAAATGGGGCGTCCCTCGAACCAGCCAGACTTGGCCACACCCGCAGCTCAATGGCCGGCGTAGAGGAGCGCTCTCAGGCCAGATCGATAGTCGGGGTAACCTAGCTCGACGCCCAGCTCGGTCTTGATGCGATCGTTGCGCACGCGCTTGTTGTCCCGATAGAAGCTGCGCGCCATGTCGGACAACGCGGCGGGCTCGAACGGAACCAGCGGCGGCGGGGCGACACCGAGCAGATCGCAGGCATGCGCGATCACCTCCTGCGGCGGGGCGGCCTCGTCGTCGCAGACGTTGTAGGCGGCGCCGGGGTTCGGGTGGGCCATCGAGGCGCGCACCACCTGGACGATGTCGTCGACATGGATCCGGCTGAACACCTGTCCCGGTTTGACGATGCGCCGCGCGCGGCCGGCCCGCACCGTGTCCAGCGCGCTGCGGCCGGGTCCGTAGATGCCGGCCAGGCGGAACAAATGCACCGGTATTCCGGTCCGTTCGCCGAGCGCGAGCCAGGCCCGCTCGGCGGCCAGCCGGCGTTCGCCGCGCGGGCCGGTCGGGAAAAGCTCGGATGCCTCGTCGACCCAGCCGCCGTCGCGGTCCCCATATACGCCGGTGGTTGACAGATACCCGATCCAGCGCGGCGGCTGCGCGCTGCTGGCCAGGGCCGCTAGATCGGCGCCGTGTTGGTCGATCACCGGGTCGCCGGCCGCGTCGGGCGGCACCGAGGAGAGGATGTGAGTGGCGCCGGCCAGCGCGCGCGCCGGCTCTTCGAGCGGCCGGTCGCGATCGAACAGATGCGCCTCGACGCCGCTGTCCGCAATCTCGGCCCGTTTCGCTTCCGAGCGCACGGTGCCGGCCACCGTGCCGCCGTCGGTCAACACGCTGCGAGCCAGCGCCGTCGCGCTATAGCCCAGACCAAAGATGAACAAGCGCATTGAGTCCGTGGTCATAGTCGGTGTGTCGCAGCCGTTCTGCCCGTGCCGGTGCCTGTGATATAGAGCGGCCCATGGCTCCTGTCGCCCGTCTCGTCGTGTTTGCCCTGGTCTGCGTGCTGGCAGCGCCGGCCGCGCAGCCCGCCTTCGGCCAAGGGGCGAGCCCGGCCGAAGCGCGCGCCGCGCGCAACTACCGGCAGTGCATGCAGCTCGCGCGCAGCAGCCCGACCGAAGCGTTCGAGTTCGGTCTGGGCTGGGAAGACGAGGGCGGCGGCCCGCCGGCCCGGCATTGCCAGGCGATCGCCCTGATGACCCTGGAACAATACCCACAGGCGGCCGAAAGGCTGGAGGCGCTGGCGCAGGACGTGTTCTCGATCGACCCGGAGATCGCGATCGAGGCCCTGGCGCAGGCTGGACAAGCCTGGTACCTGGCCGGCGACTACAGCAAGGCCTATACGGTGCAAAGTGCGGTGCTGGAGCGCCAGCCGGGCAATGCGAGCCTGCTGATCGACCGCGGGGTCACGCTGGCCGAAAGCGGTCGGCTGGAAGAGGCAATCCAGGATTTCTCCACCGCGCTGCTGTCGGCGCCCGGCCATCCGGACGCCCATCTGTTCCGCGCCAGCGCGCTGCGCCAACTGGAACGGCTGCCCGATGCGCTGGCCGACGCAGACGCCTCCTTGCGGTCCAACCCGAACAATGCCGAGGCCTATCTCGAGCGCGGCAACATCCGCCGCCTGCTGGGCGACGTGCCGGGCGCGCGCGCGGACTGGGTGGAGGCGGCAACCCGCGGCCAGGGCACCATGGTGGAAGAGACCGCGCAGGAAAACCTGCAGAACCTGGAGCTGAACACCGAAGGCGGGGGTTAGAGCACTTTCCGACCACTCGGTGGGCTTCGGCTGGATTGCTTCGCTGCGCTCGCAATGACATGGGCGGGTTGATGCCGCATGTCCGCCAACACACCGTCATCGCGAGCAGAGCGAAGCGATCCAGAATGCCAGGATGATGCACCCCGCCGCCCACCTCTGGCGACTTAGCCGAGCCCCGCGCTGAAGACCAGCGTTTGGCCGCGAAGCTCTCTAGAAATCCAAATCCGCGTAGTGTTTGGGCGGGGTTGTACCGGGGATGTGGTCGGCCAGAAGCGGGCGGAAGCTGGGCCGTGACTTGATCCGCGCGTACCAGTTCTTGGCTTCCAGATGCCCGTCCCACGGCACGTCGCCGCAGTAGTCGAC
>JASJBI010000047.1 GCA_030066595.1 Alphaproteobacteria bacterium | reverse complement strand
TTCAATCATGCGTTTCGTAGATGGACCGGCGTCACGCCCACGCAATACAAGCGCGGCAGACGATAGGCCCGCCGCCGCCGAACCCCATCACAGAGAGCCGGTCGCGCTTCGCCCCTTGATCGGGTCGAGCCTCCGTTGCCGTCACCCGCCGGGCCGTGCGTCCGGCCCCGCGCCGGTGGTTTCGGCCGTCCCTTCCGCCGTCCGTGCGGCTCTGTCGGCGCCCGGTGCCTGTGCCGCCATGCTCTTGTCGAGGATGCGCTTGAGCCCGTCGGCGCTCGGGGGCGCCTTGGCGGCGCCATCCATCAGCACGCCCTTGGCCGATACCGCTTCGCCGTAATAGGCGCCGGTGACCTTGTCCATGTAGAGGATCTTGGCGCCGTCGATCGAAAGCCCGGCGAACAGGCCTTCGACCCGCGAATAGGTCAGGAGGTCGCCTTTCGGCACATCGATATCGCGTGCGTCGCGCGCTCCCGTCGTGCCGGCCACTGCCGAGGCGTCCGGCCCGATCGTGAACTCCTGCCTTAGGAACGGCTGCAGTCCTTTGGCGGTCATGACGACCATCACCAGGTCGATGGCCTGGACGCCGACCAGGGCGCCAAAGGTCATGCCGCCCAGATTGTAGAATGCCGGGCCGCTCCAGCCGCGCCCGCGCTTGACCAGCAGAACGCCGGTGCCGGTCTTTGCCCCCACAAGGAAGCCGCCCTTGGCCACTCTCGGAAAGATCGCCACCGCGCGGGCCTTCTTGAGGATGGCCGCGGGAACGGCCTTTTTCTCATCCGCCATGAGGGCGGCGAAGCTGGCCTGGGCGTCGGCGACGAGCTTTTCCGCCTCGCGCTGCGAGGCGCTCTCGGCCCGGGCGGGCGACAGCAGTGCCACGCCGACGAGGGCGGCGGCCAGAGCCAGGAGCAGGATTGCGGTTGCTACGGGGCCAAGGCGGTGTCCAACTGCGCGCGACTGCGTCATCTCTTCCTCCCATCGACGATCGCCGGCCGCCGCTCCTCGGCCAAGCCGTGTGTGGATGCGTGTAGCCCGTCCACCGGAAGCCCCGGACCGGTCGACCGGCTTGGCGGTGATCGTAGCACGAAGCACCGTCCCGCAGCACGGGTCCAATTTGTCCAGGCCGTTGAGGCTCTTGGCGGCGGTTCCGTGTCGCTCAAGGCGTTGTCGGCATCGCTTGGCAAAGGCGAAGTCTCGTATTCAGAAGAAAAAGTCCATTCAAAACTCGGGTTTTGTTAATGAAATAGTTAATAGAAATGGTTAATTATTTTACGAAGATTGACAAAACCTTACCCGTAGGGCAGTGTAGCCCATACGAGCAGGCAAGGTTTCATGTCTTGTTTGGGAGGGTAACGTGGTCGTCAAAGCCGTTCTTTGGGCCTATCTGGGTGCAGTCATGACCGGGCTGATGGTCGCCGTTGTCGGGGTATCCCTCGGCATGGCGCAGAGCCAGATCGTCGCGCTTGCGGCACAGCTTGGCATGGCCGGCGGAATCCTCGGGCTCGGTATCGGGTTGGTCCGCCGCCTGCGTCGCGCGTCCCGCCGCCGGTAGTCAGCCGGGCGGAGCCACGCTTTGCAGGCCAAGGCCTTGGCTGCCTTGGCCAAGAAAGGCTGGCTTGTTCAAAATCCGCCAACCGGCGAGGGTCTGGGCTTCCTCTCACGCCACCGAATGGATGGAAGGATCGCGCCTCTACACAGGCGGATCCTCTCGGCGAACCTCCCCAGGTCCTCGAGTGTTTCTCGGATCTCTTCACGGACGGTTCGTGTCGGTCGATAGCCCAAGTCGAAGAGCTTCTGATGATCAGGGTTGTAGTAGTGGCGTTCGGCCTCGATGCGGGGGTTCTCCACAGTCTTGATTTCGACGTCGATGCCCATGTCGCGAGCCGTACCCTGCACGACTAGAGCCAGGTCATAGACATCGAATGTTTCGTGAAACTGATTGAGGATCCGGTACTCGCCTGCACCGTCTGGGGGATTCTCGATGATCAGCGCCAGGCACTGGATCGAGTCACGCAAGGACAAGAAGCCGCGCCGCTGATGCCCTCGACCATATGGACTCAGCGCCATGCCGATCACGGCTTGGGCGCAGAACCGATTGATCACTGTGCCGAAGGCCTGGTCCACGTCGAACCGGGTGAGCAGCCGGTCATCTCCATTCAGCGCGTCGATGCGCGTGCCAAACACGACGCCCTGCATCACATCCGTACATGTCAGTCCCCAGACTCGGCAGGCGAAATGGATGTTGGCGCTGTCGTGCACCTTCGTGAGGTGATACATGCTGTTGGGCTGTCGGGGAAATGGCAGTCTGTCTCGCCTTCCACGGTACTCTATATCGAAGAAACCCTCCGGAATATCGATATTGGGCGTCCCGTACTCACCCATGGTTCCCAGCTTCACGAGATGTGCGTTCGGCGCCAGATCCCGCAGCGCGAAGAGTAGATTCAAGGTGCCGACGATATTGTTCTGATGCGTGAAGACAGCGTGATGCGCGTCGATCATGCTGTAGGGCGCCGATGGCATCTGACCTAAGTGCACGACACAGTCCGGCATGAAGTCGCGAATGGCCTCTTCCACGAGGTCATAGTTGCAGACATTGCCAGGGACGAACCGCAGATCTTCGCCGTGCACTTCCCGAAAAACGGTCAGACGAGAGTCTATGTCCAGAATCGGCGTCGCCGACTGACTGCCCATTTCGGCAACCCATTCTCGGCGCAACAGCGCGTCGATCCCAGCCACCAAGTGACCGCGCCGCGCCAAAGCGTGTGCAAGCGGCCAGCCGAGGTAGCCGTCGACTCCGGTAATGAGCACCCGCATCGGACGATCAACCCAGAACAGTCGTCAGAGAGAGACAGGTCATCGACCTGCTCCACTCAGAGCTGCGATCGTCAGGGATGCAGAAGTCCGTCTGTCAGCGCAGCCAGGTCTTGAGGATTGTTCTGAGGAAGAACAGCCCATACACGATATCCCCCCCTTTCTTGCTTTGGCCCGCCCAGCGTCGTCGCATCGCCACCGGAACCTCGGCGGTGCGCCCCGAGTGTTTTGCCGTCTCGATGATCATCTCGGCCGTGTGATACTGCTCTTGCTCCAAGTGCACGCGGCCGAGAAACGCGGCGTCTACGGCGCGGAAGCCGCTCGAGCAGTCCGTGATTTTCGTCCCCGCTAGCATGTTGATCAGCATGTTGAAGGCGCGAATACCGATCGAGCGGGCTACAGACACGGGCTCATGGGACCCAGCCATGCGTGAACCGATGACCAAGTCCGCCCGGCCGTCCAGGATTGGGCCAACCAGTCGCTCAATCTCCGTCGGATTGTGCTGTCCGTCGCCGTCCATGGTCACAATGACCCGTGCGCCGTTTCGGCTGGCGATCTCACATCCTGTCCGCAGCGCCGCACCTCCCCCGCAGTTAACCGGGAGGCGAGCTACGCGCGCGCCGTGACGTGCCGCCACCATATCGGTTTGATCGGTACTGCCATCGTCCACAACCAGGACTTCAACCTGGCGGTCTCCGACGCGAGATGGCATGCAGGGCAGCAAACGGTCCAAGGCTTCTTGTTCGTTCAATGCTGGCAAGACCACCCAAATTGCGCCCGTAGTC
This sequence comes from Alphaproteobacteria bacterium, assembly GCA_030066595.1. Lineage (GTDB taxonomy): Bacteria > Pseudomonadota > Alphaproteobacteria > JAJFFI01 > JAJFFI01 > JASJBI01. Next base: position 19,732 of record JASJBI010000047.1, on the reverse strand, counting down.
GTTTGCCCAGACTGCGTCGATTCGTACTCCCTGATCGCTTGCACGCTGACCAATCCTTGTAGCTTGCGCGCCAGACGCCGGGTCTTCGATCGCTCCCATAGGATGATCAGCCAGAGCATTCCGACCGCAAGTATCAGCAGCGTGATCAACCGCCCGCCTGGCTGCCGACGCACAAAGACCAAATCGGCCGGTAGATTCGCCAGTCCGGGAAACAGGCCCAGCAAGGCCATTGTGAGGCCACCCAAGGCCAAGAGAACCGTCAGGCCGCGATCGTGGGAGTGCCGGCGGAGTCGAGTGGCGACGAGGATGAGAAGCACCGCGCCAACCAGGATTCCAACGAGTCTCAGCGCTGAAAGTTCGCCCACCACGTCGCTACCGCCGTCGTCGTGCTTGTATTCAGGGAGTTCCGGTCGCAACAATGCCCAAACTGCCGAGGCGCAAACATGGCGCCATCAACTTCAGACAACCCAGCTGGGCCGGTTTGTCAAGGGGCGCACCTCAGTGGGATTGTGCTCGGCAGTCGATCGGATAGCCGTGGCTTGAGTGGAACACCAGGAATCATCAGCGTTGCCGGAAGACGGAACAGGCTACGTTTTCATTGTCGGCTCGCCACGATCCGGCACGACCTATCTGGCTGAAGTGCTGGCTCGCCATCCGGACATAGCGTTTCTCTATGAACCCTATTTTCTCTGGGAGTTTCATTCTGGCAATGGCTCAGATGACAGGCGCACGGTAGCGGATTTGACCGGGCGCGCGCGCAGTTACATCAGACGCGAGTTCGCCTTGTTTCATGCCAAGTCGGGACGACGGTTGTTGCTGGAGAAGACACCCGAAAACGCGTTCAAAATACCTCTCATGCGCGCCGTGTTCCCGGCAGCCAAGTTCCTACATCTGGTCCGGGACGGCCGCGACTGCGTGATCTCGATCAACCGGGAGTGGCGCCGGAGGAGCCGTATCGTTCGTGATCGAGACTTCCAGGGGTTCTGGAAGAGCGCAGCCGCAATGCTGGGCCGTCAGCCGTTCTGGCGCAACAGACTGCAAGCGATTTGGTTCGAACTCTCGAATGTCGGTATGCCACCCACAACGGTTCCCTTGAACAAGGCGAAGTGGAAAGGAAACGTCGGGTGGGGACCTCGTTTTCCCGGCTGGGAAGGGGCTCTCGCCGCGCACAGCGTACCCGTGTTCAATGCTTTGCAGTGGAAACACAGCGTTGAGAGCGTGTTGGCGGAGTTTGAGCTGATTCCAACAAATCAGTGCATGGAGATTCGGTACGAAGCCTTGCTTTCGACGCCGGATCCCACCTTGGAGGCGATCCTATCATTCATGGGTGCCCCAGTGCAGGCCGGCTTGGCCCATGACCTCCAGCCTGCCAAGCATCCGGAATGGCCATCTCACTTCACTGCTGAGCAGATTGCCGAGATCCACATGACTATTGGCCCCTTGTTGACCTCTCTGGGTTACCCGACAATCGCCAGCGAGGCACATCGGGCCGGAACGTGACGTCGCAGTCGGTCTCGCGTGCCGATCTGGTCTCCTCGGGGTATGCGCCGTTCGCTCGTTGGCCGGGCTACCGCTCCGCCGGCACGCACGACAGGAAAGGTCGGTAGTCAGAAACAGTCGCAGTCGTGGGCCTAGAAAGGAGATCGGGATTGCGGGTCGGCATCCGACATTGGTTGATGCTTGGTCTGATCCTCTGTGTTGTGGGTGGAGCGCTGCTCAGCTACCCGCGCGACGGAGTCGAGACCCACAATCCACAAGTCCGGTTGCCCGGCAGCTACGAGATGCGTGGGGACGGGGCGTCGGTCAACTTCCCCTGGTGGGTCTACGAACTGCCGGCCGGTGTCACCCTCCACGTGAGCCTTCGCAGCGAGCCGCCATCCGCGAGCGGGGAGTGGTTCCTGGACCTCTTGGCGCGCGAGACCGGGGCGACCAAATCGGGCCGCATCTGGGTTGATGGCTCTTCGACGGCTGTGAGCCAGACGCCCTTTGCGGCTTGGCAGCGTATTCCCCTTGCCAAGCCTCCCGCGGCCGGGCTCACCTCATTCGCGATCCGATATGAGCCGGCGACGCCCGGCGCCCGGCTTGCGCTCTGGGGAGTCAGCATGCCACGGAACCCCGCAACGCAGCCCTATCTCGAGCGGGACGGCGCACGAATCCCGTTTGCGGGAATTCGGCCGGTCTCCTTTCGTGGGACGCGCCACTTTTACACGGACGTGCGGCCGAGCGACGAGGCCTTTTGGCCGGCCATCGACGCATCTTCCGATAAGGCATTCCTGGCCCGCCTTGGGGTGCGCCACCACTTCATCGGACGCCGCGCCTTCGGGGTCTCGATGGTGATCCTGGGACTGGGGGGACTGCTGGTGATAGCAAGCGCTCGCTTCCTGCGCTATGCCTCGGCCGAGCCTCTGGCCGCGGCAGCGATCGCAGCCGTGCTCCTGGCAACCGCCGGATTGCGTCTCGACATCCTGAACGACGTTACCCGGTCGTTCGAATTCGAGGCCTACGGTTCAACCATCAGCAACGGTCTGTTCGAGGACTCTCTGGGCTATTTCCTGTTGGCGTTCGAGATCTTCAACAATGACGCGCCGGTTCGGTTTCCGTCAGTGCTTGGCTATTCGCTTCTGAATGCCGGCCTGTTCGAGTTCTTTGGCGTCGATCCACGTCCGGGTCTGATCGCCAATGTGTTGTTCCAGACGGCGATCGGTGGGTTTCTATACTTCGCGGTGTTTCGACTCACCGGTTGGAAGTGGTTTGCACTGTTGCCGGCCATGCTTTGGATGATCATGGCGGCGCCGGGAAAGCATGTCGCGGTCTTCCTCACGGACAGCATGGCGATGTTTCTGTTGGGCGGAGCCTTGTGTCTGATCATGGTGCGCCCGGCCACAGCCCGCTCCGAACCTGCTCCGCCAGAGCATGGGGTCGATGCTCCGTGGCCGACGGTCATGATGGCCGCGCTGGTGTTTGCTGCGGGTGCCTATGTGCGGGACGTTCTGATCGTGTTGGCGCCCGTCCTGGCCCTTGGCGTCTGGCTCTATGGCGGGCGGACGGTTGGGCAGAAGGTCGCCTGCGTGGCCCTGTTCACATCGGTTACGATCGCCGTCTGGTTGCCCACCCCGCTGTTCTTCGAGGACAAGGGCCGGACGTTCCACCTCTTTGAGCTGTTGCCGATCGGTGAGACCCACTTTCGCCGTGCGCAAATCGAAGCGGGTGCCATCATGGACAGCAGCTCCGCGGGCTTTGTCGGGAGCCGGCTCGGCGCGCTTGTGGCCGACCTGTTCCGTGAACCTTTGTCCACCGGCTACGGGCTCGTTCGTGACGGTGTCTGGTTCTGGGTTGCCTGGTGGAACGTGGAACTGATGCAGGTGGTGAACAGGCACCCCTTTCTGCCCGGGTCATACTTCTCAATCGTCTGGGATCCGGTCTATGCCGGCGTGGGACTCGGGACGGTTCCCCTCCTTATCTGGGCGATCTTCTGGTGGCGCCGCATACCGACGAGGTTGCGCACCAGCATCGCCCTTCTCTCGGTCTTGCTGGTCTACGTAACGCTCTTTCATATCTTGCTCTTTCCGCATGTCGTCGGTCGGCCGAAGGCGATCTATCTACCGCTGGTCGTGCTAAATTTCACCCTCTTGCTTGCGGCAGCGCTGGCTCAGAGGCGAGCAAGCAACGCGTGTGCCCCACCGTGAGCGGCTGGACAGATGTGGTGGACTTTTCTTTCGCGCAAAGAACTTTGGCACCGCAGCCGCCGCGTGGGTCCGTCCACACGGATGAAGCTCGTGGTCTGATCGCCGCACCGCGTTGCGCTGCACGGGGAAGTCCGTCAGACTCATCGTCCGATCCATCGCCATTCGCGGAACGCCGGATGGCCATCCAGCATGATGACCGACGAACCCGACTCCCTCTACGAAGCCATCCGCGCCCTGCCCGTCAAAGCGCGCAACCAGCTGGTCTTTCGCCTGCTGCGTGCGGCGGGCGTGCCCGGCCTGGTCATCGAGGGCCGCCAGGGAACGGTCGAGGGGTTCACGAGCGACGAGACGGTGGCCCTCAAATACCTCAAGAACGGCGTCTGGTCGCCGGCCATCGTCGGCCTCGCCTGCGGCGTGTTCCGGCAGGCCGGACAGGGCAGCTACATCGACCTGGGCGCCAATATCGGTCTGACCACCATCCCGGTTGCGCGTCTGGACCGGGTCGCCTGCTACGCGGTCGAGGCCGATCCGGACAACTACGCCCTGCTCCGGCGCAATCTCGCGCGAAACGGCCTCGCGTCCCGGGTCGAGACCTGTCACGCCGCCATCGTGGCCGAACCCGGTCCCGTCGAGCTGGAGAAAGCGCCAACCAATCTGGGGGACCACCGGGTGCGCTATGGTGTGCAGCCCGCGGACACCTATCGGGAGTCCAGCCGCGCAACCCTCACCGTCCCCGGCCGCACGTTGGACGACGTCATTCCGGCGTCGGCCTTGGCCGGACCCGTGGTGCTGAAAATGGACATCCAAGGTGCCGAGCCGCTGGCGCTCGAAGGTGGGCATGACGTGCTCGCCAAGACGGATCTCCTGCTCACCGAATACTGGCCCTACGGCTTGCGCCGGATGCCATTGGGCGTGGATGCCTTTCAGGCCCGCTTGGCCGAGGCCTTCGACTGGGGGGCCGTGCTCGCCGACGGTCAGGACCCCGACACCGTCGTCCTCCGACCCATCGACGAGGTCCTCGATGGCCTGGCCGACGTCGACCGGGACAATCCGATCAACGCCATCGACCTGGCGCTGGCCAGGTCGGCGCGCATCCTGCCGTGACGATCGCCGGCTCGTCCCGCCGAAATTGAAAACAGCTTACCAAAGTCCTATGTCCGCCCAGGATATGAGAGTGGGGTCTATACGGACCGCCTGAATGCAGAGCCAACACTATCTCTACAGCGCGCAGGTCCTCCGGGTGGTCGCCATCCTGGCGGTGATCGTTATCCATACCGCGCCTTTCGCGCACATTCGGCCCCAGACCGAGTTCACGCAGCAGGCGTTCCTGTTCGTCAACACCAGCGCCCGCTTCGCCATCCCGTTGTTCTTCATCCTGTCCGGCTATCTGTTCGCGCAGTCCATCGACCGCCGCGGCCTCGCCGAGGCCGCCCGGACGGCCCTGTCCCGCGTCGCCCTCGTCTACGTGGTCTGGAGCCTGATCTTCGCCGTTCTGCCGCGGATCAAGCACTTCAAGAAGCTCGGCTATCTGGAAGCCATCGAGCTCAAGACCATCGGCGCCTTCCAGGCCGCGCCCTGGGATTTCCTGTTCTCCGGCACGGGCACGCATCTCTGGTACCTGGTGGCCTTTGCGCTGGCGGTGGCGATGACCACGCTGTTCCTGCGGTTTGGCGGGCTGCGGGTGTTGTTGCTGGTGACCGGCCTGTTCTACGTCCTGGGTCTCTTGGGCGGTCTCTACAACCGGACGCCGCTTGGCATCGATCTGTTCATGGGCGCCTATCTGGGTCCGTTCGGCGGGCCGTTTCTGTTTGCCCTCGGGGTGTGGCAGGCGGGCCGGACGGTGCCGCGGGACAACGCGTGCTTCTGGCTCATTCTCTTGGGCATGGTCTCCATACATGTGGAGATGCTGGCCATGCGGGAGTTCTATGGCACGCCGCAGCAAAGCTTCTACCTCGGCTGCGTGCCGGTGGCGCTGGGCCTGTTGCGCTTCGCCGTCTCGCGGCCGGATTGGGGTCGAGACACGGTCTTTGCGCAATGGGGGACCTTTACCCTCGGCATCTATGTGGCGCATCCGGTGATGCTGCGCATACCCCGCCTGCTCGAGGTGCAGTTCGACAGTCTTCTCTGGCAGCTCGGCTATCCGCTGCTGATCTTCGCGGCGACCCTGGGCGTCTGCATGCTCGCCGCGCGCACGCCGCGCCTCGCGCGCGTCGTCACTTAGAATTCGATGAATTCGATTGGGTCGGCGTGATGACCTGGCCGGGGTCCGGCGGTCCGTCGCCGGTGCGCACGCGCGCCTCTTGCGGCGGCGTTGTGCCGGCCACGCCCGCGGTCTCGATCTGCAGCTTCCAGAGCAGCGATTCGGCATAGGATTCGGGTGTGGCGGTGATCACGAAAGCGCCCGGTCCGCCGATCACGAAGCGGCTGAAATAGGGGATCAGGCTTTCCTTGCCGGACTCGATCACCAGGGCGTTGATGGTGATGCCGTCCCGGATCGCGTAGTAGCGCGACGGTTCGATGACCATGCCGGACCGCTCATTGGCCGAGATGTCGATGATCCGCCGCGGCGCCGTGAAGGGCGACCAGCCGAGTTCGGTGCGGGCATTGCGCAGGGCGCCGCCGATCGAGGTGCCGCCGCCGATGAACGGACAGCGCTCCAGCGCCTTTGCAAAGCGGACGCCGTCGTCGAGCGAGGCGATCGCCGTCCAGTCGACGCAGCGCCACTGCTGCGCGTCGTCGGACCAGACGATCACCGCCGCGGCAATCCGGCGCTCGGGGCCGGCGGTCAACGCCGTGATCACGCTCGGGTCGCGAAAGGCCGCCGCATGCCCGCGGATCTGGGTCAGGAAATCGCCGCCGCGCGTGCTGCCGGAGGCGTCGATGGCCAGCACCAGCAGCAGATCCACCCGGTCTTTGGCCACGGCGCCGCCGGCCGAGACCAAGGCCCCGAGCAGAATGCCGACAATCTGGCCGATCAGCGGGCGCACCGGTTTGTCCCCTCCCCTGATGCGTTCTTATCCTGCAAGGATAAGGGCCGTGTGACCCGGGTCAACCGCGGCGACCGGCGGCTCGGATCCTAAAACCGCAGCCCCAGCCGGCTCCGCTCATGGGTGATGGCCTTGTAGGCCAGGCCCAGCCGGTCCGCATGGCCGTAGGCGTCCAGGATCTCGTCCCGCTTGAGCCGCCGGGACAGGTCCTCGTACTTCGGATCGTATTGCCGCCGCCGCGGGTCGCAGAAGGTGTCCGGATGGTACTGATCCATGATGTTGACCGGCGCCGTGGGCATGTGCTCGGCGATCCAGTCCAGGACCGGATAGGTACAGCAGTCGAGATGGTTGGGCATGACCAAGTGACGGATGGTGAAGTCCTCGCCCCAGTCCGCGAGCCATTTCAGGTTGCGCGTCACCGTGTCCCAGTACCAGGCGGTCCGGGCCAGCCGCGTCGCGCATCGCCCCGGGCCGAACTTGAAGTCCGGCAGCCACACGTCGATCAGCAGCCGCAGGATCTTCATTGTCTCCTCGGTCATGAAGAAGTTGCTGTTCCACAGCATCGGCACGTTGAACCGGCCGTCATAGAGGGCGCGTCCCTCGACCAGGTTAAAGTCGTGAAACGGGTCGGCCTTGGTCTTGAGTGCGCGTCTGAGCCGGTCGCGGTCCGGCGGTTCGCGGCCGTCGCCCAGGCGCGCGATGGCCGCGACGATGGTATGCAGATGGATGGTGGGGTCGCCGCCCACCCAGTTGATGTTGTGACAGCCTTCCAGGCGCAACAGCCAGGCCATGGCGGCCAGTGTCTCCGCGCTCACGACCTCGCCGTTGTCCTTGTCGGTGCTGATGTCACCGTTCTGGCAGAAGGCGCAGCGCATGTTGCAAGAGGTGAAGAAGATCGTGCCCGAGCCGCGGTTGCCCCGGTAGACGAGCTCTTCGCCCGGATGATGGAAATAGCTGCTGACGCGGGTGTCGGCCGCAAGCTTGCAGGTGCCCAGTTTGCCGCCCGCGCGCCGGTCCACGGCGCAGTTCCACTGACAGAAATTGCAGTGCGCCAGCATCCGCTCGGTGAGCGCCCGGCAGAGGTCCAGGAGGCTCGGTCCCGAGGCCGGCGACCCCAGTGGCGCGCCCCGGTCGCGGATCCCCTGCCAGGTCTCGAGAAACACCGGCGTGAGGGCATCGAGCTCGGACCAGAGCGCCTCTTCCGACGCGCCGTCGAGATCCAACTCGACCGGGATGGTGCGGGCGATGACGAATTTGGCCGGTTTGCGGTTGACCGCGACGTCCCTATACCAGCCGAGCGAGGCGGCCAGCGCCGTGTCGGTCCAGACCCAAAGCTCGTCGAAGCGGTCCATCGGTTTGTTGCCCTCTCAGACTCACATGGGGTGACGAAGAACTCCGTCAATGCCGGAAGATGAGCGCCGCGCAGACATAAAGAAGCATGGCCAGCGCGAGGACTGCAGAAAACCCGAAATGCATGGCCAGGAGGCTTGCCAGCACGGCGCTGACCACCGAGGCGCAGCCGTTGATCCCCCAGGCCCAGGGCGCGAGCGCCGGCGCCTCGGCCTTGACCCGCGCGAGCCCCAGGGGAAAGGGCATGCCCATGCAGAAGGCGAGCGGCGCGATCAACGCGATGGCGGCGAGGATCTGCGCTGCTTGGGGCGCCGGCGCCAGCCAGGTGAACGCCTCGGGCAGCAGCAGAAGATAGCTCCCGGACAGGACCACGATTCCCGCGACCGCGGCAGAGAGTATCCTGCGCCCGGTGCCCTCGCCTTCCGTGCGCCGGGCGACGAACCCGCTGCCCAGGCCGGCGAACACGAGAAAGGCGGCCAAGACCACCGCGATGGCGTAGAGCGGATGGCCCAGGAACAGGACGAAGCGCTGAATGAAGGCGATCTCGACGAACAGGAAGGCGAAGCCCAAGGCCGCGAAGTATCCAGCCACGCGAAACCGGCCGATCGCTTCGGCCTCGCCCGCCGCGGGCGTGAGCCAGCGCAGCGGCAGCAGAATCAACACCAGGCCCGCGATCACCGCCTGGAGCAGGGTGGCGGCGAGGATCAGATAGCCGCCTTCCAAGAGCGCCAGCCCGGCCCGACCGCGCATGGCCAGGACCTCGGGCAGGATGCGCCATTTGAAGAAGCGGAAGAAATAGGGCTGATCGTCCGTGGCCGGGGCCACGTGAAACTTGTAGCGGGCAAGATAGGCCTCCCGCTCGGCCCCCAGCAGCGCGCGCGCGCCGTCGTGCAGATAGGCCTCCGGCAAACGGTTGATCCGGTTCGCCTCGCCGGGCGGCATGCCGGGATACCAGGCCGGATCGAAGCCGCGCTCGCTGCTGAAGCGTTTCAGCGCCGCGATGTCCGCCTCGGTGAGAGCGCTGGTCTTGACCACGAGGGTCGAGGTGTTCGGCCCGCGGATCAGCGCCAGACGCGTTTCGGGCGCCGCGACCCCAGCGTCTTCGAGCGCGCGGACCGCTGTCGCGAAGAGTTTGAGCCCGTCCCGCGGCGGTACCTTGAGCCAGCGGGTGATCGCCAGGAGGCCGCCCGGCGCCAGCCGGGAGAGATAGGCAGAGAGCGCCTCGACGGTGTAGAGCGTGCTTTCCGAGAGGGACATGGCGCCCGCCGCCGAGGCGCTGAACGAGTCCAAGAGCGAGACCTGGATCAGATCCCACTGCCGGTCCGCGGTCTCGACGAACTTGCGCGCCTCGGCCGTATGCAGACGGACATTGGGCAGATTATAGAACCCTCCGGCGAATGCCCCGTGGGTGCGCCGAACCAGATTGCTGAGCTGGGGGTTGAGCTCGACGGCGTCGATCTCCCCGGCCTCGTGATGCAGCGCCAGCAGCACGTCCGAGCCGCCGCCGGCCCCGAGGACCAGCACCCGCGGGCGATCGAGCAGGTGGAAGGGCAGCGCCGCCGTCTGCTCGTCGAGCCAGGCCAGGCTCTCCCTCCGGCCGTCCCATTGGTTGATCGCGGTCAGGCCGCCGGCGTCCGTGAATACGCCGAACTGCGCCGGCGGCTCGTGGCGCGCGAACAGGCTGGCCCCGGGGGCGTGGCGGAAGGGGATGGTCGGGCTCTCCACCACGGTCAACAGGCCCAACGGGCTCGACCGTTCCGACAGGACCCGTGTCCCCGGCACCTGCAGCGCCAGGCTGAGCCCCTTGTAGGGCGACGGGGTCGGGGCGATCCAGGCGGCGGGCCAGACCAGCGGTCCAGCGATCGCGAGCCCGATGAGGACAGGCGCCGCGCGCCGGGGGCTCCAGCCGAGCGCGGCGAGCGCGGCTGCGGCGAGCCCCAGTCCGGCGACAGCGCGCAGCCCCTCCTCGGCCGGCAAGAGAAAGAGCAGCCCGAGGATTGCGAGCGCGCCGATCCCGGCACCCAAGAGGTCGGCCCGGTAGATCCGTCCGGTCACGGTGCCTCGGTGGGTGATCGCCAGCGCGATGGCCGTCGCCGCGCAGAAAAACGGCAGCGCGAGCAGGAGATAGAGCATCAAGAGATAGCCCTGCTGGGCGGGGTCCCAGAGGATCTCCAGCGGGTTGAACGGCAGGATGCGGACCACGCCCACGACGCCGATGGACGTCGCGGCGAAGGCGAGCGCGAAGCCCGCAAACGCCTGCGACAGATGCGCCGCGAGCCTTGTGCGCAGGAGGGCTACGAAAGTGCCGCTGGCGCCATAGCCCAAGAGCGCCACGCTGATGATCATGTAGGCGTAGTGGTGCCAGTACAGGATCGAGAACAGCCGGGTCAGCAGGATCTCGTAGGCGAGCGCCGCCGCGGACAGGGCGGAGACCGCGAGCAGCAACGGCATCGCGTACAGGCCCTAGTGCCCGCCGGTCAGCGGGACGAAGCGCACCGGCAGCAGAAGCTCGCTGTGAACGGCGCCGTCCGCATCCTTCTCGACCAGCATGAGATGCTGGATCATGAACGAGGCGCCCACCGGAATGACCATGCGGCCGCCCGGCTTGAGCTGGCGCACCAGCGGCGGCGGCACATGGCTCGCGGCCGCGGTCACGACAATCGCGTCGAAGGGCCCCGCCTCGGGCCAGCCATAGTAGCCGTCGCCGGCCCGGACCTGGACGTTGGCGTAGCCGCCGTCGGCGAGCCTCTGCGCGGCGGTCTCCGCCAGCGGGGTGATGATCTCGATGCTGTGGACCCGGCGCACCAGCGGCGACAGCACCGCCGCCTGATAGCCGGAACCGGTGCCGATCTCGAGCACGACGTGGTCGGCCTCGACCTGCAGCAGATCCGTCATCAGCGCGACGATATAGGGCTGCGAGATGGTCTGGCCGTGACCGATGGGCAGCGGCCGGTCCGCATAGGCCAGTCCGCGCGCGCGGGGCGGCACGAAGTCGTGGCGCGGAATGCGCCCCATCACCTCGAGCACGCGGGCGTCGATCGGCCGGCGCTCTTTGCCGATGGCCACGTCCTCGGCGATCTCCCGGATGGTCTCGACCATCTCGGCCCGCGCGGCCGCTGTGTCGTCCGCCCGCGCCGTGAGCGCCCAGGCGGCGCTCAAGCAGACCAGCAGTAGCGCAAACCGTCGGGCCATCGGTCCTGTCATGGCGAAAATGGCGGCTCCCGTCCTGGAGTGTCCGACGATTTCGGCCGCAACGCTAGGGTCCGCTCTGCAGGATTGGCTCGGAAGGACGCCGCCCGGCCGCGGCTCCGTTTCTAGTCCGGGTAGTCAATGTTGCGCCGCGTCGCCATCGATCGGCCCAAGCTCTCCCGATCCTCCGGCGTCAGGCGGATGCGCGCGATCGGCAGAACGACCTCGTTTTCCCAGGCCAGATGGCGGCACTGGGTCTCGACGAAGGTATAGCAGTCCCGGAGAAACCCTTCCGGGTCGCCGAACGGCCGGGCGTCGAGCAAGGCCTGCAGGCTGTCGCGCACTCTGGCCGCAAGCTCCCGGTCGACGTCGTGCTCCAGGCGCAAGAGCTCGAGGATGTCCCGGACCCCGTCGTCCGGCCGGCAGCGCTCTTCCAAGAGCGGGAACAGACCCTCTTCCTCGTCCAGGATGTGATTCGGCATCTCCTCGACCACATAGTGCAAGACCGCATCCAGATCGGCCCGGGACGGGTCGTCCGGCGCGCTCGCGAGGGCGCTCTCGAGCAGCCCGCAGATCTCCTGTTGGCGCTCATGCTCGACCCGGATGTATTCGATCGGATCAAGAAAGCGATCCGGATCCGGTCGCCATATCTCTGCGGTCGCTGCGGCCTGGTTCGTCTGCATCTCTGCTCCCCCAACTGCGCCAATTGAATGGTCATACCGCTTTGGGCGAAATCGCGCTTTGACGCGGGTCAATGCACGGGATCCAGCCGGTTTGCCATGTCGCCGGGATGTGCGACGCTTGGGCAACGACGGGGAGCTCGGCGATGGCGGTCAGGGGCCTGTTGCTCGATCTGGAAGGCGTGCTCTACCAGGGGGACGACGCCGTTCCCGGCGCCGCCGAGGCGCTCGATCGCCTGCGCGCGGCCGGGCATGAGATCCGGTTTCTCACCAACACCACGACGCGCCCGCGGCGGGCCATCGCCGAACGGATGGCGCGACTGGGCTTCGCCGCGCCGGCAGGCGACGTCTTCACGCCGCCGGTTGCGGCCGGCCTGTTGCTCGAGGCCGCCGGGATCAAGCGATTGCATCTCGCGGCGCCGGACGCCCTCGGCGAGGATTTCGCGGGCTTCACGCTCACGGATGACGAGCCCGAGGCGGTGGTGATGGGCGATCTGCACACCGGCTTCGACTGGGACCGGCTCAACCGGATCTACGCCATGGTGCGCGACGGCGCGCGGCTGGTCGCGCTGCACAAGAACCGGTTTTGCCGCCGGGGGGACGCGCTCGGGCTCGACCTGGGGCCCTTCGTGGCCGCGGTCGAATACGCCGCGGGCGTCGAGGCGGAAGTGGTGGGCAAGCCGTCCCAGGCCTTCTTCGACATGGCGCTCGCGAGCCTCGGCCTGCCGGCCGCCGAAGTGCTGATGGTCGGCGACGACATCGAGGCCGACATCGGCGGCGCCCAAGCGGCGGGCTTGTGTGCGGTGCAGGTCAGGACCGGCAAGTACAGCGCCCGGGATGACGCCCACCCCTCGGTCACGCCCGACGCGCGCCTTGATTCGATCGCCGATCTGCCGGCGTGGCTCGCAGAGTAGTCCTCGGCCGCCCGGCCCTCGCGCGCGCGGGCCTTTCGGGGCGAACGAGAGACGACTCTGCTGCATTCGTGGCGTTTCGAACCACCTCCGTATTGCCGCCGGGGGCGGACCTCGCGGCAGCCGCCCGGGATGGGCCGACTTTGACCCACTGCGGACATCCCACTTAACTGCAGAACAACGGGAGCCATGGGCCAGTAGCGGCCCTTGCTTCGGGCGGCGCGCAAGGCCGCATTGTGGACTACAAAGCGGCCGTTCCGGCAAAACTGGTGGTCGTATTCGCCGTGACGCTATCCTGGGCGGCGGTCCGGTGGCGGGAGGCCCAGCATCGCATCGCGCACCTGCCGGTCGCTGGCGTCGAAGCGCTCGATGACCTGCCGGCAATACGGGTTGAAGCGGCAGACCTCTTCGAAGAGCTGGCCGTCGTGGCGCACGGAATCGACCGCGTCCATCAGATAGCCGAAAGAGACAGTGTCGATTTCGGTACGCTCGAAACCGCCGCGGGCGATAACCTGCCCGATGTAGTGAGTGAGAAAGAGCGTCTCGGCAAGGTCCTTGTCGTGCACTTCGGCGGTCTTTTCGATGATCGAGAATCCCACCTCGGCGAGTTTCGCGCACAGCGCCGAGTAGCGCGCGGGCGCCAGGCTGTGCCCGGTGATGACGATCCGCAAGCCGGTCACGTCGCCGCCGCGCTTGGCATAGCTTTCCGGCCCGAACATGGGATGCATGGCGACGAAGGTGTGGGCGGGCCGCCTGGCCTGCAGCAGATCCATGGTGTATTTCTTGACCGTCGCGACATCGACCACGACGCTGTCGGCACCCAGGTGCGGGCCGATCCGCGCCAGCGTGTCCGGATAAGCGCTGATCGGTACGGCGAGCACCACGGCGTCGCAGGCGGCGACTTCCTCCAAGGGGAAGAAAAGGACGCCGTCCGCCTTTCGCCGGGCCGAGTGGATCTTCAGCGGCGCGTCGGGCAGATAGCGCTGCGCCAGCACATGAAGGAAGGCGCCGAAGTGTCCGTATCCGATGAGGCCGAGGGAAAGGGGCATGGGTCCTGCGTCGCTATCGTTGCCGGGGCGGTTCCAGTGCATAAAGGGTCCGGGCCGGGGGCTCAAGCGGCGCTCTTAGGCTCTAAACCGGCCATTGAACAGCCATGACACGAACGACCGATATGGGTCGATTCCGGCCTTTAAATCTGATCGACAGATGCCTCGTCGAATGACGGCTGCTGGCTACACCCGGACCCAACTCAGACCATTCTCTGATGCCAAGTATCGCTCGCTCAGCGGACATCGCCATGTCGCGTCGAGCACGGGCCCGTGCGGGCTACGGGCCGCCTGGTTCACGCGCGCGCGCGGGCCTTTTTGGGGGCGAACTGGAGACGACCTTGGTGCGTTCGTGGTGTTTCGAACCACTTCGGTGTGGGCATCGGGAGCGGACCTCGCGGCAGCCTCCCGGGATGGGCCAATTTTTTGCCCATTGCAGACGTTATTACTCCTTGGTCTAAACGCCTCGCTCCAGCATCGCGGCTCTGCTAACGTTGGTTCTTGCAGGGAGGTCTTCCATGCCAGGCGATGCCGAAGACAGTGCCGACCGGTCGTCGCGCGGAACGCCAGTCCCCGACTACAGTTCCTTTGCCGCTGCGTTCCAGCTTGATGACATCACCCGGTTGTTTGCTGACGACCTGAAGACCGGGCTCAACGTATGCCGTGAATGCTGCGACCGCCATGTCGAGGGCGACCGCGTCGCGCTCTATTGGGAGGGCGTCGATGGCAGCAGCGAGGTCCATACCTTTGCAGAGCTCAGGGACCAGGCGGCGCGCTTTGCCAACGTCCTCAAGGCCCACGGCATTGGCCCCGGCGACCGGGTCGCGGTCATGCTGCCGCGCATTCCGGAGCTGATGGTGGTCGCCCTCGGCGTTTGGCGCGCGGGTGCAGTCTATGCGCCGATGTTCACCGCCTTCGGACCCAAAGCCATCGAATACCGTCTCGAGCGCGGCGGCGCCAAGCTGATCGTCACCGACCCGGCGAACCGGCCGAAGCTGGAGGGCATTGCCAACGTGCCGCCGACCATGGTGGTGGCGCGCCGGCCTGACGACGCCATCGCGCCGGGCAACCTCGATTTCCACGCCGAAATGAAGGCGCAAGAGCCGGACTTCGAGCCGGTGTTACGCGGTGCGGACGATCCGTTCCTGTTGATGTTCACCTCGGGCACGGTCGGCAGCCCGAAACGCGTTGCGGTGCCGCACAAGGCGCTGCCCTCTTTCGTCGCCTACATGAAATATGCCGTCGATCTCGGGCCCGAGGACAAGTTCTGGAACATGGCCGATCCCGGCTGGGCCTACGGCCTTTATTACGCCGTCGTCGGCGCCCCGTTGGTCGGCTGCGCGACCCATTTCTACGAGGGCGGCTTTTCGGTCGAGAGCACCTACCACATGCTCGAGAAGTACGGCATCACCGTGTTCTGCTCGGCGCCGACCGCCTACCGTCTGCTCATGGCTGCTGGCGGGGACATGGCCGACACTTTCCGAAGTCGCCTGCGCGTCGCGTGCAGCGCAGGCGAGCCCCTCAACCCCGAGGCGATCCACTGGGTCGAGGAGCATCTGGGGTGTCCCGTCTTCGACCAGTACGGCCAGACCGAGGTCGGCATGGTGGTGTGCAATCATCACGGTTTGCGCCATCCGGTACGGGCCGGGTCGATGGGCCTGCCGATGCCGGGCTTTCGCGTCGTCGTCCTGAACGAGAGTTTTGAAGAGGTGGAGCCGGGGGAGTCCGGAAGACTGGCCGTCGATACGACCCGCTCGCCGCTCTATTTCTTTCAAGGCTACCGGGGGCAGAAGGAGGCGCCTGTTCACGGACCCTACTACCTGACCGGCGACACAGCCGAACTCGGCCAGGACGGCAGCCTGACCTTTCTGGGGCGGGCCGACGACATCATTCTCTCCGCCGGCTACCGGATCGGCCCGTTCGACGTCGAGAGCTGCCTGATCGAGCATCCGGCGGTCGCCGAATCGGCCGTGGTCGGCAGGCCAGATGTCGAACGCGGCGAGGTCGTCATAGCATTCGTGGTGCTCCGGCCAGGCCACAGCGGCTCGCCTGAGCTCGTGGACGAGTTACAGCAGCTCGCCCGCAACCGCCTCTCGGCGCATGCTTATCCGCGCGAGGTGGTGTTCGTGGACGAGTTGCCCAAAACGCCGAGCGGCAAGATCAAGCGCTTCGTCCTGCGTCGGCAGGCAGCGGAGTAGCGCCGGCCCGAGCACAATCTCTCGGTCGCATGCCTGGCGCGTTCAGCTCGCGGCTACACCCGGACCCAACTCCGCGCATTTCCTCAAGTCAAGTATTGGAGGCCAAACGGACATCGCCATGTCGCGCCCGTCACGGGCCCGTGCGGGCTACGGGCCGCCCGGCCCTCGCGCAGGCGCGGGCCATTTGCGGACCTGCCTAACTTGCCGTGCGTAGACTTCGTCTATCGCGAGTCCTAGAGTCTGGCGACGCATCAAAGGCCTG
Organism: Alphaproteobacteria bacterium; assembly: GCA_030066595.1. GTDB lineage: Bacteria > Pseudomonadota > Alphaproteobacteria > JAJFFI01 > JAJFFI01 > JASJBI01. The sequence continues at coordinate 3,423 of JASJBI010000047.1, read as the reverse complement.
GGAAAATGGACGGTTCACCCAATAAGGCAACGGTACTTGCTTATTTCGAGCAGTTCTGGAACCAGGGCGACCATGAAGCGGCGAGTGAGATCTTTGCATCAGACATCGCATTCCATTACCCGCTTGGCGAACTAGCAGGAGTCGATGCCGTCAAGGCTTATGCCGCCGCTGTTCGGACCGCCTTTCCAGATATCCACTTCACCGCTGCGGATCTTGTCCAGGAGCAAGACCAGGTCGCTGCTCGATGGTTTCTCCAAGGCACCCAGTCTGGAGCCTTCCGAGACAAGGCTCCGACAAACCGGCAGGTCAGCGTCTCCGGCATCACCATCTTCAAGCTCGAAAACAATCGTATCGCAGAGATGTGGGTCGCGTTCGATCCCGCGCGGTTGACGGGGGACTAGCCCGCTCCCGGCTACACCCGGATCCAACTCAGCGCATGTTCTTGAGCCAAGTATCGCTCGCTCAGCGGACATCGACCTGTCGCGCCCGTCACGGGCCCGTGCGGGCTACGGGCCGCCCGGCCCTCGCGCTCGCGGGCCTTTCGGGGCGAACGAGAGACGACTCTGCTGCGTTCGTGGCGTTTCGAACCACCTCCGTATTGCCGCCGGGGGCGGACCTCGCGGCAACCTCACGGGATGGGCCGATTTGACCCATCTCGGACATCTCCGCACCCGCAATGGTTGATCTATTTCAATGAAAGATCTGCCGATCGCGCGCAACTTACTTGCATGAAACGGTTTCTAGTTCTTGCTTCCGGCTTTTTGCCGCTGACGGGATATGGTGCAGGGCGCCTGGAGGCGGGCGGATGGGGCGGTTGCGGTGAAGCTGTCATAAAGCTTGGCGAAATGGCCGAGAGAGCAGCCGAGCGACAAGAAGCGAAGGGTCGGCACGAGGAGCGTCGCGCGCGCGCTGAAGCGGGAGACGCTGAGGCCCAGCTCGAAATGTACATGGTGGGAGGTTACAGCGCCTCAGACTGGGAATGGCTCTGTCGTTCGGCCAGCCAAGGTTTTGCACATGCTCAGTACTTCGTCGGCACTCATCATCAGAATGGCGATATCCCCTTCACGAAGGACAGCGTGCGCGCCTATCTGTGGCACAGCCTAGCCGCAGCGCAGGAGCACGCTACAGCCGAACAGCGGCGCACCGAACTTGCCAAACGGATGTCGCCTCAGCAAATCGCCGAAGCCGAACGGAGAGCCAAAACTTGGAAAGCGGGCCAGTGTGCCGGGCGAAGTTGGGAAGCCGAGGAACGCACCGCAACCATGCGCCCGCCAGCCGAAACGCCGCCGCTATGCCACGACGTGGGCGGCTACGAGGCTTACATGAAGCGGACCGGCAAGGTGTGTCGGCTCGACTGAGGGCGGTTCCCAAGAATGACCGCGAATGGCTAAAGTCGGAGCTGTTGACAGGCATCATCTCTGGTCCCCTTTACCCTTGAAGTCGGACTTCCTCTCCGTAGTTGGCACGCGGCTTTCCTTTTGCCGTCAACGCAAGACATAGTCGGTTCGGACCTTCAAGGACCAGGCGATCAATGCTGGAGGCGACCGATCGCGTTTCCGTGTTGATCTCACGCTAGCCCGACTTACGTGCTTTGGTAGGATTAAGTATCGGATCCGCCCAAACGTCCTATCGGGGTAACGGAGACCATCATGAGACACTTGAGGCCACTACTGTTCGCGATCAGTTTGCTGGTTCCGAGCGCAACCGCCCTGGCCCACCATGGCTGGTCGTGGACCACCGGCGGCAACATCGAGCTGACCGGCGTCATAGAGTCGGTCAGGCTCGGCAATCCGCACGGCATCCTCCAAGTGAATGTTGATGGTGAAATCTGGACTCTCGAGGTCGGTCAGCCCTGGCGAAACGAACGTGCGGGACTGAAGGACGGCGACCTCTCGAAAGGCGTCGAGATAAAGGCAATCGGCGAGCCGTCGGCCGAGCTCTCGGAAAAGCGCATGAAGGTCGAGCGACTGTTCCTCGGCGACCAGGAATACATCCTCTATCCCAACCGAGATTGACTCTGTGGACGCGGTCCTCGCGGCGCTCGAGGGAACGGCCATCGCGCAGACGTTGCGCGCATCGCGCTGGGGCTACGCCGCGGTCAATGCGGCGCACATCTTGGGGATCGCCCTCTTGGTCGGGGCGATCATACCGCTTCATTTGCGATTTCTCGGAGCATGGCGCAGCGTTTCGCGCCCGGTCCTTGTCCGGGTGCTGGTGCCGATCGCGGCGACCGGCCTTGGCCTGGCCGTCGTGGCCGGATTACTGCTGTTCTCGGTCCGCGCGCGCGAATACGCGAGTATTGGCTTCCTGCAGGCGAAGTTCGTCCTGGTGGCGGTGGGAGCCCTCTCCGCGCTTGCGCTCCACCGCGCCCACGGGTTCCTGCTCGAAAGCGCAAGCGAGTCGCGGCTTGCCGGCCACGCCATTGTCGCGTGCGTCTGCTGGATCGGCGCGCTCGTCTGCGGACGGCTGATCGCTTTCGCAGGCGATTGAGGCTGTTGGCACAGGGGCTTCTGCCGCGTTACGGCGGGGCCTCGGGGCCACCGGCGCCAGCGGCGATGTCCGCTTTCCTGATCTCAAGGTCCGGTCTCCACCCGATAGCCGACGTGCCTACGCGAGGCCCCCGAGGTCCGGGGATGACCGAACCTGTTGATAAGGTCGGTCCTCGCCCCGAGCCGCGCAACATTCGAGCCAGATGAGCGCCAACGACGAATCATCGTTACGGTGCGGATCCTTTGCACGAAGCAATGTTTCGTCGAGGCCGCCGAAAAATACTTTATCAACAGTATCGGCTACACCCGGACCCAACTCAGCGCATTTCCTTTAGCCAAGTATCGCTCGCTCAGCGGACATCGGCATGTCGCGCCCGTCACGGGCCCGTGCGGGCTACGGGCCGCCCGGCCCTCGCGCTCGCGGACCTTTCGGGGGCGAGCTGGAGACGACCCTCGTGCGTTCGTGGTGTTTCGAACCACTTCGGTACGGGCATCGGGAGCGGACCTCGCGGCAGCCTCCCGGAGGAGTCCGGTTTTGACGCAAATCGGACAACAGGTGGCATTGGCACCCGGAATGCGGATCGCGCCCTCCTCAGCCATAGTTGATGACCAGGAACTTGATCTCCGTCATTTCCTCCATGGCAAAACGGGTTCCCTCGCGGCCCGTCCCGCTGTCGCGCCAGCCGCCGAAGGGCATGTTATCGATCCGATAGATCGGGACGTCGTTGATCATCAATCCGCCGACGTCCCACGCTTCCAGTGCCTGAAAGGCCGCGCGCAGGTCGTTGGTGAACAAGCCGCCCTGTAGCCCGTACCGACTGTCGCCGGCGCGGCGGATTCCTTCGTCGACCGAGCCGATCCGGTTCAGGGTCAGCACCGGGCCGAAGATCTCCTCGTCCTCGACCTTCATCCCGGGGCGGGTGTTCTCCAGCAG
>JASJBI010000095.1 GCA_030066595.1 Alphaproteobacteria bacterium | reverse complement strand
GATCCGCCTGCGACGGCAGAACCCACGAGTGGCGCCTTTGGGTTGATTGATCACGCGGTCTGCCAGCGCCGGAATGCGATCACCGCCCAGATGCTCTCGGCGACCAGGAACGGGTAGGACTGGATCAGGAAGGCGTAGAACGCCGCCAGGGCGCAGCCGAAGGCGAAGATCGCGATGAAGACCGGGTGCCGTTTCTCCAAAGCGTAGCTGATCACCATGGTCACGATCGCCACGGTGCCGAGTGCTTCAATGACCTGCGGCGTCATCGTATTGATCCTTTCCGGCGGGGTTCGTCCTCTCCCCTAAGAGCGCACGGTCTTCAGGTTGCGCTTGCGCGGTGCATTTACAAAGCACCGGCTTGTGGTTTCCATATGCGTTCGGCGTGTTTCCTTCGCGAGCGCCGCCGGATCGACAAGGGGTGCGTAGACCAAATGACGGTCTGACGACGCTTGACGGCGGCGAAGCGAGGGAATTGCATGCTGGAGCAAGACCGGCAGGACGGAACTGCCGCATCAACCGAGGGAGGATTCGCCTTATGAACAAGCTGCTGCGAACCAGCGCCGCCGCGCTGGCATTGACGTTTGCGGCCTCGACCACCGCGCAGGCCGCGCAATGCACCAACGAAACCTGGAACAAGGTCATGGAGCGCGGGAAGATCGTGATCGGCATCAAGGCCGACTACAAGCCATGGGGCTACCGCGACACCAACGGCGACCTGGTCGGCATGGAAGCGGACATGGCCAAGGACGTCGCCGACACGCTGGGCGTCGAGTTGGAACTGGTCGCGGTGCAGTCGTCGAACCGGATGCAGTTCCTGGAGCAGGGCAAGATCGACCTGATGATCGCGACCATGTCGGACCGCGCGGACCGGCGCGAGATCGTCGGGATCGTGCAGCCGAACTACTACACGTCCGGCACCAACATCATGTCGCCCAAGGCGCTCGGCATTAAGAAGTGGGAGGAGCTGCGCGGCAAGCCGGTGTGCGGCAAGCAGGGCGCGTTCTACAACCAGATCGTGGAAGAGCGCTACGGGGCCGAGGTCGTCGCGTTCACCGGCAACGCCGAGGCCAAGCAGGCGCTGCGCGACAAGAAGTGCATCGCCTGGGTGTACGACGACTCCTCGATCATGTCGGACCTGTCGTCCGGCAACTGGGACGACTTCGAGATGCCGTTGAGCTCCGAGGACGACAACCCGTGGGGGCTGGCCGTTCCGAAGGCGGAGCGGGACTGCGTGTTCGGCCGGTTCATGTCCGGCATGCAGTACAACTGGCACCAGTCCGGCGCGCTGATGGAACTGGAAAAGAAGTGGGGCATCCAGCCCACCGCCTACCTGAAGAAGCAGAACGAGCGGTACTCGGACTGGCTCGCGAAGTAATCGAACGCCTTCAGCAGGGGCGCACCACCTAGTGGCGCCCCTGCCTTTCGGCCCTTAGGGGACGGCCGGTCAACATCGGGCGCCAGGGGAAACGATGCTCGAGCTGTTTCGTGAGTTCTTCGTCCAGCTGGCCGAGGACTACCCGCGCTGGAACTTCATTTTCTTTCATGACGCGCGGCAATGGGGCCGCGTGCTCGAGGGGCTGTACTTCACGCTGATCCTGTCGATCGCGTGCGTGATCCTCTCGGTCATCATCGGAATCGTGGGGGCCTGGGCCCAAGGCTCTCCAGTGCGCTGGCTGCGCGCGCTGATGCAGGGCTATATCCAGTTCTTCCGCAACACGCCGCCGTTCGTGCAGCTGCTGTTCTTCTACTTCGCGCTGGGGCAGTTCACGCCGACGTACTCACCCGACGGCTGGCTGGAATACCCGATCATCTCGAACGTGGGCTGGGCGATCATCTCGCTGTCGTTCTTCGCCGGCGCGTTCAACGTCGAGATCTTCCGGGCCGGGATCGAGGCGGTGCCGGAATCCACCCAGGAGGCGGCCACCTCGCTCGGGTTCACCCGCCTGCAGACCTATGTCGAGGTGGTGCTGCCGCTGGCGTTTCGGGTCTCGCTGCCGGCGCTGAACAACAACCTGGTGAACCTGATCAAGACCACCACCCAGGCCTTCGCCATCGCGGTGCCTGAACTGCTCTACCAGAGCGTCTCGATCTGGAACGACTTTCCGAGCGCGCAGTACCCGACCATGGTGATGCTGTTCGTGGTCTATGTCGGGCTGGTTGGGATCCTGGTGGTCGGCATGCACCGCTGGGAGAAGGCGATGCGCATCCCCGGCTACGGAACGCGCTGATGGGGGCCCGGCCGATCCCAGGCGTGGACGTCGGCGCCGCGACCGATCTTGCGGTGCTGAAGCCATTCGATCCGGCCGGCCGGACCGTCCACGATCCGCTGCTGATGTCGCGGTTTCTCGCCCGTTTCACCTGGCGCCACGTGCTGGCGATCGGCCTCGTCTTCGCGCTGTGGCCGAGCATCGCGCACGCCCAGGGGCGGTTCAGCTATGGCGACGCCTTTGCCGCGCTGACCAAATGGATCCCATTGGTCGTCATCGACGGGTTCCTGTTCAACATCCTGATCAGCTTCTTCGCCATGGGGATCGGCACCGCGGCGGGCGTCTTGCTCGGCCTGATGCAGATCTCGCCGAGCCCGGTTCTGAGATTGCCGGCGATCTTCCTGACCCAGTTGTTCCGCAACATGCCGTGGCTGGTGCTGCTGTTCATCGTGCTGCTGGCGTTCCCGTTCGAGGTCGAGATGTTCGGCGTGATCGTCTCGTTCCCGGCCTGGGTCAAGGCGGTGATCGGGTTGTCGCTGCCGATCATGGCGAACATCGCCGAGGTGGTGCGGGGCGCGGTGCAGTCGGTCCCGTCGGGTCAGTGGGAGGCCGCGGAATCGCTCGCTTTCACGCGCCGGCAGACGCTGTTCGAGATCGTGCTGCCGCAGTGCTTCAAGCGGATGATCCCGCCGTGGATGAACTGGTACGCGATCCTGACCATGGCGACGCCGCTGTGTTCGCTGCTCGGGGTCGAGGAGATGATCAACCTGTCCCGCCAGGCGATCGAGGCCGAGGACAATCACCCGGAATTGCTGGTGCCGTTCTACGGCTTCGCGCTGCTGATCTTCTTCGCCTACTGCTACCCGATCGCGCGCTGGACGATCGCCTTGGAGCGCAAATACGCAGTGAAGCTCTAGGAGCCTGTCCGAGAAATGGTCACGACCTGCATCGTCCAGGCAAGGGTGAGGGTTAGGAGCGGGGGTGCCGGCGATGCTGGAAGCATCGTCAAGCCCCCGCGACGCGGCCCCCTGAACGCCAAATGGGGCCCTTGCCTGGACGACCCGGAGGGCCCGGTTTTCCAGGCCTTGGGACGGCGTCGGCCGCCGCTTGCGATGCGCCAGCATCGCCGCGCAACGCCCTCCTAGCCCAAGACCTGGAAAACCGGGTGCAGACCATGACTATTTCTCGGACAGGCTCCTAGGAGCCTGTCTTCTGCTTTGGTTTCAGGAGCGCGCCACCTTCGGTTTGAAGGTCGCCCGGTTTGATCTCGATGCTCCCGTCAGCCTCGTACCGGCCCATGCGGATCTTGTGCCGGATCTTATCCTGAATCCGCTCGCGGTTCTGAGCGAAGATGGCGAGCAAATCACCGTCGGGACCGGCAAGCTCGGAGCGCAGCACGTCGGCGCCGATCCGACAGGGAATCCGCCGGTCGAGCAGCCGGCACGTGAACAACACGGCCGCCCCTTCGAGGCGCTCATCATCGGTGAAGACCGGAACCCACATGCCCGCGCGTCGCCTACTCGGCCGCGATCTGTTCGAACACGAGCTCGTTGTCTCCAAGCGGGGCAAAATGTGCTGCGACCATCGCGTCGGTCACCTCGTCCAGCGTGGCGGGCGACCAGGACGGCACATTGTCCCGGTCGATCAGCAGCGCGCGAATGCCCTCGAAGAAGTCATGCCCGGCCATGCAGGCTTGGCTGATCCTGTATTCCATGGCCATGCAGGCATCGAAATCGAGACCGCGCGCCTTGCGCAGCTGGGCCAGAGAGATCTTCAGGCTGGTGGGCGATTTGCCGGCCAACGCTTCCAAGGTGGAAGCGGCGAAGTCGGACCCTTCCGCCTCCAGGGCGGCGATGATGTCCTCCACCCGGTCAGCGGCGAAGCAGCGGTCGATGACGGCCTGGTGGTCGGCAAGCGGGGCCGGACCGGCCGGTTCGGTGAAGCGCTCAAGGACGTGGTCAATCAGGTTCAGTGCGGGACCGGACAGCCAATCGATCTCGGCCAGCGCGTGCTCGAGGGCGTCGAGATTCGAGGCGGGGACGAAGTGGGTCCCGACGCCGGCATAGAGCGCATCAGCCGCCTTCAAGCGCGCGCCGGTGAGCCCCAGATAGGTGCCAAGCTCGCCCGGACAGCGCGGCAGGAACCAACTGCCGCCGACGTCGGGGAACAGTCCGATGCCGGTCTCGGGCATGGCAAAAAGCGTGCGCTCGGTTACGATGCGATGGCTGCCGTGCACCGATACGCCAACCCCGCCGCCCATGGTGATGCCGTCCAACAGCGCCAGGTAGGGCTTCGGGAAGGCGTGAATGCGCCGGTTCATGCGGTACTCTTCGCGGAAGAAGGCGCGCGTCAGGGCGCCGTCGCCGTGGCCCGATTTGGCCGCCAGCCCGGCCTCGTAGGTCACCCGCACATCGCCGCCGGAACAGAACGCCCGGTCGCCGGCGCCCTTGATCACCACGGCCTTGACCCGCTCGTCCGTCTCCCACTCGGCCAGCGTCGGGTCGATGGTCCGGATTTGCTCGAGCGTCAGCGCGTTCAGCGCTTTCGGGCGGTTCAAGAGCAAGGTGGCGATCCCGCCGTGAACGGTGATCTGGAGCTCTTCGCTGGACGACATGGATGCGATCTCCGATGGAGACGTTGCGGCAGGCCGGCGGGTGCTTATCTGTCGGTGTGCGCAAAACTGTCAAGGACGAGGGGGCACCATCCAGCGCTTGGGGCGTGACCCAGGTCAATGCCTCGTGCGAACGGAAAAGCGACTACTGCCGCACTGTCGGATGGCTGCCGCGTCTGCATGGAGCGTCCCATGTCCGCCGAGAAAGATCTCACGACTTCCGCCCGAAAGAGCACGACCAAGCCGCGCGCCCGGACCAAGAAGCCCAATGGCGCCCGGCCGCAAAAGGCTAAACCCCCGGCGGTGCCCGCGCCCGTCCCCGGCCTGCCCGCGCCGGTGGTTGATCCGCCGCCCGTTGCGGAACGGCGTGAGGTCAGCGCACCCTACGCGGCCTCGGCCATGGCGCATTCGGTCGACCGGAGCATCCGCGCGATCCTGGGCTATTCGACGTTCGGGATTTCGCCGGCGGCCATTGTAGCGGCCTACCAGGACCTGTGGATGCATTTGGCGCTGTCGCCGGGCAAGCAAGCGGTGCTGCTCAACAAGTTCTACCGCAAGCTGCTGCGCTTCGCGCTGTACGCGGCCAAGAGCGCGGAAGACCCCAACACGCCGCTGTGCATCGAACCGCTGCCGCAGGACCGCCGGTTCGACAGCGACGCGTGGCGGAAGTTTCCGTTCAACCTGCAATACCAGGCGTTCCTGCTGACCCAGCAGTGGTGGCACAACGTGACGACCGGCGTCCGGGGCGTTGACCGCCATCACGAGGACGTGGTGTCGTTCATCACCCGCCAGCAGCTCGATATGTGGTCGCCGTCCAACAACCTGTTCAGCAACCCGGAGGTGTTGGAGGAAACGACCCAACGCGGCGGGATGAACCTGGTCACCGGGCTGACCAACTTCTTTGAGGATTGGGAACGGTCGATCTCCGGTCGGCCACCGGTCGGGGCAGAAGCCTATCAGGTCGGTGAGACGGTGGCGGTTACGCCCGGCAAGGTCGTCTATCGCAATCGGCTGATCGAGCTGATCCAATATTCGCCGACCACGGAAACGGTGCACCCCGAACCGGTGCTGATCGTGCCGGCCTGGATCATGAAGTACTACATCCTGGACCTGTCGCCCGGAAACTCGCTGGTCAAATACCTGGTCGACCACGGGTTCACGGTGTTCATGATCTCGTGGAAGAACCCGGACGCCAGCGACCGTGATCTCGGGATGGAGGACTACCGCAAGCTCGGCGTGATGGCGGCGCTGGATGCGGTCACGGCGATCCAGCCCGATAAGGAGGTGCACGGCGTCGGCTATTGCATCGGCGGCACCCTGCTCACCATCGCGGCCGCGGCCATGGCGCGCGACGGCGACGACCGGCTGAAGTCCATGACCACATTTGCCGCGCAGACCGACTTCACGGATGCCGGCGAGCTGATGCTGTTCATCGACCCGAGCGAGCTGTCGTTCCTGCAGGACATGATGTGGGACCAGGGATTTCTCGACACCCGCCAGATGGCCGGCGCGTTCCAGATCCTGCGCTCCAACGACCTGATCTGGTCGCGCATGATCCGCGACTACATGATGGGCGCGCGCCAACCGATGACCGACCTGATGGCGTGGAACGCGGACGCAACGCGGCTGCCTTACAAGATGCACTCGGAGTACCTGGAGCAGCTGTTCCTGCACGACGCGCTGGCTGAGGGCCAATACATGGTCGACCGTCGGCCGATCTCGATCGACGCTATCCGGGTGCCGATCTTCTCGGTCGCCACCACCCGCGACCACGTGGCGCCGTGGCGCTCGGTCTACAAGATCAACCTGCTGGCCGAGACCGACGTCACCTTCCTGCTGACCACCGGCGGGCACAATGCCGGCATCGTCAGCGAGCCGGGCCATCCGCGGCGCAGCTACCAGGTCGCCACCCACAAGGCGGGCGACATCTACGACGATCCGGACGCCTGGCAGGCGCGCACGCCGTCGAAACCGGGCTCGTGGTGGCCGGAATGGGTGCACTGGCTGGTAAAGCACAACGGCGGCCAAGTGCCGCCGCCGGAGACAGGCGCGCCGCAAGCCGGCTACCCATTGCTGGGCGACGCGCCGGGGACGTACGTGCTGGCGGATTAGGGCGATTTTCGTTG
>JASJBI010000046.1 GCA_030066595.1 Alphaproteobacteria bacterium | reverse complement strand
TGCGCCCCGATTGCCTTGCCATCCATGATCGATCATGCTGTCCCGCCTTCACTTGGAGCAGGACCGCGTTATGCCCTTCTGGCAGAGGCTTCTGATCACCGTGGGCGTCATGCTGGCGGCGAGCTTTCTTGCCGGGCTGGTCTGGTCGCAGATCGCCGGCTTCGCCATGCCGAGCTATGTGGCCGGCCTGATCGGCGGCATCGTCGCCCTGCCGGTCTGGGAGTTCCTCAAGCGCGTCGGCCCGAAACGGCCTTAGGGTCTTACTTGTTGGGTTGGAATGGCGCGCCCGGCAGGACTCGAACCTGCAACCACCGGCTTAGAAGGCCGGTGCTCTATCCAGTTGAGCTACGGGCGCTCGCGATGGCTCAGCCGGGCTGTTCCCAGCGGAAGTTGTCGGCATAGCTCTTGGGCCGGACCCGGCGCTGGCGCGGCTCCTCGACCCGGTAGTCCAGCCCTTCGCGCTCGGCGAAGGCGATGGCCGCCTCCTTGCTGTCGAAGTACATCCGCACCTGGCGGGCCGTGTCGTCCGAGCTGGTCCAGCCCATCAGCGGGTCGCGCCAGCGCGCCGAGCGCGGCACGAACTCGAGGAGCCAGCGCTGGGTGTTGCGCCGGCCCGACTGCATGGCCGTCTTGGTCGGTCTGTAGATGCGCGCCTGCATGGGATCTGGCTCTCGCCCGCTCGCCGTTCCAGCCAAGTCTTGCGCGCGAAGCTAGAGCATTATCTGGTCATATGGAACCAATTCTGTTGCGGTTTGGGCGCGGCAGGCCGCCAGGCGCCGTCCGCATCGCGATGCCTGAGCATCGGGTAAGGGCGGCAACGCCGCGGCTGTCCGCCCAAACGCAACCCTCTCGGGCCGGGGCCTTTTTCGCCATGACGTCGTCAAACGCCTTGACCGTATGGCGGATACGCTCTGCGGCGCTTTCCTGGTCATGGCGAAAAATGCCTCCGGCAGAATGGGTCCATATGACCAGACAATGCTCTGCCAGGAATCGCAGGGCTGACAAGGCGCCGCCTGAGGCGGCTAGGCCGGTTCCTAGCGCCTGCCCTCCAGCGCCGCCTCCCGGATCCCGGTCAGCGTCTTGGTCGGCGTGATCGCGTCGGGCGCGATGCGCAGCTCGATGAGCGCCGGCCTGCCCGCCTGCTGGGCGCGCGCGAAGGCCGGGGCGAAGTCCTCGGTCCGCTCCACGGTCTCGCCATGGGCGCCATAGGCGCGCGCCAGGGCGGCGAAATCCGGGTTCTGCAGCGCCGTGCCGCTGACCCGGCCCGGGTACTCCCGCTCCTGGTGCATGCGGATGGTGCCGTACATGCCGTTGTTGACCAGGATCACGATGATCGGCAGGTCGTACTGGACCGCGGTGGCGAGCTCCTGTCCGTTCATCAGGAAATCGCCGTCGCCGGCGAAGCAGACCACCGGCCAGTCCGGGTGGACCAGCTTGGCGGCCACCGCGGCGGGCGTGCCATAGCCCATGGAGCCGCTGGTCGGCGCCAGCTGGGTGCCGAAGCGGCGCCACTGGTGGAAGCGGTTGACCCAGACAGCGAAGTTGCCCGCGCCGTTGGTGATGATGGCCTCCGCCGGCAGGGTCTCGCGCAGCCAGACCATGATCTCGGCGAACTGCACGTCGCCGGGCATCTCGGTGGGCGCGATGAAGGCGAGGTAGTCGGCATGCGCCTCTTCGGTCGCGGCCGCCCAGGCGCCCGCGTCCACCGGCGCGAGCGCCCGGGCCGCGGCCGCAAACGGGCCCATGGCGGCATGGATCGGCAGGTCCGCCTGATAGACCCGGCCCAGCTCGTCGCCGTCCGGGAAGACGTGCACCAGGCCCTGGCGCGGCCGCGGCACATCGACCAGCGTGTAGCCGCCGGTGGTCATCTCGCCGAGCCGCGCGCCCACCACGATCAGGAGGTCGCTCTCCCTGACCCGCGCCGCGAGCTTGGGGTCCGGGCCGATGCCGACATGGCCGGCATAGTTCGGATGGCTGTTGTCGAAGTAGTCCTGGCAGCGGAAGGTGACCGCCACCGGCAAATGGTTGGCCTCGGCGAAGGCCTGGAGGTCGGCGATCGCCGCATCGCTCCAGCCGCCGCCGCCCAGGATCACCAGCGGCCGCTCGGCCGCGGCCAGCAGCTCGCCGAGCCGCGCCATGTCGGCGGCACCGGGATGCGGCGCGCTCGGCCGGTAGGGGCCGGCGTCGGCCACCCCGGCCTCTTCCGTCAGCATGTCCTCGGGCAACGCCAGGACGACCGGGCCGGGCCGGCCGTTGACCGCGGTGTGATAGGCGCGGCTGACATATTCCGGAATCCGGGCAGGGTCCTCGATCTGGGCCGCCCATTTGGCCAGCGGCGCGAAGGCGTGCGGGATGTCCACCTCCTGGAAGGCCTCCCGGTCGCTCATGCCGCGCGCGACCTGGCCGACGAACAGGATCATCGGCGTCGAGTCCTGAAAGGCGATGTGCACGCCGGCGCTGGCATTGGTGGCGCCGGGCCCGCGGGTGACGAAGCAGAGGCCCGGCCGGCCGGTCATCCGGCCGTAGGCGTCCGCCATCATCGCGGCCCCGCCTTCCTGCCGGCAGACCACCAGGCGGATCTCCGGCGCGTCGTGCAGCGCGTCGAGCGCGGCGAGATAGCTTTCTCCCGGCACGCAGAAGGCGAGGTCCGCGCCATGGGTCCTGAGCGCGTCGATCAGAATCTGCCCGCCGGTCCGCGCGTTGTGTTCTGTGCTCATGCCAGCTCCCTCCCCGTGCGCCCCCGCTCCCGCTTTATCCCGGAGTTGCACGCCGGGCGCAACCATGCTGCCGCGACGCGGTCGCGACGGCCGCTACGGCGCTCCTTGATTGCGAACTGGTCGATGGTCGGGGCGGACGGATTCGAACCGCCGACCCCCTGCTCCCAAAGCAGGTGCGCTACCAGACTGCGCTACGCCCCGGACCGGTGGGTCACATACACTGAAAGGCGACATGCCGGCAAGGCATGCCGCCCGGTCTCAATGTCATGCGGAGAGGGCGGCGCGGCCGCCCGGGTCCTATTGCTGGGCGGCGCGGCCCAGACCGCCGAGCAGGGCGGCGAGACCCGCGCCCGCGCCGGTCCCGGTGCCGGTCCCGTCCGTGCTGCTGCCGCCGGCGCCGATGGAGCCGAAGGACAGGTTGACGTTGACCACGCCCAACGACAAGGAGTTCACGCCGGTGCTGACGCTGTTCACCGTGCCCACCATGTTGTTGAACGAATCGGTGAACGTCATGCCTTCGGTGGTCACCACGACCGGGTTGCCGACCGCAGTGAAGCTTTGACTTATGTTCTGCTGGGTCAGGCTGGCGGATGAGAAGACGGTGGCGACGCTACCGAGCGTAATGCTGTCGACGGGATCCTGTGCGTTTGCGCCGGCCGTACCCGCCAAGATCACGGCGAGTGTGGCAATACCGGTGAGCAGAGTACGTTTCATCGCGCGGTCGACCTTCCGTGAAATCAGTGAGCCCCTCCAGACCGCATAACGCTAGGGACGGTACCCCTAACAAATAGTGAAGCGCCAGCCTGTCGAACAGGGGCACGTTGCCGTGCTTTTCAGGTGTGACTCAAAAAACACACCCAAGGGCGCTGAAAGGAAATCATTCTGGCCGAAAACGTTGACGATAACTTTTTCGTTACTCGGACTGCATGAAATGATGGCAACGCCTGCACGCTTTCAGCGCAGATCACGGGCACGCGGGGGTGGCCAAGATTGATTCGGGGCCGAGCGGCGCGCAGGTGCCTGCCAGTTGGATAACCGGCAGATGGGCGGTTACACTCCCGCTGCCACCGCCCCCGGGTTCGGGACCGCCATGTCCAGCCGTACGCTCCAGATCGACGACCGGCTCTATGACTACCTGCTCGCAGTGTCCCTGCGTGAGCCGGAGATCCTGCGCCGTTTGCGTGCCGAGACCGCCGACATGCCGTTTGCCGGCATGCAGATCTCGCCGGAACAGGGCCAGTTCATGGCTTTGCTCGTCGAGCTCTTGGGCGCCGAGCGGTGCCTGGAGATCGGCACCTTCACCGGCTACAGCGCGCTGGCGGTCGCCCGGGCGCTGCCGGCCCATGGCTGCGTCGTGGCCTGCGACATCAATGAGGAGTACACCGCGGTGGCCCGCCGCTATTGGGCCGAGGCGGGGGTCGCCGACAAGATCGAGCTCAGGCTCGGTCCCGCCCTGGCCACGCTCGACGACCTGATTGCGGACGGCGCCGCCGGCAGCTTCGATTTCGCCTTCATCGATGCCGATAAAGGAAACTATTCCTTATACTTCGAGCGGGCGCTGACCCTGGTTCGCCCGGGCGGGCTGATCGCCGTGGACAACGTTCTCTGGGGCGGGGCGGTGGCCGATCCGGCCGACGAGCGGGAGGACACGGAGGCCATCCGCGCCTTCAATCGGGCCCTGCACGACGACGGCCGGGTGAGCCTGAGCCTGGTCCCAATCGGCGACGGTTTGAGCCTGGCTCGCAAACGCTGAAGCTGGCGTATAACAAGAGCGTGTATAAGGGAAATAATTCAAAAGTTATGGCAAATTCTACATCAACCATATTTCCCAAAATTAAGTAAACATTAATAAACGCCTCCTTAGACTTGTGGCACGGTCCGGCTTCCGTCCTGATCAACTGGCGGCGGATGCACGGCCCGGACACAGTGGTGGAGACGTAAAATGTTGCGCGTTGTTGCGTTCCTGGTTGCTCTTTTCATCGCCGGTCCGGCACTGGCCCAGATGGCCTGTGACAAGCGGACCGAGGTGACGGGTCATCTCAAGCGCAAGTACGAGGAGGCCCCGATCGCCCTCGGCGTCGCCAACAATGGCGGGCTGGTCGAGTTGCTGACCACCGAGGAAGGCAAGACCTGGACGCTCATCATCACGCTGCCCAACGGGATGACCTGCCTGCTGGCCGCCGGCGAGGACTGGGAAACCATCCCCGTCGCCCAGTTCGGCGAAAAGACGTAGGGCGCGTATCGCGGGCCCCCGGCCCCACCCCTTCGATCGGCGGATCAACCGCCGGCGCCTGTCGGCAATCCTGCTTTCAGAAACCGCTGCGCAGCATCCGGAAGGTCCGGAACTCGACGTCGTTGCGATCGTCCGTGAAGATCGGCCAGGCCGGGTCGGCGGATGCCGGCCGGAGGGTGCTGAGCCCGCGACTGATCACGCGACGCAGCTCCGCCGAGTTCGTCTCCTGTCGTAGCCGCCGCTTGACCGCCTCGGCCGTCAACGGCGTCTTGCTCGCGATCAGGATGTAGTTGCCGGTGTTCACCAGGAAGGTGCTTGGGAAGGCCGTGCGCGCCGTGCGCACCATGGGCCCGACCAGGTCGTCGCCGGGCCGAGGCGACAGGATGTTCATCATCAGGATGCCGTTCTCGGACAGCCGGTCGTGGGCCAAACGAAAGAACTCCATTGTCGTCGTAAAGAACGGGACGTGGCCAGTCACATAAAGGTCGATCGCGATCATGTCGTAGCGATCGCCTGTTTGGGTCAGGAACCAGCGGGCGTCGGCGGCGACCTGCCGGATGCGCGGCTCGGCTGCCAGGCCGAAATACTTGTCGGCGATCGCGACCACTTCCGGGTCTAGGTCGACCCCGGTGACCTGGAGGTCGGGATAAACGTGGGTCAGCTGCTTGAGCGCCGTGCCGCCGGCGCTGCCCAGGAACAGGACGGTCTTCGCATCGTTGATCTTCGGGCCGAGCAGGAAGAGGTCGTAATAGATGCCCGTCAGCACCTGGTTCTTGATCATCACGGTCTGCGGGGCCCAGGTGTAGTTCAGGTACAGATAGCGGTGTTTGCCGGCATCCTGGACGGTGATGATGTTGTGCAGAGTTTCCTTTCGCAGGATCACGCCGGGCGCCGGGCTGCTGGGGATCTGGGTCAGCACCGCCGAGACCACCACCAGCGCCGCCAGGCTCTTGACCTGCCGGGCGCTCAGCGCCAGGGCCGCGGCCGCAACGATGATCAGCCCGGCGGCCACGAGATGTCCCAGGCGCGAGCCCAGTTCCGGGATCACGTAGAAAGCGGCAAAGAAGGTTCCGCCAATGCTGCCCACGGTCGAGACCGCGTAGACCCGCCCTGCCGTCTTGGCGATGAATTCGGTCGCGGTGAGGCGGATGACGATTGGCGACGTCGTTGCCAACAGCACCGAGGGCACGCCCAGCAGCACCGCGGTCGCGACCACGGCCCCCCAGCCCGGTCCGAGGGCCCGGAGCGGCCGCATGAAGCTCTCGGCGAAGGGTGGCACCGCCAGGACGAACAGCGCGGAGATGCTCAGCGCGGCGAGCAGGAAACGGGTGGCGCGGGGGCTGTCCCCGACTTTGCCGCCAAGCCAGTAGCCGGCCGCCAATGCCGCCATGACGACGCCGATCAAGGCGCCCCATTGATAAACGGAGTACCCGAACCAGGGCGCCAGCACGCGGCCGCCTAGGATCTCGAGCTGCATGATCGCCCAGCCGGCGATGAACGCGATCCCCAGGGCGACGCCGCGCGGCAGGGTGACGGTCGGGGTGTCGTGCACGGCTGTACTCATTTTCGAATGATGGGCCGCTGCAGGGTTATCGGAGCCCCTCTCCGCCGTCAAGGCGCCCGGGTCACTTGGGCTATCCGCCGCACCTCACGGCGCACGGGTCCCGGCCGGGGCGGGTCGGCCAGCGTGGTCTGCCAGGGCTCGGGGATGGCCCGGCCGGGCCGCCGGTTCCACCACAGACCGCGCAGCACCGCCTCGGCCGCGGGCGGCAACGGGTCCGGCACGGGCTGGTCGTTGAGCGTGCCCCAGATGCCGGCCCAGCAGCGCGCGACCGCCCAGGGATTGTAGCCGCCGCCGCCGAGCACCAGCGTGCGCGGCGCCAGGCGGCTGAGCCGGTCGACCGCGCGCCAGTAGACGGTGTTGGAGAGCGCGAGCCGGCTCATGGGATCGTCGGCGAGCGCGTCGGCGCCGCATTGCAGGACCACCGCCTCCGGGCGGAAGGTCTCGCCCAGGGGCACCAGCGCCTCGTCCAGCAGCAGCTCCATCTCGCTGTCGTTGAGGCCCGGCGGCACCGGCAGGTTGCGCGCCAGGCCGCCGGCCCGGTCGTCCAGCGCGCCGGTCTTGGGCCAGCGCCCCGCCTCGTGCACCGAGACGGTCAGCACCCGGTCGTCCTCGGCGAAGGCGTCCTGGACGCCGTCGCAGTGATGGGCGTCGATATCCACGTAGTAGATCCGCGCGAGCCCCTGGTCGAGCATGGTCAAGATGCCCAGCACCGGGTCGTTGAAATAGCAGAAGCCGCTGGCCCGGTCGGGCCGGCCGTGGTGGGTGCCGCCGGCGGGGCTGTGCACGATGCCGCCCTTGGCCAAGAGATGCGCGGCCAGGATCGAGGCGCCGCAGGCGGTCGCCGGCCGGCGGAACACCTCGCGGTAGACCGGGTTGCCGTTGGCGCCGATGTGATAGCGGGCGCGCATCTCGTCCGGGACCTGCCGGCTTTCCTCCGCCTGCATCACCGCGCTGATGTAGTCCGGTGTGTGAAAGCGGGCGAGCTGGCGCGGCGTGGCCTGGGGGCTGTCGAAATAGACCGCGTCCGGCAGCCAGCCCAGCGCGCGCGCCAGGTCGATGACCGCCGAGACCCGCGGGATGGCGAGCGGATGCTTCGCCCCGTAGGTGGAGCTGCGGTAGATCTCGCTGCCGATGAACAGGGGGCGGTCGTGTGGAGATACGTGGTCCATAGGGCTGAGAGGTAACCGCTGCCACCCGCCGCGGCAAGGGCGCGGCGCTCGACAGTTGGCAGCGGGTCAGGCGCACTGGGATCTTGTCTCAGCGTTGACAGCACTCAAGAAACAGCGCCCCGATAAGAAGATGGTGCGTTACGCTGTCGCCTCCCTGTCCTTCTCGCCGCGCTTGCTTGGTGGAAATACGTAGCGCTGGTAGAAGAACCCGATACCGACCAAAGCGCCGCCGAGGCCAAGGAACGAAAACGCCCTGAAGAGCCCGGTCACATTGGACATGTCGAACAGGAAGACCTTGGCCACCGCAAGCAGGACGATCGCGAGCGACGCGTACCGCAAAGGCACGGAAGAAAAGCGAATGCCAAGGAAAAGAAGCGCGCCCGCATAGGCCAGCCAGCCTATCGAGTACGCATACCATTCCGCGTCGGTTGTAACCCCCGGGAACAGCACGCTGCCATGGAAACCATGGCGGATTTCCAGATTCAGCCAGACGAAGACAAGGGCCAACGCAGCGAGCCCCGCAATGTTCGAGATTGGCTTTGTTTCTTGTCTGAGGGCTTCAAGATGGTACGCAACCAAGACACCCGCCGGCAGCGCGTAAGCCAGGAGCAATACGTTCATGATCGGCCAAGAGCCCACCGGATCGCCGGTCAAGATCGGGTTCTTGAGGACAGCCTGCACCAAGAGTGCGTTCACAATGGCCATCGCCAGCAGGACGCGTCCGCCCCATATCAGCACGTCCCGCGCCGGCCCGCGCAACAAGACGTAACTGAGGGTCAGCCAGACTATGGTGTTTATGCTCCCTTCAAGCAGACTATAGGTGGGCAAATCCAAGCGTCCGGCCACGAGCACTCGGTTCTCGAGGGTCAGGAGAAGCACAAGGAAGGCCAGGCCTGCGGCCTCCAAGAGCGAGACCAAGACATTGTCATCTCGACGCCGAAACAAACGAGCTGCATAGAAAAAGGCGGCTGACGGAACGCCGTATCCGTAGAGCACCCAGTTGGCCCCCGGAAAGCGCGTCTCAATCGGATAGTCGAGGACGTGATAGTTGAGGACCAGTCGGACGATTACGAGAAGCGCCAGCGCCAGGGCCGTCGCGCGCAGAGCCCGCACATCGAGATGGTGGTCAATCTGGGCTATGGCTGCGACCAGAACCGCGATCGCCACGGTAAGCCAAGCCTTCTCCAACGTCATCGTTACGGCCAGGGCAACACAAGCAATCACCGCAACCGCGTAAGCGCCCAGCGCGGCGTTCATTCCGGGAGCCGTTCGTCGCCGCGAAACGCGCTCGGCGGCGAAGAGCATCAGAAATCCGAGCGCGAGGCTTGCCGACGCCCAACTCAGATCCAGTTCGAAAGCTTTGATTCTCCAGTAGGCGATGACAAACAGGACGATCGGAACGACCGACGATAGCGCAGCCCAAAGGCCCGGCCGCGGTACACGCCACACTCCCGCAAAGCCGATGCCGGCGAAGGTCGCGCCGAACCCCATTCCCAAGAGAACGAATCGCCGAAACTCTGGCGGAACCGTTGGGTCCCCCTCCATGCCGCGCCACGGACCGAGAAAGACCATGTCCTGCCATTCCGTGCTTATGAGCTGTGGCAGGTGCCACGTGGCGAACAGCAAGATGACAAGCAGCGATGCAAGCAGCGGTAGCATGTCAAGAATCGGCTCGCGCCAACCGACAAAGAGATAGAGTGCCGCGAGGCCCGCAAGCACAAGCAAGCCCGTCACCGAGTAGGAATCGATGCGAACAAGAGCGAAGACCGTGATCGCGACGGCGACGGCGGCTACCAATGCCACCATTTCCGCCTGATCCAGCCGGAATTCCTGCCAGAAACGGTCATGGTTGGCGTCTGCTCTCGTCTCCGCGGCGATCGGCAGGACTTGGCGAATAAACAAGAACATCGCTGCCAAGAGCAGCAAGTATGACCCGACCGGCAGAGCATCACCTGGATCCCAGGCCGCTGCGAACCAAAGCCCCGGCCAGCCGACTGCCCCGCCCAGTGTGATCCATGCCAGCGGCAGCCAGCGGACATACCGAATGATGCCCACGCCCGCAGCAGCGACAAACAGCAAGTAGGGGAACAAGGACCAGGCGTCGGTTTGCCCGGTTGACACAAGAACCGGCACCAAGAAAGCGCCCGCGACACCGAGGACTGCGACGAATGCTCCATGCAGCAAGGCCAGCGCGATAGTCGCCAGCGCGACTCCGGCTAGTAACGCGAACGCAACCAGTGGCGTGAGTAGTCCATACAGCGCATAAGCTGCAAACAAGCTGCCGAAAGCGGTAAAGCTACCCGCCGCGGCGAGCGCCGCCGGGACATAGTCGGGTTTGACTGAGGCGATTGCCCGATGCACCGGTCTTCGGCGTACCCATTCGCCCGAGACGCTCAGCAACGCTGCAAGCAAGAGGCCGAGCGTGACCCGCACTTTCGGCCCCAGTAGATCCATATCGATGGAGAACTTCACTAGGAAGGCACCGCCAAGTGCCAGGGCTAAGCCGCCGAGCCACACGAGCCAGCGAGAAGCCAGTTGCTCCTCAATGCTCTCATCTGAGCCCGCGCCGGCGATACCAGCATCGTACGTTTGGGTCGCAACGGGCTGAGCCAGCTCGGGCTGTGGCGGCTGCGGAGGCGCCTCAGGCTCGGGCGGCTGCTCAGGTTCGGGGTCAGGCGACGCAGGAGGTGGTTCTCGTTGCAAGGCGCCAGATGCGACATCCCACTCGTCGGAGGGGCCCGTTCCGGAGTCCGGTTCCCGCGAGCTGCCGGTCACCTCTTGACGCAAGAGTTCCAGCTGACGGCTCAGCGCGTTGACCCTTGTCATGGCGGTAATCGCCGTGACCGCCAAGCCGAGCAACAGGAAAAGGAGGATCAGAACGAGAATACCAAACATCTTGCCGTTGGAATTTTGCACGTCAGAGATTGCGACGCTATCAATTAGTGGTTGCGTGCAGGACTGGCTGGCTTTCGCTCTGCCTCTTGCCAAGGGCATGACTGGAGCGCATATTCCGCGGCACACCTGGGGGAGCTGCCCGCGCGGCTGAGAGGTCCCATCCCGGGACGACCCCTCGAACCTGATCCGGGTAACGCCGGCGAAGGGATGCGTGGACCATGCCACCGCCATCCTCCGACCACCCGCTCTCCGTTTCCGTCCATGCGGCGGGGCTGACCTATGCCGGCGTGCCGCTCTTCGCCGGGCTGGATTTCACCCTGCCGGGCGGCCAATGGACCTGCCTCTTGGGGCCAAGCGGGGTCGGCAAGACCAGCCTCCTGAAGCTCATCGCCGGGTTGCTCGAGCCCTGGGCGGAGAGCCGCGTCATGGGCGGCGACGGCCGGCCGCTCACGGCGCGCGCCGGCTACATGGCGCAGCAGGACCTCTTGATGCCCTGGCTCACGGTGCTGGACAACGTGTTGATCGGCGTACGCCTGCGCGGCGAGGACGCCCGCGCGGCCGCGCCGCGCGCCCGCGAGCTGTTGGCGCAGGTGGGTCTGGCCGACCGCGCCGGCGACCGGCCCGCCTCCCTCTCCGGCGGCCAGCGCCAGCGGGTGGCGCTGGCGCGCACGCTCATGGAGGACCGGCCGGTCGTCCTGATGGACGAGCCCTTCTCCGCCCTGGACGCGATCACCCGCCATCGGCTGCAGGCGCTGGCGGCCCGGCTGCTGCGCGGGCGCACGGTGCTGCTGGTGACGCACGATCCCCTGGAGGCGCTGCGGCTGGGCCATCGCGTGCACGTCATGGCGGGACGGCCGGCGACGCTCGACCAGCCGCTCGAGCCGGCCGGCGCGCCGCCCCGCGACGTGCGCGCGCCGGACCTCCTGGCGCTGCAGGCGGAGTTGATCCAGCGCCTCGCCGGCGCCGAGGAGATGGCGGCATGAGAGTGCTGCGCCCGCTGGTGATCTTCGCCGGCCTCCTGCTGCTGTGGCAGGCGGTCGCCGCAGCCTTCGACCTGCCGCGCTTCATCCTGCCGCAGCCCTGGGAGGTGGCGCAGGCCGGCTGGGCCAATGCCGGGCTCCTGGCCCACCACGCCCGCTTTACGGTGGCCGAGATCCTGATGGGCTTGGCGCTCGGTACCACGCTCGGCTGTCTCACCGCCCTGACTATGGCCTATTTCCGGCCGGCCCGGCGCTGGCTCTTGCCGGTGCTGGTCACCAGCCAGGCGATCCCGGTGTTCGCCCTCGCCCCGATGCTGGTGCTGTGGCTGGGCTTCGGCATGGCGTCCAAGGTGGCGATGGCCATGCTCATCATCTATTTCCCGGTCACCGCGGCCTTCTTCGACGGGCTCCGGCGCACCGAGCCGGGTTGGCTCGACCTGGCGCACAGCATGGGCGCCTCACGGCGCGCCACCCTGATCCGGATCCGCATTCCGGCTGCCCTGCCGGCGCTGACCTCCGGCCTGCGTGTCGCCACCGCCGTGGCGCCCATCGGCGCGGTGGTCGGCGAATGGGTCGGCGCCAGCGCCGGGCTCGGCTATCTGATGCTGCACGCCAACGCGCGCACCCAACAGCCGTTGATGTTCGCAGCCCTCCTGACCCTCGCGGTCATCGCCGTGGCGCTCTACTTCGCCATGGACGCGGCCCTGCGCCGGGCGCTGCCCTGGCAGGCCGAAACCGATCCCACAACCGATAGAGCATGATGTGGTCATGCTCAAAGGAGTGATCCCGATGCGCAAGATCTTTGGTCTGCTGTTCGCTTCGGTCTTGTTGACCATGTCCGCGCTCGAGGCGCGGGCGGCGGACAAGCTGACCGTACTGCTCGACTGGTTCGTCAACCCGGACCACGCGCCGCTCTATGTGGCGCTGGAGAAGGGCTATTTCGCCGAGGCGGGCCTGGAGGTGGAGCTGATCGCGCCGGCCGACCCGAACGACCCGCCCAAGCTGGTGGCCGCGGGCAAGGGGGATATCGCCGTCTCCTACCAGCCGCAGCTTCATCTGCAGACCGACCAGGGCATGCCGCTGATGCGTATCGGCACCCTGGTGGCGACGCCCTTGAACAGCCTGGTGGTGCTGGCCGACTCGCCGTACCGGTCTATCGCCGATCTCAAGGGCAAACGGATCGGCTATTCCGTGGCCGGCACCGAACAGGCCGTTCTGGGCGCTATGCTGGCGAGCGCCGACCTAAAGCTCTCCGACGTGGAGCTCATCAACGTCAACTGGTCGCTTTCGCCCTCGCTCATGGCCGGCAAGGTGGACGCGGTGATCGGCGCCTACCGCAACTTCGAGCTCAACCAAATGGACCTGGAGGGCCGGCCGGGGCGCGCCTTCTATATCGAGGAACACGGCGTGCCGCCGATCGACCAGCTCATCTATGTGGCCCACAAGGACCGGATCGACGATCCGCGGCTCGTCAAGTTCCTCGCCGCCACGGAACGCGGCGTGCAGTATCTGGTGAACCACCCCGAGGCGAGCTGGACGCTGTTCATCAAGGGGCGCAAGGAGCTCGACACCGAGCTCAATCGCCGCGCCTGGCGCGACACGCTGCCGCGGTTCGCGTTGCGCCCGGCGGCGCTCGACCGCGGCCGGTATGACCGCTTCGCCTCTTTTCTCAAGGACAACGGCTTGATCAAAACGGTCCGGCCTGTCGAAACCTACGCTGTCGAACTGCGATGAACGGGTCGGCAGCGATTTTTCTGGAATCACGCAAACGGCCATACTAGGTTTTGCCGCCGCGCAAGGGGTCAAGGGGGGACTTGCGGTCAAGGGGGAATTCGACGCCGTGAGATCTGGGGGCACCGGCGGAGCGTGGATCGTTACGGAGGCCGCGCCGTGACCAGGGCAGCGCTTCTGTTCGTTGTTCTGTTTGTGGTCTGGCTCTTGTTGTCCGGACACTATACGCCGCTGATTACCGGCCTTGGCGTCGCCTCCTGTGCGCTGGTGGCGTGGATCGCCCACCGTATGGAGGTGATCGACCGGGAGAGCCATCCGCTGCATCTCGGACCCTATTTCTTGCTCTACCTGCCCTGGCTGCTGTGGGAGATCATCAAGGCGAACATCGCCGTCGCGCGGCTCATCATTCACCCGCGCCTGCCCATCAGCCCGCGCATCATTACGGTCGCGGCCAGCCAGCAGAGCATTCTCGGTCAAGTGATTTATGCCAATTCCATCACCCTCACGCCGGGCACGGTGTCGTTGGCGGTGGAGGACGGCAAGATCGACGTGCACGCCATTGATGAGGCCGCGGCCTTGGGCTTGGAAACCGGCGAGATGGACCGCCGCGTCAGCATGATCGACAGCCGGCACGTGGGGGCAGGCAAATGATGTTCATCGCCGCAAGCGCGGCCGTCCTGGTCACCATGGGCATGGCGCTGGCCAGGGCCGCGTTGGGGCCGACCGTGTACGACCGGATCCTCGCGGTCAACGTTATCGGGACCAAGACCGTCCTGATGGTCGCTGTCTTCGGGTTCCTGACCGACCGTCCCGACTTCTTGGACATTTCGCTGGTGTACGCGCTGATCAACTTCATCGGCACCATCGCCGTCTTGAAGTTCCGGCGCTACGGCGATCTCGGCCGCGTCGGCCCGGGCGCCGAGGCCCGATCGGCGGACTTCCACCGGGACGATCTCTAAGGGGCGACCGAGTATGCTTGAAGCCAGCACCCTGTCCCTAATCCTCGACGGCATCAGCTGGATCCTGATCAGCATCGGGTCGCTGTTCCTGGTCGTCGGCGGGATCGGCCTCTTGCGGCTGCCGGATGTCTACGCCCGGCTGCACGCCGCCGGCATCACGGATACGATGGGGGCCAGCATGATGGTGCTGGGCCTTGCCTTTCAGGCGGACTCGGTGCTGGTGGTGATCAAGCTGCTGCTGATCCTCGTGTTCATGCTGTTCACCAGCCCGACATCGACGCACGCGGTCGCCAAGGCCGCGCAAAGCAGCCGCATCAGACCGATGACGGGACCGACGGGAGGCGAGTCATCGAAATCATAGTTGACTATGCGCTGCTGTTCTTTCTGCTGGTCACGGCGATTGCGATTGTCCGTCTGCGCAGTCTGTTCGCCGTGGTCATGCTGTCGGGCATCTACAGCCTGTTCGCCGCGGCCATCTTCGTCGAGTTGGACGCCGTCGATGTCGCCTTTACGGAGGCATCGGTCGGCGCCGGCATTTCGACGATGCTGATGCTCGGCACGCTGGCCTTGACCACCCGGCTCGAGAAGATCCCGACCTATATGCCGATCCTGCCGCTGTTGGTGGTTGTCGCGACCGGCGCCGCGCTGATCTACGGGACGTTGGACATGCCGCGCTTCGGCGACCCGAACGCGCCCATCCATCAGCATGTCGTGCCACGCTATATCGAGGATATGCCGAAAGAGATCGGCGTGCCGAACGTGGTGACCGCGGTGCTGGCAAGCTATCGCGGCTATGACACCCTCGGCGAGGTCACGGTGATCTTCACGGCCGGCATCGGTGTCTTGGTGTTGCTGGGCGGCGGCCGGCGCGAGCGGCCGGGCGGCCGCCGGGCCGGGGGCCGCGGAGGCCCGTCATGAGGCATCACCATGTCCTCCATGTGATCGCCAAGCTGCTGCTGCCGTTCGTTCTGCTGTTCGCGCTGTACGTTCAGTTCCACGGCGACTTCGGGCCGGGCGGCGGATTCCAGGCGGGCGTGATCTTTGCCGCGGGGTTCATTCTCTACACCATCGTGTTCGGCCTCGAGAACGCCCGCAAGGTGGCGCCGATGCCGGCCGTGCGGGTGCTGGTCGCCGCCGGGTTGCTGCTGTACGCCGGCACCGGGGTCGCCGGTGTGCTGCTCGGCGGCCACTACCTCAACTACTCGGTACTGGCCGGCACTCCGGTCGCTGGCCAGCATTTGGGGATCATGGTGATCGAGTTCGGGGTCGGCGTCACGGTCGCGGCCGTGATGATCACCATCTTCTTCTGTTTCGCGGGGCGGGAGAAATAGGGGGATACGGGTGGAGCTTGTCCAGGGCCTGTACAACTACTGGATCGCCATGATCCTGATGATGGCGGGGTTCTATGTGGTCATTTCCCGCGGCAACCTGATCAAGAAGATCGTCGGCCTCAACATTTTCCAGACCTCGGTGTTCCTGCTCTACATCAGCATGGGCGCGGTGGAAGGCGGGACCGCGCCGATCCTCGAGGAAGGCCTGACGAGGTTCTCCAACCCCCTGCCCCACGTGCTGATCCTGACCGCCATCGTTGTCGGCGTTGCGACCACGGCGCTCGGGCTAGCCCTCATCGTGCGCATCAACGAAGCCTACGGCACGGTGGAGGAAGAGGAGATCCACGCGCAGGACGAGCCGGCGTGATCACCGAAAACCTTCCCATCTTGCTGGTCGTGATCCCGCTTCTGGCGGCGCCTCTGTGCGTGCTGCTGCGCCAGCCGACGCTCGTCTGGGGGTTCGCCACACTGGTGTCATGGATGGTGTTCGCCATCTCGATCCAGCTGCTGATCCTGGTGCTCCAGGACGGCACGATCTCCTACGCGATCGGCGATTGGGCGCCGCCCTGGGGCATCGAATACCGCATCGATCCGGCGTCCGCCTTCATGCAGCTGGTCGTGGCCGGCATCGGCGCCGTGAGCATGGTCTTCGCCGCCAAGAGCGTGCCGCACGAGATCCCTGAACGCCGCATCTATCTGTTCTACACGATGTATCTCTTGTGCCTGACGGGCCTGCTGGGCATCGTGGTGACCGGTGACGCGTTCAACCTGTTCGTCTTCCTCGAGATCTCGTCGCTGTCGTCCTATGTGCTGATCAGCCTTGGCCATGATCGCCGGGCCCTGACCGCGGCCTTCCAGTACCTCATCATGGGCACGCTGGGCGCGACCTTCATCCTGATCGGGGTCGGCCTGCTGTACATGGTGACGGGCACGCTCAACATCGCCGACCTGTCCGGTCGCCTGCCGGAACCCGCCCCGCGCACTTCGCTGGTCGCGTTCGCCTTTCTGACCGTGGGAACCAGCCTCAAACTCGCGCTGTTTCCGCTGCATCTGTGGCTGCCGAACGCCTACACCTTCGCGCCCTCGATGGTGACCGCCTTTCTTGCCGCCACCGCGACCAAGGTCAGCGTGTATATCCTGCTGCGCTTCTTCTTCACCGTGTTCGGCGTCGATGTGGCGTTCTTCGATCTGCCGGTTGGCGACATCCTCCTGCCGCTGGCGATCGTCGCGGTGTTCGCGGCCTCGACGGTCGCGATCTTCCAGGAGAACGTCAAGCGGCTGCTGGCCTATTCCAGCGTCGCGCAGATCGGCTACATGATCCTCGGGATCAGCTTCGCGACCGTGAACGGGCTGACCGCCGGGATCGTGCACATCTTCAATCACGCGCTCATCAAGGGCGGGCTGTTCATGGCGCTGGGCAGCGTATTCCTGCGGCTCGGCACGACGCAGATCGACGCGATGGCCGGGCTTGGGCGGCAGATGCCGCTGACCATGGCGGCGTTCGTGGCCGGCGGGCTCAGCCTGGTGGGCATCCCCTTGACCTCGGGCTTCATCAGCAAGTGGTATCTGGTCACCGGCGCGCTGGAGAAAGGCTGGTGGCTGGTCGCGATCCTGGTGGTGCTGGGATCCCTGCTGGCGGTGATCTATGTCTGGCGGGTCATCGAGGCCGCCTATTTCCGTCCGGCGCCGGCGGGCGCGGCCCAGGTCAAAGAGGCGCCGCTGGCCATGTTGGCGGCGACCTGGGTGCTGATCGGCGCCAATCTCTATTTCGGCATCGATTCCACCTTGACCGTCGGCACGGCCAGCCGCGCAGCCGAAGTGCTGTTGGGGCTCGAGATATGAACGGCGCCGCAATCGGAGCCTGGGACATTTGCCTGCCGGTGCTGCTGCCGATGGCGGCAACGGTGCTGATCGGGCTGACTGGTCGCTGGCCGAACCTGCGCGAAGCGGTGACCCTGATCACCTCGGGCGTGCTGGTCTACTTGGTGGTTGGTCTGATCCAGCCGGTCTTCGAGGGCGCCCGGCCCGACATCTTGCTGTTCGAGATGATGCCCGGGCTCTCCATCCGCTTCACGGTGGAGCCGCTTGGCGCCCTGTTCGCCGGGGTCGCGAGCTTTCTCTGGATCATCACCTCGATCTACTCGATCGGCTACATGCGGGGCCATCACGAAAAGAACCAGACCCGCTTTTACATCTGCTTCGCTATTGCCATCGGCAGCGCCATGGGCGTGGCGCTCGCTGGCAACATGCTGACGCTGTTCGTGTTCTACGAGGTGCTGACCTTCTCGACCTATCCGCTGGTCACCCATGCCGGAACCGACGAGGCGCGCCTGGGCGGACGTACCTATCTGGGCGTTCTGGTGTTCACCTCGATCTGCCTGCAGCTGCCCGCCGTGATCTGGACCTGGTATCTGGCCGGAACCCTGGACTTCACGCCCGGCGGCATACTCGAGGGCACGGCTTCGCCGGAGCTGTTGGGCGCGCTGTTCGTGCTCTACGTCTTCGGCATCGGCAAGGCCGCGGTGATGCCGTTCCACCGCTGGCTGCCGGCGGCCATGGTGGCGCCCACGCCCGTCAGCGCGCTCTTGCATGCGGTGGCGGTGGTCAAGGCTGGCGTCTTCACGGTGCTGAAGATCACCTATTTCATCTTCGGCCTCGAGCTGGCCAGCACCTTGGCCACCGGCGAGTTCCTGCTGTACGCCGCGGCGGCGACGATCCTGATCGCGTCGCTGGTGGCCCTGCGGCAGGACAACCTCAAGCGCCGGCTGGCCTACTCCACCGTGAGCCAGCTCTCCTACATCGTGTTGGCGGCGATGCTGGCCAACGAGCTCGCCATGGTCGGCGGCGGCATGCACATCGCCATGCACGCCTTCGGCAAGATCACGCTGTTCTTCTGCGCCGGGGCGATCCTGGTTGCGGCCCACAAGACCGAGGTCAGCCAGCTCAACGGCATCGGGCGGCGCATGCCGTGGACCATGGGCGCTTTCGCCGTCGGTTCGATCTCGATGATCGGCGTGCCGCCGACGGCCGGGTTCGTGAGCAAGTGGTACATCCTGATCGGCGCCTTCGAGAGCCAGCAGTTCATCGCGGTGCTTGTCATTGTCGCGAGCACGCTTCTGAACGCTGCCTATCTCTTGCCCATCGTCTACGTCGCCTTCTTCAAGAAGCCTGACGACGAGCCGCAACCGAACAGCCACCGGGGGTCGATCGGGGCGGCTGCGCGCGCACCCCATGGCGAGGCGCCGCTGTCGGTCGTGCTGGCTTTGGTGGCCACGGCCGCCGGCACCATAATTCTGTTCTTGTTTCCGGGCTCGGTGCTGACGCTTGCCCAACAAATCGTGGCGTCGGGCGGTTAGGAGGGCGCGATGAAAGACAAGCATTGGCTCGTCAGGCCGGACACGATCCGCAAGCTGTGGATCGGCTCCAGCGTCGTGCTGGCGTTGTTGGTGATCGCCGATCTCTTCGTCCATCATCACGGCGCATTCGGGATCGATGAGACCTTCGGGTTCTACGCCTGGTACGGCCTCCTAACCTGTGCCGCCATGGTCTTTGCCGCAAAGGGGCTTGGCCTCATCCTCAAGCGGCCGGACGACTTCTACGATGATTAGCCTGATCCCACCCGGCCTTGTTCTCGTCGCCGGCGGCTTCCTGCTGCCGTTGCTGCGCAACCCCTGGCGCGGCTGGCTCATGCTCGCTTTGCCGCTGCTCACGCTGTGGATGGTTTGGCTGATCCCGGATGGTCCCGTTCTGAGCGGCGCGTTCCTCGACTACACCGTCGTTCCGATCAAAGGTGACGCGCTCAGCCGACTATTCGCCACCGTGTTCGTCATCATGGCGTTCGCCGGCGCCATCTACGGGCTGAACCAGGACAAGGTGAGCGAACTCGCCGCGACCTTCGTGTATGCCGGCAGTGCAATCGGCGTCGCGTTCGCCGGGGATCTCATCACGGTGTTCGTGTTCTGGGAGATCATGGCGATCGCCTCGACCATGGTGGTGTGGTCCGCGGGCTCGCAGCGCTCCTACCAGGCCGGCATGCGCTACCTCGCCATCCACTTGTTTGGGGGCGTCGTGCTGATGTCGGGGATCGTCGCCTATGTGGGCGAGACCGGCTCCACTGCCTTCGTCAGCATGAGCATCCCGCTCACGGTCGACAGCGTCGGGGCTTGGCTGATCCTGGTGGGCTTCCTGATCAACGCCGGCGCGCCGCCGCTCTCCGCTTGGCTGCCGGACGCCTATCCCGAAGCCTCCTACACCGGCATGGTGACGCTGTCCGCCTTCACCACGAAAACCGCGGTCTATGTGCTCCTGCGGGGCTTTCCCGGCGCCGAGATCCTCATCTGGATCGGCCTCTACATGGCCTTCTACGGGATCATCTACGCGCTTCTCGAAAACGACATGCGGCGGATCCTCGCCTACAGCATCGTCAACCAGGTGGGTTTCATGGTCGCGGGCATCGGCATCGGCACCGAAATGGCGCTGAACGGCGCCGCCGCGCACGCGTTCACCCACATCATCTACAAGGCGCTCTTGCTGATGTCGGCCGGCTCGGTCCTGTTCATGACAGGCAAGCGAAAATGCACCGACCTCGGCGGACTGTTCCAGTCAATGCCGATCACCTGCGTTTGCGGAATCATAGGGGCCCTGTCGATCTCGTCCTTTCCCTTCACCTCGGGCTTCATCAGCAAGTCGATGATCTCGCAGGGCGCGGCCGATCAGGGGCTTACGGTGGCGTGGTTCATGCTCACCGCCGCCTCGGCCGGCGTGTTCCTGCATGCGGGCATCAAGTTCCCTTGGTTTGTCTTCTTCCAGAAGGACTCGGGCCTGCGCCCGCCCGATCCGCCCCTGAACATGTGTGTGGCGATGGTCTTGTTCGCCTTTCTGTGCATCGCCATCGGCGTATTTCCGGGACCGCTTTACGCACTGCTGCCCTTTCCCGTCGACTACGTGCCGTACACATTTTCTCACGTCATCACGATGTTTCAGCTCCTGTTATTCTCGGGCCTCGCCTTCTTCCTGCTGCTGCCGCAGATGAAACGAACGCTGACCATCAGTCTGGACGTGGACTGGCTCTACCGGCGTCTGGCGCCGGCCGTGATCCGGCGCTTCGGGGAGGTGTTCGTGCCGGCGGACCAGCGCGCGCGCAAGATGGTGCTGATCCGTTTCGAGAAGTTCGTGGCCGGGATCTTCCGCCATCACGGCCCGCAGGGCATTCTGGCGCGCACTTGGCCCACCGGGAGCACCGTCATGTGGGTCGCGGTGCTGCTGGGCGTTTATCTGGTCTTCTACTACATCTGACCTGACAGGCCTGCGGGCACAACCATCTCAGCCGCATTGACTTTCCGGGCGTGCGGCCCATTTTCGACGCGACTGTTTGGAAAAGCGGCCCTCCCGTCCCATGCCGACCGACTATTTCAGACGCTCTGGAGAGACGATCCAGAGGTTCATCCGCCACGAGGCCGCCAGCGGCATCATCCTGATCGCCATGGCGGTGCTTGCGCTGATCCTCGACAACTCGCCGCTCGCCTGGCTCTACGACGGGCTACTGGATACGCCGATGGAGATCCGCATCGGCGCCCTGGAGATCGACAAGCCGCTCTTGCTGTGGATCAACGACGGCTTGATGGCGGCCTTCTTCCTGCTGGTCGGGCTCGAGATCAAGCGCGAGGTCATGGAGGGGGAGCTGTCCTCGATCTCGCGCGCCGCACTGCCGGCGATCGCCGCGGCGGGCGGCATGGCGATTCCCGCGCTGGTCTACGTGGCGTTCAATTTCGCGAACCCGGCCGAGCTCCGGGGCTGGGCGATTCCGGCCGCGACCGACATCGCCTTTGCTTTGGGCGTCCTGTCTCTGTTGGGCGGCCGCGTGCCGCTGGCGCTGAAGGTGTTTCTGCTGGCCGTCGCCATCATCGACGATCTCGGCGCCATCGTGATCATCGCTCTGTTCTACACCGACAATCTGTCCGTGACCTCCCTGTGGCTCGCCGGCACCGGCGTGGTCGCCCTCCTGATCCTGAACCGGATCGGCATCACGCGGACGGCGCCCTACGTGCTGGTAGGCATTTTCATGTGGGTCTGCGTGCTCAAGTCCGGGGTGCACGCCACCTTGGCCGGCGTGGCCCTGGCCTTTGCGATTCCGCTCAGACCGCGGCGCGCCCCCAGCCATTCGCCGCTCCGCGAACTGGAGCACACGCTCCACCCGTGGATCGCCTATGGGGTCATGCCGGTCTTTGCCTTCGCCAATGCCGGCGTGGCGCTGACTGGCCTGACCTGGGAGACCGTGCTGGCGCCGCTGCCTCTGGGCATCGCGCTCGGGCTGTTCGTGGGCAAGCAGATCGGCGTGATGGGGGCGGTCTGGCTCGCCGTGCGCCTGCGCATTGCGTCCTTGCCCACAGGCGCCAACTGGATGCAGATTTACGGCGTCGCCTTGCTGACCGGGATCGGCTTCACCATGAGCCTTTTCATCGGCACTCTGGCCTTCGACGATCCGGCCCACGCGGCCGGTGTGCGGATTGGCGTGCTGGGCGGGTCGTTGATGTCGGCCGTCTGTGGCTATCTGGTGCTCCGCCTGGCCACCGCCGAGCGGCCGGCGACCGCCGCGGCCGAGCCGGCCGGGCGGGAGACCTGAGGCGGCCATGCTGACGATCCGAGAATTGCTCGACGGCTATCGACGCTTCCGCGGCGAGACCTATGCCGTGCACAAGGCGCGCTACGACGCCCTGGCGCGCGAAGGCCAGTCGCCAAAGGTCATGGTGATCGCCTGCTGCGACTCGCGGGCCGATCCGGCCACGATTTTCGACGCCGCGCCGGGCGCGCTCTTCGTCGTGCGTAACGTGGCCAATCTCGTCCCGCCACACGAGCCCCTGGGCGACTATCACGGCACCAGCGCGGCACTGGAGTTTGCCGTGACCGGCCTGGAGGTCGCGCATATCGTTGTGCTTGGCCACGCCCGCTGCGGCGGGGTCGCCGCCTGCCTCAAGGGCCGCTACGACATGGATGCCGGCGGCCGTTTCATCACCAAGTGGATCGCCCTCCTCAAGGGCCCCCGGGGGGAGGTTCTGCGCACCCACGGGGACGCGTCCGAGGCGGCGCAGCAGCAGGCGCTGGAACAGGCCGGCATCGCCCATTCGCTCGACAACCTGCTGACCTTTCCCTTCGTGCAGGCGGCCGTCGAGGCGGGGCGGCTCACGCTGCACGGCGCCTATTTCGACATCGCGACAGGTGAACTTATGGCCCGCGATCCGGAGAGCGGCACGTTCGTTTCGGTGGAATAGCCGGGCCAGCAATCGAATAGGACGCGCGGCGATCGCGCGCCAGATGCAAGTCCTGCTCGCAGACACGCTCCCAGCGGGCTCAACACAGCGCGCCAAGGCGAACCGCCGACTTGTCGTGGATTGGCAAGTGGGCTGCTGCGGTTGTCGATAAGCTTGCGCTCCTCGTTTCAACATCACGGTCCATAGAAGGACGGTCAGCTCCAGGGGATGGCCGCGCGTCCGCTGCATGACCCGATATTCGGGAGTGGCCTCGAGATGGCTGGACCCGAAATCCCGCGCTGGGCGACTACCAAGCGCCCTCGAGAAGGGGCAATCAGGCCAGGGGCAAGAAAAGGCAACAGCGGGACGCCGAAGTTGGTCGAAGGCGGCATCAACGCAGTCGTGACGTGAGCGATTTCGTCTGCAACATCTGAAGAGGAGGCAAAGGTATGAGATCTCTCAGATCGGTTCGAACCGTTGCGGTTTGCGCGCTGACGGGCCTGTTCCTATTGCCGACCCTCGGCGCCGCAGCCGAGGAAGGCATACCGAACACACCGATCATTTGCGCGGCGACGGAGGTCGCGCAGTGCTCGGAAACCGGGACCTGCGCTCAGGGGTCCGCCGTCCGGTTCAACCTGCCG
>JASJBI010000094.1 GCA_030066595.1 Alphaproteobacteria bacterium | reverse complement strand
CCGACATCAAGAAGGTGATCAACGATGCCGGTGTGGTCGTGTTGTCGGACGCCTGGCTGGCCGGCGGCTTCGCCTCGCGCAAGGGCTGCATCCTGGAGCCGGCGAGCATCAAGGGCCAGGTATCGCGTGCCGCCGGCAAGGCGTTCGAGCAGATGCTGGTCGGGGCCGGCGCGTCGATCGCCTCGATGCCGAGCTCGGAGATCTACACTGCGATGCAGACCGGCGTTCTCGATGCGGCCAACACCTCGTCCGGCAGCTTCGTCTCCTATCGGATCTACGAGCAGGTCAAATGCCTGACCGCGCCCGGCGATCACGCGCTGTGGTTCATGTATGAGCCGATCCTGATGTCCCAGGAGAGCTTCGAGAAGCTCAACAAGGAGCAGCAGGACGCGTTGATGGCGGCCGGCAAGGTGGCCGAGGACTTCTTCTTCGATGCGGCCAAGGGCCTGGATGACAAGCTGGTCGAGGCCTACGAGAAGGCTGGGGTCGAAGTGGTCTCGATGAGCGCCGAGCAGGCCGCGGCCTGGCGGGCGATCGCCAACGAGACGTCCTACAAGACCTTCGCCGAGAAGGTGCCGGGCGGCAAAGAGCTGATCGAAAAGGCGCTCGCCGTCGAGTAAGCTGAAATCGTTCGGCCCCCGTCCTGCGCCGTGGCGTGGGGCGGGGGCTTTTCCATGAAACGGCGGCGGGAAGGGAGCCGGCGTTGAACACCTTCATCGCAACCGTGCGGCAGATCTCGACCGCGTGCGGCGTGGTGGCCGGTTGCCTGGTCGCCGCGGCCATCGTGGTGGTCTGCCAGATGGTGTTCTGGCGCTACGCGCTGAATGCCTCAACGGTCTGGCAGACCGAATTCGTGACCTTCTCGCTGGTTGCAGCCACCTTCATCGGCTGCCCCTATGTGCAGCTGCGCCGCGGCCATGTGCACGTCGACCTGCTACCGCTTTACCTCGGTCATGGCGGGCGGGTCGTGCTGGCCCTGTTGGCGCTGATCGCGGCGTTCGCGTTCTGCGGTCTTCTGGCGTGGACCGGATATGTGCTGTGGCTCGAGGCCTGGGAGGGCGGCTGGGTCACCGACACGGTCTGGGAGCTCCCGCTCTGGATACCCTACCTTCCGATGCCGGTCGGCCTTGGCCTGCTCTGTCTCCAGCTCACGGCTGATTTTGTGGCCGTGCTGCGTGGTGACGAAGCACCGTTCGGCATCGATCCAGAGCACGGCGCCGGGGAGCGGGTGTGATGAGCCCGCTGGTCATCGGACTGATGGTCGCGTTCGCCACCATCGCGCTGCTGGCCACCGGCGTGCCGGTCGCCTTTGGTCTGGGGCTGGTCGCGGTGACGTTTCTGCTGATCTTCGAGGGGCCGGGCAGCGTGGACGACCTGGCCGAGACCTTCTTTGCGGGGCTGAACGAGTTCGCGCTGGTCTCCATCCCCATGTTCATCGTGATGGGCGCGGCGGTGGCCTCGTCGCCGGCGGGCCGGGATCTCTATGAGACGCTGGATCGCTGGCTGAACCGGGTGCCGGGCGGGCTGATCATCTCCAATCTGGGAGCATGCGCCGTGTTCGCCGCGCTCAGCGGCTCGTCGCCGGCAACCTGTGCGGCGATCGGCAAGATGGGCGTACCGGAGATGCGCCAGCGCGGCATCCCCGACGGGTTGGCGACCGGCGCGATTGCGGCCGGCGGCACGCTCGGCATCCTGATCCCGCCCAGCATCACCATGATCGTCTACGGCATCGCGACCGAGACCTCGATCGGCCGGCTGTTCCTGGCCGGCCTGTTGCCGGGCCTGATGCTGACCGGGCTGTTCATGCTGTGGTCGTTCTTCACCACCTGGCGCAGCAGCGGGCATTTGGTCAGCGGGTTCCGCGTTGTGAGCTGGACCGAACGTTTCACCATCCTGCCGCGCGTACTGCCATTCCTGATGATTGTCGCCGGCGTACTGTATGTACTGTACGGAGGGGTTGCCACGCCGTCGGAGGCGGCCGGCGTCGGCGCCATGTTCTGCCTGCTGCTGGTCGCTTTGATCTACCGGATCTACCAGCCGGCCAAGATCTGGCGGATCATCAGCGACTCGATGCGCGAGAGCGTGATGATCCTGATGATCATCGGCGCGTCGGCCCTGTTCAGCTTCGCGCTCTCCACCCTGTTCGTCACCCAGTCGGTCGCGGAATCCATCGCCGCGATGGAGGTGAACCGCTGGGTGCTGATGGGGATGATCAACCTGTTCCTGCTGGTGGCCGGCTTCTTCCTGCCGCCGGTGGCGGTGATCCTGATGACCGCGCCGATCCTGCTGCCGATCATCACCCAGGCCGGCTTCGACCCTTACTGGTTCGCCGTGGTTTTCACCATCAACATGGAGATCGGCCTAATCACGCCGCCCGTCGGCCTGAACCTCTACGTGATCAACGGCATCGCGCCGGACATCTCGCTGCCCACCATCCTGAAGGGCGCGCTGCCGTTCATGATGTGCATGGTGGTCGGGATCGTGATCCTGTGCATCTTCCCTGAGATCGCCACCTGGCTGCCGAACCTGGTGTTTGCGGCAACGCCATAAGGCCGTTCAGGCCGGTGCAGATCTCTGTGCGAGTTGCTGCTCCAGCTCCGCAATGCGGGCCAGGAGGGGCTCCTGGGCTTGGGCGACCGCCTTCTCCAACGCCGCCTGGATAACCTCTTCGCCGAATTTCTGCGGGATGTGCTGCGGGCAGTTGATGTCCCAGGCGGTGATGCGGAAGACGATCGCGCGCTCCGGCCTGGCCTTGTAGCCGGCGGGCATCAAGCGATCGATCAGCGCCGCGTCCTCTGACACTTCGGCCTCGCCCCAGATCTTGATCCGCTGACGCTGGGTGTAGTCCATCAGGAACAGTTGGGCGCGGTTGTTCTCCGACAGGTTGCCGACCGAGATGTACTGCCGGTTACCGGCGAAATCGGCGAACGCAATCGTGCGCTCGTCCAGCGGCACCAGGAAGCCCTTGGGCCCGCCGCGGTGCTGGATGTAAGGCTGGCCGTCCGCACTGGCCGTGGCGAAGTACGCGCTGTCGACCTGGGCCAGGAAGGCGGCCAGATCGTCCGTGATCTCCGACGCCCAGCCGCCCTTGGCCTCGACCCTGGCATAGGCCTTTCGCGAGCCCAGGCGCTCCTGCACGGCCTTGACGGCCGGGCTGAAGGCGACATCGGTGGTGGGCGTTGCATCGGCAGACATGGCGCTTCTCCTGTGCTGTCCCCGATGATGTAGGAAATTGTGCCGGCAGCGGTAGCGCGCGCAGCGGAAAGAGTCTTTTGACCGAACGTTCGGTAACTACGCGTCGGGCTCGCGCCGCAGGTATTGGCTGAGGCAGTGCGGGCCGCCGCCGCCGAGCGTGAACATGGACAGGTCGGGGTCGAGCACATCCAGGCCATGGGCGCGCAATTGTTCGTTGACGCGCGTCGCCCGCCGGCTTGACAGCACCCGGTCCGCACCGAGCGAAACCAAGTTGCAGCCGAGCTGGATGGCCTCGCCGTAGCTGGCTTCGATGATCTCATAGCCGTGCGACTTGAGGATCTCGGCCAGTGGTCCTTGATGCGCTTCCGTGCAGACGACCGCAAGCTTCGGCGCGGCGATGCCGAGGGTGACGTCAAGGTGCACGAAATAGGGCGGAAAGGGCACCGTGTGGGCTTCCCAACCTTGCTCCCGGAACCAGCCCGCCACCTGCTCGGCGCCGGCTTCCTCGGAGCGTTCGCCGCCATAGCCGCAGAACACCAGGCCGGGCTCGGCCATGATCAGGTCGCCGCCCTCGAAATGGCCGGCGGTGACGTAGTTCCAGATCGGGATCCCGGCGCGTTGGTAGAACTGCAGCGCCGACACGTAATCGCCACGGCGCGCGCGGGCCTGCAGCATGCAGATGATGGCGCCCCACGGGGTCATCACCGAGCTGTCGCGGGTGAACACGCTGTAGGTCAGCTCGGGCCGCGTCTCGATCATGCGGACCGTCACGCCTGCGCGCTCATAGGCCTCGACCATGCGCGCGTGCTGGGCCATGGCGGTCTGGTGGTCGAACGTCTCGCCGCGGCGCATGCTCTCGCGGGAGACCGCGCTGACCGGCTGCCATTTGAAGAACTCGGGCGAGCCGAGCAGCACGTCGGTCAGCCTTCCGGTCTCGCTGTCCGCGCCCCACGCGGCGATCGGGTCATCGCTCACGGCGGACCTCAGATCACGTCCTTGGCGCGCAGGTCCGCGATCTCGTCGTCGGACAGCTCGAGCAGGCTGTGCAGGACCTCGTCGGTGTGCTGACCGCAGGTCGGCGGCGCGCGGTTGTAGACCGGCGGGGTTTCGGACATGCGGATCGGGTTGGCCAGCATCGGAGCGGTGCCGTTGCCGCCTGCCAACGGATGCGGCATCTCGACCCGAGCGCCGCGGTGGATCACCTGCGGGTCGTCGAACACTTGCTTGAGGTCGTTCACCGGGCTGCACGGAACGCCGAGCTCGGCCAGGCCGTCGACCCAGTCCGACTGGGACTTCAGCTTGGTCACCTCGTCGAGGATTTCGTAGATCGCGACCCGATTGCGCACCCGGTCGGCATTGGTGACGAAGCGCGGGTCTTCGGCCAGCTCTGGCCGGCCGGCAAACTTGCAGAACCGCTGGTACTGCGCGTCGTTGCCGACTGCCAGGATGATCCAGCCGTCCGACGTCGGCATGGCCTTGTAGGGCACGATATTGGGATGCTCGTTGCCGAGGCGCGTCGGCACCTTTCCGCCGACCAGGTAGTTCAGGCCCTCGTTGATCAGCCAGGCGATCTGGGTGTCGATCAGCGACATGTCGATGTGCTGGCCGACGCCCTTGAAGTCGCCGGACGCCGTACTATCCCGGTGCCGGAGCGCGGCCAGGATCGCTACCGCGCCATACATGCCGCACATGACGTCCGCGATGCCGACGCCGACCTTCATCGGCTGGCCGTCGGGCTCGCCGGTGATCGACATGATGCCGCCCACACCTTGGGCCAGGAAATCGTAGCCGGCACGCGGCGCGTAAGGTCCGGTCTGCCCGAACCCGGTGATCGAGCAGTAGACCAGCGACGGGAACTCATCCTTCAGACTTGCGTAGCTGAGCCCGTACTTGTCGAGGCCGCCGACCTTGAAGTTCTCCACCATTACGTCGCAGTGCCGCAGCAGACGCTTGGCAAGCGCCTGGCCTTCCGGCTTGGCAATGTCGAGTGTCAGCGACCGCTTGTTGCGGTTGGCGCAGAGGAAATAGGCGGACTCCGTGGTGTCCTCGCCGTTCGGGTCGGTCAGAAACGGCGGGCCCCATTTGCGGGTGTCGTCGCCGGCGCCGGCGCGCTCGATCTTGATCACGTCCGCACCGAGGTCGCCGAGCAGCTGGGTGAGGGTCGGACCAGCCAGGATGCGGGTCAGATCAAAGATCCGGATGCCGGCGAGGGGGCCGTCGCCGGTCGGCAGTGGATTTGTTGTCATGGCCGGCGGGAATTACCCCGGATCGTTCGACGGCGCAACGGGCAGAGGACTGGACCAAGAGCGCCTACCGGCCGAGCAGGGCGAGCAGGATTGGCAGCGTGGCGAAGGCGAGAAGCGTATGGGCGGTGATGATGCCCGCCATCAACTCGCCGTCGCCGCCCATCTGCCGGGCCAGCACGTAGGAAGATGGGGCGGGCGGCATCGCGTTGAACAGGACCGCCAGGGTCGCGGTCAGCCCGTCGACCCCGAGGACCACACAGCCGAGCCAAGTGAAGAGCGGCATGGCAAACAGCTTGCCGCCGGCAGCGGTCAGGATGGCCGGGCCGCGGCCGCGCAAGGCCGCAAAGTCGAGGCCCGCGCCAATTGCCAGCAGGGCCAGAGGAAGCGCACCGCGGCCGAGGATCTCGCCCAGCGGGCGCATCACGCCCGGCAGGCCGACGCCGGACAGGTTCAGCACGATCCCGGCCGCCACGCCCAGGATGATCGGGTTCTGCGCCACGCGGACCAGCGCCCGGCGCCAGGCCAGGAATTCGTCCTGTTCCGGATGCAGCGCACGGCTGAGCACGACGACGCACAACACGTTGCCGACCGGCACCACCGTTGCGATGCCGACCGCGGCCAAGGTCACGCCCTGCTCCCCGAACAAGGCGGCTGCCGCGGCGAGCGCGACATAGGTGTTGGGACGGATCAGGCCCTGGAACAGGCTGGTGAAGGCGGCGGGACTGAGAGCGAGTTGCGCGGCGATTGGGCCTCTGGCCAGTACCGCTGGGCCCGAGACCAGAAACACGGCAATCAGCATTGCAGCGGCCATGGGGCCAATGTCCAAGCCGGACAGATCCGCGGTGGCGAGGTTGCTGGCGAGCAGGACCGGAAACAGAACAAAGTAAGTCAGCCGTTCGGCGGCCGGCCAGAACGCGTCTCCGGGAAAGCCGAACCGCTTGAGGGCGTAGCCCAGCAGGATGATCAGGAAGACCGGGGCCAGGCCGGTGATCATGTCGGCCGGCCGGAGCGGGTCAGTTCACCTCGGGCACGTTCATGCCGGCGTCGACCGCCGGGCGCGCGGCCATCGCGTCGTACCAGCGCTTGACGTTGGGGAACTCGGCCAAGTCCACGCCTTGCCACTCGTGCCGGGCCGCCCATGGGAAGGTAGCCATGTCGGCGATCGTGTAGGTGTCGGCCGCCATCCAGTCGCGGCCTTCCAGGCGCTTGTCGAGCACGCCGTAAAGGCGGCGCGTTTCATTGGTATAGCGGTCGATGGCATAGGGGAGCTGTTCCTTGGCGAAGCGGCGGAAGTGGTGCGCCTGGCCCAGCATCGGGCCGAACCCGCCCATCTGCCACATCAACCACACCATCACCTCGGCCCGCGCGCGCGGGTCCTCCGGCAGGAACTGCCCGTGCTTCTCGGCCAGATAGACCAGGATTGCGCCGGT
>JASJBI010000017.1 GCA_030066595.1 Alphaproteobacteria bacterium | reverse complement strand
ACGGCGAGAATGATTGCGACGACTTCGGACGTCAGCGCGCGCAGAGAGACCGCGATCCTCGCATCCACCTCTCGATCCTCCTTGGCCTGAAATGGCGTTGGAGACACGGCGCACGGAGCTTGCCACAGATGCTTCGCGCGGCCTATGTGCGGCGGACATTCTGCCGCCGCCTCGATCGCGCCGCAATCCGAAGCGGCGGAGGCGTATGGACCATTCCCTGGCGCTCGCCGGCAGGCCGGTGATCGAGCAGCACTAGGGAACGATCAGATCAACTGACTGCGGCGTACGCGGTAGGCCGTGCCGGAAACGATCCCAAAGGGCCGGAGACTGCTCTAGGATCGTCGTCGGCCCCGCATGCCCGAGGCGTTCCCCAGACGGCCAGCGCGACACGCGATGCAACCGGACTCCGATCAGCAGACCCAGCAACAGAAGCGCCTCCTCGCGGAGCTCTACTATGGCCGATCCGGGCGGGCCGTGCTGTTCCGCTACGGGCTTCTGGTCATGGACATGTGTGCCGTGGCGGCGTTCGGGGTCGCCTTCGTCCTCCGGCACCTCGATCAGCCCGAAGACCTCTCATTCTTGCTGTCTCTGTTTGAGAACGCCGTCGGAATCCTGGTCCTGGCCGATCTCGCGGCGCGCATGTTTCTCGCGCGCGACCGACTCCGATATTTCTCCCGCGGTCGGCGAATCGCCGACGCCCTTGCGGGGATCTCGTTCCTCGCGCCCGGGGTCATCAACCTCGGCTTTCTGAAGATCTTTCGCCTGGTTCGTTCTGCAATGTCGCTCAGGGCGCATGGGCGCATTCTGCTGCAGTACGAACCCAGAGATCGAAACGAGAAGATTTTCCTGAGAGTCGTGAATCTTGTGGTGTTCGTGTTTGCGATCTCGGAGATCGTCTACGAACTGCAATTCAGGACGAATCCGGACATCAAATACTACACCGATGCGCTTTACTTCACGGTCGTGACGCTCACGACAACCGGATTCGGCGATATCACGCTCCCGGGCACGGGCGGAAAGTGGCTGTCCATAGTCATTATGGTCATTGGCATAACGCTGTTTTTTCGCTTGATCCGGGCCATATTCGAGACGCCGCACGTCGCGTTCGCGTGCCCGAGGTGCGGTCTTGAGATACACCAGACGGATGCGCAGTACTGCCGCCGCTGTGGCGCGAAAATCGCGCATGATCGCGAGCGGCAGGAGTGAGCGTGCCCAGCCATCGATCCGAGGGCGTGCACCAGCAAATCTGATCGGGGATCCTTCATCCCTCGAACTGGCGAACGATCCCATTGCTACGTCGTAGCCGGCCAAGATCCAAGATCTGCGCATTTTGATGGTCTCTTGACGTCTGAGGTGACGGCCCGCTGACATCGCCGGCCTAGGGTTGCGTCCATCTGCACTGCAAGGAGACGCTGCAATGGACAGGACCGTCGCGGACGATCAGTCCTTCGACCCGGACGCCTTCAACGCCTTCGAGGCCTCGGGCTGGCGCAAGGCGGCCCAGTACTATCATGGCGATCTTGGCATGGTGACGTCGCAGTCGGCCTCCGAACTGCTGGATGCCGCCGAGGTCGGGGCCGGGTCGGCCGTTCTGGATATCGCCACGGGTCCGGGCTACCTGGCCGCAAGGGCGCATGCGCGCGGCGCCGACCCCGTGGGGATCGACATCACGCCGGAGCAGGTCGAGCTCGCCCGGCGCCTCAACCCCAAGCTGAGCTTTGCGCTCGGCGATGCGGAGCAACTG
This sequence comes from Alphaproteobacteria bacterium, assembly GCA_030066595.1. Classification (GTDB taxonomy): domain Bacteria; phylum Pseudomonadota; class Alphaproteobacteria; order JAJFFI01; family JAJFFI01; genus JASJBI01. Next base: position 61,011 of record JASJBI010000017.1, on the reverse strand, counting down.
GATTTCCCGGACGACCGTTTCGACGCGGTGGTCCTGGGATTCGGCATGCTCCATTTCGGTCGGCCCGAGGTGGTGATTGCGGAAATCGCGCGGGTCCTGCGCCGGGGCGGCCGGGTCGCGTTTTCCGTCTGGAAGGCTCCCGAGGACAACCCGGGCATGGCGATCATGTACGGCAGTTTGGCAAAGCACGCGGACATGACCGTGCCCTTGCCCGAGGGTCCATCCTTCTTCCGCTTCGCCGATCACGACGAATGCCGCCGCCTGTTTGCGCAGGTCGGTCTGGTCGACCCGCAGTTCGTCGACGTGCCCCAGGTCTGGCGCAGTGACAGCCCCGAGCAGTTCTATGAAACCTGGAGCCGGGCCGGCGTGCGCAGCACTGCACTGATCAATGCGCAGACGCCGGACGTGCAGGGCACGCTGCGGGAGGTCATTACCCAGGCCGTCGTCGCGTACCGGGAGAAAGACGCCTACGAGGTTCCCATGCCGGCCGTGGTCGCCTCGGCCCGGAAGCCTTGAGCATAGCGCCGGATCATGCTCACGCCGCGCCGGCAGCAGCGATCAGGCACCTGGCGCCGGGCAAGATACCTCTTGACCTCAACCTGGTGCGCCGATCGCGGTCCGCGCCCTTGCGGCGCTGGTCGGCGTGGGCTTCGGCAGCGATGACGAGCGCGCTCGTGAGCCGCGTGATCTCGGCGCTCACGCCAGGGCCATCTCCGGGACATCGCCGATCGTGATGAGCTTGGCTTCGGTCGCCGCCTCGATCTCGTCGACCGTGACGCCGGGGCCGTGCTCGCGAAGCACCAAGCCGTCTCCGGTCGGTTCGATCACGGCCATCTCGGTGACGATCAGGCTGACCCGCCGCAAAGCGGTCAGCGGCAGGCTGCACTCGGGCACGATCTTCGGCTTGCCCTTGGCGGTATGGACCATGGCGACCACCACGTGGCGGGCGCCGGCCACGAGGTCCATGGCGCCGCCCATGCCCGGCACCATCTTGCCGGGCACCATCCAGTTGGCGAGATAGCCGCGTTCATCGACCTGCAGTCCGCCCAACACGGTCATGTCGAGATGACCCCCTCGGATAAGTCCGAAGCTCATTGCGCTGTCGATCGAGGCGGCCCCGGGAACGGCGGTCACGAAGCTGCCGCCGGCGTCGGTGAGGTTGGGGTCCTCCATCCCTTCGGGCGGGCGGGCGCCCAGCCCGATGACCCCGTTCTCGGCCTGGAAGAAGACCTGCACGTCGGACGGCAGATAGTTCGCCACCATGCTTGGCAGGCCGATGCCGAGATTGACCAGGGTGTCCGGCTGGATCTCCAGCGCAACACGGCGGGCGATGATTTCCTTGGCGTCCATTAGGCGGCCCTTTCGAGCAGGTGATCGACAAGCACGCCGGGCGTCTTGACCGCGTCGGGTGCGATCACGCCGATCGGCACGACGGACTGCGGCTCCGCAATCACCGTGTCGGCGGCCAGCGCCATGATCGGATTGAAGTTGTGCGCGGTGAGCGAATATTCGAGATTGCCCACGTAATCGGCCCTCTGGGCCGCGACGAGCGCGAAATCGCCGCGGATCGGGGTCTCCAACAGATAGCGCTTGCCGCCCGTCTCGACGATTTGCTTGCCTTCCTCCACCGGCGTGCCGAGCCCAGTCGCGGTCAGCACTCCGCCGAGGCCCATGCCGCCCGCCCGGATCCGCTCGACGAGCGTGCCCTGCGGCACGAGCTCCACCTCGATCTCAGCGGACATCATCTTGTCCTGGGTCTCGGGATTGAGACCGATATGCGAAGCGATCACACGCGAGACCGCGCCGCACGAGATCAACTTGCCGATGCCGTGGCCGGGCAGGGCGGTGTCGTTGGCGACGATCGTCAGCTCCTTGGTGCCGCGTGCCACGATGGCGTCGATCATGCGGTGGGGCGAGCCCACCCCCATGAAGCCGCCGATCAGAAGGACCGCCCCGTCGGGGATCATCTCAGCCGCTTCCTCGGTCTTAATTGCCCGCTTCATGTCTGACCTCCGCTGTCGACCGCGTATCCCAACCAAGAAAATGCCCCGTTGCCCGCGAGGGTCAATGCTTCCACGGGTGGATTTTCGGGACATGGGCCGCCAATGCCGGCGGGCCTGCCGGTTCGGATCATGGCGTGGCCGTTCTCGTGGCGGGGAAGCGCTCGGGCGGCGCCGGATGGTCATGCTGCATGGCCCGGAGCCGTGCGCGCCTGTCCGCTTGTCCACAGTGGACACAATATCCTGTGGACAAGTGGCTTGCTCTGCCAAGATGTTCCTGACAGGCGGGCTGGGATATGGAATCCTTCCGGGCACTGGCCATGATCGACGGCGCCCCCATGAGCCACGCCGATTTCGTCCACCTCCGGGTCCATTCCGCCTATTCGCTCTCCGAAGGGGCGATTTCGATCCGCGAGCTGATCGCGCTTTGCCGCACGCACGACATGCCGGCGGTCGCGGTCACCGACAGCGGCAACCTGTTCGGCGCCATGGAGTTCGCGCTGGCGGCGGCGCCCGCGGGCGTGCAACCCATCATCGGCTGCCAGCTCTTGGTGGAGACCCGGCCCGCTCAGGGCGCCAAGGCGCGGGGCGGACCGCCGCCGGACCCATTGCTGCTGCTGGTTCAGAACGAGACTGGCTACCGCAATTTGCTGGCGCTGGTCAGCCAGTCCTTCCTGGAGACCGATCCCGGTGATCCGCCGCATGTGGCGCTCGGTGATCTCTCCGGGCGCAGTGAAGGGCTCTTGGCCCTGACCGGCGGCCCGGCCGGCGCGGTGGGTCGGTTGTTGGGCGAGGGCCAGGACGAAGCCGCCGCAGCCACTCTTGGCGAACTGGCCAGGCTCTTTCCGGCACGGCTCTATATCGAGCTGCACCGGCACGGCCTGGACATCGAGCGCCGGGTCGAGCCCGGCCTCTTGGAGCTCGCCTATCGGCACGACCTGCCGCTGATCGCCACCAACGAGGTGTTCTTCGCCGGCGAGGACAAGTTCGAGGCGCACGACGCCTTGCTGTGCATCGAGGAGAAAAGCGTCCTCAGCGACAGCGAGCGCCGCCGGGTGACGCCCGAGCACCGCTTCAAGAGCGCCGCCGACATGCGCGCGGCCTTTGCGGATCTGCCCGAGGCGGTCGACAACACTTTGGTCGTGGCCCGGCGCTGCGCCTACATGCCGGAGGTCCGCGAGCCGATTCTGCCCCCCTTTGAATCCGAGTCCGGACGAAGCGAGCCGGAAGAGCTGGAAGCGCAGGCCCGGGGCGGCCTCGAGGAGCGGCTGAAGTCCCAGGTATTTACGCCGGAAATGCCGGCAGATGCGCGGGAGGTCGCGGCCCAGCCCTATTGGGAAAGGCTCGACTTCGAGCTCGACGTGATCGTGCGCATGGGCTTCGCCGGCTATTTCCTGATCGTCGCGGACTTCATCCGCTGGGCCAAGAGCCAGGGTATTCCGGTCGGCCCCGGGCGCGGCTCAGGCGCCGGCTCGCTGGTCGCCTGGAGCCTCTCGATCACCGATCTGGATCCCCTGCGCTGGGGCCTGCTGTTCGAGCGCTTCCTCAATCCCGATCGGGTGTCGATGCCGGACTTCGACATCGACTTCTGCCAGGACCGCCGCGACGAGGTGATCCGCTATGTGCAGGGCAAGTACGGCCGCGACCACGTGGCCCAGATCATCACCTTCGGATCGCTGCAGGCGCGGGCGGCCCTGCGCGACGTCGGCCGGGTCCTGGAGATGCCCTACGGCCAGGTTGACCGCATATGCAAGCTGGTGCCGAACAACCCCGCCAATCCGGTCAAACTGCGCCAGGCCATCGATGAAGAGCCGCGTCTGCAGGAGATGCAGGCCGAAGATTCCGCCGTGGCGCGGCTGCTTGACATCGCACTCAAGCTCGAGGGCCTCTACCGGCATGCGTCGACCCATGCCGCCGGCCTGGTGATCGGCGATCGGCCGCTCGAAGAGCTGATCCCGCTCTACCGCGACCCCCGCTCGGCGATGCCGGTCACTCAGTTCAGCATGAAGTATGTCGAATCCGCGGGCCTGGTGAAGTTCGACTTCCTCGGCCTCAAGACGCTGACCGTCCTGGCCCGGACTTGCGAGCTGTTGCGCCTGCGGGGGGTCGAACTGGACCTGCAGACCCTGCCGCTCCACGACGACAAGACCTACGAGATGCTCAGCCGCGGCGACACCATCGGCGTGTTCCAGTTTGAAAGCGCCGGCATGCGCAGCCTGCTGCGCGATGCCCAGGTCGGCAACTTCGAGGACATCGTCGCGCTGGTGGCGCTGTTTCGGCCGGGGCCGATGGAGAACATCCCCAAATACATCGCCTGCAAGCACGGCCGCGAGCAGCCGGAGTTCCTGCACGAGACGATCGAGCCGGTGGTGGCGGATACCTATGGCGTCATCATCTATCAGGAACAGGTGATGCAGATCGCCCAGGTGTTCGCGGGCTTCACCCTGGCCCAGGCCGACATCCTGCGCAAAGCCATGGGCAAGAAGATCAAGTCGGAGATGGCGGCGCAGCGGGACGCGTTCATCGACGGCGCGGTCGCGCGCGGTGTCCCCAAGGACCGGGCCAGCTATGTCTTCGACCTGGTCGACAAGTTCGCCGGCTACGGCTTCAACAAGGCCCACTCGGCCGGATACGGGCTGGTGGCCTATCAGACGGCCTACCTGAAGGCGAACTACCCCGTCGAGTTCCTGGCCGCCTCCATGACCTACGACATGGGCAACACGGACAAGCTCAACATCTTCCGGCAGGAACTCGACCGCCTGGGCATCCCGTTGCTGCCGCCGGACATCAACAGGTCGGAGCCGGTGTTCTCGGTCGAGACGGCGGACGGGGAGGGGCTCGCGATCCGCTACGCGCTCGCCGCCGTGCGCAATGTCGGGCGGCAGGCGATGGAGGATCTGGTCGCGGAGCGCGGCCGGGCCGGGCCGTTCCGGGATCTGGGCGACCTCGCCCGGCGCGTCGACAGCCAGACGCTGAACAAACGGCAACTCGAAAACCTGGCCTGCGCCGGCGCCTTCGACGGCCTGGAGCCCAGCCGGGCACGGGCGTTTGCCGCGGCGGAGACGATCATGCGCCACGCCTCGGCCGCCGCGACCGAGCGTTCGAGCGATCAGACCAGCCTGTTCGGAGGCGAAGACGAGGCGAGCCCCCGCATGCTCCTGCCCACGGTCCCGGACTGGTCGCAGCTTGACGCGTTGCAGCGGGAGTATGACGCCATCGGCTTCTACCTGTCGGCGCATCCTCTCGACGGCTATCAGACCAGCCTCGAACGCCTCGGCGTGACGCCGGCGGCCGCGCTGCCCGATCGGGTCAGGGCGGCGGGCGGCGCCATCCAGGTCAAACTGGCCGGGACGGTGTTGGGCAAGAAGGAACGGACCTCGCAGCGCGGCAACAGGTTCGCCTTCGTCACCCTGTCGGACACCAGCGGGATGTACGAGGCAACGGTCTTTGCCGAGCTCCTGGCCCAGGCCCGCGACTTAATCGAGGCGGGCGCGCCCCTCTTGCTGTCAGGCGAAGCACGGCTCGAGGGCGATCAGCCCAAATTCCTGGCCCAGTCCATCGACGAGCTGGACAGGATGGTGGCCGGTACGGCCATTGGCCTGCGCATCTATGCGGGCGACGCCGGTGCCCTCGAATCGCTGAAGAGCGTAGTCGAGCGGACCGGGGAAGGGCGCGGCCGGGTGAGCCTGATCCTGGCATTGGGGGATCGCGAGGTCGAACTGGAGTTGGCCCGGCGGCTGGCCGTGTCGGCGCCGCTGCGGGGGGCCATCAAGGCCATTCCCGGCGTGAGGGACGTGCAGGAGATCTAGAGGCTCGGCGCAGCCGCCAAGCCCAAGGTCGGGTCAGCGCCCGAAGGCCATGGGCTCGGTGCTGATTTTGTAGAAGTCGTCGAGCGGGTCCCCGGTGTCACCCACCTGGGTCGAGGGCTGCCGCACGCGAAAGACGGTGCGCATGGAGCCGTCTTCGGCGGCATAGGATTCGTATCGGTCTCCGTGGCGCTCCACATGCATGCACCGCCGTTCCGCGTCCGCCCAGGTGGTCCACGTCAGGCAGATGGTGTCGTCCTCGATCTCCCAGACGCCCTCGTCCTCGTCCACCAACAGGATCATTTCGGCCCGGCCGGCCACGGTGCCGTCCGAGGAGAACCTGACCGTGATGTCGTTGATGCCGTCCGACGTGCCCTGCACGGTTTTGCCGGGCAGCAGTTCCCGGAGCTGCGCCCCGTTCAGCCGTTCCTCCGCGCCGACGGGCTGTCCAGCCAGCATCGTGGCGGCGAACGCGAGTACCAGCGTATTCAAGATCCTCGGCGGCGTGCCCCGACGCCCTGTCTCATCGGCCACGGGCCTCCGCCCTACTGCGGATTCCGTGCACATGCGCAATACCTTTGCCTGACCAGCCCTTGCGATTCCTTCGCAGTGGCCCGGTTCCCCTGGTCTGACGACCACGCCATCCCGGCCGGAACCATGCCTTGAGTCTATATCGCACAAGTGCATTTAAAAGTCCGTTAAACCGGCAGTTCTTATGAAATCCCCCAGAGGCTTATACACGAGTGCTGAGAATAAATCTAAAGAAATTCGAAAATGCTGGATATCGACAATAGGTCGGTGACTTGAGGAAGCCACGCCCGTCGGCCGGCGACAAAGAAATGCCTGGCTTTGCGGGCCTCTTGGCACTTGCAATGCGCGGGCGGACCACGTATCAAACGGCGGAGTTGACTAATCTCACACGTGGGATTGCGGCGACCGGCCAGCAGGCCGGCGCGTCGCTCCGGTGTCCTGTCGGGTGCAGCCTTCGGGCCGGCGCCGGCCGGGCTCACTCCCGCGGAGGTACAACCGGAAAAGGATCTAGAGATGGCTACACCGACCTTTACCATGCGCCAGCTGTTGGAGGCTGGCGTTCATTTCGGGCACCACACGCGACGGTGGAATCCGAAGATGGCGCCCTACATCTTTGGCGTCAGAAACAACACCCACATCATCGACCTCGAGCAGACCGTGCCGATGCTGTATCAGGCGATGGAGGCAGTCCGAGACGTTGCCGCCAAGGGCGGCCGGGTGCTGTTCGTCGGGACCAAACGACAGGCCAGCGACAAGGTCGCGGAGGCCGCGAAGCGCTGCGGGCAATACTATGTTAACCACCGTTGGCTCGGCGGCATGCTGACCAACTGGAAGACGATCTCGATCTCCATACGGCGCCTGCGCGAACTCGACGAGAAGCTTGCCGAGGACAATGTCGGGCTGACCAAGAAGGAACTGCTCAACCTCACCCGGGAGCGGGACAAGCTCGAGCGGGCGCTGGGGGGAATCAAGGAGATGGGCAACCTGCCCGATATCCTGTTCGTGATCGACACGAACAAGGAGGAGATCGCCGTGCGGGAGGCGCGCAAGCTCAAGGTTCCGGTGGTTGCGGTGATCGACAGCAACTCCAATCCGGACCAGATCAACTACCCGGTTCCCGGCAACGACGACTCGCTGCGCGCGATCAATCTGTACTGCGACTTGATCGCCGAATCGGTGATCGGCGGATTGCAGGAGGAGATGATCCTCAGCGGTGCCGATATTGGTGAGGCCGAAGAGGCGCCGGTCGAGCCGCTGCCCGCGGACATCGCCGAACCTGTGGCCGCGGAGCCGGCAGCCGAGGCGGCGGACAAGCCGGTCGAACCCGAAGCGGCCCCGACCGAAGCGGAAGCGGACAAGCCAGCGGAACCCGAAGCCGCGGAGAAGAATAAGCCAGCGGAACCCGAAGCGGCCCCGCCCGAAGCGGCAGAAAAGAACAAGCCAGCGGAACCCGAGGCGGCGCCGGCCGAGGCGCCCTCAGAGCCGCAGGCCGAAGAGAGCGAAGCCCAGCGGCAGGCGGGTTGAACCCCACGAGACCGAGGAACGAGTAGACATATGGCCGAGATTACAGCCGCGCTGGTCAAGGAACTTCGCGAGAAGACCGGCGCCGGGATGATGGATTGCAAGAAGGCGCTGACCGAGACCGGCGGCGACATGGACCAGGCAGTCGACTGGCTGCGCAAGAAGGGCTTGGCCGCCGCGGCCAAGAAGGCCGGGCGGGTTGCCGCCGAGGGGTTGATCGGGCTGGCGCTGGGCGGCGACCGGGGCGCGCTGGTGGAGGTCAATTCCGAGACCGACTTCGTTGCGCGCAACGAGGACTTTCAGTCCTTTGTCATGCAAGTCGCCGCGGTGGCCCTGGCGCAGGGCGGGAACTTGGACGCGGTCAAGGCGGCGGACTACCCGGACGCCGGACGGTCGGTGGACGAACAGCTCACCCACATGATCGCCACAATCGGGGAGAATATGTCGCTGCGCCGCGTCGCGCTGGTCTCCGCGCCCGACGGCGCCGTGGTCGGCTATGTTCACAACCAGGTCGCCCCCGGCCTCGGCAAGATCGGCGTTCTGGTGGGTCTCAGCTCGGACGGGGACGCGGCGCAGCTGGCGGCGCTGGGCAAGCAGCTCGCAATGCATGTGGCTGCGGCCAATCCGCAGGCGTTGGCGGTCGAGGATCTGGATCCCGCGGCGGTCGAGCGCGAGCGCGCGGTGCTGGCGGACCAGGCCAAGGCATCGGGCAAACCCGACGAGATCGTGGCGAAGATGGTCGAGGGCCGGCTCCGCAAGTACTACGAGGAGGTGGTCTTGCTGGAGCAAACCTACGTGATCGACGGCGAAAGCAAGGTGCGCAAGGCGATCGAGGCGGCCGCGGCCGATGTCGGCGCCCCGGTCTCGGTCACCGGGTTCGTCCGCTTCGCGCTGGGCGAGGGCATCGAGAAGAAGGACGAGGATTTCGCGGCTGAAGTTGCCGCCCAGCTGGCGGGCTAACGCAGCGACTGAGCGGATTACACTGCGGCGCCGCGCGCCGCGCAGAACTTGCACCAGGGGCGCCCAAGAAAAGCAATGCCGCTTGGCCAGGGGATCCAGGTAGGAACGCACGTCACGACGGGCTGTGTCTGTCCGCAGTCGGTGGACGCGGCGCGTCCGGGGGGTCGCTGATGGCGGGCGAGGCGAAGTACCGGCGCGTCTTGCTCAAGCTTTCGGGCGAGGCGTTGATGGGCGACGGGACCTCGGGACTCGACGCCGATGCCGTCGACCGGATCACGGACGAGGTGATCGCCGTCTCGAAGATGGGCGTCGAGATCTCTCTGGTGGTCGGCGCCGGCAATATCTTTCGCGGCATCAGCGGCGCCGCATCCGGCATGGAGCGGGCCAGCGCCGACTACATGGGCATGCTGGCCACGGTGATCAACGCGCTGGCTTTGCAGAGCATCTTGGAAAGAAAGGGGGTCGCGACCCGGGTGTTGTCGGCGATTCCGATGGAGTCGGTCTGCGAGCCCTATATCCGCAGGCGCGCCATACGCCACATGGAAAAGGGTCGCATCGTCATATTCGGCGCCGGCACGGGAAACCCCTTCTTCACCACGGATACCGCGGCCGCGCTGCGCGCCTCGGAAATGGGCTGCGAGGCCCTGCTCAAGGCCACCCAGGTGGACGGCGTGTACAGCGCCGATCCCAAGACCGACAAAAAGGCCGTCCGCTACGATGAGCTGACCTTCCACGAGGTGCTGTCGCGCGATCTCAAGGTCATGGACGCTTCGGCCATTGCGCTCGCCCGCGAAAATAACATTCCGATTTTGGTTTTTTCGATACACAATAAAGGCGCGTTCAGCGACGTCATGACTGGCCGCGGACGGTTTACAATAATCAGGAATGGGAGCGGGAAAGGTGGCTGAGTTCAATGTCAACGACATTGAGCGGCGCATGAACGGGGCTACGGAAGTGCTACGCAAGGAATTTGCCGGTCTGCGCACGGGGCGCGCGTCGGCGAGCTTGCTGGAGCCGATTACCGTTGAGGCCTATGGCAGCCAGATGCCGCTTGACCAGGTCGCGACGATCGGCGTGCCGGAAGCCCGGCTGTTGACCATCAATGTTTGGGACAAGGGTTTGGTCAAAGGGGTGGAACGCGCGATCCTCGACGCGAATCTGGGACTCAATCCTCAGACCGAGGGCCAGCTGATCCGGGTCCCGATACCGGAGCTCAACGAAGAACGACGGACCGAGCTGACCAAGGTCGCCGCCAAATATGCCGAGCAGGCCCGCGTTGCCGTGCGCAACGTGCGACGGGACGCGATGGACCACCTGAAGCGTCTCGAGAAGGATCATGAAATGTCCAAGGACGAGCACCATGCCTGGTCCCAAGACATCCAGAAGATGACCGATGCGTTCATAAAGAAGATTGACGAGGCGGTCGCCGCGAAGGAAGCGGAGATCATGCAAGTCTGACATGGTAGGCGCCGCTCCGTCACACGCCGATACGCGGCCACCGCCAGCACACATCGCCATCATCATGGACGGAAACGGCCGCTGGGCGCGGGCCCGTGCATTGCCCCGGACCGCCGGTCATCGGCGCGGCGCCGAGGCGGTGCGCAGGACCGTTCGCGGGGCTGTCGAGCTGGGCGTGCGCTATCTCACCTTGTACGGCTTCTCGTCCGAGAACTGGAAACGGCCGCCAGCCGAGGTGGACGACCTCATGGCTTTGCTGCGCTTCTATCTGCGCAGCGAGATCGCCGATTTGCACGAGCACGGCATCCGGGTGAAGGTGATCGGCGAGCGCGAGCGGCTGGCCACCGACATCGTCGCGTTGATCGAGCAGGCGGAGCGGCAAACCGAGGGTAACGAGCGGTTGATGCTCACCGTGGCGTTGAGCTACGGCGGCCGGGGCGAGATTGTGCGGGCCGCCCGCGAGTTGGCCCAGGAGGTGGCGGCCGGCCGGCTCGCCCCCGGGGATATCGACGAACCGGCCTTCCAGTCCCACCTGGCGACACAAGGAATTCCCGATCCGGACTTGGTGATTCGGACCAGTGGCGAACAGAGGCTGAGCAATTTCCTGCTCTGGCAGTCGGCCTATGCGGAGCTGGTGTTCGTCGAAACCCTTTGGCCGGACTTCGACAAGGAAGACATGGAGCGCGCGATCCGGGAATTCCATCGCCGGGAGCGTCGGTATGGCGCCGCCGGAGGCTAGCCCATCGCGCAAATTCTTGGTTCGCCTGATCTCGGCGGTGGCGGTGGCAGTGCCTTCGCTGGCGGCGATTTACGCGGGGTTTCCCTATTTCGACCTTGTGCTGGCCCTGATGGTGGCAGCGCTCGCCTGGGAATGGGCGATGCTCTGCTCGGAGGGTGGCCGACAGGGGCTCTCGATTTGGCCGCTGGTGCTGTTCTGCTGGGCGGTGATCGCGTTTGCCGCTTGGGGATCCTATGCCGGCGCGCTGATCATGGTGGCGGTCGGAGCCGCGCTGACCTATGTTATCGGCCGGGCCGGCGGCCTGGAGAATATTGTCCTGAGGGCGCTGGGGGTCTGCTATATAGGGATACCAGGCGTCGCCATTTTTTGGCTGCGCTATGCCGTCCCGGACGGCGGGCTTACGGTGCTGTGGATGGTTCTGGCCGTGGCGGCCACGGATATCGGTGCGTACGCAGTGGGTCGCACGATTGGCGGACCCCGTCTCGCGCCGAAGGTCAGTCCGCGGAAGACCTGGTCGGGCCTGATCGGTGGTGCGGTGTCGGCGGCGGTCGTCGGGGCGGCGTTTGTTCTGGTCTCCGGTGGGCGTTCGCCGGCCGGGGCCGGTCTTTGGGCTGTTACGGGGGCCAGTGCGGTCCTCGCGTTTGTGTCCCAGGCAGGGGATCTCGTTGAGTCGGCGGCGAAGCGCCGTTTCGGGGTGAAGGATATGAGCGCCGTCATCCCGGGACATGGGGGGGCATTCGATCGGCTGGACGGTCACCTCGCGGCTGCTGCAGGAGTCGCGACGATGGCGTTGCTCGTCGGAGGAGAGAGTTTGTCATGGCGATGACGATGAGAGAGCCGCGCGTCGATCCGCGCCGGGTCACCATCCTAGGCTCAACCGGATCCGTCGGCTGCAACACCATCGATCTGATTGAGCGAAATCGCGACGCCTATGTCATCGAGGCTCTGACCGCCAACCGAAACGCTGCTTTGCTGGCGGAGCAGGCGCGCCGTCTGCGGCCCCGGATGGCCGTCGTCGCTGAGCCGGACAGCTACCAGGCGCTCAAGACCGCCCTCGATGGCACCGGAATTGTTGTTGGCGCCGGCCCCGAAGCCCTGGTGGAGGCGGCCGAACTGCCTGCGGAATGGGTCATGGCCGGCATCGTGGGCGCGGCCGGGCTTGAGCCCACGCTCGCGAGTCTGCGGCGTGGCGCCGTCGTCGGTCTTGCCAACAAGGAATGCCTGGTCTGCGCCGGCGATATCGTCATGGCCGAGATCGAGCGCAGCGGCGCCACACTGCTGCCCGTGGACTCCGAGCACAGCGCGATCTTCCAGGTCTTCGACTTCGATCAGACCGACCGCGTCGATCGCATCGTGCTGACCTGTTCCGGCGGGCCCTTCCGCTCGCGCACGCTGCGCGAAATGGAGAACGTCAGCCCCGGCGAGGCGGTGGCCCATCCCAACTGGGACATGGGCGCGAAGATCTCGGTCGATTCGGCGACCATGATGAACAAGGGTCTCGAAGTCATCGAAGCCAGCCATCTCTTTCCGTTGCCCGAGGATCGCATCGAAATCGTAATCCACCCTCAGTCGGTCATCCACAGCATGGTGGAGTATGTCGACGGCTCTGTGCTGGCCCAGCTGGGGTCGCCGGATATGCGCACGCCGATCGCATACGCCTTGGGCTGGCCGGAACGGATCCCGGCGCCCGCCAAGCGGCTGGATTTCGCCACGCTTGGCACATTGACCTTCGAAGCGCCTGATTCGGAACGATTTCCGGCGTTGCGGCTGGCCCGCGAGGCCTTGCAAATGGGCGGTAGCGCACCTACTATCCTGAACGCAGCGAACGAGGTCGCCGTACACGGTTTTCTTGAGGAGCGCACGGGCTTCCTCAATATCGCCCGGATCGTTGAGCGAACCTTGGAGAGGATTCCGCACAAGACTATTAGGAGTTTGGAGGATGTCCGAGCGATGGACGCCGAGGCGCGTCGCGTGGCGGTGCAGATTCTGAACACCGAGTTCGGACGTTAGCATTCCCTAGCAACAGGTAGGCTCGATGGATGTACTGACCGGCTTCGGCTACAGCCTGTTTGCTTTTCTAGTTCTTCTCACTGTTCTGGTCTTCGTGCATGAGATGGGCCACTACTTGGTGGCCAGGCGGAACGGCGTGCGCGTCGAGGTTTTCTCGATCGGCTTCGGCCCCGAGATCCACGGCTGGACGGACAGCAAGGGAACCCGCTGGAAGTTCAGCTGGATCCCGTTGGGCGGCTACGTGAAGATGTTCGGCGACGCCGATGTCGCCAGCGCCGGCCAGATCGACGGTCGGGCACTCACACCGGAGGAAGAGGCCGTCACGTTCCACAGCAAGACCGTGGCGCAACGAGCCGCCATCGTCTTCGCCGGCCCGGCCATCAACTACGTCTTTGCGGTCATCGTTTGGGCGGTGCTGTTCGCCGTGGTGGGCGAGACGTTCACCCCGGCCCGTGTCAGCGCCGTGGTCCCGGACAGCGCCGCAGCCCAGGCGGGACTCGAGCCGGGCGATGTCATCGTTGAGATCGACGGTCGTGACGTTGCCCGTTTCGAGGACGTGCAGCAGATCGTGCGCATGAACCCCGAGGTCCCGGTCGAAATCGTGGTCCGCCGGGACGGGCGAGAGATCGCGCTGAGCGCAACGCCCAGATCCAGCGAGTTCACCGACAGCTACGGCAATACCCATCGGGTGGGCCTGCTCGGCGTCACGCATCATTTGGCGCCACAGGTGGGTGCCGTCGCCCCGGAGAGCGCCGCCGAGCGGGCGGGCCTGCAGCCCGGCGACGTGGTTCTGAGCATCGACGGACGCCCGACAAGCCGGTTCGAGGACATCAGCCAGGCGGCGCGCGAGCGGCCGGGCGATCGGCTGTCGTTGGAGATCGATCGCGACGGGGTCCGACTGATGATCGAGGCGACGCCAGAGCCCACGAGGATGGAAGGCGAGGAAGGCCAATGGGAGACCGTGGGCGTTCTGGGCATCGGCCCCCAGCGAGGCGAGCGCATGCGCCATGGCCCGCTGTCGGCCACCGCGCGGGCGGTGAGTGAAACGGTCGCTGTCACCCGGGCGACATTCAAGGCGGTCGGTCAGATGTTCGCCGGCACGCGCACGACCGAGGAACTCGGCGGCCCGATCAAGATCGCGCAGATGTCCGGGCAGATGGCGCAGGGCGGCATTTATTCGTTCTTCTGGTTCATGGCGTTTATCTCCCTGAACCTGTGCATCATCAACCTGTTCCCGATCCCCATGCTGGACGGGGGGCATCTGCTTTACTACGCGATCGAATGGATTCGGGGGCGGCCGCTGGGCCAGCGCGCCCAGGAATACGGTTTCAGGATTGGGCTCGCTCTGGTATTAAGCCTTATGGTCTTCGTGACTTGGAATGACCTGGTGAATCTGCGCGTTTTCGAGTTGGTGAAAGGCCTTATTTCCTGAGTCTGCGCGGGATTTCGGAGGGGGATCACGCTTGACGGCGCGTTGGACAGCCTCGCTGTTCTTGGCAGTCGCTTTGCTGCTCACGCACGCGGCAACGCCGTTCGCGCAGTCGGCGCCGGACGCCGGCACTGCATCGGGCGAAGACGTGGTCGAGGCCATCCGGATCGAGGGCACAAACCGGATCGAACAGGAAACCGTACGCTCCTATCTGCTCTTGCGGTTGGGCGACAAGTTCACCGCCGAGCGTATGGACAAATCGTTGAAAAGCTTGTTCGTGACGGGCCTGTTCAACGATGTGAAGCTGTTTCGCCAGGGCAATACCCTGATCGTCCGGGTCGAAGAGAATCCGATCATCAACCGGGTCGCCTTTGAAGGAAACGACAAGCTGGACGACGACGAGCTATTGGCCGAGGTGCAGCTTCGTCCCCGGGTCGTCTACACGCGCACTAAGGTCCAGTCCGATACCAAGCGTCTGTTGGACCTGTATCGGGCGAGCGGCCGGTTCGCCGCCACGGTCGAGCCCAAGGTCATTCCGCTCGAACAGAACCGGGTCGATTTGGTGTTCGAGATCAACGAAGGCGACGTGACCGGGATCCGCCGAATCACCTTTATCGGCAACCGCCGCTTCGATGATGGGCAGCTGAAGGACGTCATTCTGACCAAGGAAAGCGCTTTCTGGCGCATCCTCAGCACCGACGACACCTATGACCCGGATCGGCTGACATTCGACCAGGAACTGCTGCGCAAGTTCTACCTGTCGAAAGGCTACGCCGACTTCCGGAATGTCTCGGTGGTCGCCGAGCTGACGCCCGATCGGGACGACTTCTTCGTCACTTTCACCGTCGAAGAGGGCGAGCGTTACAAGTTCGGCGCGGTCGGCGTCACCACCAACCTGAAGAATGTAGATGTCGACAAGTTGAACGAGACGGTCAGCGCCACTGAGGGCGAGTGGTACGACGGCGATTCGGTCGAGGACACGATCACCAATCTGACCGACGAAATGGGGACGTTGGGCTACGCCTTCGTCGAAGTGCGGCCGCGCATCACGCGCGATCGCGACGCGCGGACGGTCGGCGTCGACTTCCAGATCCAGGAGGGCCCGCGGGTCTTCGTCGAGCGGATCAATATCATGGGGAACTCCCGGACCCGGGACGAGGTCATCCGGCGCGAGCTGCGCTTCGCCGAAGGGGATGCCTTCAACACGGCGCAGATCCGCGACTCCCGACGGCGCATTCGAAACCTCGACTTCTTCGACGAGGTCGAAATCAACAACGTTCCCGGTTCGGCGCCGGACCGGACGATCGTGAACGTCGAAGTGAAGGAGAAGTCGACCGGCGAACTGTCGATCGGTGCGGGTTTCTCGTCGGCGGACGGCGCGATCGGTACGATTGGATTGCGCGAGCGCAATTTCCTGGGGCGCGGCCAGGACGTCGGTGTTGCGTTTTCGCTGTCGCAACGCACGCAGTCCCTCGACCTGAGCTTCACCGAGCCGAAGTTCCTCGAGCGTGACCTGTCGGCCGGTATCGACTTGTTCCGGCTGACCCGGGACTTCGAGGACGAAGGCGGCTTCGATCAGCGAGACACCGGCTTCCGCCTGCGTGGCGGCTACGAGCTGGGCCGGGACTTGTACCAGAACGTCAACTACACGCTGCAGGAGCGGAAGATCAAAAATGTCGAAGACGACGCATCAATCGTTGTCAAGCGGTCGGAGGGCAAGACTCTGACGTCATCGGTCGGGCAGCGCCTGCTGCTCGACAAGGTGGATGACCGGCGGAATCCCTCGGAGGGCTATCTTGCACGCCTCAATCTGGAATTGGCGGGCCTCGGTGGGCGCCAGCGTTTCGTGAAGCCGGAGTTCAACGCGTCTTGGTACTATCCGATCTTGGACCAGTGGGTGTTCAGCCTGACCGGCCGCGGCGGCATCATTCGCGGCATTAATCAAGACGTCAGGATCTCCGACCGGTTCTTCATCGGTCAGAACCAGATCCGCGGCTTTGCCATCGCCGGCATTGGCCCCCGCGATGCCGTAACCGACGATGCGCTGGGCGCGAACAGCTGGTACGGCGGCACGGTCGAGCTCAGTTTTCCGCTGCCATTGCCGAAGGAATTTCCCGTCAAGGGCCGTGTTTTCACTGACATCGCCTCGGCGTTCGACCTTGACGAGGAGGGTGACACGATCCTAAATGAGAAGTCTCCGAGACTCTCTGCGGGTTTCGGCATCACATGGGACTCCCCGTTCGGGCCCGTGCTTGTTGACCTCGGCGTCGCGATCATCAAAGAGGATTTCGACGACGAAGAGCTTTTCCGTTTCAGCTTCGGAACGAGATTCTGACCATCATGATCAAACGATACTTTCTTTGCATCGTTGTCGCCCTGGCGACAATGGGAGCGACGCTGGCCCTGCCTGTCGGGGCGGTCGCCCAGGGCGCACCGACCATGGCCGTGGTCGACGTCAATGTCATCATGCGCGAAGCCTCCGCCGCGAAAGGCCTGCGGACGCAAATGCAGAAGCAATTCGAGGGCTTTCAGAAATGGGGCAAGGGCCAGGAGGACAAGTTTCGGTCTGAAGGCGAGGCCTTGCGTAAGCAACAGGCGGTTTTGGCCCAAGACGTCCTGCGCAAGCGCCAGCAGGACCTCGAGAAGAAGGTCAACGACTTCCAGGTCGAGGCCCGCAAGCGTGAGGCCAAGATCCGGCAGGCGGGCGCCAACGCACAGCGGGAGCTCGACAAGGTCCTGGTCGCCGTGGTTGGCGACGTGGCCAAGAAGGCCGGAGTCTCGATGGTGCTCCCCAAGAGCGTGATGATTTACAGTGGGGACGTTCGCGACATCACCGAAGAGACCTTGGCGCAGCTCAACAAGAAGCTGCCCAAGTTGGCGATCAAAATCCCCAAATAGCACCGTGGCCGTGCCGGGGTTCGGAGACCAGACCGCCGGCCCGACAGCGGACACACGGCGCGCCGACAAAGATTGATAATTCAGCCCTGCTGGGGCAAAAGGAGGGCCCGGCCGGCGTTGGGTGGACGCCGGTCAGCGCCGCTCGCCCCGGCCGTCGATTTGTCGCGAGCCGCGCGCGAGTGGCGAACCGCTCGGGCGGGTGCTCGACAGCGAAACAGGGGATGCAGATGCCTGATCAGGCCGCGGAATCGGCACTCGACGTTCTCGATATCCATCGGATCATGGAGTTGATCCCGCACCGCTATCCGTTCCTGTTGATCGATCGGATCGTGGATATCGTCCCAGACGTGAGCTGCACCGGCATCAAGAACGTCACCATCAACGAGCCCCATTTCCAGGGGCATTTCCCGTCGCAGCCGGTGTTTCCGGGGGTGCTCCTGATCGAGGCCATGGCCCAGACGGCAGGCGCTCTGGTGGTCCATTCGATTGGCTCGTCGGCGGTGGGCAAGCTGGTCTATTTTCTGTCGGTCGACTCCTGCCGGTTTCGCAAGCCGGTCGTCCCCGGCGATCAGCTTCGCATCCATGTCGACAAACGCCAGCGGCGCGGCAACGTCTGGAAGTTCGACGGCGAGGCGAAGGTCGACGGCGTGCTGGTCGCGGAAGCTGTGGTCACCGCGATGCTCACGGACGACGAGTGAATGGCAGACATCCACCCGACAGCCATTGTCGAGGACGGGGCCAAGCTGGGGACGGACGTCAAGGTCGGTCCCTTTTGCTGTATCGGACCGGAGGCCGAACTCGGCGATGGGGTGGTGCTTGCCTCGCACGTGGTCGTGGCGGGGCGGACAACGGTGGGTGCGGGCACCCGGATCTATCCCTTCGCCTCGATCGGCCATCCGCCCCAGGACTTGAAATACCGCGGCGAACCCTCCCGGCTGGAGATCGGCGGCAACAACGTCATCCGTGAATACGTGACCATGAATCCGGGGACCGAGGGAGGCGGAATGGTCACCCGTGTGGGCAATGACGCCTTGTTCATGGTGGGGGCCCATGTGGCGCATGACTGCCAGCTGGGCGACCGCGTGATCATGGCCAACAACGCGACCCTGGCCGGCCATGTGGAGGTGGGAGAGGCCGCCATCATCGGCGGCCTGGCGGCGGTCCACCAGTTCGTGCGCATCGGTCACCACGCCATGATCGGCGGGATGTCGGCGGTCGAGAATGACGTCATCCCCTATGGCTCGGTGGTGGGCGACCGGGCCCGGCTCTCCGGCCTCAACGTCGTCGGTCTGAAGCGCAACAACTTCTCGCGCGAGGTCGTCCACGCACTGAGAACCGCCTACCGGTTGCTGTTTGCGGAGGAGGGGACGGTCTCGGAACGGATCTCCGACGTGGCCAAGATGTATGCCGACCACGAGCCGGTCATGGACATCGTCTCGTTCATGAGCGCCGACTCCTCCCGCGGCCTGTGCCAGCCCAGAACCACCCGTGCGCCTTAGGGCCTGTGGTCATTCAGGTGTCGGGATTTGGTATGCGCGAAATCGGTCTGACTCTAGGAGCGAGGAGGAAGGACATGCTGCGCATATTCGACGACGAGCGACGCCCAGGCATCGCGTTGCTGACGGCGCCCGGCGGTCTGCCGCGGCCAAACCGCAACAGAATTGCGTCCATATGGTCGGATAGAGCTCTAGCCCTGACCCAACGACGCTCCCGCCAAAGCCGAAACCTGAATGTCCAAAGGCCCTAAACTCGGCATTATCGCGGGCAGTGGTCCCTTGCCCGCCCATGTGATCGCCGCCTGCCGCTCGGATCAGCGCCCGTTCTTCGTCCTGGCGCTGGAGGACTTCACCGACAGCTCTCTCGTGCAGGACGTCCCGCACGCCTGGATCCGGCTTGGCGCCGCGGGGTCCGGGATCGATATTCTCAAGCAGGCGGGCGTCGAAGAGCTCGTCATGGTGGGACCCGTCACGCGGCCCTCGCTCAGAAGTCTGCGACCGGACGCCCGGACGGCGAAGTGGTTGAGCCGCATCGGCCTGTCGGCGCTCGGCGACGACGGTCTGTTGCGCTCGATCGTGCGCGAAGTCGAATCCTACGGCTTCCGCTTCGTCGGCGTGGACGACATCCTGGGCGAACTGGTCGCGGTCGAGGGCCAATACGGCAGGCTCGCGCCCGATGCCGAAGCAGAGGCAGACATCGCGCAAGGCGTCCAGGTTGCGCGTGCCATCGGCGCCATGGACGTGGGCCAGGCCGTGGTGGTGCAGCAGGGACTGGTCCTTGGCGTCGAGGCGGTGGAGGGGACCGACGCGCTGCTGGCGCGGTGTGCGGGGCTGCGCCGCAGCGGCAATGGCGGCGTGCTGGTCAAGCTGAGCAAACCCGGACAGGAGCGCCGCGTCGATCTACCGACCATTGGGCCGACCACGATCCGAAATGCCGCAGGCGCGGGGCTGCGCGGGGTGGCGGTCGAAGCCGGCGCAACGCTGGTGGTCGATCAGGCCGAGCTCGTCCGGGACGCCGATCAACTCGGTCTCTTTGTTGTCGGTATCCGCGTGCCGAAGGGCGACCCAGTGTGAGCCGTTCGGTTCCGCGGGCCTCGGCGGCGGGCGACCCATCGCCGCTCATCTTTCTGGTGGCGGGCGAGCCGTCCGGCGACCTGCTCGGCGCCCGGCTGATGGCCGCGCTCAAGGATCTGACGGGCGGCCGCGTGCGGTTTGCCGGCATCGGGGGCGACGAGATGGCGCGGGCCGGGCTCGAGAGCCTGTTCCCCATGGCCGAGCTCAGCATCATGGGTTTCTTCGAAATCCTCCCGCGGCTGCCCAGGCTGGTTGCGCGCATCCGCCAGACCGCGGCCGAGGCGCGCCGGCTGCAACCGGCTGCCGTGGTGACCATCGATTCCCCGGGGTTCTCCTTTCGCGTAGCCAAACGCCTCAAAGGCCTCGGCATCCCGCTGATCCACTATGTGGCGCCGTCGGTCTGGGCCTACGCGCCGGGCCGGGCCAAGCGGGTCGCGCGCTTTCTCGATCATGTGCTGGCGCTGTTGCCGTTCGAGCCGCCCTATTTCGAGGCCGTCGGGCTGGCGTGCACCTATGTGGGCCATCCGGTGATCGAGCATCGCCCCGGCGAGGCGGACGGCCCGAGCTTTCGCGAACGGCACGGGATACCCGCCGATGCGCCTGTCGTTGCCGTGCTGCCCGGCAGCCGGCACAGCGAGACCCGGCGTCTGTTGCCGGTCTTCGAGGACGCGCTTGGGCGCCTCGTGGCGGCGCATCCGGGCCTGCGCGCCGTGGCGCCGACGGTGTCCACCGTGGCGGCCGAGGTCCGGGCTGCGGCGGACCGCTGGCCGCTGCCGACCACGGTGGTGACGGGGCGGCCCGAGAAGTACGCCGCCTTCGCCGCCAGCTCCGTCGCGCTCGCCGCGTCCGGGACGGTCTCCGTGGAGCTTGCGGTCTGCGGCGTCCCCCACGTGGTGGCCTACCGGGTGAACGCCCCCACCGCTTTCGTCGCCCGCCGGATCCGGCGCATCGACTACGCCAGCCTGGTGAACCTCGTGATGGGCCGGGGAATCGTTCCGGAACTGCTGCAGGAGCGGTGCACCGGCGTTCGATTGGCGGAAGCGGTGGGCGAGTTGCTGCGCGATCCCGCTGCGGCGGATCGGCAGCGTCGAGACCTCAAGGAGGCGCTCGGTCGCCTCGGTTTGGGCACGACGGCGCCGAGCCGCCGGGCGGCCCAGGTTGTGTTGGATGTCATTGCCGGCGCCGCGGCGAGGCCGGCTGGCGTAACGGAGGCCGGAGATGGCTGAGACCCGGATGCCCGCCGGAGCAAACTGATCGAGCGCGCCTGAGCGCGCCCCGCTTTGGCGCGCCTCAGCGTTGATCCATGGGCACGAAGTCGCGCTTGGTTTCGCCGGTGTAGAGCTGGCGGGGACGGCCGATTCTCTGGGTCGGGTCTTGGATCATCTCGTTCCATTGCGCGACCCAGCCCACCGTCCGGGCGAGCGCAAACAGCACCGTGAACATCGAGTTCGGGAAGCCCATCGCGCGCAGGATGATGCCCGAGTAGAAGTCCACGTTCGGGAACAGCTTCTTCTCGACGAAGTAGTCGTCCTCGAGCGCGATCCGTTCGAGCTCCAGCGCCAGCTCGAGCAGCGGTTCGTCCTTGACCCCCAGCTCGTCCAGCACCTCGTGCGCCGACTTGCGCAGCACGGCCGCCCGGGGATCGTAGTTCTTGTACACCCGGTGGCCGAAGCCCATGAGCCGGAATGGATCGTCCTTGTCCTTGGCGCGGTTGATGAACTCGCCAATCTGATCCTTGCTGCCGATCTCGGTGAGCATGTCGAGCACCGCCTCGTTGGCGCCGCCATGCGCCGGCCCCCACAGCGAGGCGATTCCGGCGGCGATGCAGGCGAAGGGATTGGCCGCGGATGAACCCGCCAATCGCACGGTTGAGGTCGAGGCATTCTGTTCGTGGTCCGCATGCAGGATCAGAATGCGCTCCATGGCGCGCGCCAGGACCGGGCTGATGTGATACTCCTCGGCCGGCACCGCGAAGGTCATGTAGAGGAAGTTCTCCGCATAGCTCAGATCGTTGCGCGGGTACATGAACGGCTGGCCCATCGGGTACTTGAAGGCCATGGCCGCTATCGTGGGCATCTTGGCGATCAGCCGATAGGACGCCACCATGCACTGATGCGGGTCCGAGATGTCGGTGCTGTCGTGGTAGAAGGCGGACAGGGCGCCCACCACGCCCACCATGATGGCCATGGGATGGGCGTCGCGCCGGAAGCCCCTGTAGAAGTACAGGAGCTGTTCGTGCACCATCGTGTGATAGGTGATGTCGTGCGCGAATTTCTCGTAGGTGGCGCGGTCCGGTAGCTCGCCGAACAACAGCATATGGGCCACCTCGAGGAAATCGCAATTCTCCGCCAGATCCTCGATCGGATAGCCGCGGTGCCGCAGGATCCCGTCATCACCGTCGATGAAGGTGATCTGCGAATCACAGCTGGCCGTGGACGTGAAGCCGGGATCGTAGGTGAACATTCCGGTCTCGCCATAGAGTGAGCGAATGTCGATCACCCGCGGTCCCTCGCTTCCGCCCAGCACCGGAAGCTCGAAGCGCTTGCCCGTGGCGTTGTCGACCAGTGTTACCGTGTCCGATGTCGACTCGGATTTCGCCATTGGTGTTTGCTGCGCCATATCCTACCCCCAGCTGGAAATGTGGAAGGCGGCCGAGTCTTTTCACATGCGCTCGTCGCTGGCCGCGAAGCTGGCGCTACAATACTGAGGCACGCCGGATAACACAATCACCCGGCCGCGTCCGCAGCGGCATCGCGCAGGCGCGCCAGGGTTTCGTCGCGGCCAAGCACCGTCATGACCTCGAAGATTCCCGGCGAAGTCGTGCGTCCCGTCAACGCCGCCCGCAGCGGCTGCGCGACCTTTCCAAGCTTGAGCGCCTCGTGGTCGGCGAACGTCCGGACAACGGTTTCCAAGGCGTCATGCTCCCAGGCGGCCAGACCGTCCAAGTCGCGAACCAGGCGGCCGAGCCGTTCGCGGTTCTCCGGATCAAGCAGCGTGGCCGCTTTATCGTCCATGGGGAGCGGGCGTTCAAGAACGTAGAACGAAGCCATATCAGCAAGTTCTACCAAAGTCTTCGCCCTCTGCAGCAAGTCCGAAAGGCCGGCGCGCACGCGCTGCCGGTGCTCGGTTGTCAGCGCGCTGCCGCGCGCCGTCTCCAGCGCCGGCGCGATCAACGTGACCAGGCGATCCGGGTCGGCTTCCCGCAGGTAATGCGCGTTGAGGTTGGCGAGCTTGGCCATGTCGAACCGCGCCGCGCCCTTGTTGATGCCCGGCAGGTCGAACCACTCGATCGCCTGTTCGGTGCCGATGACCTCGTCGTCCCCGTGGCTCCAGCCGAGACGCAGCAGGTAGTTGCGAACGGCTTCGGGCAGGAACCCCATGTCCCGGTAGGCGTCCACCCCCAGGGCGCCGTGGCGCTTGGAGAGCTTGGCGCCGTCCGGTCCGTGGATCAGGGGAATATGGGCGAAGGTCGGCTCGGGCCAGTCCAGCGCGCGGAACAGCTGCAGCTGACGAAAGGCGTTGGTGAGATGGTCGTCGCCGCGGATCACGTGGCTGACCGCCATGTCGTGGTCGTCGACCACCACCGAGAGCATGTAGGTCGGCGTGCCGTCCGCGCGCAGCAGAATCATGTCGTCGAGCTGCGCGTTGGGCACGCGCACCTCGCCCTGCACCGCATCGGCTATGACCGTCTCGCCCGATTGGGGCGCCTTGAGCCGGACCACGGGCCGGACATCCTTGGGCGCGTCTGCGGGATCCCGGTCCCGCCAGCGGCCGTCATAGAGCGCGGGACGCCCCTCGGCCCGAGCCTGGGCGCGCATCTCGGCCAATTCCTCGGGCGTGCAGTAGCAATGGTAGGCCTTGCCCTCGGCCAAGAGACGATGTGCCAACTCGGCATGCCGATCGGCGTGCGCGGACTGATAGACGACCTCGCCGTCCCATGCGAGCTCGAGCCATTTAAGTCCGTCGAGGATGGCGTCCTTGGCCTCCTGGGTCGAGCGGGCCCGGTCCGTGTCCTCGATGCGCAGCCGGAACTGGCCGCTGCAGTGCCGCGCGTAAAGCCAGTTGAACAGCGCGGTCCGGGCTCCGCCGATATGGAGGAAACCGGTGGGCGAGGGGGCGAATCGGGTGACCACCGTCATTGGCGGTGAGGCTCCTTGCGCAGGTGAGGGCCGGCGGCTGTGTATCACATCCCGTCCGGGGCTGCCCATCGCAATTCCGCCGTCTTTGCGGGGTGGGTTAGGATTGGTCAGGTCCGGGCCGGTTGTGACCGGCACTGGTCCCGAAATCGGTTGGAGAAACGCGTGACCACGGTCGACACCACCGCCCCCTCCCGCAGCGCCGGCGCCCGCGTGCTGGCCCTGTGGCGCTGGCTGGGCCGCGCGTTCGCGGCCGAGCGGGAACGCTGGCCGCTGTGGCTGCCGGTGGCGCTCGGCGTCGGGATCGGGATGTATTTCGCGCTGCCGTTTGAGCCGAGCGCCTGGATTGGACCGGCGGCAACGGTCGGCGCCATTGCGGTGGCGGCCCTGTTGTTGCGGCGTGACGGTGTCGGCGCACGGCTTGGCGCTCTCGTTCTGATTGCCCTCGCGACCGCCGGCGCCGGCTTCGCGGTGGCCCAGCTGCGCACCGCCATGGTCGCGGCCCCCGTGCTGGCCAAGCCCTGGGGCCCGGGCGCGGTGCAAGGCCGGGTACGGGCCGTCGAAGCCCTGCCGTCCGGCAAGCGGATCGTGCTCGACCAGGTCGCGCTGTCCCGCTTGCCCGCGACTGACACGCCGGCCCGGATCCGCGTACGGCTCGCCGGCAAGACCGCACCGGCGGATCTGGCGCCGGGACAGGAGCTGAGGCTGCGCGCGGCCCTCATGCCGCCGCCGGGGCCGGTTGCCCCCGGCGCCTTCGACTTTCAGCGCCGGGCCTGGTTCGACCGGCTGGGGGCGGTGGGCTATGCGGTGGCGCGGCCCGAGATCGTCCGCGCGGCCGAGCCGAGCGGGGCGTCCCTTTGGCTGGCCGATCTCAGGCAGAGGATCGCGGAGCGGGTGCGGGCGGCGCTGCCCGGAGACAGCGGCGCGGTCGCGGCGGCGCTGTTGACCGGCGACCGGGGCGCCATCCCGAAATCCGCGATCGCCGACATGCGGGATTCCGGCCTCGCCCATCTGCTGGCGATCTCGGGCCTGCATGTCGGCCTGGTCGCCGGGTTCATATTCCTCGTCGTGCGCGGCGGGCTGGCGCTGTTGCCGCCGGTGGCGCTGCGCTATCCGATCAAGAAATGGGCGGCGGTCGCCGCGCTTGCGGGCGCCTTCGCCTATCTCATGATCGCCGGCGCCACGGTGCCGACGCAGCGGGCCTATCTCATGATCGGGCTCGTCTTCCTGGCCGTGCTGCTGGACCGCAGCGCGATGTCCATGCGGCTGGTCGCCTGGGCAGCGATCGCGATCCTCCTGCTGGCCCCGGAGAGCCTGGTCACCGCAAGCTTCCAACTCTCCTTCGCCGCGGTCGTGGCCCTGGTGGCGGGCTATGAGGCGCTGCGGGGGCGCCTGTCCCGCTGGCGCCGGCACAACGGACAGAGGCTCTGGCGACGACCGGTCCTCTACGTCGCCGGGATCGCGCTCACCACGCTGATCGCCGGCGCGGCGACGGGCATCTTCGCGATCCATCATTTCAACCGCATGGCGCTCTACGGGCTGGCCGCCAACATGGCGGCGGTACCGATCACGGCGCTCTGGATCATGCCCTGGGGTCTGGCCTCGATGCTGCTCATGCCGTTCGGTCTGGAGGGCCTCGCGCTGCTGCCGATGGGCTGGGGCATCGACCTGGTCCTGGCCGTGGCGAATTCGGTTTCCGGCTGGCCGGGCGCAGTGGCGCTGGTTCCGGCGATGCCGACCGTCGGGCTGATCGCGATTGCGCTGGGCGGGTTGTGGCTGTGCCTATGGCAAAGGCCCTGGCGGCTGGCGGGGCTCGCCGGGCTGCTCGTGGGGTTGATCTCGATCGGCTGGACGCCGCCGCCGGACATTCTCGTGACCGGCGATGGCAAGCTGATCGCCGCGCGCGCCGCCAGCGGCAGCTACATGCTGTCGAGCGGGCGGAGCGGGCGCTTCGCGGCGGACGGCTGGCTGCGCCGGGCTGGCGAGCGGGATCGCGTGCCCTGGCCGCGGGAGGGTATCAGCGCCGACGGCCGCCTGCGCTGCGACGCGGTCGGCTGCCTGTATCGGGTGACGGGGCACCGGGTCGCCCTGGTGCGCAACGAGCGGGCGCTGGCCGAGGACTGCTGGCGGGCCGATCATGTCATCAGCCTGGAGCCCGTGCGCATCGCCTGCCCGGTGCCAGGGCATGTCATCGACCGGTTCGATCTCTGGCGGAATGGCGGCCACGCCGTCTGGCTGGGCGCCGACGGGGTCCGGGTGGAGAGCGTCAATCAGACCCGCGGCGAGCGACCCTGGGTCCCGCGGCGGCGGTTTCCGTCTCCGACCGCCGGCAAAGACTGACCAGATGTTGGTCGATCCGCCTAGAAGTGGCGCAGGAGGCCGATGAGGCGCCCCTGGACACGCACCTGGTCGGGGCCGAAGATTCGGGTCTCGTAGCTCTGGTTGGCGGGTTCCAGGGCGACCGAGTTGCCCTTGCGGCGCAGCCGCTTGAGGGTGACCTCCTGATCCTCGATCAGGGCGACGACGATGCTGCCGTTCTCGGCGGTATCGCAGCGCTGGATGATCACCACGTCGCCGTCCATGATGCCCGCCTCGACCATCGAATCACCGTCGACCCGCAGCGCGTAGTGCTCGCCCTTGCCGGTCATGCTGCTGGGCACATCGACCATGGTGTCCGGATCGCGCAAGGCCTCGATCGGCGTGCCGGCCGCGATGCGGCCGTAAAGCGGAAGCTGGACGGTGTCGGCGTCCGGGCCCGCGCGAACCCCGTGCAGGGGGCGGTCGAACTCGCCGCGAATGACGTTGGGCGCGAAGCTCTGGCGCGCCGGCGTCTTGCCCTCGGCGGTCGCGGTCTGCGGCATGCGCAGCACCTCGAGCGCCCGCGCCCGATGGGGCAGGCGGCGAATGAAGCCGCGCTCCTCCAGGCCGGTGATCAAGCGATGGATGCCCGATTTGGACTTCAGGCCAAGGGCGTCCTTCATTTCGTCGAAAGAGGGCGATGTGCCGGTCTTGGACAGATAGTCGTTGATATAGAGCAGCAGTTCGTTCTGTT
Source organism: Alphaproteobacteria bacterium (assembly GCA_030066595.1). Taxonomy (GTDB): domain Bacteria; phylum Pseudomonadota; class Alphaproteobacteria; order JAJFFI01; family JAJFFI01; genus JASJBI01. The sequence continues at coordinate 33,901 of JASJBI010000017.1, read as the reverse complement.
TGCGCGTGAGCATGGCAAATTTTCCTATCCGGCGTGCGGTTTTCCGTCCGCGAACCACTCAATATCTAGAACAAAACCAAAACTTAGCCACATGTTCTAGTTTGGTTCTCCCCAATCGTCAAGTTTCTTGTCCGCCGCGGTCGAGGAATGGGCCAGCGTGCGCACTTGATTTTGGATGCCGTCGGACGCATTCTTCTGGGCAAGGCCCGCTTTCGCCCAGAGGTAAGCGGGACCTGTGAGCCTCCGGACCCGCCTGGGCGAAGGTCGCGGCAGTCAATGGAGGCATAGATGACGCAGGACACCAAACAGACCCTCTATTGGACCGGCGGCATTTTGGCGCTGCTGATCCTACTTCTGCTCGTGGCGATGCTGCTTGGCATCCTCTGACGAGCGGACGGGGCGCCGGAATCCCGTGTCCCGGGCGACCCCCGTCGGAAACTGATCTCGGCGCCGGGAGCGTCCCTTGCTCCCGGCGCCGTTTGTTGTCCGGTTCGGGGCGCCGCCACGGGCCGTGATCCCGGGTCAAAGTTTCAGTTTCATGCCCTCATGGCTGGCCTCGAAGCCGAGCGACTCGTAGAACCGGTGGGCATCCCGTCGCGTCTTGTCGCTGGTCAGCTGGACCAGTCCGCAGCCGCGCCTGCGGCATTCGGCGATCGCCCAAGCGACCATCTGCCGGCCGAGACCTTCGCCTCTGTGGCTCGACGCGACCCGCACGCCTTCGATTTGGCCGCGCCACATGCCGCGGCGGGAGAGCCCCGGGATCAGGGTCAGCTGGAAACATCCGGCCAACCGGCCGTCATCGTCCGCCACCATCAGGAGCTGATCAGGGTTCCCGTCCAGGGCCTCAAAGGCGTCGATATAGGCTTGGGCAACGGGCGTCGACAGATCTTCCCGGTCCCGACCGAGCGCGTCGTCCGCCAGCAAGGCAATAATGCCGGCCAGGTCTTCCCGGTTCGCGCGGCGCAGGGTCGGCGTCGCCATGCCGCGCCCCAAGACTAGATATTCGGCGCCGACGCGCCCAGCGGGATGATCTCCACGCGGACGCCGGCCTTGGCCGGAGGCGCGTGCGGGGGGCGCACGATCAGGCAGTCGGCGCTGGTCAGGCGCGAGAGCATGGAGCTGTCCTGAACCGGGAAGGCGGTGGCCACCAGCTCGCCCGCCTCGTTGCGCGAGAGCGTCGCGCGCAGGTAGTCCTGCCGGCGGTCGTTTTCCGCCAGATCGCCGCCCAGAATGGCCGTCGCCGCCGGGTCGCGGCGCGGCGCCAGCCCGATCATCGTTTCGATCGCGGGACGGACGAACAGCAGGCCGCAGACCAGGCTCGAGACCGGATTGCCCGGGACCCCGATCAGCGGGGTCTCGCCGAGCCGTCCGAAGATCAGCGGCTTGCCGGGGCGCATCGCCACCTTCCAGAAGTCGACTTCGAGCGCGTCGGCCCCGAGGTTTTCGGCCGCCAGCGCCCGCTGCACCAGGTCGTGCTCGCCGACCGACGCACCCCCCGAGGTGACCAACAGGTCCGCCCCCCGGGCGCCGCGGGCGAGATGGCGCAGGCCTTCCTCGGAATCGGGCGCGATGCCCAGAAGTTCGGCCGCGCCGCCACTGGCCTCGACCAGCGCGGCCAGGGACGGGCCATTCGAGCTCACGATCTGGTTCGGCCCCAGCGGCTCGCCCGGCATGACCACCTCGTCGCCGGTCGCCAGAATGGCGACCCGCGGGCGCCGGCGCACCATCAGCCAGGGGTGGTTCATGGCGGCGGCAAGACCGATGTCGCGGGCGGTGAGGCGTCGGCCCGCGGCAACGCCCAGATCACCGGTCCGGAAGTCCAGGCCCGCCGGACGAATGTACGTGCCCGGCTCGGCGGCCTCTTTCACCGTGACCTGGTCGCCGCTGCGCTCGGTATCCTCCTGGATAACGATGGCATCGGCGCCGCGCGGGAGAGGGCCGCCGGTGAAGATGCGTACCGCCTCGCCGGCGCAGACCTCGCCTTCGAATGCGCCTCCGGCCGGCGCCTCGCCGATGCAGCGCAGCACCGTCGGAACCTTGGCCGCGTCGGCGGCCCGAACGGCATAACCGTCCATCGCCGAGACGGCGACCGGCGGCTGGGTCACCCGGGCGCGCACGTCCTCGGCGAGCACCCGACCCAACCCATCTGCCAGGGAGACCTGTTCGGCGGGCAGGGGGCGAAAGGCGGCGAGAATGCGGTCGAGGGCCTCGTCGACCGAAAGCATCAGGGCGCCTTGAAGGTGCCGGACTTGCCGCCGGACTTCTCGGTCAGGCGGATGTCCGTGAGATGCATGCCACGGTCCGCCGCCTTGCACATGTCGTAGACGGTGAGCGCCGCAACCGCCACGGCGGTCATCGCCTCCATCTCGACGCCGGTGCGTCCCTGGGTTTTGGCGGTGGCGGTGATCTCGACGGCGTTCTCCTCGGGCAGGCAGTCCAGCGATAGCTGAACCGAATCCAGCGGCAGCGGATGACAGAGCGGGATCAGCTCCGACGTCTTCTTCGCGCCCATGATGCCGGCCAGCTGCGCGACCGACAGCACGTCGCCCTTCTTGACGCCCGCGGACATGATTAGCTTGAGGGTCTCGGCCTGCATCAGCACCCGGCCCTTGGCCGTGGCCGTGCGGGCGGTCACGTCTTTTGCCGAGACGTCGACCATCACAGCATCGCCCTGTTCGTCGAAATGCGTCAGGCGCACCATCGCATGACTCCGTCGCCTTCAATCCGTGCGAAATCGCAAGTTGATGTACCAATAGAATCTAATTTATTCAGCATGATAGTTATATATTTCTCATGTTATACATAAGGATCACATGCCGCGCCGCTAACTGCCGGCCGCGTGCGCCGCGATCAGCTGGCTGGGTGGATCGGCCAGCAGGGCTCGCGTCGCCGCGACCACGTCGTCCTGGGCCATGAGCGACGTGCCGACCAGGAAACAAAACGCCCCGGTCGCGGCCATCCGCGCCAGGTCGACGGGGGCGTTCAGGCCGCTCTCGCAGACGATCATCCGGTCCTTCGGCACCATGGGCGCGAGCCGTTCGGTCGTGGCCAGGTCGATTTCGAGCGTCTTGAGGTTCCGGTTGTTGATGCCGATCAGGCGGCCGTCGAGGGCCAGCGCGCGCTCCATCTCGCGCTCGTCGTGCACCTCGATCAGCGCGTCCATGTCGAGCCCGCGGGCGGTCGATTCGAGCTCCCGCGCGAGCCGGTCGTCGACCGCCGCCATGATGATCAGGATGCAGTCCGCCTCGATCGCCCGCGCCTCAACCACCTGGTAGGGGTCGATCATGAACTCCTTGCGCAGAACCGGCAGCTCGGAGGCGATGCGCGCCTGGGTGAGGTATTCGTCCCGGCCGCGGAAGTAGGGCTCGTCGGTCAAGACGGAAAGACAGGCGGCGCCGCCGGCCTTGTAGGCCAGGGCGAGCCTGGCCGGATCGAAGTCGGCCCGGATCAGCCCCTGGCTGGGCGAGGCCTTCTTGATCTCGGCGATCAGGCCGTAGCCGCCGGCCGCGACCGCCGCTTGCAGTGCGCGCAGAAATCCGCGCGGCGGCGAGGCGTCTGCGGCGGCCCGTTCGAGCGCGGCCAGCGGCTCGCGCCGCTTGCAAAGAGCGACATGTTCGGCCTTGTCGGCGCAGATGCGCGCGAGGATGTCGCTCATGACCCGCCGTCTGGCTCCGCCACATCCTGGTTTGTGAGACTGACCAGCCCGTCCAGCACCCGCCGCGCCCTGCCGCTGTCGATGGCCTCGGCGGCCAGCGCCGCGCCGGCCTTCAGGTCCTCTGCCATGCCCGCAACGATCAGGGCGGCCGCGCTGTTCAGCAGGACGAAATCGCGAAACGCGCCCGGCTCGCCGCTCAACAGGCGCACGGTTGCGCGGGCATTGTGATCCGGCTCGCCACCTTTCAGTTCGTCGATCTCGCGGTTGTCGAGCCCGGCGTCGTGCGGCGCCACCTCGAAGGTTTCCACCTTGCCGTCCTTGAGCGCAGCCACATGGCTGGGCCCGGTGAGCGTCAGCTCGTCCAGACCGTCCGCCCCGTGCACGACCCAGGCCGCTTCGAGCCCAAGGTTGCCCAGCACCTCGGCCAGAGGCCGGACCCATCGCTTGTCGAACACGCCCACCAGCATGCGCTTGACCAGGCAGGGATTGGACAGCGGCCCGAGGAGGTTGAAGATCGTGCGGGTGCCGAGCTCGACCCGGGTGCCGGCCACGTGGCGCATGGCGCTGTGATGCCGCGGGGCCATCAGGAAGCCCAGCCCGACCTCCCAGATCGCGCGCTGCACCAGGCCGAACTCGGCGTCGATATTGACACCCAGCGCGGTGAGCACGTCCGCTGCGCCCGATTTCGAAGAGAAGGCCCGGTTGCCGTGCTTGGCCACCGGCACGCCGCAGCCGGCCACCACGATCGCGCTGGTGGTCGAGACGTTGAAGGTGCCGACCGCGTCGCCTCCGGTGCCGACCACGTCGATGGCGCCCGGCGGCGCCTCGAGAAAATGCACCTTCTCGCGCATGGTCCGGGCGGCGCCGGTGATCTCGTCGACGGTCTCGCCGCGCACGCGCAGCGCCATCAGAAAGCCGCCCATCTGGGACGGCGTCGCGTCGCCCGACATCATGATGTCGAACGCCTGATGGGCCTCGTCGACGGTCAGCGAATCGCCGTCCGCGACCCGCGCCAGGATCTGTTTGAAGTCGCCGATGTCCCCCGTCATGCCCCGATTTTCCGTTCTTTTCGCGCCGCCGTAGCGATGGCCAGAAAGTTGCCGAGCAGGGCGTGACCACACTCGGTGGCGATGCTTTCCGGATGGAATTGTACGCCGTGAATTGGCATTTGGCGATGGGCCAGGCCCATGATCACGCCGTCCCCGGTCTCCGCCGTGATCTCGAGTTCGTTCGGCAGGTCGTCGCGGGCGACCACTAGGGAATGATAGCGGGTCGCGTGGAGGGGACTCTCGAGCCCCGAGAACACGCCCGCGCCGCTGTGGCGGATCTCGCTGACCTTGCCGTGCATCGGCACCGGGCCGTGCACCACGCGTCCGCCGAAGGCCTGGCCGATCGCCTGATGGCCGAGGCAGACGCCGAGGATCGGCACGGCGCCGGCCGCGGCGCGCACCAAATCCAGGCAGATCCCGGCGCGGTCCGGGTCGCAGGGGCCCGGCGATATGACGATCCCTTCGGGCGCCATCGCCAGGGCTTCGTCCACCGAGACGGCGTCGTTTCGCCGCACCTCGACCCGCGCGCCCAGTTCCCCGAGGAAATGCACCAGGTTGTAGGTGAAGCTGTCATAGTTATCGATAAGCAAATACATATCAGTATGTTACAGGTTTTTGTTCGCGTTGTTTCAGAGAATTTGCCGGGCCGTTGCCAGGCGGCTTATATCAGGTCGCGCTTGGGCGGCAAAGCCACCCGCGCGCGGACCGGGGCTCCACAATGCGGCCGCCCTTGACCTTCCAGCTACTGGAGACTCTATCTAAGCTCTATACACACCGAGTCGCCGACGGGAGGGCCGCTGCGTGGCCGAGGCCGAGACCAAGACATCGGACGAACAGGCGGGCAAAGCGTGCTGCCACGGGGCGGCTGCGCCGCCCGCAGTCGTCGAACCGCCATCCGCGGCCGGCGGGCACACCTACATCTGTCCCATGTGTCCCGGGGTCTCGAGCGAGGGGCCTGCGGCCTGCCCGAAATGCGGCATGGCGCTCGAGCCGGCCGCGCCGGCCCTGCCGACCCGCACGCAGTACACCTGTCCGATGCACCCCGAGGTGGTGCGCGACGGACCCGGCGACTGCCCGATCTGCGGCATGGCGCTGGAGCCCGTGACCGTGACCGTCGAGGAGGGCCCCAACCCGGAGCTTGTCGACATGTCCCGGCGCTTCTGGGTGAGCCTGGCGCTGACCGTGCCGGTGGTCGGGCTCGCCATGGCGGCGGATCTGCCGGGCGATCCGCTCGGCGGCGTGATCTCGACGCAGGCGCGCCACTGGCTCGAGCTCGGACTGGCCACGCCGGTCGTGCTGTGGGGCGGCAAGCCGTTCTTCGAGCGGGGCTGGAATTCGGTCGTCCACCGCAGCCTCAACATGTTCACCTTGATCGCGCTGGGCACCGGGGTCGCCTATCTCTACAGCCTGGTGGCCACCGCCGCGCCCGGGATTTTCCCCGCCGCCTTCCGCGGCGCGGACGGCGCCGTTGCGGTCTATTTCGAAGCGGCGGCCGCGATCGTCACCCTGGTCCTCCTGGGCCAGGTGCTCGAGCTCAAGGCGCGCGGCCAGACCAGCAACGCTATCAAGGCCCTGCTCGGGCTCGCCCCCAAGACCGCCCGGCGGCTCGCCGACGACGGTGGCGAGGAGGACGTGCCGCTCGATCGCATCCATCCCGGCGACCGGCTGCGGGTGCGACCGGGCGAGAAGGTCCCGGTCGACGGTGTGGTCCTGGAGGGGCAAAGCGCCGTCGACGAGTCCATGATCACGGGCGAGCCCATGCCGGTGCAGAAGGCGCCCGGCGATGCGGTGACCGGCGCCACCGTGAACGGCACCGGCAGCCTGATCATGCGGGCCGAGCGGGTCGGCAGCGAGACCTTGCTGGCCCAGATCGTTCAGATGGTCGCCGACGCGCAGCGCTCCCGCGCGCCGATCCAGCGGCTCGCGGACGTGGTGTCCGGCTATTTCGTCCCGGCGGTGGTCGCCGTGGCTGCGATCGCCTTTGTCGTCTGGGCACTGGTCGGGCCGGCGCCGGCGATGGCCTACGCCGTCATCAATGCGGTCGCGGTGCTGATCATCGCCTGTCCCTGCGCGCTGGGCCTGGCCACGCCGATGTCGATCATGGTGGGCGTCGGCCGCGGGGCCACGGCCGGGGTGCTGATCAAGGATGCGGAGGCGCTCGAGGCGCTGGAGAAAGTGGACACGCTGGTGGTCGACAAGACCGGCACCCTGACCCAAGGCAAGCCCTCGGTGACCCGGCTCCATGCCGTGGAGGGTCACACCGGGGACGGACTGCTGGCCCTCGCGGCGAGCCTCGAGCGGGCGAGCGAGCATCCCCTGGCCGCCGCCATCGTGCAGGCGGCACAGGACCGGGAACTCCTGTTGCGCGACGCCGCGGCCTTTGAATCCGTGACCGGGGAGGGGGTCACCGGCACCATTGACGGCCAGACCGTCGCGCTCGGCAATCGCAAGCTCATGGACCGGCTCCGAATCGACGTCGCGGCGCTCACCGAGACGGCCGATGCGATGCGCGCGGCGGGCGAGACGGTGATCCATCTGGCTTTGGCCGGCCGGCCGGTCGGCCTCTTGGGTGTGGCCGACCCGGTCAAGGACACGACGCCCGAGGCGATCCGTCTGCTGCGCGCCGACGGGGTCGAGCTGGTCATGCTCACCGGCGACAGCCGCGCCACCGCTGAGGCTGTGGCCCGCAAGCTCGGGCTCGACCGGGTCGAGGCCGAAGTGCTTCCGGGCGAGAAGGGCGACGTGGTCAAACGCCTGCAGGCCGAGGGCCGCATCGTCGCCATGGCCGGGGACGGCATCAACGACGCGCCGGCGCTGGCCCAGGCCCATGTGGGCATCGCCATGGGCACGGGCACGGACGTGGCGATGGAGAGCGCCGGCGTCACCCTGGTCAAGGGCGACCTGCGCGGCATCGCCCGGGCCCGGCGGCTCAGCCGCGGCACCATGCGCAACATCCGCCAGAACCTGTTCCTCGCGTTCGTCTACAACTCGCTGGGCGTGCCGATCGCGGCCGGCGTGCTGTACCCGGTCTTGGGCCTCTTGCTGTCGCCGATGATCGCCGCCGCCGCCATGAGCCTGAGCTCGGTGTCGGTGATCGGCAACGCGCTCAGGCTCAGGACCATGCGTCTCTGAGGCCTACAGGAGGGGCCGCCATGAACATCGGAACCGTCGCGCGGCGCTCGGGCCTGCCGGCCAAGACCATCCGCTACTACGAGGACATCGGCCTGATCCCGCCGGCCCGGCGCACCGAATCGGGCTATCGCGCCTATGGCGAGACCGACGTCCAGACCCTGCGCTTCATTCAGCGGGCGCGCGGCCTCGGCTTTTCGGTCAAGGACGTGGGCGCGCTGCTCGCGCTCTGGCAAGATCAGAGCCGCGCGAGCGCCGACGTCAAGGCGCTGGCGCTCGCCCATACGGCGGAGATCGACCGCAAGATCGCCGAACTCGAAGGCATGCGGCGCACGGTCCTGCACCTGGCCGAGCGGTGCCACGGCGACGACCGGCCCGAATGCCCGATCCTCGACGATCTGGCGGGCGAGGGGAGGGCGTGAGGGCCGGCCAAATCTTGAGACCGATCAATCCCTGGCCCGGGGCGACCGTATGAGTCTATGCTGACGCCGGAGAGGGGAGGCAACATGAGCTCGGTGATCGACGACCTCAGGCAGGACCACGCCAACATCGCGAAGCTGCTCGACACGCTCGAAGACCAGGTCCGGCTGTTCGAGGCGGGCGAGGTGCCGGACTACGATCTGCTCGAGCGCATCGTCGATTACTTCCTCGACTATCCGGCCAGCGTGCATCACCCGAAGGAAGATCTGGTGCTGGCCAAGCTGCGCGCGCGCGATCCGGTCGGGGCCGAGGCTGTGGGCGACCTCGGCGCGGAACATGAAGAGATCGCCGTGGAGACCCGCCGCTTCGCCGCGACGCTCGAGGAGCTGTTGCAGGAGGCGGAGATGCCGCGCGACGCCTTCCCGCGTGCCGTCCGCGACTTCGTCGACCGCGAGCGCGAGCACATGAACATGGAGGACAGCCGGTTTCTGCCGGTCGCCGAGCAGGCGCTCACCCAGGCGGACTGGGACGATGTCGCACAGGAGTTCCAGGAACAGGAAGACCCGGTCTTCGGCAGGCTGGCGCAAGAGCGGTTCGCGACGCTCAGGGAGTATCTCTCCCTTTGAGGCCTTCGGCCCGCCCAAGGGCGTGCGGCGCGATCCGGTCCCCGGGTCCGATCCACGAATGAGAGCATGACCCCTTCGGGCCCAAGCGACGCGCCGCCGCCGTTCTCTCGCGCGGAGTTCGACCAACGGGTCGAGCGGGCGCGGACGCTCATGACCGAGAGCGAGCTCGACGGCCTCTTGGTCACCGCGGAAGCGAATGTCGAGTATCTCTCGGGGTTCGTCACCCAGTTCGCCTGGAACACGCCGAGCCGCCCCTGGTACGTCCTGTTGCCGCGCGACGGCGATGCGGTGGCGGTGATCCCCGAGATCGGCGAGAGCAACTGGCGCGCCACGTCCTGGGTCGAGGATGTGCGGACCTGGCCTTCGCCGCGGCCCGAGAACGAGGGTCTCGATCTGCTGGCGGACGCCATCAAGGCGGTCCCGCGCCGCTCGGGCTTGATGGGCTTCGAGCTCGGCCCGGAAACCCGCCTCGGCATGCCGGTCGCCGACCTGCTGCGCCTGCGCGAGATGATCCGGCCCTTTCTGATGGTGGACGGCTCCGCGGTGCTGCGCGCGCTGCGCCTCATCAAGTCCGAGGCCGAGATCGGGCGCATCCGCCATGTCTGCCAAATTGCGTCGGATGCCTTCGAGGCGCTGCCGGAGATGGCGCGGCCCGGCGACAGCGAGCGCGAGGTGGTGCGCAGGTTCCAGGCGGAGCTCATCCTGCGCGGCGCGGATAAGACGCCCTACTGCGCCATCGGATCTGGCCCCGGCGGCTATGACAGCATCATTCAGGGGCCGACCGACCGGCGCCTCGCCGCGGGCGACATCTTCCTCATCGACACGGGCGCGCGCTGGGGCGGCTATTTCTGCGACTTCGATCGCAACGTCGCCGTCGGCCCGCCCAGCGACACGGCGCGGCGCATGCACGCGCTCTTGTGGGCGGCGACCGAAGCGGGCATCGCCGCGGCTCGGCCCGGCAACACCGCGGCGGATGTGTTCTCGGCCCAGGCGAAGGTGCTGGAAGACGCCGGCATCGCGCTGGGCAATGTCGGCCGCTTCGGGCACGGGCTCGGCAAGCTGATGACCGAGCCGCCTTCGAACAAGCCCGAGGACACGACGGCCCTGGTGCCGGGCGTGGTGCTCACCATCGAGCCCAGCGCCATGTACGGCGCGGGCCGGATCATGGCGCACGAAGAGGATCTCGTGGTCCGCGCGGACGGCCCGGAGCTGCTCTCCCGCCGGGCGCCCCGGGAAATGCCCGTGACCGTAGGCTAAGCCGCCGTCACGACTTATTTAAACCTTAACGGCCGCCCGCTAGGGTGGCGGCCGATGCGCGGCGTGGTGCCGCGCGTGCAGGAGAGCCCGTCATGAGCCAGCGCGTCCGCCCCGTCCCCAAGGCCTACAAGAACGAAGCCTTTCTGGATTCGCGGCGCGGCCGGCCCATGCGCATCATGGCCGAGTATCTGGAGCCCGAGAGCCGCTTCGCCTATCACGACGTGCAGGACACGATCGTGGTCTTCGGCTCGGCCCGGACGCCGTCGCAAGAGACCGCCGAGGCCATGATGGCCGACGCCAAGGCCGGCAAGGGCGATCTCGCCGAGGCCGAGATGGCGATGAAGATGTCGCGCTACTATGAGGCGGCGCGGGAGCTCGCCCACAGGCTGACCACCTGGTCGAAGGGCCTGACCGGGCATGAGCGGCGCTTCGTGGTCTGCACCGGCGGCGGGCCCGGCATCATGGAGGCCGCCAACCGGGGCGCGTCCGAGGCCAGGGGGCTCAACGTCGGGCTGACCATCTCGATCCCGGTCGAGGAGTTCGAGAACCCCTATGTCAGCCGCGAGCTCGCCTTCGAGTTCCACTATTTCTTCATGCGCAAGTTCTGGTTCCTCTATCTCGCCAAGGCGGTGATCGCCATGCCGGGCGGCTACGGCACGCTGGACGAGCTGTTCGAGGTGCTGACGCTGATCCAGACGGGCAAGATGCGCAAGAAGCTGCCCATCGTGCTGTTCGGCACGGAGTACTGGAACCAGGTGATCAACTTCGACGCCCTGGTCGAACACGGCACCATCGACGGTGGCGACACGGCGCTGTTCCTGCACACTGATTCGGTGGACGAAGCCTACGACTTCTTGGTGCAGGAGCTCACCGAGCATGCGCTGGGCATTCCGGGGCCAGTACTCTAAGCCGGGCTTCCGGGCGACTCGGTGGGTGTCGAAGCAGCAATCGTGCTGTTGCCGCTGACGCCCCTGCACAACCTGGAGTACAACCATCCGTCATGACGCAGAGACTGCGACATGCGCTGCCGGCCGGGTACCGGCTTGAAGACTACGAGATCGAAACGATCCTCGGGCACGGAGGCTTTGGCGTGACCTACCTTGCCCGGGACGTGCGACTCCGCGCCAAGGTCGCGATCAAGGAATACATGCCGGCGGACCTCGCGGTGCGCGAGGGCGAGTTCTCGGTGCACCCGCGCGCGGAGGGCGAGCGGGCGGAGTTCGAGTGGGGGCTTGAGCGCTTTCTCCAGGAGGCGCAGACGCTGGCCCGCTTCAAGCACCCGAACATCGTGCCGGTGCATCGTTTCTTCGTGGCCAACGGCACGGCCTATCTGGTCATGAACTACGAAGAGGGGGAGAGCCTCGCCGACTATTTCAAGCGCAAGGGCACTCTCCGAGAAGCGGACATCTGGCCGATCCTGATCCCGCTGCTTGACGGGCTCGCGGAGGTGCACAAGGCGGGCTTCCTGCATCGGGACATCAAGCCGGGCAACATCGTACTTCGCAGCGACGGCTCGCCGGTCTTGTTGGACTTCGGCTCCGCGCGCCAGGCGCTGGGGCGGAAGTCCAAGAGCCTGACGGCCGTCGTCACCGCCGGCTTCGCGCCTGTCGAGCAGTATGGCAGCGGCGGCGAGCAGGGTCCCTGGACCGATATCTACGCGCTGGCGGCGGTGTTGTACCGGGCCGTCACGGGTTTGGCGCCGCCCGAATCTCCGGACCGGGCCACGGCCATTCTGCGCGGCGGGCGGGACCCCATGGCGCCGGCACTGGAGGCGGCGAAGGGCCGCTGCAGCGCGCGGGTGCTGGCCGCGATCGACAAGGGCCTGGCGGTGCTGGAGACGGAGCGGCCGAAAAGCGTAGACGACTGGCGGACGCTGCTGTTCGGCGGACGGCATCCGGCGGCTGGCCCCGCCGCGCCAAAGCAAGGCCGCGGTGCCGCCGTCGGTGCGGTCCTGGGCTTTCTGGCGGCCGTGCTGCTGGTGGGCGCCGGCTACGCCGGCTGGCAGCTGATGCAGGATGATCAGCGGGCCGCTGAGCCCAGGCAAGCGGAGCAGGGTACACAGGCTGCCGACGGCGCGGTCGAGGATGACGCGGCCGCTGCCGCGCGCGCCGCGGCGGAAGCAGAAGAGAAACGCAAGGCGGCGGAAGAGGCCCGCCGGCAGGCCGAAGCGGAAGCCAAGCGCAAGGCCGAGGAGGAAGCCCGCCGGCAGGCCGCGGCAGAGGCCGAGCGCAAGGCGGCGGAAGCGGCGCGCAAGCGGGCTGCGGCGGAAGCGACCCGCAGAGCCGAACAGGAAGCTCGGCGGCGAGCCGAGGCGGACGCGAAGCGCAAGGCGGAGGAGGCGGCCCGACGCACCGCCAGAACGCCGCAACAGGCAAGTCGGGCGAGCACACCCCCTCAGACCGCCAAGGCCACATCGGGGCCCACCGCGAGGCTCGAGGACATGTTTTCGGGAAGCAGTGCCTATTTCTCGGCGTGCTGTGGTGCCGGCATTCTCGGGGCGGAACTCGACTACAAAGTGGATTTCGGCGCCAACGGCCTATTGCGCGGCTACCGCCAGAACTTGCAGCTCGCCGAAGAAGAGTACGATTCGGGCGCCTGGTCCGTCGAAGGCGGCAAGCTGTGCATGAAGTGGAGCAAATGGGACGACGGTCAGAAGCACTGCTATGCGATTTCCGGCGATGGCCAGAGACTCGCCGCCTCCGGCTCGCAAGGCATTCTGGAAGGGCCGTTCAGGCTTCTCAAATAGGGGCCGCAACCGGCCGGTCGTCCCCAGCAGAGAATGACCGGCCATACGCCGGGGTCGTGTGGCGTCACCCCCGCCTGGCCGCGAACTGCACCGCCTCTTCCGCCGCGCGGATCAACGCCCGGGCCTTGTTGCAGGACTCCTGATATTCGGCCAGGGGGTCCGAGTCGGCGACCACGCCGCCGCCGGCCTGGACATACATGACGCCGTCCTTGACCACCGCGGTCCTGAGCGCGATGCAGGTGTCCATGCTGCCGTTGCCGGCGAAATAGCCGACCGCGCCGGCGTAGACGCCACGGCGCTCGGGCTCCAGCTCGTCGATGATCTCCATGGCCCGCACCTTGGGCGCGCCCGAGACCGTGCCGGCGGGAAAGCCGCCGATCAGCGCGTCGAGCGCGTCATGCTTGGCCCGGTCGAGCCTGCCTTCCACGTTGGAGACGATGTGCATGACGTGGGAATATCGCTCGATCACCATCTGCTCGGTCACCTTGACCGAGCCGATCTCGGCCACCCGGCCCACGTCGTTGCGGCCCAGGTCCAGGAGCATCAGATGCTCGGCGTTTTCCTTGGGATCGGCCAGCAGGTCCTCCGCCAGCGCCTGGTCCTCGGCCTGGTCCTTGCCGCGCGGACGCGTGCCCGCGATCGGCCGGATGGTCACGCTCTCGTCCCGCACCCGGACCAGGATTTCCGGGCTCGAGCCGACGACCGAGAAATCGCCGAAGTCCAGAAAGAACAGGAAGGGCGAGGGGTTCAGACGCCGGAGCGCCCGGTAGAGCGAGAACGGCGGCAGCGCGAAGGGCACCGCGAAACGCTGCGACGGGACCACCTGGAAGATGTCGCCGTCGACGATGTAGCGCTTGGCCCGCTCGACCATCGCCGCATAGTCCTCGGCCGTCATGTTCGACGCCGCCTCGGGCGGCCGGGCGGCCTCGGCTGCCGGCTCACGACGATAGGGCAGGGAGCGTTCCAGGTCGGCGGTCGCGTTCGCCAGCCGCTCGCAGGCCTGGTCCCAGGCCGCCTGGGCGTCGAGCCCCGACCGCGGCCAAGCCGGCGTGATCACCGTGACCACGTCCTCGATGGTGTCGAACACGGCGATGACCGAGGGACGCATCAGCACCGCGTCCGGCAGGTCCAGGGCGCGGGGGTTCACGTCCGGCAGCCGCTCCATCAGCCGGACCATGTCGTAGCCGAGATATCCGAACAGGCCGGAGGCCATGGGCGGCAGCGGATCCGGGATCTCGATCCGCGACTCGGCCAGCACGTCGCGCAGCGCCGAAAGGGCGTCGCCCGGACACGGCTCGAACGCCCCTGGATCCCGGCGCGCGTGGCGGTTGACCTCGGCCCGGCCGTCCCGGCAGCGCCAGACCAGGTCCGGCTTGAGCCCGATCAGGGAGTAGCGGCCGCGGGTGCGGCCGCCTTCGACCGATTCCAAGAGGAAGCTCATGGGCTGGCCGTCCGCCAGCTTGAGCATGGCCGAGACCGGGGTTTCCAGGTCGGCGACCAGCGTGGTCCAGACCAGCTGCGGCCGGCCGGAGTCCCAGGCCTCGGCGAACCGGGCGAAGTCGGGGGCGGGCGTCACGGTCGCGTCGGTCAGGGATAGTTCGGCTGGAGTGCGCGATCGATCGCCGCCTGGTTCAGCTCGATCGGAAAGCGCTGCCGCAGCGCCGCGCGGAGCTGAATCACAAGGTCTTCGGCGATGGCGCCGCTGACCTCTTCCCCGATCGCGTCGCGCTCGCCCTTTGCCTGCGCCGGGTCGCCGGAGAGCACGTCCGCCACCCGGGCGACCAATGCGCTGTCGCGGCCCTCGGCGGTCACCACTTCGCCGCGCGCGGCGGCAAACACCTTCTCGATCAGCTCGCGCGGCAGATCCGCGCCGGCGCCGTCCCGCGTGAACGGATCGGTGGTCGAGGCCTCGAGCCCGTTCTCCGCCGCCACGTCGGCAGCGTTGCGCCCGCCCTTGATCGCGTCGGCCAATTCCTCGGCCTTGGCCGCCGCGCGCTGGCGAGCCTGATCCGCTTTCCAGTCCGCGATTACCTGCCCGCGAACCTGGTCCAGCGGGCGCACGGCCGGCGCGGTGATGCCGTCGACCCGCAGGATAAAGGCGGCGCCCGAGGCGGTCTCGACCAGATCGCTCTCAAGCCCTTCGCCGGTGGCGAAGGCGCTCCTGAGGAAGTCCGGGTCCGTCGGCAGGTCGGCCAGAGGCGTCCCGTCGGGCCCGTTGCCCCGAGCATCCACCGCGTCGACCTTGGTCACCGGCACGTTCAGCGCCTTGCCGGCCTCGTCCATCGTCGACCCGGCGGAGAGCTCGTCCTCGACCTTGGTGATCAGGCCGTACAGCGCGTCGATCGCTTGCTCCCGCTTGATCCCGTCCGCGATTTGGTCGCGCACCTGTTCGAAGGACTGGCTGCCGCCGGGCTCGATCTTCGTGACCTGGATGACGTGCCAGCCAAGAGGCGAGCGCAGCGGGGCGCTGTACCCGCCCTCCTGAAGCAGGAACACCGAATCCACCAGTTCGGGCAGGAACTGCCTGCGGCTGAGCGCGCCCAGCTCGATCACGCCCGCGGGGTTGCCGGTCTCGGCGGCGGCCTCCGCAAGGCTCTTGCCCGCCGTGACGAGCTCATGCGCCTTTTTCGCTCCGGCTTCGTCGCTGAAAACGAGCTGGGAGGCTGTCCGCATTTCCGGCGTGGTGAACTCGTCCTGGCGGGACTCGTAGCTTTCGCGAAGCTGGTCCTCCGGCACCTGGATCTCTTTCATGAGGTCTTCCGGCCGCAGCACGATCGCCGAGATCGCCCGGTACTCCGGCGCCATGAAGTCGCGCGAATGGCCTTTGTGCCAGTTCTCGATGGCGGCCTGGTCGGGCTCCGCAACCGAATCGGCCTCCGCGGGCACCCGTAGCACCTCCGCCACCCGGCGCTCGCTGCGCAGCTTGTAGAGCTCTTCCGTCAGCGCCGTCGGCGCCGCAGCCGAGTCTCCGATCGATGCCATCAGGCGGGCGCGGCCGAGCTCGCGCCGCATATTGGCCTCATAGCCGGCCACCGTGTAGCCCAAATTGCGGACGATCTGCTCGTAGTAGGCGTAGTTGAAGCCGCCGAAATTGGGCTGCAGGTTGGGGTCGTTTTGAATGACGTCGCTGACCACCTGGTCGGACACCACGATCCCCAGGTCCTGGGTCGCGAGATCGAGCATGATGCGTTCCGCCATGCTGGCCGCCACCTGCCGCCCGAGAACCGGGTTGTTCAGCGTCTCGGCGTCGATCTGACCGCCGAACTGCTGCTGCACCTGGGCGATCTGACGCTGATACTCGCGGATGAACGTCGTCTGGGTGATCTCCAGGTCACCCACCTGCGCCACGGAGGCTTCCTGCTGGCCGCCGCGGAAGATGTCGCCGATGCCCCAAACGGCGAAGCTCAAGATCAGGAAGCCGAACAGGATCCCCATGACCCAGGACTTCGAGGATTTGCGCATCGACTGCAACATGTTGAACGCCCTCTTGAATTGCGATAGCCGCGGCCGGCGGAAGCGGGCCGGCATCATAGGGGCGGCGAAATCGGCCAGCAACACGCATTCCCGTGACCGCCGCTGCTTATGTGGGCCGTCGTGGCGGACTTTGCCAGCCTGTGCTATGAGCCGCCCCGACCAGCAAAGAGGAGAGGGGGCTCCGGCATGTCTGACAGGCGGCCGATGATCGCCGGCAACTGGAAGATGAACGGTCTCCGCGAGGAGGCGTTGGCGCTGATCGCAGACCTGGCGGAGCGAACCGGCGGTCCGCCGTCTCATTGCGACGTGGTCCTCTGCCCGCCCGCGACGCTGCTTCATGCGGTCGACGGGGCGGGGCGGCGCGGCTTTGGCTGGGGCGGCCAGGACTGCCACGCCGAGGCGAACGGCGCGCACACCGGCGACATCTCGGCGGAAATGCTTCGGGATGCCGGTTGCGGCCACGTCATCGTCGGCCATTCCGAGCGGCGCGCCGACCATGGCGAGACCGACGCCCAGGTCCGGGCGAAGGCGGAGGCGGCCCAGCGGGCCGGTTTGGTGGCCATTCTGTGCGTCGGCGAAACGGAGGCCGAGCGCGACGCGGGAGACGCGGAAGGGGTGGTGGTGCGGCAACTGGCCGGCTCGGCGCCCTCCGCGCTGGCGCCCGAGACTGCGATCATCGCCTACGAGCCGGTCTGGGCGATCGGCACCGGGCGGACGCCCACCTTGGAGGAGATCGCCGCCATGCACGGCCGAATCCGGGCCTGGCTGGACGAACGCACGGGCCAGGGTGCCGGGTTCCGCATCCTCTATGGCGGCTCGGTGAAACCCGACAACGCGGCCGAGATTCTGGCGCTGGCGGACGTCGACGGGGCGCTGGTCGGCGGCGCCAGTCTGAAAGCCGCGGATTTCCATGCGATCATCGCGGCTTGCCCGGGAAATTAGTCGCACGCACCGCGCAACACTGGCAATTGCCCGGCCGAAGCATTACATAGGCGCCCGAGGCCAGCGCCCGGAATTCCCATGAGTACGATCCTACTCGTCATACATCTTTTGATCGCGATCGCCCTGGTCGGCGTGATCCTGGTCCAGCGCAGCGAGGGCGGCGGGCTGGGCATTGGCGGCAGCGGCGGTGGCGGCATGGGCGGTTTCATGACCGGGCGCGATACGGCCAATCTTTTGACCCGCACCACCGCGGTGCTGGCGGCGCTGTTCTTCGCCACCAGCATCACCCTGGCCATCCTGGCCAGCCGGACGGGCGATTCCGGGTCGGTTGTGCGTGAACCCGTGGGGACGACGGCGCCGCCTGCCGGCGAGGCGCCCAGTGCGCCCGCGGTCCCGAGCGTCCCGAGCCCCCCGACCAACGACCAATGAGCGTGCCGGCATGGGCAGCAGCAGGGCGGCCGTCTGAGCCGCCCCTTTCTTATGAGAATGGGCCGCGAAGCGCCGCTTTTCTGGTGGGACCTGGGGGTCGCTTGCTGTACAGTCGAGGTCCATGACGCGGTTTATATTCATAACCGGCGGCGTGGTTTCCTCCCTCGGTAAGGGTCTTTCTGCGGCGGCGCTGGGTGCGCTGTTGCAGGCGCGCGGGTTCTCCGTGCGGCTGCGCAAGCTCGACCCCTATCTGAACGTCGATCCGGGCACCATGAGCCCGTATCAGCACGGCGAGGTCTACGTCACCGACGATGGCGCGGAGACCGACCTCGACCTCGGCCACTATGAGCGCTTTACCGGCGTGGCCTCGCGCCGGACCGACAACGTCACCACCGGCCAGATCTATCAGGAGGTCTTGGCCAAGGAGCGCCGGGGTGACTATTTGGGAGCCACGGTTCAGGTCATCCCGCATGTCACCGACGCCATCAAGGAGTTCATCCAGCGCGACCCGGACGACGTGGATTTCATGATCTGCGAGATCGGCGGCACGGTGGGCGACATCGAGAGCCTGCCGTTCCTGGAGGCGATTCGCCAACTCGGCAACGAGCTGGGGCGCGAACGGGTGCTGTTCGTCCACCTGACGCTGATGCCCTACATCCCGTCGGCGGGCGAGCTCAAGACCAAGCCGACCCAGCACTCGGTCAAGGAGCTTCTGGGCGTCGGGATCCAGCCGGCGGTGCTGTTGTGCCGCTGCGACCGGCCGATCCCCAGCGACGCCCGGCGCAAGATTGCGCTGTTCTGCAACATCCGCGAAGAGGCGGTCATTTCGGCGCTGGACGCGCGCACCATCTACGAGGTGCCGCTGCGCTATCACGAAGCCGGGTTCGACGAGCAAGTCTGCCGCTATTTCGGCATCGAACAGCCGCAGCCGCCGGAACTGGGCCGTTGGCACCATATCGTCGACCGGGTACTTGAGCCGGAAGGCGAGGTCACCATCGCGGTGGCGGGCAAGTACACCGGCCTGCTCGACGCCTACAAGTCGCTGACCGAGGCGCTCGCCCATGGCGGCATCGCCAACAACGCCCGGGTCAAGCTCAAATGGATCGAGTCCGAGGTTCTCGAGGGCGAGGATCCGGTGGTCTATCTCGACGGCTGCCACGGCATTCTGGTGCCGGGCGGGTTCGGCGAGCGCGGCGCGGAAGGCAAGATCTTGGCGGCCCGTTTCGCCCGCGAGCGGGGCGTGCCCTATTTCGGCATCTGTTTCGGCATGCAGATGGCGGTGATCGAGGCGGCCCGTAATCTGGCCGGGTTGAGCGCGGCGAATTCGACCGAGTTCGGCCAGGCGGACGAGCCGGTGGTCGGCATGCTCACGGAATGGACGCGCGGCAACGTGCGCGAGACCCGCGGCATGGGCGACAATCTGGGCGGCACCATGCGGCTCGGCGCCTATCCCTGCGACCTCGAGGCCGACAGCCGGGTGCACTACATCTATGGCGAGGACCGCATCAGCGAACGCCACCGGCATCGCTACGAGGTCAACGTCAACTACAAGGACCGGCTGGAGGAGGCGGGGCTCCTGTTCTCCGGCATGTCGCCGGACGGCGAGCTGCCGGAAATCGTCGAGCTGCCCGACCATCCCTGGTATCTGGGCGTACAGTTCCATCCCGAGCTCAAGTCCAAGCCCTTCGCGCCGCACCCGCTGTTCGAATCCTTCATCGCCGCGGCGGTCCAGCAGAGCCGGATGATTTAGGCGGTTTCTGCCCGTCCGGAGATCTCGATCGACCTCACGCTTCGACAAGCTCAGCATGAGGTTAACGCGTAGGCCAAGATGACCCTCACACTGAGCCTGTCGAAGTGGGAGGGTGCGCACGCGCCAGGTCGCCGGCGCCCGACCCAAAAAAGAACGGCCCGCCTACCTGGCAGGCCGCTCCCGCGACGCGACGCCGGCCCCTGGCGGGAGAAGGGCCGGGGTCGGGCGTCAACGGCGCCAGACGGGGTCGCCCAGGTCGAAGTCTTCCGGCCGGGTGAGGCCGCCGGCGGCCGCACCCGCCGCGGCGCCGATGATCGTGCCGGCGACGACGCTGCCGCCGGTGACGGCGCCGGCCGCCGCGCCGGCGCCCGCGCCGATGGCGGCGCCGCTGAGCGCGCGGTCGGTGGTGCTGGTGCCGCAGGCGGCCAGCATCAGCATGCCGAGCGCGGCGAGGGGAATGGCAAAACGGGTCATGGGGTCCCTCCGTTCATTGGCTTGGGAGTGCGGGCCGTCCGGCGCGACCGGGCGTGGCAGCGGGGTCAGTCGTCGTCGCGGTGGTGGCGGCGATGGTGGCGGCGATAGCGCCGGCGGTCCTGCTTGTGCGCCTGGACGTAGCCGTCCTTGTAGCCGTGCTTGTAGACGTGGCGTGCAGCGGCGTGATGCCCGGACCCGTGCAGGTGGCACCCGGTCAGCAGCAAGGCGGCGCCCGCGATCGCGAGGATGGGGAGGGCCTTTGATTTGAGTGCGGTTCGTGTCATGACGAAGCTCCCTTGCGTGGAATTCTCCGTGCCGTGGCCGCAGGCCGGCCGGGCAGCACTGCAGGGGAGCCTAGTGTTGGTCGCTTGAATGAAAGCTGAGCGCCGCGTTCATCCGGCGTTCAGGGAAGCAATCAGTTTTCGCGATGGCCGATATTGCAGCAGGAACCCGACGGATGAGCCGCGAGCGCCAACCAGATGAGGTCTATGTTTCGACCGACATAGAGGCCGACGGCCCTATTCCCGGCGCCCATTCCATGCTGAGCCTGGGCAGCGTCGCGGTCAGCTTGGATGGCGAGGAGCTGGGCCGATTTGCAGCAAATTTGGATCCGTTGCCTGAGGCGCGGCCGCATCCGCGCACCATGGCCTGGTGGGAGACCCAACCGGAGGCTTGGGAAGCCTGCCGCAAAGACGCGCGGCCTCCGCAGCAGGTCATGATGGATTACGACGCCTGGCTGAAGAGGCTGCCAGGGCGGCCCGTGTTCATCGGCTATCCGCTGCTGTTCGATATGATGTTTGTCTACTGGTATCAGATCCGCTTCGTCGGCTCCTCTCCCTTCGGCCACAGTGGCATGG
This sequence comes from Alphaproteobacteria bacterium, assembly GCA_030066595.1. Lineage (GTDB taxonomy): Bacteria > Pseudomonadota > Alphaproteobacteria > JAJFFI01 > JAJFFI01 > JASJBI01. The sequence goes on along the minus strand of JASJBI010000017.1, from coordinate 13,093 downwards.
ACATCAAGTCCCTGGCCTGGACCGCGCTGGGCGCCGGCCGCGACGGCATCACCTATCGCAAGTCCACAAAGCGCAATATGCCGAAGGAATGGCTCTCACACCGCCCGCATACCCATCTCGCCGTCGAGGACGCGCGGGAACAGGCGGATCTGTTCTTGAACATCGTGAGAGCCTTGCAATCCCCCGGCCGATCGGGCTAGTGGACGGCGCAGGATCGTCAGGGAGAGGGGACGCCGGGTGTCAGAGGCTCACCACGTCACCGTCGGAAACGTCACGCTCGGAAACGACAGGCCGTTGGCCTTGATCGCCGGGCCCTGCGCGTTGGAATCCCGGCAGCACGCGCTCGAGATGTCGGCCGCGCTCAAGGAGATGGCCGAGGGGCTGGGCATCGGGCTGATCTACAAGACGTCCTTCGACAAGGCCAACCGCACCAGCGTCGACAGCCCCCGCGGCCTGGGCCTGGACCAGAGCCTGCCGATCCTGGCCGAGGTGCGCGAGAGCCGCGACATCCCGGTGCTCACCGACGTGCACGCGGCGGAGCAGTGCGCGCCCGTGGCCGAGGTGGTGGACGTCCTGCAGATTCCCGCCTTCCTCTGCCGCCAGACCGATCTGGTGCTGGCGGCGGCGGGCACCGGCAAGGCGGTCAACATCAAGAAGGGCCAGTTCCTCGCACCCTGGGACATGGCCAACGTGGTCAAGAAGGTGGAGAGCACCAACAACCGCAACCTCCTGCTGACCGAGCGGGGCGCGAGCTTCGGCTACAACACGCTTGTCTCGGACATGCGCGCGTTGCCGATCCTGGCCGAGACCGGCTATCCGGTGGTGTTCGACGCGACCCATTCGGTGCAGCAGCCGGGCGGCTTGGGCGGGGCGAGCGGCGGCCAGCGGGAGTTCGTGCCGGTCCTCGCCCGGGCGGCGGTCGCGGTGGGCGTGGCCGCGGTGTTCATGGAGACCCACCAGGACCCGGACACGGCCCCATCGGACGGGCCCAACATGGTGCCGCTCAAGTCCCTGCCGGCGCTGGTCGAACGGCTCATGGAATTCGACCGCATCGCCAAATCGTCACTCGACGCCTCCAACAACTGAACGGGTCCCGAGCATGACCGCCATCGCAGACATCCATGCCCGCGAGATCCTGGACTCCCGCGGCAATCCCACGGTCGAGGTGGAGGTGATGCTGGAGACCGGCGCGCACGGCCGCGCCGCGGTGCCGTCCGGCGCGTCGACCGGCAAGCACGAGGCGGTCGAGCTGCGCGACGGCGACAAGGCCCGCTATGGCGGCAAGGGGGTCTTGCGCGCGGTCGACGCGGTGAACGGCGAGATCTTCGACGCGCTTTCCGGAATGGAGGCGGAAGAGCAGGCGGTCATCGACAACGTCATGTGCGAACTGGACGGCACCGCGAACAAAGGCCGTCTCGGCGCCAACGCCATCCTGGGCGTCAGCCTGGCGGTGGCCAAGGCCGCGGCCGAGGAATGCGGTCTGCCGCTGTTCCGCTATGTCGGCGGCCCGCAGGCGCATGTCCTGCCGGTGCCGATGATGAACATCATCAACGGCGGCGCCCACGCCGACAACCCGATCGACATCCAGGAGTTCATGGTCATGCCGGTCGCCGCCGAGACCGGCGCGGAGGCGATCCGCATCGGCGCGCAGATCTTCCACGCCTTGAAGGAGCTCCTGGCCAAGGGCGGGCTGAGCACCGCGGTCGGCGACGAGGGCGGCTTCGCGCCGGCGCTCGAGAGCACCGACAAGGCCCTCGACTTCGTGATGAAGGCGATCAAGAAGGCGGGTTTCCGGCCGGGGCGCGACGTGGCCCTGGCGCTCGATGCCGCCTCGACGGAGTTCTACAAGAGCGGCAAATACGTGCTGGCGGGCGAGGGGAAGTCGCTCGGCCGCAAGGCCATGGTCGACTACTACGCGGATCTGGTCGCGCGCTACCCGATCGTCTCGATCGAAGACGGCATGGCCGAGGACGATTTCGAGGGCTGGGCGGCGCTGACCAAGGCCTTGGGCGACAAGGTCCAGCTGGTGGGCGACGATCTGTTCGTGACCAATCCCAAGCGGCTGGCGGACGGCATCAAGCGCGGGCTCGCCAACTCGATCCTGGTGAAGGTCAACCAGATCGGCACGCTGAGCGAGACGCTGGAGGCCGTGGAGATGGCCCACCGGGCGGGCTACACCGCGGTGATGTCGCACCGCTCGGGCGAGACCGAGGACGCCACCATCGCCGATTTGGCCGTCGCCACCAACTGCGGCCAGATCAAGACCGGCAGCCTGTCCCGCTCGGACCGGCTGGCCAAGTACAACCAGCTCATCCGCATCGAGGAGGAGCTCGGGCCCGCCGCGCGCTACGCCGGCCGCGAGGCTCTGCGCGCCTCATAGGCGCGGCCGATCAGCCGCGTCACCGGCCGACCGTCTCCTTGCCTTCGCCGCCGAACCGGGTCGCGAAGAAGCCGATGACCAGCCCGACAACGGCGCCTTCGGCCGTGAACCACCACGGCGAGGCCAGCAGGCCGTCCGGGCCGAACATGGACTGCATCATGGTTCTCATCACGTCATAGGCAAAGAAGGTCAGCACGAAATTCATCCACGCGCCCAAGAGCGGGGCGCGAAACCACCACGGCATCGGCAGCTTCAGGATCGGGTGCCAGGTAAAGACGCCGAACACCCCGATGATGGCGCCGAGCGTCGTGTACCAAAGCAGGATCCCCCAGCGGATCAGCCAGTCCGCCTCGGCCACGAACCAGGGCATGGAGACGAACCCGGCGAGCCCGAAGAGGAATCCGATGCCCTTGCCGATGGCGATCCGGGTGACCAGGGACGGGCTGCCGAACATCGACGCCTCCGTTTTTTCGTGGGACGGCGCTCCCATCGGATGTCCCCGTGACGCTTAAAGCACGATTGGTCCTTTCAGCCAAATCGTGCTCCGGGTCATCCGGGCCGCCCGGTCCGTGCGTCAGGCCGCCTGTACGGCGGGCGCCAGCCGGACCGCGCGGTCGGACACGGCGCGCTCTGGGCCGGAAACTGCTTCCGGCTTGGCCTTTCGCGGCCGCATGGCCAGCGCGAACATCGGCGGGGTGAAGTAGAAGGACACCACCGTGGACAACAGCACCCCGCCGGCAATGGCCATAGCGAAGGGCGGCCAGAACCCGCCGCCCGCGAGAATCAAGGGCAAAAAGCCGCCGAAGGTGGTCGCGGTGGTCGAGACGATGTGTCGGCTGGATCCCATGACGACGTCGCGCATGCGCACCAGGTCGCCGGCCATGGCGCCCGCGTCGGCCTTCAGCGCGGTCATGATGATGATGGCCGCGTTGATCGAGACGCCGACCGAGCCGATCACGCCGATCAGCCCCTGAATGCCGAAGGGATAGCGGAACACGGCCAGCGCCAGAAAGCTCAGACCCATGGACAGCACGGTCACCGCGCCGGCGATCAGCGACAGGCGGTAGGAGTTGAAGGTCAGCACGATGGTCGCGATGCTGAAGGTGATGATCAGCCCCATCGAGGCCATCAGGTTGGTGACGGTTTCGCCACGGGCGTCGGAATCGCCGCCGTATTCGATGCGATAGCCCGGCGGCAGGGCCAAGGGCTCCTCGGCCAAACGGACCTGCACGGTCTTGAGCGCCTCTTCCGGCAGCACGCCGAGGGCGACGAAGCCCTGGACCGTGTTCACCCGCTCGCCGTCGCGCCGCACGATCGGGCTTTCCGACGGCGCCAGGCGCACCGTGCCGAGCGCGCTCAGCGGGACGCCGGGATAGAGGCCCGCGGCCGCCCGCGCCGCCGCATCCGGGCCGACCACGTCGAGGGCGCGCACCGCGTCGCTGCTGGCGCGCCCGGGCGCCGCGACGCGCACCCGCACCGGGAGCTCCTCCGTGCCTTCGACCAGCGACCCGCCGAGGGTGCCCTCGAGCGTCGCCTCGAGCTGGCGGCCCACCGCCCCGAGGTCCATGCCGGCGAGCCGTACCTTGTCTTCGTCGAGATCGACGATCAGCTTGGGGTCGCCGCCGGTCAGCGTCGTGCGGGCGTGCGTGATCTCCGGCACCTCGGCCATGCGGCGGCGCAGGTCGTCTCCCAAGGCGCGCAGCAGGTCCAGGTCTGGGCCGACGACGCGCAGCTCGACCGGCGCGTCGACCGGCGGCCCCTGCACCAGACCGCGGACGATGACCTGGGCCTGGGGAAAGGCGCGGTCGAGGGTTTCCTGGAGCGTCGGGATGACCCGGTCTGTGACCTTGGGCGAGGCCGTGGTCACCAGCGCTTCGGCGAAGCTGGCGACACCGTCCCGGTCCATGATCATGTTGTAGTAGAAGGAGGGCGCGCTCTCGCCGATCACCCAGTGGACGTGCTCGACGCCATCCTGGCCGGCGATCACTTGGCCCGCGGCCAGGGCGGTGCGCTCGGTCTCGGCGATCGAGGCGCCGCCGGCCAGCTTGACCTGCACGTAGAACTGATCCCGGTCGACGCCCGGGAAGAACTGCGCCGTGAGCGTCGGAAAGGCGCCGAAGCCGATCACCGGCAGGATCAGAGCGCCGAGGACAGCGAGGCGCGGGTGGGCCAGCGCCAGGTCCAGGGACCGGCGGAAGGCGCCGCTCAGAGCCTTGGAGTGCACGCCCAAGGTCCACCACCGGCGGCCCTCGGCCTGGCGTGGCAGGGTCCAGCCGGCCATCGCCGGGGCGATGGTCATGGCCAGCAGGAAGGAGGCGGTCACCATGACGATCACCGAGATCGCGATGGAGCCGACGAAATCGCCCGCCGGTCCCGGCAGCAGCGCCATCGGCATAAAGGCGAGGCCGGTGGTGACAGTCGAGGCCAAGAGCGGCGCGGCCAGGCGCCGCACCGCGTCCCGCACGGCCTCCAGACGGTCGACGCCCTGTTCGAGCCGGCGGCGGATCTCGTCGGTCATGACGATCGCCGCATCGACCAAGAGGCCGAGGGCGACGATCAATCCGGTCACGGACATCTGCTGGATCGGAATGCCGATCTGATGCAGGGCCGAAAGGGAGAGGAGGCTCGCCAACGGCAGGATCGTCGCCACGACCATCGCCGCCCGCCAGCCCAGCGTGATCAGCAGGATGGTCACCACCAGCGCGACGCCGATGGACAGATTGACGCCCAGATCGGCGAGCCGGTCCGCTGTGTAGACGCTCTGGTCGAACAGGAGACGGTGCTCAAGGCCGGCCGGCAGCTCGGCCTCGAATGTGGACAAGACGGTGCGCACCTTCGCCATCCAGGCATCGACCTGCAGATCGTCTTCCATGCGCGCCGCCACCAAGACGGCGGGAACGCCGTCGGCGTAGGCGATGCTCTCGGCCGGCTGGCGCACGGCGCGGCTCACCGTGGCCACGTCGCTGAGGCGCAGCAGCGGCCCGTCCGGACCGCTGCGGATCGGGATCTCGCGGATGCGATCCAGGGTCTCGATCTCGCCGGCGACCTCGATCAACAGGTCGGACCGCACGCCCCGGACTTGGCCGGCCCGCACCTTGGCGTCGGCCCGGGCGACCGCCGCCGAGACCTGGTCCGCCGACAGTCCGAGCGAGGCCAGCCGGCGCGGATCGATCTCGACCAGGACCTCCTCCTGCTGCTCGCCGAACAGCCGCACATGATTGGTGTCGGGCAGGCCCCTGAGGCGGTCCTGCAGGAGTTCGCCATATCGTTTCAGGATCGCCGGGTTGACCGTCGCGCCGACGCGCGGGACGATCGCGCTGATCGCCGTATAGGCGCCGGTCCGGTCGTTGTCGAACTCCGGCTCCGGCACGCCCGGCGGGAACAGCACCGCCGCATCGGCCAACGCGTCCCGGATCTCCGACCAGGTTTGCTCGATCTCGTCGTCGGAGATGAACTTCGAAAGCTCCACGCTGACGATCGAGATGCCGGACCGCGACGTGGAGTTGATCTCGTCGATCTCCGCGATCTCGCGCAGTTCGTCCTCGATCTTTTCCGTGACCAGCGCCTCGACCCGGGCCGGGTCGGCGCCGGGATAGGGCGTGACGATGGTCGCGAACAGATTGGTGATGGTCGGATCCTCCTGCCGGCCGATGGACAAGAGGGTGAAGGCACCGATCGTCACGATCATGCCCAGCGCCAGGGCGAAGATCCGCTTGTTGCGGTAGAACAGGGTTTCCATGGATCAGTTCCCGGCCTGGGCAAGGGCCACGCGCTGTCCCGGAATGACCCGATGCGTGCCGTCGGTGATCACGCGGCTGCCGGCCGCGAAGGTGCCCCGCACGAAGGCTCGATCCGCCTCGACATGGAGCATCTCGGCCGCCTCGCGCGCCACCACGGGGCCGTCCGGGCCGTCTACCACGGTGAACACGGTCCAGAGCCCCTTGCGGCCCTCGACCAAGGCCGTGAGCGGCAGCCAGGCGCCGGTCTGCGCGGCGTGCCGTTCGAGCTCCACTTCCACGATCTCCCCGAACGACAGCCGCGCGTGGTCGCTGATCTCGAACAAGGCCGTCACCGTGCGCGTACCGGTCAGCAGATCGGGCCGCACCGCGGTGAGCCGGCCTTCCAGTTCGCGGGTGTTGATCGTGAGACGGTAGGTCTCGCCCTCCGAGAGATGGGCGGCCAGGTCCGGCGAAATTCCGATCCGCGCCACGGGACGGTCCGTCTCGAGCAGGCGCAGGATCGGTGTGCCGGAAGAAACCACCGCACCCTCGTCTACCAGACGCTCGGCGGCGACGCCCGCGAACGGGGCGCGGACCTCGGACTTGGTGATATCGATGTCCAGCGCGCGCACGGCCGCGTCGATCTCGTCGATCTCCGCCGCCAGGGCGGCCGCCGAGAAGCGGGCGTCGTCGAAGCGCTGGACCGAGCTGTGGCCTTTGTCCTTGAGCACCCGGCGCCGATCGGTCGTGAGCCGGGCCAGCTGCAGCTGGGCCTCGACGTTCCGGCGCTGGGCGAGAAGCCGCACCCGTTGGACCTGAAGCGGTTCGATGTCGAGCCGGGCCACCACCGCACCCTGTTCGATGCGCTCGCCCTCCTCGAACAGGATGGCGGTGACCAGTCCGGCCCGCTCGAACGAGAGGCGGGTTTCCCGGGCCGGCTCGGTGCGCCCGGCGAATCGCTTGCGCACCTTATAGCCGTCTTCCATGCGGATGACGGTGGTCGCCACGGAGAGGGGCGGGGGCAGCTCGGCCGTCGGGGTCGCGTTGGCTCGCCAGTGGAGGACCCCGATACCGGCACCCATGAGACCCAGCATCGCCAGGGCCGCGAGGCCCGTAAATACGATATTTCTCCAGTTCTTTAATGGCTTGGGATCAGACATCCGATGTCCCCTCGCTCCCGGTTGAGCGCCGCCGGCCGGCGGGAGGCCGCCTTGGCCAGATTTTGCTCTTGAATGTTAGTGAAGCTAACATATGTTAGTCTTGCTAACTTTCAAGAGCAAGTACGAAAGTAACCGGCTATGGGATCACCCGGGCACACCGCAAATCCGGAAGAGGTGCACCGCAAGGCCGCCTATCATCACGGCGATCTGCGGGAGGCGCTCCTGGCCGCCACCCATCGGCTGGTCACGGAGAAGGGGCCCGAGCACTTCACCCTGGCGGACGCCTGCCGTCTGGCCGGGGTCAGCACGGCCGCCCCGTACCGCCATTTCCGGGACCGGGAGGAGGTCTTGGGGGAGATCACCGCGCGCGGCTTCGAGGAGCTCGAGCGCCGCATGCGCGCGGCCAAGGACGCGCATCCCCGGGGCGAGATCGCGGCGATCTCGGCCATGGGTCAGGCCTATGTGGCCTTCGCCCGGGAGGAGCCGGCTGTGTTCCGGTTGATGTTCGGACGGCGCCCGGAGAAGCTCTCGACCGAGCGGGTGCAGGCGGCGGGGCAGGGCGCGTTCGGGACGCTCTTGGAAGAGGTCGAGGCGTTTCAGAGGGCGCGCGGGCTCGCGCGCGACGTTATGGACACCGCCGTGCCGTTGTGGACCTTCGTGCACGGAGCCGCGTCGCTGATGATCGACGGGGATTACGAAAAGGTGGCGCCAGAGACCGACATCGGCCGCATGATCGACGACGCGACCCGCCAGCTGTTGCACTTCGCCTGAGGGTCGCGACGCCGGCGCATTTGCCCCCTCCACCGGCACTCTCGCTCGATGCGCTCATCCTTCGACTACCGCGCTTCATCCTGAGGAGCCGCCTTCTCCTTCGAGACGGCCTTGTCGTGCGAGCGGCTTACGCGCGCCCAGCGGGCGCACGGTCCGCTCGCACCCTCAGGATGAAGGCGGCGTGTCGAAGGATGAAGCGCGGTAGTCGAAGGGGGAGGGGAGGTGTTGGCGCCCTAACCGATGTCGCCGCTGTTGATCACGGGGATCTCGCGCTCCCGGAACGAGGCGGTGGTCGCCTCGACCGTGCCGGGCAGGTCCACCGGGCGGCAGGCGTCGCCGATGACGACGGCCTCGAAGCCCGCCGCCTTGGCGTCCTCGGCGGAAAAGCGCACGCAGAAATCCAGCGCCAGGCCGCAGACGAACACCCGTTCGAGCCCGCGCTCGCGCAGATAGCCGGCGAGCCCCGTGGGGGTTTCGTGGTCGTTCTCGAAGAAGGCGGAGTAGGAGTCGATTTCGGGCCGGAAGCCCTTGCGGATCACGAGCTCGGCCTGGGGCAGGTCCAGATCCGCGCGGAACGCCGCGCCGGTCGTCCCCTGCACGCAGTGGTCGGGCCACAGCGTCTGCGCGCCGTAGGGCATCGCGATGCTGTCATAGGGCTCTTTCCCGGCATGCGACGAAGCGAACGAGCTGTGCCCTGCCGGATGCCAGTCCTGGGTCATCAGCACATGGTCGAAGCCGCCGGCCAGGCGGTTGATCAGCGGCACCACGGCATCACCCTCTGCCACCGCAAGCGCGCCGCCCGGGCAGAAATCGTTCTGCACGTCGACCACCAGCAAGACGTCGCCGGCTTTGGCTGCGAACGTAGCGGGCAAGATGCACCTCTTTGGCGTCGATGATCCGGCCTTAGGAGATCGGATCTTCATCGATTTCGCCGTGGGAGTCGAGGTCGCACCCTGGTCCCGGCGGGCAGTCGATGGTACCGTGCGAGCGGAAGGCCATGTTTGCGAGGGGACGCGTGCCATGCTGCCCGCCGCCCGTCGACAATTCCTGACCGGTCTTGGCGCGTCGCTGATCCTGCCGGCCACGGCCACGGCGGCGTTCGCCCGCGCCGCGCGGCCGCGCACGCTCCGCCTTTACAACACCAACACCGGCGAGAAGTTCCGCGGCGAGTACTTCAACGGCGAGGGTTATCTCCGAGACGCCTGGCAAGAGCTCAACTGGTTCCTGCGCGACCATCACGTCGACGCGGCCATCGAGATGGACCCCCGCGTGTTCGACCTCCTGTGGCGGCTGACGATGCAGTATCGCTGGGCGCGCAAGTCGGGGGTGACGATCAACATCCATTCCGCCTACCGCACGAAGGAGACCAACGAGAAGCTTCGTTCGGAAGGCGCGGCGCGCAACAGCCTGCACATGGCGGGTCAGGCGCTCGACGTTACGGTCCAGGGCTACGGCATCTATTTTCTGGTGAACCACGTCCAGCGGATCGGGGCGGGCGGCGTCGGCACTTATTGGCGCGGCAAGTTCTGCCACATCGACACGGGCCCACCGCGGCGCTGGTACAGCCGGATTTGAAGCGCGCCTCGTGTCCTTTCAGCCCGTCCGCTCGGCCTGCGCCCGTGCCATATCCGGAGTCATGAAAATCCCGCGCAACCGTTTGCGATGGCTCGCCGTGTGCGTCCTGGGGGTCGTGCCCTGGGTCGCCGGCTCCGTGCTCGCCGATCCCGGGCCGGAGGAACCGGCCGTGGCGGTCGGCCACGTGGATCGGCAACACAACGCGCGGCCGCCGAGCGACGAGGGAACCGGCGCGCTGCCACTGGAATGGCTCCCCAGATCCTTTCACCTGAACGAAATGCCCGCCCCGGAGCCCCAGGTCGCCGCGCTCGACAGCATGGCGCCCGCTGTCGAATACGATCCCATCGGCGAGGGCGAGCGCCCGAAAGACGTGGAACCGATCACGCGGGTGCTGCCGATCTGGGGCGAGGCGGCGCGGGAGCAAGGCTATACGCTGCCGCTGCCGTTCGGTGCGGGCGCCAGCATCATCTTCATGGATCAGGACGTGGAGCTGAGCGAAGTGCGCCTCGGCGTCGACGGCCAGCCGGCCACGTCCAGCGGCGTCACGCTGACGGACGTACAATCCAGGGATTTCAACGTCACCTTCCGGCCGGATGTCTGGCTCTTTCCCTTCCTCAACGTCTACGGGATCTTCGGCTACACGGCGGGGGAGACAGACCCCACCATCAACATCCCGGCGCTCGAGGTCGCGGGCGTTCCGCTGACCAACGCCATCACGGTCCGCGACGAGGTCGAGTATGGCGGGCCCACCGTCGGCGTCGGCGGCACCATTGCCGGCGGCTACCAGAGCTTCTTCGGGGCCGTGGACATCAACTGGACCTACAGCGACCTCAACGTCTCCAACTCCGAGATCTTCGCCCTGACCATCTCGCCGCGGGTCGGCATCGTGATCGACGAGCCGACCGTCCTGGGGGCCGGATCGGTTTGGCTCGGCGCCATGTACCAGGACTACAGCCAGACCATTACCGGCTCCGTCAACCTGAACGAGATCGACCCGGCCATCGCGGGCCTCCTGGGCGATCAGTTGGCATACGAGCTCGAGATCGAGGCCCAGGACCCTTGGAACATGCTGGTCGGCGGTGCCTGGGAATTCACCCCGCGCTGGCATCTTGCGGTCGAGGTGGGCTTCATCGGCCGGACCCAGGCGCTCGGCAGTCTGACCTTCCGGTTCTGACGGACCCGTTGCACGGGGCCCGTAGCGATGCGGTGGTTCTGGAGCAGCCCGACGCCCTAAGTTCCTGACTCACAGCATCTTCCGGCTTGACCCAGGCGAATCACCTGTGATTCGATGCGGCATCATGTATCTGATTCGCCGCCTGCGCAGCCGCGCCCGCGACCTGGCAATCCCGGTTCTGGGGCTCGGCGTCCTGGTCTACATCGCCTACCACGCCGTCAACGGCGACCGCGGCTTGCTGGCCTGGTGGCAGCTTTCGGACCAGATGGACCGGACGCGGGCCCAACTCGCGCGTACCTCGGCCGAGGTGATGCGGATGGAGCACCGGGTCGGTCTGATGCGGCCGGAAAAGCTGGACCGGGACATGCTCGACGAGCGGATCCGGTCCATTCTGCTGTTGGCCCATCCCCGCGACCTGATTATCGAGTCTAAGCCCTGAGCCAGCAGGGCGATAATTAACTCTATTCAAGTTAATGATCTGTTTTCGTTTGCAAACCAATAGGTTTGTCGGGAACGGGACCTTGCCTGGTCGCAGGTTTTGTCTTACCTCTTGCTCCAACAAAGGCCGGGGGCCGGGAACGGTTCAACCCAGCGCAAACCAGGAGGAGGACGCCATGGCGGTCGCGAGCGAGGCCGGCGGACGCAGCAAGTCCGCCGGAGGCCGGAAACGTAAGGCTTCGTCGGCCAAACCGAAAGCCACCCGGGAAGAGCTCCTCCATTTCTACGAACAGATGCTGCGCATCCGCCGCTTCGAGGAGAAGGCGGGCCAGCTCTACGGCATGGGTCTGATCGGCGGCTTTTGCCACCTCTATATCGGACAGGAAGCCGTGGTCGTCGGCATGCAGTCCGTGCTCGAGCCGCAGGACACGATCATCACCACCTACCGGGACCACGGCCACATGATCGCCTGCGACATGGACCCGAAAGGCGTGATGGCCGAGCTGACCGGCCGCATCGGCGGCTACTCCAAGGGCAAGGGCGGCTCCATGCACATGTTCTCCAAGGAGAAGAACTTCTATGGCGGGCATGGCATCGTCGGCGCCAACGTCTCGCTCGGCACCGGCCTGGGCTTCGCCCACAAATACAAGGAGGACGGCGGCGTCTGCCTGACCTATTTCGGCGATGGTGCGGCCAACCAGGGCCAAGTCTACGAATCCTTCAACATGGCGGCGCTGTGGAAGCTGCCGGTGATCTACATCATCGAGAACAACAAATACGGCATGGGCACGGCGGTGAAGCGGGCCTCGGCGACCACCGACCTCTACCAGCGGGGCGCGGCGCACGGCATCCCGGGGCGCCATGTCGACGGCATGGACGTGCTGGCGGTGCGGGAGGCCGGGCGCAAGGCGGTCGACAGCGCGCGCGCCGGCGACGGACCGGTGATCCTGGAGATGGAGACCTACCGCTACCGCGGCCACTCGATGTCCGACCCGGCCAAGTACCGCTCCAAGGAAGAAGTCTCCAAGATGCGCCAGGAGCACGATCCGATCGACCACCTGAAGCAGCAGCTCCTGGAGCAGAAGCACATCGACGAGGCGGGGCTCAAGGAGATCGACAAGGAGATCAAGGCGGTGGTCAACGAAGCCGCCGAGTTCGCCCAGAACTCGCCCGAGCCCGATCCGTCGGAGCTCTATACCGACGTTTTGGTCGAGGCTTGAGGCGCGCCAGTCCGCACCGGACACCAAGGGGGGAACATGCCCATACAAGTATTGATGCCGGCGCTGTCGCCCACCATGACCGAGGGCAACCTGGCCAAGTGGATGGTCAAGGAAGGCGACGAGATCAGCTCCGGCGATGTGCTCGCGGAGATCGAGACCGACAAGGCGACCATGGAGGTCGAGGCCGTGGACGAGGGCGTCCTGGGCAAGATCCTGGTGGCCGAAGGGACCGAGGCGGTCGCCGTCAACACGCCGATTGCCCTGTTGCTGGAGGACGGCGAGGACGCCAGCGCGCTCGCGGCCGCGTCCGCTGCGGCGACGCCAGCTGCTGCGGCCCCTGCGGCCGCACCGGTCGCCGAGGCGCCGCCCACGCAAGCGCCGCCATCGGCTGCCGCCCCGGCGGCTCCGGCCGCCGCCGCGCCGGCGCCCGAACCCGAATACCGCGGCGAGACCGCGGATATGACCGTGCGCGAGGCCTTGCGCGACGCCATGGCGGAAGAGATGCGGCGCGACGACACGGTCTTCCTGATGGGGGAGGAGGTCGCCGAGTACCAGGGTGCCTACAAGGTGAGCCAGGGCTTGCTGGACGAGTTCGGCCCCAGGCGCGTCATCGACACGCCGATCACTGAGCACGGCTTCACCGGCCTGGGCGTCGG
>JASJBI010000093.1 GCA_030066595.1 Alphaproteobacteria bacterium | reverse complement strand
GAGCGGCGCAGCGCCACCTCGAACTCGCGGTCGGAGGCGAGGTCGCGCACGATGCCGCGGGTGATCGGGCGACCGATCGCCTGATCCTGGCCGACCGACTGGGAGATCGAGACCGGGCGCGCGTTGCCGGACCGGCTGCGCAGGACGATCTCGTCGTGACCGTGACGATCGCCCAACGCCTCCTCCAGCGTCATGTCGCCGGCCGCCACCGCCGGCAGGAAGTCGCTCAGCCGGTAGCGCTGGGACAACAGATCCTTGACCGGGACCTCCAGCAACCGGGCCAGCGCCTCGTTGGCGAACAGGAAATGGCCCTGCGGGTCGACCGCGTAGAAGCCGATCGGCGCGTCGGCCAGAAACTCGAGCACCTTCTCGCGCTCGCTTTCGACCGCCTGCTCCATGTGGCGGGTCTCGGTGATGTCCTCGAGCTGCCACAAGATCAGCCCATGCATGCCGGGGATCGGCCGGGCCGTGGTCCGCCACCAGGCCAACTCGCCGGTCGGCGATTGCACCTCCAGGTCGGCGACCCCGATCTCCCCGCCGCGCGCCTTGGCCTCCAGGTCCTGCAGTCGGTCGGCCAGCGCGTCTTCGGCCGCCTCGGCTCCTAGCATGGCGGCAATCGCATGGGCGGGGACCATCGTTAGGTCGCCGGACAGGGTCTGAAAGGTGGCGTTTGCGTAGAGCGGCCGGCTTTCCTCGTCGACCACCACGATGCCGCCCGGCAACGCGTCCATCGCGTGGGCGAGCGAAAACTCGGCCGGGCTCGGCGCGGCCGGCGCGGTGGAGACGGCCCGGCCGTCGCTGACCGTGTACCAGGCGGACAGCCCAGCCGCCGCGACCGCACCCAGCGCGAACACCGCGATGACCGTCGGCTGCGCCTGCATCAGGGCGGTGATGCCGGCGCACAAGGCAAACACCGCGGCCGTGATCGCCGACCACATGGTGGGCGACAGCGCCCGATGGTTGTCGGACCGAGCGGGGCCGTCCCGTTCATGGCCTGCGCCAGTGCTGCCAAAGAATATGCTCATCAGCGATCCCCGTCGGGTGTCCCGGTTCGTGCGCTCATCCCGCCGTCGCGCCGGCGGTGCCGGGACGCAGAGTACGACGCTTGACGTTGAATACGTAGCTGATGACCTGGGCGACCGCCCGGTAGTGCTCGGGTGGGATCTCCTGGTCGAGCTCGACGCTGGCGAACAGCGCCCGGGCCAACGGCGGATCCTCCACCACCGGCACCTCGTTCTCCTCGGCGATCTCGCGGATCCGGCGGGCGATATGATCGGCCCCCTTGGCGACGCAGCGCGGCGCGGCCATCTCGTCCTCGCGGTACTCCAGCGCGACCGCGTAGTGCCGCGGGTTGGTGATCACCACGTCGGCCTCCGGGACCTTGGCCATCATCCGTTTCTTGGCCCGTTCCATGCGGATCTGCTTCAGCTTGCCCTTGACGTGCGGGTCGCCTTCGGACTGCTTGAACTCGTCTTTGACCTCCTGCTTGGTCATCCGCATCTTCTTGCGGAAATCATGGATCTGATAGAGCCAGTCGAGGCCGGCGATCACCGTCATCACCGCCACCACGCCGGCCAGCAGGATCAAAACCAGGGTCTTCAGCTCCAACAGCAGGGCGACGGCGGTCAGGTCGACCAGACGGGACGGCGTGCCGATTGCCGGCACGATCAGCACGGCGGCCACGCCGGCCACGATGACCAGCTTGAACACCCCCTTGAGGAACTCGACGATCGACTTGAGCGAGAACAGTCGCTTGAGCCCGGCCAGCGGTGAGATCTTGGACAGCTTCGGCTTCATGTTCTCGGCCGATAGCAGGAAGCCATGCTGGATCACGTTGCCGAGCACGGCAGCGACCAGGAAGCCGGCCAGAGGGAGTGCGACCAGCCCGAGCGAAGCGACCAGCACACTGAACAGGGTCGCACCGAGCCCGCCAGTGCCGGTCGGCATCAGGTGCGGGTGGCCGAGGAAGCCGCGCAGCAGGTCGTGAAAGCCGCGCATCATGTACGGCGCGGCGGTGAAGATCATGATCCCGGCCGAGAGCAGCATGAACCAGTGGTTGACCTCGCGCGATTTGGCGACCTGTCCCTTTTGCTGCGCCTCGCGCAGTTTCTTTTCGGTCGGTTCCTCGGTTTTTTGTGATTCGTCCTGGTCCTGATCCGACATGTCAGCCTCCGCCCGGCCGGGTCAGGTTCTGGAAGGACGCAGAGAAATCGGACATGAACACGGCCATCATGACCGGCAACGCGATGCTGAGCGCGAGCATCATCAGCATGATGTTCACCGGAAGACCAAGGAAGAAGACCATCAGCTGGGGCATCAGCCGAGCCAGGATGCCCAGCACGGTGTTGAACAACAGACCGATCGCGAAGAACGGCGCGGCCAGCTTGAAGCCGAGGGCAAAACTGTCACCGAGACGGCGCGCGACGCTGTCGGCCAGATCCTCGCCGGGCGGCAGCCGCCCCGGGCTCAACGCGCTGAAGCTGTCGACCAGGGCCAGGATCATCATGTGATGAAGGTCGGTGACGAAGATCAGCAACACGCCGGCCAGGAACAGGAAGGTGCCGATCAGCGAGGCCTGGCTGGACAGCAGCGGATTGAACAGAGTCGCGTTGGCCAGACCGGACTGGAACGAGATCATCATGCCAGCGATCTCCAGGGTCGCGACGATGATCGCCCCCAGGGAGCCGATGAACAGCCCGATCAGCACTTCAGCGCCCAGCATCAGGAACATGTCCATCACCTGGGTGGGCATGGCCGGCAGGCTGGGCGCAACCACAGGGGTGACGACCAGGCTGACCGCGATCGCCAGCAACAGCCGAGCGCGCGGGTTGAAGAACTGGGAGGAGAATCCGGGCAGCAGGAGGAACGCCGCGCCGATGCGGGCGAACACCAGGAAGTATGCGAACACCTCTTCGGCAAGGAGCGAGCCCAGCATGAACCGTTACGCGCCGATCCCGATGCCCACGATCCGGTCGAACAACTGCTCGGTGAACCCGCGCATGGTCGCCACCATGAACGGCAGGATCAGCAGCATCGACACGAACACCACAACGATCTTGGGCACGAAGGTCAGGGTCACCTCTTGGATCTGGGTCAGCGCCTGAAACAGCGCGATCAGCAGCCCGACCGTCAGCGAGATCGCCATCAGCGGGCCGGCAACCATCAACAGGGTAAGAATGGCGTCGCGCGCCACGTCCAGGACTTCGGCTTCACTCATCGCGGATCTCCGCCGCGCCCCCCTCAGGACCCTAGATCGGCATCCGAATAATGTCCTGATATGCGGTGATCATCCGGTCGCGGATCGAGACCACTGTCTGGAGGGTCAGCTGGGCGTCGTTGACAGCGGTGACAACATCCAGCAAGCCGGCCTCTCCGGCCACCCGTTTCGCGGTCATCTGCTCGGCGCCGCGCAACGTCTCCATCGTGTCCTCTGCGGCCTCCCGCAAGAAGCTCGAGAAGTCGCGGCGGCCCGCTGGGGCCGACTCGGGACCGGCCTCGCCCGGCGTCACGGGACGGGCACTGGCCGTGCGGTAAGCCGCTATTGCATTGGAGATCGGCTGCGCCATAAGCGTCTTCCTCTTCGCCTTTGCACCGGGTCCTATTTTACCTCAGATGGGAGCGAGTTCCCAATTCCGGTCAGTTCCGGAGCAGTTCCAAGGTGTCCCGGGACATCTGGCGCACCCCCTTGAACACGTTGAGGTTCGCCTCGTAGCTGCGCTGCGCCTCGCGCATGTCCATCAGCTCGATGATCGGGTTCACATTGGGATAGTTCACATAGCCCTTGTCGTCGGCCGCCGGATGGTTGGGCTCATACCGGCGGATGAAGTCGGAGCGGTCCGGCACGATCTTGTCGACCGTGACCTGGCGCGTGCCCAGCTCGCGGTCGAGCTCGTTCTTGAACACCGCGACCTTGCGGCGGAACGGGTCGCCACCCTTCTCGGCGGCGGTGGAATCGACGTTCGCCATGTTCTCTGCGATCACCCGCAGCCGTGCGCCCTGGGCCGCCATGCCGGCCGCCGCGGTGAGTCGCGCTCGCGTCAGATCATCCATCGCCGGTCACCTCGTCCGCTAAGTCTCATGATCACTGGGCCCGTCGCACGGCCAGCCGCAGCATGTCGAGATGCTTGCGCATCAACTGGGTGTAGAGCCGGTAGTCGCCGGCCGTCTTGGCCACCTTTTGGATCTGCTCCTCCAACACCACCGTGTTGCCGTCGGGCGCGACCTCGTAAGCGTCTCTGCCGTCGCTGCGCGCATCGAACTGCCGGCTTGCGCCCGAAGGCGCCAGATGAGCCGAATCAGTGCGCAGCATTTGGGGGCGCGGAGTCGCCGGAGTCGTCGATTCGGAGCTCATCATCGAGCGAAAATCGAGGGGCACGAGGTCCTTGGCCTGATAGCCGGGCGTGTTCGCGTTGGACACGTTTTGCGCAAGGACTTTCTGCCTAGCCGTTAGGTAGGACAATTGCTTACCCAACATCGCGAGCACTGAAAAGTCAGTCGTTCTCATGGCTTACCTCGCCACCCGCATAGCAAACCGGTCAAGCAATTCCAGAAAGGATTCCTTAACCTCTTCACTTAAGAATTAGATAAAAATTTATCTAAATCCACGATATCCCGTGACTCCTTAGCGAACCGTTAATCGGGGATCGGCAGTCAGGAAACCCACATCCGTTTGGTGCACAATGACCGCGTCGGTTCGATCAGATCTCGCACCCAGGTTCCCCATTCGATCCAAGCAAGCTACGTGCCAGGAGTGATGAACAGCGAACGCGAACTCCGCCCGCGCCGACTGCCCTTCGGGGCCGGTCGGGGTGAATTGGGCCGTTCGCGGTCTCAGCCCGGAGCGCGCGGTTCGGAGCCGGAGGAGGAACTGGCCGTCGCGCTGGAGTACGCGCCGCGCTCCGATGACGCCCCGCGCCTGGTGGCCAAGGGCCGCGGAGAGCTCGCACGCCAGATCATCGAGCTTGCTGAGGCGAACGGGGTCAGCGTGCGCCAGGACGCCGACCTCGCCACCCTGCTGGAGGCGGTGGAGATCGACCAGGAGATCCCGGTCGAGGCGTTCATCGCGGTCGCCGAGGTGCTGGCCTACGTCTATGAGGCCAACAATCAGCTGAGCGAGCGGCGGCGCGAGATCGCCGAGCGGGTGGCGGCCGATCGCGCCCGGACAAAAGAGGCCGCGAGCGAGCCGCAAGCCATGGCCGGCGACCGGCCGGCCGCGGACCGCGATCCGGAGCGCGACGCCTGATGGATTGGGCGCTCTACCTGCGTTTCGTCCTCGCGCTGCTGTTCGTGCTCGGGCTGATCGGCGGGCTGGCCTATGGGATCCGGCGGCTCGGCCTGTTCGACCGGTTCATGGGTTCGCCGGCCGGCGCGGCGCGCCGCCTGCGCGTGCTGGAAAGCCTGGCCCTGGATGCGCGCCGCCGGTTGGTGCTGGTGCAGCACGACGAAGCCGAACATCTGATCCTGATCGGCGGCGGCAACGACCTTTTGGTCGAGAGCGGGACGGCCGTTCAGGATCTGAAATCCGACCGCCGTCCGCCGCACGGCACGGCGGTCGAGCCCTGCAAACCTTCGGAGCGCGTTGGATGAGAGACCGCAGGGCCATCATCATCGGCCTCCTGATCCTGGTTGCAACGGCCGCCATCGGTGCCGCGCCGGCGCTGGCCCAGACGATCTCCGTCGATCTTGGCCAGGGCGGCTCGCTGACCGGCCGGCTGGTCCAGCTGATCCTGCTGATCACCGTGCTCAGCCTGGCGCCCAGCATCCTGGTGATGATCACCTCGTTCACCCGGATCGTGGTCGTGCTGTCGTTCATGCGCAGCGCGCTCGGCATTCAGCAGACCCCGCCCAACGCGGTGCTGATCAGCCTGGCCCTGTTCCTGACCGTATTCATCATGGCGCCCACGCTGGAACAGGCCTACGACCGCGGGATCGCCCCGCTGATCGCCGAGGAGATCAGCGAGGAAGAGGCGTTCAGCGAGGCGATGTCGCCGATGCGCTCGTTCATGCTGGACCACACCCGGGCGCAGGACCTGGACCTGTTCGTCGGGATGACCGACCAGGAGGTCGAAACCGCCGCCGACACGCCGCTGCGCGCGCTGGTGCCGGCGTTCATGATCAGCGAACTGCGCCGGGCATTCGAGATCGGGTTCCTGCTGTTCGTGCCGTTCCTGATCATCGACCTGGTGGTCGCCTCGATCCTGATGTCGATGGGCATGATGATGCTGCCACCGATCATCATCTCGCTGCCGTTCAAGCTGATCTTTTTCGTGGTGGTCGACGGCTGGTATCTTGTCGCCGGCTCGCTGGTGGAGAGCTACGCCACCCCCTAGGGCGCAAAGCGCCTAGCCGGGGTCCGCCTCCGGAGCGAAGCTGTCCGGCCGGTTTGCCATGTACTGGCCGAAGGACTCGGCCAGGCTGACCTGGTCGGCGATCGCCTTGATGTCGCCGAACTCGGCAGTCGAACTGGTCAACAGGCTGAACGGTTCGCGGAACGCCGACTTGGCCATCGGATCTCCGTAGCGATCGCGGATCATCTGCAGGCCATCGCGGTCCCCGGCCAGCGCTTTGGCCACGGTCCAATTCAGCACATGACGCGCGGCCTCCTCGCTGAGCGTGTCGCCGGTCCCCGCGTTCCGCTCCACCACCTTTTTCAGCTCGCTGGCCGCTTTCGCCCAGTCCTGCTGGCGGAGATGGATCTCGGCACGCAACAGGTCGCCTTCCTCGGAGGTATCGTCGAGCAGCAGGATGATCGCCTCGTTCGGCCGCCTGAGCTGCAGCAGCGCGCGGGCGCGCACCCGGTC
>JASJBI010000092.1 GCA_030066595.1 Alphaproteobacteria bacterium | reverse complement strand
GATGGCCGCCGCGGCGGGCTCCCACAAATCGGCCCGCAGAGCCGAGGCCATCTCCGGCAGCGCGCCGGTCAGGCGGTCGGCGGGCAGCGGCTCGCCGATCACCCCGGTCGAGGCGACGAACACCTGGTCGGACGGAACCCCGAGGGCGCTTGAGGCCGCGTCGACCGTCGCCTGCACATGACCGACACCCAGCTTGCCGGTGAATGCGTTGGCATTGCCTGCGTTCACCACCAGGGCCCGGGCCCGGCCGTGTTGCAGCTGGCGCCGGCACCACAAGACCGGAGCCGATGCGGTCTTCGAGCGGGTCAGCACACCGGCCGCCTGGGTGCCCTCGGCGAAGCGCGCGAGCAGCAGATCGAGCCGATCCGAGTATTTGACCCCGCACGCCCGCGCGGCGAGCTCGACTCCGGGAACCGGCGCCACGGCGGGGAAGCAATCGGGCGCAAGCGGCGATCGCGCAGGCGCGTCTGCCATCAGCGGCGCCTCACTGCGACTTGGTGCCGGGCTTCGCAGCGCCTTGGGTCTTCTGACCCGGTCGCACGCCCTCGACCTCGGTGCCGTCCAGCCGATAGCGCTGCACCTCCGCCTTGGCCCACAACTCGTTCAGGATTTGCTGCGTGGCTTCCCGGCTCAGCGCGTTCACGATGTCGGCACGCTTCTCCTCGAGCGACTGCGGCATGATGGTCCGCCGATCCATCAGCTCCATGATGTGGAAGCCGAACTGGGTCTTGATCGGCTGCGAGGTCAGGGCGCCGACGCGCATGTCGAACACCGCCGCGTCGAGCTCCTTGAGTAGTTCGCCGCGATCGAAATAGCCCAGATCGCCGCCCACTTCCTTGGCCGGCGACTTGGAGCGAGAGCGCGCCAGGACGTCGAAGTCGGCACCACGGCGCAGCTCCTCCAGCAGCTCGTCGGCCTCCTGCTCGGTTTCGACCAGGATCTCGCGGGCGCGAACCTGATCGGAGGGGGGATTTTTGGCGACATACTCCTGGTAGCGGGCCTGGATCTTGTCTTCCGTAATCAGCGCGCGCAGGCGGCGTTCCAGATAGGCCTTACGCAGCACATCGTCGATCGCGTCCTCGATCCGGCCCTGGACATCCGGATCATCCAGCAGCTTTTGACGCTCGCCCTCACGCAACAGCAGGCTGCGGTCGATATGGCGGTTGACCAATGACGGATAGAGCTGTTCGAAGGTGCGCTGCCGGTAGGCCGGGCCGAGCGCCTTGTATTCACGCTCGATCCGGGAGCGAAAGATCACATCGCCGTCGATGACGGCCGCCACCGGATCATCCTCGGCACCCGCCGTCTGGCTCAATCCAGCAATGATCAAAAGCGCAAGGCCTGACCGCCGCATCCGGTGCAAGGCTCCATCCAGCCGGTTGCAATCAGCATTTCGGAAAACGGCATCATGCACAGCCGGCGCACGGAGGCAACCAAATGCACCGTGAACCTGCGCGGCGAAGGGACCCGCGCAGCCACCCGGCCGGGCAGCCCGCCTGCAGCAAAGATCGGCAGCCTGTCTCGGTTAACGAGCGAGCCCGAGAAATGCGCCAAGGTTTGACAGGCCCTTGCCCGACCCCTATCTACGCCTCAGTTTGATGACTCGCAGCCGACCCTTGGCCATTCCAGGCAAACAGGCCGTATGAAGCGGCTTGGCCATGCTTTCGGGTCCCTTGCAGAGTCGGCATCACCTTCGCCGGAATATTTGACTGGATCGCCACCATGATCGGTTCCATCGCCAAGAAGCTATTCGGCTCGGCCAACGAGCGTTTCATGCGCTCGCTCGATAAGCCGGTCGCGTCGATCAATGCGCTGGAACCACAAATGGAGGCGCTGTCGGACGAGGAGCTGCGCGGGCAGACCGAGCGCCTGCGCGGACGCCTGAACGCCGGAGAGGAGCTGGACGCGCTGTTGCCCGAGGCCTTCGCCACGGTTCGCGAGGCCGCCAAGCGCACGCTGGGCCAACGCCATTACGACGTACAGCTCAAGGGCGGCATGGTGCTGCACCAGGGCCGGATCGCCGAGATGAAGACCGGCGAGGGCAAGACGCTGGTCGCCACCCTGCCGGCCTATCTGAATGCGCTGTCCGGCAAGGGCGTCCACATCGTCACCGTCAACGACTACCTGGCCCAGCGCGACGCCGGCTGGATGGGGCAGATCTACGAGTTTCTGGGCCTGTCCACGGGCTGCATCCTGTCCGGCTTGGACGACATGGCGCGGCGCGCGGCCTATGCCTGCGACATCACCTACGGCACCAACAACGAGCTGGGCTTCGACTATCTGCGGGACAACATGAAATTCCGCCTGCAGGACATGGCGCAGCGCACGTTCAATTACGCCATCGTCGACGAGGTCGACTCGATCCTGATCGATGAAGCGCGCACCCCGCTGATCATCTCCGGACCGGCCGAGGACTCCTCCGAGCTGTACCGCGCGGTGGACAAGATCATCCCCAGGCTGACCGAGGACGACTACGAGAGGGACGAAAAGGCGCGCGCGGTGACCCTGACCGAGGACGGCACCGAGCACGCCGAGCAGCTGTTGCGCGAGACCGGGATCCTGACCGAGGGCAGCCTGTACGACATCCAGAACATCTCGCTCGTCCATCACGTGAACCAGGCGCTGCGGGCGCACAAGCTGTTCAGCCGGGACACCGACTACATCGTCAAGGACGACAAGGTCGTGATCATCGACGAGTTCACCGGCCGCATGATGGAGGGGCGGCGCTACTCGGAAGGTCTGCACCAAGCGCTGGAGGCCAAGGAGCGCGCGGTCATTCAGCAGGAGAACCAGACGCTGGCCTCGATCACCTTCCAGAACTACTTCCGGCTTTACCCGAAGCTGGCCGGGATGACCGGCACGGCGATGACCGAAGCGGCGGAGTTCGACGAGATCTACAAGCTGGAGGTGATCGACGTCCCGACCCACCGGCCGATGATCCGCGACGACACCGACGACGAGGTGTACCGCACTAAGGGGGAGAAGCAGGAGGCCATCCTGGACCAGATCCAGGACTGCCACGAGCGCAGCCAACCGGTGCTGGTCGGCACGATCTCGATCGAGAAATCAGAAGAGCTGTCGTCCGAGCTGAAGAAGCGCAAGATCCCGCACAATGTGCTGAACGCCCGCTACCACGAGCAGGAAGCCCAGATCATCGCCGATGCGGGCCGGCCGGGCGCGGTGACGATCGCCACCAACATGGCAGGGCGCGGCACCGACATTCAGCTCGGCGGAAACCTGCAGATGCGGATGCACGCCGAACTCGGCGCGCCGTTCGGCGCCGCCGTGAACGAGGCGGACCCGCAGGCCGTCAAGATCGTCAACGAGATCGAGGCCGACAAGCAGAAGGTGCTGGCCGCCGGCGGTCTGTTCGTGCTTGGCACCGAACGCCATGAGAGCCGCCGCATCGACAATCAGCTGCGCGGCCGTTCCGGGCGGCAGGGCGACCCCGGCGCCTCCAAGTTCTTCGTCTCGCTGGAAGACGATCTGATGCGGATTTTCGGGTCCGAACGGATGGACTCCATGCTGCGCCGGCTCGGCCTGCAGGAGGGTGAGGCGATCATCCACCCGTGGATCAACAAGGCGTTGGAGAAAGCCCAGTCCAAGGTCGAGGCGCGCAACTTCGACATCCGCAAACAGCTGCTGAAGTTCGACGACGTGATGAACGATCAGCGCAAGGTCATCTACGAGCAGCGCCGCGAGATCATGGAAGCCGAGGACGTCTCGGAGACGGTGACCGACATGCGCCACGAGGTGGTCGAGGGGATGGTCGCGCGCTGCATCCCGAAGGGCAGCTACAACGAGCAATGGGATCTCGACTCGCTGTCAGCGGAGTGCCACCGGTTCCTGGGAATCGACCTGCCGGTGACCGATTGGGCCGCCGAGGAAGGCATTGCGGACGAGGAGATCGCCGAACGCATCACCCAGGCCGCCGACCGCAAGATGGCGGAAAAGGCGGCCAATCACGGCCCCGAGGTGATGCGGTTTGCGGAGAAGAGCCTGCTGCTGCAGATCCTGGACCAGATCTGGAAGGAGCACCTGCTGCGGCTCGACCATCTGCGCCAGGGGATCGGCCTGCGCGCGTTCGGCCAGCGCGATCCGCTGAACGAATACAAGAGCGAAGCGTTCTCCATGTTCGCCGACATGCTGGAGAACCTGCGCGAGACGGTGACCAGCGTGCTGTCCCATGTCGAACTGCGGGTCGAGCAACCGCTTGAGGAGCCGGCCGAACGCCCGGCGGTCGCCGGCATGAAGGCGCATCGCGGGAGCATGGCGGTCGGTTATGACGCGGACAACGCGGCCGAATTGGCCGGCGAGCAGGCGGCCGCGGCCGCGGCCGGCGATCGGGTGCCGGCGTTTGCCGGCGAGGATGACTCGGTGCCGCCGGGCTGGATCTTCTACGAGCCGACCGGCCGGCATCTCGATCCAAACGATATGCAGACCTGGGGCAAGATCCCGCGCAATGCCACGTGCCCTTGCGGCTCGGGCAAAAAGTTCAAGTCCTGCCACGGACGCCTGGCTTAACCTAGCGTGACCCCGAACGCCTGATCCGCGCCCGGCGGCTGCCGCTCAGCCCAGGCCCTTCTTGCCGATGTTCAGATATTTGCGCCGGCGCATGGCGCGCAGATTGTCGCGGTCCTCGGACGCCAGGGCGTAAATCACCGGCTCAAGGGCGTCGCCGACCGCCTCAATCATCTCGCCGGGCGCGCGATGGGCGCCACCCAGGGGTTCCTCGATCACCTGATCGACGACGCCGAGCTTGGCCAAATCGGCCGAGGTGAGCTTGAGCGCGTCGGCCGCCTGCTCGGCGTAGGACCCGTCCTTCCACAAGATCGACGCGCAGCCTTCCGGCGAAATCACCGAATAGATCGCATGCTCCAGCATCAGCACGCGGTCGGCCGCGGCCAGGGCGACCGCGCCGCCCGAACCGCCTTCGCCGATGATGATGCTGATCAGCGGCACGCTGACCTCCAGGCAGGTCTCGATCGAGCGGGCGATCGCCTCGGCCTGTCCGCGCTCCTCGGCGCCCACGCCAGGGTAGGCGCCGGCGGTGTCGACCAGGGTGACGACCGGCAGACGAAACCGGTCGGCCAGCTCCATCAGCCGCTTGGCCTTGCGATAGCCCTCGGGCCGCGCCATGCCGAAATTGTGCTTCACCCGTCCGTCGGTATCGCCGCCCTTTTCATGGCCGAGCACGATCACGGTGCGGCCCCGGAACCGGCCAAGCCCGCCGAGAATCGCCTGGTCTTCGGCAAACACCCGGTCGCCGGCCAGCGGCACGAAATCCTCGATCAGGCCGCTGACATAGTCGGAGGAATGCGGGCGCTCGGGATGCCGGGCGACCTGAACCTTCTGCCATGGGCTCAGGTTTCCATAGGTCTGGCGCAACAGCCGATCAGATTTGACCTCCAGCCGCTCGACCTCTTCCGCGATGTTGATCTCGTCCGCATCGGAGAGGTGCCGCAGCTCCTCGATCTTGCTCTCGAGTTCGGCGATCGGCTGCTCGAAATCCAGGAAGTGACGCATGGCCGGCTGTTTACCTGAAGGCGGATGGGCGCGGTAGCGCGCCCGGTGAATGAAGCGGCGCGAGCATGAGGGAAGGCGCTCAGGCCGCGGCGATCGATTCGGCCTTCTTGACCAGGTTCTCGGCCTGCTTGATCGAGGCGATGTCGATCAGCCGGCCGTCCAGCGAGACAGCACCCTTGCCTTCCTTCTGCGCCTGGTCCATCGCCTCCAGGATGCGCTTGGCCTTGGTCACCTCGTCTTCGGACGGGCTGTAGATCTCGTTGGCCAATTCGATCTGGCTCGGATGGATTGCCCATTTGCCCTCGCAGCCCAGCACGGCCGCACGGTAGGCCTGCGCGCGATAGCCGTCGGGGTCCTGAAAGTCACCGAACGGCCCGTCGACCGGGCGCAGCCCGTTGGCGCGCGCGGCCACCACCATGCGCGCGATCGCGTAGTGCCACATGTCGCCCCAGTGGTACTCACGCGGCGCGTCACCGTCCTTGTCGGTCAGCACGCCGTAGTACGGGTTGGGGCCGCCGATCACGGTGGTGCGCGCCTTGGTCGAGGCCGCGTAGTCGGCCACCCCGAAATGCAGGGATTCATTGCGCTTGGACGCGGCCGCGATTTCGTCGACGTTGGCCATGCCGAGCGCGGTCTCGATGATCAGCTCGAAACCGAGGCGCTTGGTCTTGCCCATCGCCTCTTCGACCTGGGTGACCAGCATGTCCACCGCATAGACGTCCGCCGCGGTGCCGACCTTCGGGATCATGATCAGGTCGATCCGGTCGCCGGTTTGTTCGATCAGGTCGACCACGTCGCGATACATGTAATGGGTATCGAGGCCGTTGATGCGCACGGACAGCGTCTTGCCGCCCCAGTCCACATCGTTCACCGCTTTGATGATGTTCTTGCGCGCCTGCACCTT
The DNA here is from genome assembly GCA_030066595.1 of Alphaproteobacteria bacterium. Taxonomy (GTDB): domain Bacteria; phylum Pseudomonadota; class Alphaproteobacteria; order JAJFFI01; family JAJFFI01; genus JASJBI01. The sequence goes on along the minus strand of JASJBI010000092.1, from coordinate 335 downwards.
GTCGTCGGGTGCAACCGCGTCTTCCAGGTCGAGGAACACCACGTCCGCGGGCAGGCTCGCCGCCTTCTGCAGCGCGCGCTCATTGCTGCCCGGAACGGCCAATTCCGAGCGGTTCAGGCGCGGCGTTGCCTGCTCAACAATGGTGAAGCTCATACTGTCCTCCTGGTCGGAAACCCGGTTCGGCGCTGGCCGCGCCGATGATCGCTGCTAAATGACGATCGACCGGCGCCGAGTCAACGCTCAACCGCAGTTTTCCGCCCAGATTTGCGGGCTAGCAGCCCGTCCGAGACAGAGTCATGGTCTGCACCCGGTTTTCCAGGTCTTGGGCTAGGAGG
>JASJBI010000091.1 GCA_030066595.1 Alphaproteobacteria bacterium | reverse complement strand
GCCTGACCTGTTCCCTACGCCTATGACTTTGACAAAGCCCAATCGCGCGCGCAAGCCCCGACCTGGCGCAGCGGCGTTTGTCAGGAGGCTTCTTGAGCGGCTTGTGCGTCCTGTGCGGCCGGCGGGGTGATGCGCAGCGAGGTTACCTGGTTGCGCTGCCGCCGCAGCACCTCGAACCGCATGTTGTGGAACTCGTATACCTGGCCCGGATCCGGGATCACCCGCGCTTCATGCAGCACCAGCCCGGCGATGGTGCTCGCCTCATCGTCCGGCAGGTTCCAGCCGAGCTCCCGGTTCAGGTCGCGGATGGTCACGGTGCCATTCACGATCAGCGAGCCGTCGCTCTGCGGACGTACGCCGCGTACGCGCAGGTCGTGCTCATCCACGATGTCGCCGACGATCTCCTCCAGAATGTCTTCCAGGGTAACCAGGCCCATCAGCGCGCCGTATTCGTCCACCACGATGGCCACGTGCTCGCCGCGCTTTTGAAACGCGCGCATCTGGTCCAACAGGCTCGTGGTCTCGGGCACGAACCACGGCTCCTTGGCGATCTTGGCGACGTCGATCTTCTCCAGATCGTTGTCCGCCGCCCGCAGCGCGCGGAGCACGTCGCGCATGTGCAGCATGCCGACGATCTCATCCGGCTCGTCCCGATAAAGCGGCAGTCGGCTGAACCGGCTGGCCATAATCCGTTCCAGGATCGTCTCGGTCGGCGTTTCCAGGTCGATCATCTCGATGTTCTTGCGGTGGGTCATGACTTCGCCAACCTCGACCTTGGACAGATCCAGGATGCTGGCCAGCATGCCGCCCTTGCGCGCCGCCTCGACGCCGCTTCCGGAATACAGCGAGATCGCACCGCTCAATTCCTCGGGCGTGGTGTAGTGGGCAAACTTCTCCGGCAGCTCCGCCCCGAACAGCTTCAGGGTGCCGCGCACGAACCAGCGCACCGCGGTGACGAACGGCGACAGCACCACCGTCACCGCGCGCATCGCCGGCGCGACGCTCAACGCCATGCGTTCGGCGTGGGTGATGGCGTAAGTCTTCGGCAGCACTTCTGCAAAAATCAGGATCAGCGTGGTCATGGCGAGCGTGGCATAGGCGACGCCGGCCTCGCCGAACAGCGAGATCAGGACGCTCGTCGCCAGCGCGGAGGCCAGGATGTTGACCAGATTGTTGCCAAGCAGGATCGCGCCGATCATCCGGTCGCGCGTGTCCTGCAGCTGGCGCACGATCTCAGCGCGCCGGTCGCCCTCTTCGGCAAGCTGGTGGATGCGCGGGCGCGAAGCGGCGGTCAGGGCTGTCTCAGAACCGGAAAAGAACCCCGAGAGGATCAACAACACCAAGATCGCACAAAGGGTAATGATCAGCGGTGCGGTCACGCGGCGATCGCCTCCTGCAGCGACTGGCGGACCTGATCGGCGCTGATGTCCTGGGTGACGAACGCCTGTCCGATCCCGTTCACCAGCACCAGGGTCAGCTTTCCGTCACGCACTTTCTTGTCCTTCGCCATGTGGCCGAGCAGACGGTCCACGTTCCATAGCCGGCCCGGCACGTGGTCGGGCCCGGTCGGCAGGCCGATCGCGGCCAAGTGGTTGTGCACGCGCGCGGCATCGGCCAGCGGGCACAACCCCAGTCGGGCCGACAGGTCAAATGCAAGCGCCATGCCGATCGCGACCGCCTCACCGTGCAGCAGCTCGCCGGTAAAGCCGGTCTCGGCCTCCAAGGCGTGGCCGAAGGTATGACCCAGATTCAGCAAGGCGCGCTGCCCGCTCTCGCGTTCGTCCGCCGCCACCACGGCCGCCTTGTGCCGGCAGCTCCGCACCACCGCTTCGATCCGCGCCGGGCCGCCCTCGATCACCGCCGGGCCATGCTCTTCAAGCCAGGTGAAGAACGCCGCATCCCCGATCAGGCCGTACTTCACCACCTCCGCATAGCCGGCCAGCAGCTCGCGCCGCGGCAGCGTGTCGAGCACGTTGGTATCGGCCAGCACCAGGCGCGGCTGGTGAAACGCGCCGACCAGGTTCTTGCCCTCGGGCGTGTCGATGCCGGTCTTGCCACCGACCGAACTGTCGACCTGGGCCAACAGGGTGGTAGGGACCTGCACGTATTGGGTTCCGCGCAGCAGGATGGCCGAAGCGAAGCCGGCGAGATCGCCGACCACCCCGCCGCCCAGCGCGATGATGGTCGATCGCCGTTCCACTCCGGCCGCCAGCAGGGCGCTGCACAGCTCGGCAAGGACCTGGAAGTTCTTGGAGCCCTCGCCCGGCGCGACCACCTGCGTGATGTGCTTTACGCCGGCCCGGTCGAGTGCGGCCGTGAACGTCGGCAGATGGCGCGCCGCCACGGTCTCGTCGGTGACCACCGCGGTCAGCGCGCGGCCTTGCAGGACCGGGCCAATGCGCTCCCCTGCGGTGGCCAGCAGGCCGGGCCCGACCAGAATGTCGTAAGCGCGCTCGCCCAGGCCGACGGAGACGACTTGCGGGCTCAGCATGGCGCGGCCAGCTCGGGATGGCGATTGAGGTGACGGCGGACCGCGCCGACCACGCGCCGGGTCATCTGGTCCGCAGGGCCTTCGTCGCTGTCCACGACGATGTCGGCTTGGGAGTAGATCGGATAGCGCTTGTCCATCAGGTCGGCCAGGATAGCGCGCGGATCTCCGCGATGCAGCAACGGCCGGTCGTTGCGCCGCGAGGTGCGCTCGACCAGCACGTCGAGCTCGGCCCGGAGCCAGACCGAAATCGCCTTTTCGCCGATGAGCGCCCGGGTTTCGGCATCCATATAGGCGCCGCCGCCGCTCGCCAGCACGGCCACCGGGCCGTCCAGCAAGCGGGATATCACCTTACGCTCGCCGACGCGAAACGCGGCCTCGCCATAGCGCTCGAAATAGTCCGAGATGCTGCAGCCCGCGGCCTTTTCGATCTCCGCATCGACATCGACGAACGGAATTCCGAGTCGGCCGGCCAGCCGGCGTCCGATGGCGCTCTTGCCCGCGCCCATCAATCCGACCAGCACCAAAGGACGCGCAGGCACGCGCTTCGCCGGGCGCGAATTATCGGGGTCTGATCCAGAAGAAGAGCCGTCCGCGGACATGTCGGTTGCGCGTCCTCTTGCGCGCGCGATTTGGCGACGTTGAATGACTGCGGAGCGGCGGTTAGACTGCCGCGAAATCGCCACCATACGGTTTTAGCACTTTTCAATGCTTGGGCAAATCTGGGGCGCGCGGAAGGAGTGGGGCTGACCCTGCTCCGCATTTCCGTGCGCAGTTGGTTTGCCGGGTGGCCAGATGACCCCAGGGTGGTCCATGCGTCTATTGACACGCTCTCTGTTCGTTTTGGTGGCCGCGGTTGTCCTCGGTGGTGCGATCTTTCTCGCAACCTGGGATATTCCGCCGCCGCAATCGGAAATCAAAAGAGTCCTGCCAGATGAACGGTTCCCCAGCTAGACCGGCGAGACGGAGCACGGCCCGCCGGAGTCTGCTTCGGGCTGCCCTGTGCACCGGCGTTGCGGTCGGTGCGGCCGGCATCCTGTCCATTAACCCTGCCTGGGCGCAGCAGCAGGGCCAGGATGGCTATGTGCCGCGTCCCCTGCGGCTGACCCCGACCCCCAACCAGACCCCGCCTGCTGGTGAGGTTCCCGCCAACCAGGCGCCTGGTGCCGCGGCGGCTCCGCCGGCCGGATTCACGCTGCCCGGCACCGGACCCGCGCAGCCGCTGCCCGGCGCGACGACCGCCGCCGAGCCGTCACCGGCGGCGGGTGGAATCACGTCCGAGCCGCTGAGCTTTGAGACGGCGGCGCCCGGCGAAGCATCGGTCCCGGCGGTCGCCGGGGATGCGTTGGACCGCATCGATCCCGCTTCGGTCGGCACCTTGGGCGACCAGAACGGCGGTTTGGGCGGCGGCCTGTGGGCCGGGAGCAGCCGGGCGTTGATCACCGAGTTGATCGCGGGCCTCAGCGGCCAGCCTGGCTCACCGATCCTGCGCGAATTGCAACGCCGACTTCTGCTGACCGCGGCCCAGCCACCGGCGTCTGCGGACGACGATGCCGAAGCCTTCTTGCAGGCCCGGATCGACCGCCTGCGCGCGATGGGCGAGCTGAAGGCGATGGGCGATCTGATCGGCCAGATTGAAGTCGCTCAGGCCAGCACGCCGACCACGGTCGCCTCGACCGAGTCTAGTTTCGCGGTGGCTGCACCCAACCCGCGGTTCCGGCAGCTGCGCCTGGAAGCCTTGCTGTTGGAGGGCGATCTTTCCGGCGCCTGCGAGGTGATCGGATCGCAATCCAATGGCTCGCCTGATGCCGATCCGTCGGTCGAAAAGCAGCGGATCTTCTGTCTGACGCTCAACAAGCGCAACACCGAGGCGGCGTTGGCCGCCGATCTGCTGCGCGAACTCGGTCACGACGATCCGGTGTTCTTTGCCATGGTCGACGCATTGGCCGGGTTCGACGCATCACCGATCGAAAGCCTGTCGGAGCCGACCGCCTTGCACCTGGCGATGTTGCGCGCGGCCGACCTGCCGATCCCCTCAGATGTGCTGAACAGCAGCGACCCCGCGATCATTCGTGCGGTGGCACTGAGCGACAACGCCGAGCCGGACGTTCGGCTGAAGGCGGCCGATCAGGCGCTGGCCGCTGGCCTGCTGTCCGCCGACGAACTGCAGGAGATCGTGGAAGGTCTCAGGATCTCCGCCCAGGATGTCGGCACCACCGGTGGTCTTGCCGCGCGGGTTCAGACCACGTTGCAGGCGCGCGCGCAGAATGCGCCGACCGCCAAGGCCGAGGCGATCAGTCTGGTGTTACGGTCCGGCCTGGCCGAAGACGCCTATCCGCAGGCGGCCGCGCTGGTCACTCCGTTGCTTGAGGACATCGAGCCGTCGGCCGATCTCGCCTGGTTCGCCATCGATGCGGGGCGCGCGCTTTATCGGGCCGGCCAGAACGAGCGCGCGCGCGCCTGGCTGGAGATCTCCCTGCGCGCGGCTGCCAGCAATGTCGAGACCTATGGCGTGATGCTGCGGCTATGGCCGATCGCGCGGCTGGCCCGCGGCGATGAGGGACTGCTCGCCTGGGACGAGCGCATGGTGGCCGCTTGGCTGCAGAACGACCGATCAGCGATCGGCGAGGATGCCCATCCGGTCGACCGGCTGCGCGCCGTGGAGCGTGCGGAGCTGCTGCTCAGCCTGTTCGACGCGCTGGGCGAGCCGCTGACCGCCGCCGACTGGGCCGCGGTGCGTCAGGACCGTCAGGCCATGCCGTCGGCCTCCGGCCCGCCGCGTGCGGTGGCCGATGTGTCGGTCTGGAGCGCCTTGCGGCACAGCTTGTCCGGCGGACGCCTTGGCGAATCCCTGCTGTGGCTGCTGCACATGACCCAAGAGCGCACCTTGACCGAGCTTCACCCGGTCCAACTGAGCGCCGTGATCGGGGCTCTGCGCCAGCTTGGCCTGGAGGCCGAAGCCCGGGGCGCGGCGGTCGAGGCGGCGATCGCGGCTGGGGTCTAGGGCTCCGGAGGTCGCGCGAGATATGGCGCCGCGCGCCCGACGCCGGGCCTCTTCGCAGCACATCGAGACCTTTCTGGAGATGATGGCGGCCGAGCGCGGCGCCGCGGCCAATACGCTCGCCGCCTATGAGCGTGATCTGCAGAGCCTGGAGGCGTTTCTGGCCGGGCGCTCGGTGCCGATCGAGCGCGCCGATACGGCCGACCTGCGCGCTTACGTGGCCAGTCTGAGCGATGCGGGTCTGTCGGCGCGAACGCTGGCGCGCCGGCTCTCCAGCGTGCGCCAGTTCTATGGCCTGCTGACCACCGACGGCGTGCGCGGGGATGATCCGACCGCGACGCTCGATGGTCCCAAGCTCGGCCGCCCGCTGCCCAAGGTGCTGGACCAGGACGAGATGGCCCGACTGCTCACCACGGCTCAGAACTGGCCGGGCCCGGAAGGCGTGCGTCTGCGCTGCCTGATCGAGATCCTCTACGCGGCCGGCCTGCGCGTGTCGGAGCTGGCCGGCCTGCATCTGACCGCAGTCCGCCGCGGCGGCGACATGCTGACCGTGCGCGGCAAGGGCGGTCGAGAGCGCATGGTGCCGCTCGGCGCGCCGGCCCAGGCCGCCCTGCAGTCCTATCTGGAGGTGCGCGACCGCTTTGTGCCGGCCGGCGTGCGGCGGGTCGGCGGCAAGTCCCCCTGGCTGTTCCCGTCGCGCGCGGCGGGCGGCCACCTGACCCGCCACCGCATCGCCCAGCTGTTGAAGGAACTGGCGATCGGCGCGGGCATCGCGCCCAGCCGGGTCAGCCCGCACGTGATGCGCCATGCCTTCGCCACCCATCTGCTCGATCACGGCGCCGATTTGCGCAGCGTGCAGCAGCTGCTTGGCCATGCCGACATTTCGACCACCCAGATCTACACCCATGTCATGTCCGAGCGCTTGCAGCGGTTGGTCAACCAGAATCATCCTCTGGCAGCCCGTCCGAGACATAGTCATGGCCTGCATCGTCCAGGCAAGGGGGAGGGTTAGGAGCGGGGACGCCGGCGATGCTGGAAGCATCGTCAAGCCCCCGCGACGCGGCCATCGCCCTTGCCTGGACGACCCGGAGGGCCCGGTTTTCCAGGCCTTGGGACGGCGTCGGCCGCCGCTTGCGATGCGCCAGCATCGCCGCGCAACGCCCTCCTAGCCCAAGACCTGGAAAACCGGG
>JASJBI010000090.1 GCA_030066595.1 Alphaproteobacteria bacterium | reverse complement strand
GCTACGAGCAGACGGCCATCGCCCTGGCCCAAGACCCCGACCGCCTCACCGCCTTGCGCACCGGCCTGCGCGACCGCATGCGGGCCTCTCCGCTCTGCGACGGCGCCGGCTTCGCGCGCGACCTGGAGCACGCCTTCCGCGCCATGTGGCGCACCTGGTGCCACGCCAACGAGGCTGCCCAACCTGCGAGAATTGAACCAAGAGTTCAGTAACACCTGTTCCCGGCGCCAACGCAATCGGCTATCCTCTCGCCCGAAATCGAAGTGGAAATGGTAAATGCCGGGCCTCCCTACAGCCCCCGAAGGCGCGGAAGCCTGATAATACTTGAGAATTACATGTGGCGCTCAAGTAACTAAAGCGAATTGATTCTGGTAAACGGGGGTTGGACCCAGGAAATGAACAGAGCCGAACGACGCCGGCAGCAGAGGGCTGCGAAAAAGCAGGCCAGGAGTGCCAAATCCGGGCAATCGTCGCACCGTTCCCGCGGCGGGCGGCAGTCCGCGACGGTCCAGACCGACATGGCCCTCGCCAGACAGCACCATGCGGCGGGCCGGCTGCACCAGGCGGAGAAACTCTATCAGAAGGTCTTGCAGGCAGAGCCGGATCGGCCCGACACCCTGCTCTTGCTCGGTGTGCTTTCGCGACGCGCCGGAAAAAACGATGTCGCCCTCGACCTGATCGAAAAGGCTCTTGCCAGCAAGCCGGACTACGCGGAAGCGCACAATAACCGTGGCAACGTCCTTTTGGACTTGGGGCGAACGGACGACGCCATCGCCAGTTTCAACAAGGCTGTCGACATCAACCCAAAATACGCCGAGGCGCATTACAACCTGGGCAGATCGCTGCGGATCGTAGGGCGGCTTGATGAAGCTGTGGCGAGCTATCGCCGAGCCCTTGTCATCAAGCCCGACTACCCGCAGGCACACAACAACCTAAGAAACACGCTCCTTACCATGCCGCGGCCCAATGAGGGGGTCGCGAGCCCGGAGGAGGCCGTCACCGCAGATCCCCATTTGGCCGAAGCGCACTATCGGCTGGGCAACACGCTCACGCAGCAAGGTGCGCTGCAGGACGCGATCGCCGCCTACAGAAGAGCCGTCGAGTGCGATCCGGAATTCGGCAGTGCCTTTCTCAACTTGGGCAATAACCTCCTTAACGTTCGCCAATTGGAAGATGCCGAAGAGGCATTTTCACGAGCGCTCGAGATCGATCCCTCGCTGGCCGAGGCCGAGCATGGCCTGGGTGTCATCGCAAAGCTGAACGGCCAGACCTCGGAGGCGCTGGACCATTTTCGCCGGGCCCTTGCGCTCGATCCAAAGCTGGCCGCGGCCCTGTCGGAAATGGGCAGGGTTTATTTGATCATGGGCGATACGGCGGCGGCGCTCGACTGTGCGCACAGAGCAATCGCGATCGACCCGGAATTTCGGCCAGGCTATGTCACGCTCTCGGCGGCTTTGGTTCGGGATGACCGCAGAGCCGAGGCCCACCAGGCATCGCTTGAGGCCGTTCGGCTTCGGCGCATCACTGTCCGAGATTTTAGAGGACGCGAACCCGTGGGCAGCGTCCTCGTTCTAAGGGGACTCCAACATGCGTACTTCCGGATGGCGCCCGACAACCTCGTAAGCATCAGTAATTCCGGTAGGAACAATGCCGTAGCTCACTTTGATTTAAGTAGAATTCAGCAATATACTTTCTATTTGGACGGCTTTGATCCCGCCACTGAAATGGATCAGCTGCCGGATTGCGACATAGTCTTTAGTGAAACCTCCGACATGGATACCGCGCCCAGATCGCTGGAGGTCGCCCGCTCCATCGTCGAAAGGGTTTCCGTTCCGGTCATCAATCCTCCCGACCTGGTCGCTCAGACGAGGCGTCATCTGAACTACCAACGGCTCCGTGACATTGAAGGCTTGTTATTTCCGCCGACCATTCAGCTTGAGCAAGCCTTGAAGTCGCGGCAGGACATCATCAAGACGCTTGACGAGGCAAATATCTCTTTCCCCATTCTCATCCGCTGTGCCGGCACTCATACCGGCGAAAGCCTTGCCAAGGTGGAGAGAGCCGAGCAGCTGGAAGCCTACTTTTTGGAACACTCCGAGGGGCCATACTACGTCGTCGAGTTTATCGATTTCTTCGACAAGCGTGGCGGTTACGTCAAAATGCGCGCCTATTGCGTCGATGGTATCTTGTTTCCGAACCAGTATTTCGTGTGGCCCGACTGGAACGTTCACGTCACCCCACTGGTCTACGAGTTCATGTCGCAGAATAAATGGATGCATGACTCGGCCATGCAATTCTATGCCGACCTCGAGGAATTCCTGGGACCTGACGCATTCCGGGCACTCAACTCCATATATGCGAAGCTGCGACTCGACTACTTCGGAATCGACTTCACGCTGATGGAGGACGGCTCGATTTTTGTTTTCGAGGCCAACGCAACCATGCGGCTACCTAGGCTCACATCCTCTGAACTAGATCCTGCGCCTTACCGAAAGCCCGGCATCCAGGCGATTGGACAGGCGCTCAATCAGATGCTCGAGAGAAAGATCGGGGAGTCGAAAGCGCTGCGGAACCGGTAGCGCCATGCCGGGGCTAGGAAGCCGAAATCAGTAACCCACAGGTCTTGGCAGGGAGCGGGTGCGCCCGGAAGATGAGCAGAGCAGAACGACGTCGGCAGCAGAGATCTGCGAAACGGCGCGCCCGGGGCGCCAGCTCCGGACAACCCGCGCCGCGATCCCGCGCGCGGCCGGCGGCTCACACCGACATGGCCCTGGCCAGACAGCACCATGCCGCAGGTCGGCTGCTCGAGGCCGAGAAGCTCTATCGACAGGTCCTGCAGGCCGAGCCCGATCGGCCTGACGCCTTGCTGTTGCTCGGCGTGTTGTCCCGACGGGCCGGCAAGAGCGCGGTTGCCTTCGACCTGATAACCAGGGCTCTGGCCAGCAGGCCCGATGACGCCGAAGCCCACAACAATCTCGGCAATGTGCTGCAGGACCTGGGGCGCCCCGACGAGGCCGTCGCCAGCTTCAACAGGGCCATCGCCATCCGGCCCGACTATGCCGAGGCGCACTACAATCTGGGCATGGCGCTCAGAATGGCCGGCCACCTGCAAGAGGCGGTCGCCAGCTATCGCCGCGCCCTGAGCGCCAAGCCTGAGTATCCCCGGGCGCTGCACAATCTGGGAAACGCGCTGTTGGACCTGGCCCGGCCGGACGAGGCGGCCGCCAGCTTCCGCAAGGCCCTGGCCATCGACCCCCACTTCGCCGAAGCCCACTGCAACCTCGGCAACGCGCTTGGCATCATGGGCCGGCTGGAGGAAGCGGTCGCCAGCTACCGGCGGGCCCTGGAGTGCAAGCCCGCTTACGCGCAAGCGCTGAACAATCTCGGCGACAGCCTGCGAAAGCTGGGCCGGCGCCAAGCGGCCCAACAGGCCTTCTCACGCGCGCTCGAGCTCGACCCCTCGCTGGCACAGGCCGAGCTTGGCCTGGGGCTGATCGCCAAGCAGGCGGACAACATGTCTGAGGCCCTGGTCCATTTCGGGCGGGCCCTTGCGCTGGACCCCAGGCTGGCCGCGGCACACTCGGAGATGGCCCGGGTCCAGCTGCTTATGGGGGATGCGCGGGCCGCGCTCGCCAATGCCCGCGCGGCGGTGGCCATCGATCCGCAGTCCTATCAGAGCCACATCAGCCTATCGGCGGCACTCGCACAGGACGGGCGCAAAGCAGAGGCCAACGAGACATCGCTCAAGGCCGTTCGATTCGCTCGAAGCCAGTTCCGGGAGTTCACAGGACACGAGCCCCTTGGCAGCGTCCTCGTTCTCAAAGCCATCGAAGATGGGTACTTCGTGATGGAGCCTGGGTTTGGGATAAGTGTCTTTGATTCTGGCATGAACAATGCGGACGCCCACTTTGACCAAAGCAAATTCGAACAGAAGAGTTTCTATGTGGACGGGTTCGAGCCCGCCACCGAGATCAGTCTGCTGCCGAAATGCGACGTGATCTACAACACGATCTCGGACATCGATGCGGTTCCGATATGTCACGAAATCGTGCGTCAGATCACCGAACATGTCGCGGTGCCCGTCATCAATGCGCCGGATCGGATCGCCCAGACAAGGCGGCACACGAACTATCAAAGACTGCGGGACATCGATGGCATCGTGTTTCCCGCAACACTCCATCTCAAAGAACGATTGCGGTCGAGAACACAGATCACCAGGACCCTTGACGACGCCGGCATGCCCTTTCCTCTACTCGCCCGACGCGCTGGCACGCACACCGGCGAGAGTCTCGAAAAAGTCGATGATATCGAACAGTTGGAAGCCTACTTCTCCAGGCACCCGGAAGGCCCTTACTACCTCGTCGAATTCATCGATTTTTTCGATCCCCGCGGCGGGTATGTAAAGATGCGTGTCTTTTCGGTTGATGGAGCCTTGTACCCGAGCCAATTCGTCGTTTCCGACGAGTGGTATTCTCAAGTGTCCACAAGAATCTATCGGTTCATGTCAGAGAACAAATGGATGATCGAATCGGCCGAGAAGTTTCACAGCGATCCAGAACGCTACCTCGGCAGCGAAGCATTCAGAGCGATGAATTCCGTGCAGGAGAAGCTGCAACTCGACTACTTCGGCATTGATTTCACGCAGCTGGTGGACGGCTCGGTTCTGATTTTCGAGGCGAATGCGGCGATGAGGTTGCCATACCTATCATCCGGGGAACTGGATCCAGTGCCATACCGAAAACCAGGCGTTGCGGCGACTGAGCAAGCGCTTGATCGATTGCTTGAAGAGAAGGTCGAGGAGTCGAGGGCGCTTCGGGGCGGATAGCGCCCGGTATGTACCAGGCGCGGCTAGCACCGCAGCGGCGGAGGTGGCCGGGAATACAGGCTCCGACGAACTGAACCGCGCAGACCGGGAAGGCCAACGCTGACTCAAAATCCGACCGATACGCGCGAACCATCGTCTGGCATGCAGAGCGATCTGGCCCTCGCCAAGCAATTCTATCTGGCGGGCCGCTTGCCCGAGGCAGATCGCCTCTGTCGAGAAGTTCTGCGCGGCGACCCGGACCAGTTCGAAGCGCTGTTTCTGCTGTCCGCCATCGCGCGCAAGACGAAGGACAATCACGCCGCCGTCGACCTGCTTTCCAGGGCCATTGGCGTCAGTCCCAATCATCCGGGAGCCCAAAACAATCTGGGCAATGCGCTCTACGACCTGGGTCGAGCCGAGGAGGCGGCGTCCTGCTTCAACCGAGCCCTCGCCGTGAAACCCGATTACGCACAGGCGCACTTCAATCTGGGTCGAGCGCTCAAGATCACCAGCGGTCTGGAGGCCGCCGTGGCCAGCTATCGCCGCGCCCTGGCCATCAAACCGGACTATCCCCAAGCGCTCAACAATCTCGGCAATGCGCTGCAGGAACTTGGGCACACGGACGAGGCGATCGAGTGTCTGGGCAGAGCTGTGACCGTCAAGCCGGACTACGCCCAGGCGCACTACAACCTGGGCACCGCATTGAAGGGCATCGGACGGCTGGGCGAAGCTGTGGCCAGCTATCGCCGCGCCCTCGCGATCAAGCCCGACTTCGCCAAAGCGCTCAACAACCTGGGCACGGCACTGCAGGATCTCGACGAGTTGGACGAGGCGGTCGCCATCCTTGATCAGGCCTTGGCCATCCAGCCCGATTACGCCGAGGCGCACAATAACTTGGGCAACGTGCTCAAGGACCTAGGACGGATGGAGGAGGCCGTGGCCCGGTACCGCCGGGCGCTGACGATCGACCCGGACCTGGTCATCGCGCACAGCAATCTGCTGTTCGCCCTGCACTACGCGCCTATGGACCCGGACCAACTGCTGGCCGAGCACCTGGCCTGGGATCAGGTTCAGGGCGGGCAACGCCGCGCACCAGCCGACTCGGAAACTGCCCGAGATCCGGACCGGCGGCTGCGGGTCGGCTTTGTCTCGGCCGATTTCCACATCCATTCCGTCAGCTATTTCCTGGAGGCGCCCCTCGCGGCCTATGACGCAGAAAGGCTGGCCATCACGTGCTACGCGAATTCCCAGACCGAGGACGAGACGACCACGCGCCTGAAGGCATCGGTCGACCAATGGCGCACCATCGCCGGCATGACGGACGAGCAGGTCGTCGAGGCGATCCAGGCGGACGAGATTGACGTTCTGGTCGACCTGTCGGGCCACACGCGAGGCAACCGGCTGACGGTATTCGCGGCCAAGCCGGCCCCGGTGCAGGTCACCTGGCTCGGCTATCCGGACACCACGGGTCTCTCTGCCATCGACTACCGGCTGAGCGATGCGATCGCCGATCCGTCGGGGGACGCGGACGTCTATTGCGTCGAGCGTCTGATCCGGCTGCCCAATGGGTTCCTCTGCTACCGGCCACCCGACGACGCGCCCGAGGTCGGCCCCCTGCCGATGACCGACCGCGGCCATGTCACCTTCGCCAGCTTCAACAACCTGGCCAAGGTCACGCCGCAGGTGATTGAGAGCTGGGCCCGCATTCTGCAGGCCGTGCCCGGTTCCCGCCTGCTGTTCAAGAACAAGTCGCTCGCCGCATCGAGCGCCCGCGAGCGCTATGCCGGGCTGTTCGCCGAGCACGGGAT
>JASJBI010000089.1 GCA_030066595.1 Alphaproteobacteria bacterium | reverse complement strand
CGATGGGGCCGCCGAACGACGTCAGGCCGAGGCGCAGGAAGGCCAGGAAGACCGCGCCGACCGTTTGGCGTCCGGCCGACAGGTCCTCCGGCGTGTCGTCATGGGTCATGGCCGGTCTGCCCAAGTGCTGCGGATACGATCTGCGCGATCCTCACCCAGGCCGAAAGAGGTGCACATGCGCTGGATCATAGAGGCGGCTCTCCGCCGCGTTCTCGCTGTCCAGCACTCGGCCTACCAGGATCAGCGCGGTGCGCGTGATCTTGGCCGCGCGTAGCTGTTCGGCGATATCTGCCAGCGTGCCGCGCAGAACCGTCTCGTCCGGCCAGCTCGCCCGATGGACCACCGCCACCGGACAGTCCGCCCCGTAATGGGGCAAGAGTTCCCGCACCACCGCGCGGACGTTGCGCGCCGAGAGGTGGATCGCCAGGGTCGCGCCGGACCGGGCGAGCGTCTCAAGGTCTTCGCCCGCGGGCATCGGCGAGGCCTGCATCGCGGTGCGGGTCAGGATGATGGTCTGGCTGACGCCGGGGAGCGTCAGCTCGGTCTTGAGCGCCGCGGCAGCGGCGGCGTAGGCGGGCACGCCCGGCGTCACGTCGTAGTCGATGCCGAGCGCGTCGAGCCGGCGCATCTGCTCGGCGATGGCGCCGTAGAGCGACGGGTCGCCCGAATGCACCCGGGCCACGTCCAGCCGGGCCGCGTGCGCCGCCTCGAACTCGGCGACGATTTGGTCGAGCGTCATGGACGCCGTGTCGACCACGCGCGCGCCTTCGGGCGCTTGGTCGATCACCGCCTGCGGCACCAGCGAGCCGGCATAGAGGCAGACCGGGCAGGCGGCGATCAGGTCACGGCCTCGGACCGTGATCAGGTCGGCCGCACCGGGCCCGGCCCCGATGAAATGCACGGTCATGCGGAGATCACCGGGTCGGGCTTCCGGGCATAGCCGCGCGGGGTGTAGACCCAGACGCCGCCGTCTCCGCGCGGAACCCGCCGGGTCTCGGTCGAGCCCACGAGAACGAGCGTCAGCATGTCGGCGCGGGCGGGTGCAAGGTCCTTGAGGGTGATCACCTCGATGGCCTCGTCAGCCCGGCCGAGATTGCGCGCCAGCACCACGGGCGTGTCTGCGCGCCGGTGCGATAAGAGGATGCGTCGCGCCGTGACGAGCTGCTCGGTGCGCCTGCGGGAGACCGGATTGTAGAAGGCGATCACGAAATCTCCCTCGGCCGCCGCCCGGATGCGCCGCTCGATGACCTCCCAGGGCGTCAACAGGTCCGAGAGCGAGATGGCGCAGAAGTCGTGCCCCAGGGGCGCGCCGATGCGCGCGGCTGCGGCCTGCAAGGCGGAGATACCCGGCACGGTGCGGACCGCGACCCGATGCCAGTCGGGCCGGTCGGCGCCCGCCAGTTCTTCGAAGACCAGCGCGGCCATGGCATAGATGCCCGCGTCGCCCGAGGAAACCAGCGCGACGTCGCGTCCCTCGGCCGCGAGATCGAGGGCGGCGCGCACCCGCTCGGTCTCTTCGCCCAAGGCATAGTCGTGACGCCGCTTGCCGTCCGCGGCAGTCCCCAGCAGATCGAGATAGAGGCCGTAGCCGACCAGGTCGCTGGCGGCCGCAATGGCGGCGTCCGCCTCGGGCGTGCGCCAATCGGCGGTGCCCGGACCGATGCCGACGATGGCGAGGCTGCCTCGAGCGCGGCCCAGCAGCTCGGCCCGCAGGACAGCGGGGGCCCGGGCGACGGCACAGGTGGCCCGCACGCTCTTCTGCTTGGGCACGATCAGAGCTGCCTCCGGGCCCGCCGCGGCGAGCGCTGCTCCTTCGGCGACCCCGTGACAGCCCACTTCCCGGAACACCATGTCCGACGGGTTGGCGAGACGCGGCGTTTCGGCTTCCAGCGTCTCGGCGTCGAAGAACCGGGCCGGCACCCCCAATCTGGCGGCCAGCGCGATTACAGCAGGCTCGTCCATCTTGACGTCGATGGAGAACACCCCGGCCAGCGTCCCGGGCGCCAGCCCCTGGGCGAAGAGTGTCTCGCGCACCAACGCCGCCAGCTCCTCGGGCGCCGTCCCGCGCTCGCAGCCGACCCCGAGGGCCAGGGTCCGCGGATGGTAGACGAGGCAATCCGGGCCGCCTTCGGCCCGCCGGTCGGTCACGCGAATGGTCAGGCGGCCGGCCGGGTCGAGGGTCAGATCGCTGTCCGCGAGCCACGGGGCCGCGCCGTCGAGCGCCACCGTCTCGCCGGCGAGCAGCGCCGCGGTGAACGCCTTGACGTCCTCGGGATTGGCGAGCGTCCAGCCCGCGGGCGGCGCGTCGAGGGCCACGCCGAAGCGCAGGTCGCCCGCGGTGGTGATGGCGGCGGTCGCGCCCAGGGCGGCGGCCAGGGTCTCGGCCAGCGCGTTGGCGCCGCGATGGCCGCCGAGCAGCGGCACCACCGCCGAGCCGTCTTCGGCCACGGCCAGCACCGGCGGCTCGGCCGTCTTGTCGGCGAGGACCGGGGCCAGCAGCCGGATCAGAATACCCGTGGCGCAGAGCCCGACGATCGGCCGGCCCGCCGCGAACAGCTCCCGAAGATGCGTCCCGAGATCGTCGACAGCGACGTCGACGGCCGCCACCCGTCCGGCCGGCCCGTGCAGCTTGGCTTCCGGGAGGGCGGCGACGACGCGCCGGGCCGTCGGCAGGCCGCTCTCGGTCAGGAGGATGACAGCCGGCGCGTTCACAGCCGCCAGGCCTCCCCGCGCCCGTGCACCAGAACCATGGAGAAATAGGGTGCAGCCTCGCCGTCGACCTGCGCGAGCGGCAGGATCTTCTGGCTCCGCATGGTCGCGTGCTCGACATAGCGGGCCTTGTCGGCGAGCCCGAGCTCGTCCAGGACGGCCCGCACCTTGGCGAGATGGCGGCCGACCTTGATGATCGCGGCCGCCTCCACCTCACGCAGCCGCGCCCGGATCTCCTGCGGGTCCAGCGGTGCCGGAATGACCGCGAGCGTATCGTTGCGGGCCGCGAGCGGCGCGCCGACTGCGGTGGCGCAGGCGACCAGCGAGGTCACGCCGGGCACGACCTCGACCGGGAAGCGCTCGGCCATGCGGCCGTAGAGAAACATGAACGAGCCATAAAAGAAGGGATCGCCTTCGCAGAGCACGGCCACGTCGCGCCCGGCCTCGAGATGGGAGGCGATGCGCGCCGCCGCCCGGTCGTACACGTCCTGGGCCGGGAAGCGGTCCGGCCGCATTGGCATACGGATCGGGATCTCCTCCTGCGCGGGCGAGAGATAGTCCGCGACGATGGCGCGGGCCAGGCTCTCGCCCGTCTCCGGGGCCGGATAGGCGACCACCGGTGCACTCTCGAGCAGGCGCAGGGCCTTGACCGTGATCAGCTCCGGGTCGCCCGGACCGACGCCGAGGCCGTAGAGCGTGCCGGTCACGGCTTAACGCCCGTGTATTGGGTGACGGTCATGAGCGGCCGCCAGCCGTGATGGGGACCGATCGGCTCGGCGCGGGCGACGGAGATGCGGCGCAGCTCGCCGCCCCGCTCGGACTGCCAAGCGCCGAGCGCCCGCTCGCCTTCGAGCGTGACCACGTTGGCGACCAGCCGTCCGCCCGGCTTGAGCACGTCCCAGCACGCCGCGAGAACGCCGTTGCCGGACGTGCCGCCGCCGACGAAGGCCGCGTCCGGCGGGTCGAGCCCGGCCAGCGCAGCGGGCGCGACCCCCTCCACGATCTCGAGCGTGGGCACGCCGAGGGCGGCCGCGTTGTCCGCTATCATGGCGATACGCTTCGGCTCCCGCTCGATGGCGACGGCGCGGCAGGTCGCGTGGCTGCGCAGCCATTCGATGGCCACCGAGCCGCAGCCCGCGCCCACGTCCCAGAGGAGCTGGCCGGGGACCGGCGCGAGGGCCGCGAGCGTCATGCTGCGCACCTCGCGCTTGGTGAGCTGGCCGTCATGGACGAAAGCATCGTCCGGCAGGCCAGGGACCCGCGGCAGCCGCCGCGCATCCGGCCCGGCGACGCAGTCGATGGCGAGCGTGTTGAAATCGGCCACGCGGTTGGCCGACCAGTCCGCCGCGGTGCCGTCGATGCGGCGCTCGTTCTCACCGTCCATATGTTCGAGCACGACAAGCCGGCTCGGCCCGTAGCCCATCTCCCGCAGCACCGCGGCCACCGCGCCGGGCGTCGCCCCGTCCTCGGACAGGGCCAAAATGCGCGCGCCGGGCTGGACAGAACTGCGCAGCAGATCGACGGGCCGGCCGTGCAGAGTAAGGCACGCCGTCTCGGCCAGCGGCCAGCCGAGCCGGGCGCAGGCGAGGGTGAAGGCGGAGACGCCCGGGACGATGGTCATCTCGTCGATGGGGATCCGCTTGGCGAGCGTGACGCCGATGCCGAACTGCATCGGGTCGCCGGTCGCGAGCACGCAGACCTGCCGGCCGCGCCGGCGCTCGATCTCGTCGACCGCGGCGGCGAGCGGGTTGGGCCAGGGCAGGCGTTCGCGCGGGTCGTCCGCAGGCAGCATGGCGAGATGGCGCTCGCCGCCGACGAACAGCTCTGCCCGGTCCATGAGCGCGCGGGCGGCCGACGAGAGGTCGCCGAGACCGCCGTCGCCGACGCCCACGATGCTGAGCCATTTCCCGGTCACGGCGGACCCGCCGCGAGCGCGTTCACTGCCGCCGCGGCAAGCGCGCTGCCGCCGCGCCGGCCGCGCAGGGTCAAATAGGGGATGTCCAGGTCCGTGGAGACAAGCAGCTCCTTGGACTCGCGCGCGCCGACGAAGCCCACCGGGAAAGCGAGGATCGCGGCCGGGCGCGGCCGGCCCTCCTCGATGAGTTCGAGCAGACGGAACAGCGCCGTGGGTGCGTTGCCGATGGCCACGACGGCGCCCGAAAGGTAGGGCGTCCAAAGCCCGACCGCGGCGGCCGACCGGGTCGTCTTTTTCCGTCTTGCCGCGTCGCCCGCCTCCGGTGCGTCGATCATGCAGACGACCTCGTTATCGGCCGGCAGTACCCGCCGGATCACGCCCTCCGCCACCATGCGCGCGTCGGCCAGCACCGGGGCGCCGGCGGCCAGCGCGTCGCGCCCGGCCGCCACCACGTCGCCGCGCCAGGCGAGATCGAGCACGATGTCCGGCATGCCGCAGGCATGGACCAGACGCGCGGCCACGTCCCGCAAAGCCGGCGGCAGCCCGTCGAGCTCCGCCTCCTCGCGCACGATGGCGAAGGACTGACGATAGATCTCGGCCGGATCGCGCAGATAGTCGATCATTGGGAACCCTTGGCCGGTGGCTGAAGCGAGCTGATAACCCCCCTCCCTATCCCTCCCCCACAAGGGGGGAGGGGATTCGAGGGGCTCCTAATTCAGTCCCCCTCCCCCTCGATGGGGGAGGGTTGGGGTGGGGGTGATCGTTCATTCGTGACCCCGCCATTCAGTCGCCGCCCGCGGCCGACTTCTTCAGCGTGACGGGCCCCAGCGGATGGTCCGCATGCGGGTACGGATGATGGCCGTGCCCGTGGTCATGACCGTGGCCGTGCGTATGCGCGTGTCCGTGATCATGGGCGTGCGTCTGGTCCTGCCCGTTGCCGCCCGCGGCCTGGTCCGCATCGGTGCCGATGCCTTCCACGTGGTGATGGTGGCTCTCCTGCGCGAGCCCCACCTCGTCCTCGAAGCCCAGCACCTGCTCGCGGTACTTGCACATCTGACAGTTCATGACGGCCCGGCCTTCGTCGATCTCCCGCACCCGGTCGAGGACCGACTCGACCACCAGCGGGTGGGCGTTCAGATAGGGCGCCTTCACGAACTCGATGTCGGGATGGCGCGCGGCCACCAGATCGGTGTGATCGTAGATGCGACGCACCAGCACGCCCGTGAAGAGGAAATAGGGGAAGACGACCATGCGCCGGTAGCCGAGCCGCGTTGCGTGTTCCAGCCCTGGCTCGACCAGCGGGAAGGTGACGCCGGAATAGACCACCTCGCCCCAGCCGAAGCCGAAGCCTTCCCACAGCATGCGCATCACCTTGGAGATGTTCGAGTTGGCGTCCGGGTCCGAGGCACCGCGGCCGACCACCACCAGGAGCGTCTCGTGCAGCGGCACGGCGTCCGGCGCCGCGTCGAGCGCCTCTTGGATGCGCGCGCCGGCGGCACGGATCATCTTCAAGTCGATCCCGAGCTCTCGCCCGTAATCAACTGTGACACCGTCATTTTGCGCCATGTAGGTGTTCAACACCGAGGGGATGTCGTTCTTCACATGCCCGGCCGCGAACAGCATGCCCGGCACCGCGAGGATGCGGCGGTTGCCCTGGTCACGCAGGGTATTCAGGCCGTCCCGGATGACCGGGCGCGCGAACTCGAGAAAGGCATGGGTCACGTCCTGCTCCGGCAGGCGTTGCGCCACCGCCTCGGCCAGCGCGCCGAATTCGCGCACGGCGCCCGGGTCGCGGCTGCCATGGCCACAGAGCAGCACTCCGGTCTTGTCGTTCATCATGCCCCCTCGTCGAAGTTGGGTTGAAGGTAAGTCAGACGCGCCGGCCGAGGCAACGTGCCGGTTCCGCGATTGACCGGCCCGCCTGCGCCGCGCAGGATCGGCCGATGTTGGTCCCTTGGCTCTCGGATCACGGCGGCTCGCCGCTGTTGATACTCTTGGTCGCGCTCGCGCTCGACGCCGCGTTCGGCGATCCCGCCTGGCTCTACAGTCGCGCGCCGCATCCGGTCGCGACGCTGGGTCGACTGATCGGGAAGCTGGAGCCGCGCTTCAATCACGCAGATCTCTCTCATGAAGAGCGCATTCGCAGCGGACGCCGGTTTGCCGGCGTCCTGATCGCATCGGCTTTCGTGCTCGGCGGCGTCCTGAGCCTCGGATTGCGGAGCGTGCCGGGTCCCGGCGGCTGGCTGTTGGAGGCCGTGCTCGCGAGCACGCTGATCGCCTTTCGCGGACTCCATGCGCATGTCGCCGCGGTCGGGAATGGGCTCGCGCAAGACCTCGCGGTCGGCCGGGACGCCGTGCGGCATATCGTCGGCCGCGATCCCGCGAGCCTGGACGAACACGGTGTGGCCCGCGCCGCGATCGAGTCGGCGGCCGAGAACCTGTCCGACGGCGTGGTCGCGCCTGTGTTCTGGTATCTCATATTGGGGCTGCCGGGGCTGTTCGCCTACAAGACCATCAACACGCTGGACAGCATGATCGGGCACCGCACGGACCGCTACGAGGCGTTCGGCCAGGCCGCCGCGCGGGTCGACGACTTCGCCAATCTGCCGGCCGCGCGGATCACCGGTCTGCTGATCGCGCTCGCGGCCGCCGTGCTTCCCGGTGCGGACGGCCGCGGCGCGCTCCTGGTCATGTGGCGGGATGCAGGCCTGCATCGCTCGCCCAACGCCGGCTGGCCCGAGGCGGCCATGGCCGGCGCCTTGGGGCTTTCGCTCGGCGGGCCGCGGCAATACGAGGCGCAAACGGTCGACGACGCCTGGCTGGGGGACGGCCGGCGCGAGGCCACGCCCGAGGACATCCGCGGCGCGCTGCATGTCTGCCTCGCGGCGGTCGCGGCCATGGCGACCGGCCTCCTCGCCGCGCTTCTGAGTTAGGACCCGCATACCACCTCCCACAGGCGGTCGAGATCCACATGCTGGTCCAGGTGATCGGCGAGGCGGTCGAGCACCGTCTCGACCCTATGCTCGTAGGCGAGGCCGCTGGTCTCCCGCGCTTTGAGCCGGGCCAGGAAGGCGTGCCGGAAGCCGTCCTCGGCGAAGAGCCCGTGCACATAGCATCCCTGCACCAGGCCATCGTCCGAAATGGCGCCGTCCGGGCCGGATTCGAGTGCCAGCATCGGCCGAGCCGTGGCCGGACCCGTGGTCTCGCCGACATGCATCTCGTAGCCCCGGACGTGCGCACCGGTGGCGTGGTCGGTGCCGCGCACTTCGACCAGGCGTTTGTCGCCCGCCAGTCGTGTCTCCAGATCGAGCAGGCCGAGCCCCTCTGCGCTGCCCGGCCGGCCCTCGATCCCGTCCGGGTCGTGCACCGCCCGGCCGAGCATCTGATAGCCGCCGCAGATGCCGAGCACAGCGCCGCCGCGCCGGCGGTGCGCCACCAGATCCACGTCCCAGCCTTCCCGGCGCAGGACCGCGAGGTCCGCGAGCGTCGCCTTCGAGCCGGGCAGGACCACCAGGTCGGCGTCGCCCGGCAGCGCCTCGCCGGGATGGATCATGCGCAGCGCGACGTCCGGTTCGGCGGCCAGCGGGTCGAGGTCGTCGAAATTGGCGATGCGCGAGAACGCCGGCACGGCGATGCGGATGGGGCTTTCGGCGCGTCGGCCGCCGCCATAGCCGTCGACCGCCACGGCATCCTCGGCCGGCAGGCGGCGCGCCTCGGCGAAATAGGGCACGACGCCGAAGCTCGCGAGCCCGGTGCGCGCGGTGATGATCTCGAGGCCGCCGTCGAACAGGCTCGCGTCACCCCGGAATTTGTTTATGAGATAACCTCTTAAGAGGTGTCGTTCAGAAGCCGTAAGAAGTTCGTAGGTGCCGACAATGCTGGCGATGACGCCGCCGCGGTTGATGTCGCCGACCAGCAGCACGGGCACCTCCGCGGCCTCGGCGAAACCCATGTTGGCGATGTCGGCGGCGCGCAGGTTGACCTCGGCCGGGCTGCCCGCCCCCTCGACGAGCACGAGATCCGCGCATTCGCCGAGCCGGTGGAAGCTCTCCAGCACCTTGGGCAAGAGTTCGTCCTTGAGCCGGTGGTAGTCGCGCGCCCGGGCGTTGCCGCGCACGCGACCCTGGACGACGACCTGGGCGCCGACCTCGGTCTGCGGTTTCAGGAGCACCGGGTTCATGTCGACCGAGGGCGCGATGCCGCAGGCCCGCGCCTGCAAGGCCTGGGCGCGGCCGATCTCGCCCCCGTCCGGCGTGACGGCGGCGTTGTTGGACATGTTCTGCGGCTTGAACGGCCGCACAGCCAGGCCGCGGCGGGTGAAGACGCGGCAAAGGCCCGTGACCAGCAGCGACTTGCCGACGTCCGAACCGGTCCCCTGGAGCATCAGCGCAGCGGTCAAAACTCGATCCCCTTCTGCGCCTTGACGCCGCTGCGGAACGGGTGCTTGACCATGGTCATCTCGGTGACCAGATCGGCCGCCTCGATCAAAGGCTCCTTGGCGTTGCGGCCGGTGATCACCAGGTGCAGGTCGTAGGGCTTGTCCGCGATCACCGCGAGCACATCCGCGAGCGGCAGGTAGTCGTAGCGCAGCACGATGTTGAGCTCGTCCAGGATCACCATGTCGTAGCGCGGCGCCTCGCCGCGGCAGGCCTCGATCATCTCCTTTGAGACCTGCCAGGCCTTCTCGGCGGCGGCGATGTCGCGGGCCCGATCCTGGGTCTCCCAGGTGAAGCCTTCGCCCATGGTGCGGATGGTGACCTGGTCCGGGAAATGCTCCAGGACCTGGCGCTCGCCGGTCTCCCACTTGCCTTTGACGAACTGCACGATGCCGACGCGCATGCCGTTGCCGATGGCGCGGGCGGCCAGCCCGAAGGCGGCCGTCGACTTGCCCTTGCCCTTGCCGGTGTGGACGATGACCAGGCCCTTCTCGATGGTCTTGGTGGCGAGGATCTTGTCGCGCGCCGCCTTCTTCTTGCGCGCCTTCTCGTTGGCCCGCCGGTTGACCTCGTCCTCGGTCCGCTCCACGCTCATGCCGTTCCTCCCTCCGCCAGCGTGGCGAGCGCCGGGTAGGCCGCGTTCGAGCGCGGCTTCCAGAGACCGCGCTCCTGCGCCTCGATCAGCCGTTCGGCGAGCTCCCGCGCGGCCGCCGGATTGGTCTCGGTGAGAAATCCCCGCACCGCCTCGTCCGCCACGAAGGCGTCGTAGACCGCGTCGAAATGGTGGTCCGCCACCAGCCGGGTGGTCGCGGCGAAGGCGAACAGATAATCCACCGTGGCGGCGATCTCGAACGCACCCTTGTAGCCGTGCCGCATGACGCCCGCGATCCACTTCGGGTTGACCACGCGGGCGCGCACGACGCGGCCAATCTCGTCTTGGAGGGTGCGGATCTTGGGCGACTCGGGCCGGGAATGGTCGTTGTGGTAAACCGAGGGCTGCGCGCCCGAGAGCGTCCGCACCGCCGCGGTCAGCCCGCCCTCGAACTGATAGTAGTCGTCGGAATCCAACAGGTCGTGCTCGCGGTTGTCCTGGTTGTGCACCACCACCTGGACCTTTTCCAGCCGGCGCTCGAACAGGCGGTGCTCGGGCTGTCCGTCTGCTCCGGCGCCGTAGGCGTAGCCGCCCCAGGCCAGATAGGCGCGGGCGAGATCGGCATCGGTCTGCCAGCCGCGTTCGTCGATCAAGGCCTGCAACCCCGCCCCGTAGGCGCCGGGCTTGGAGCCGAACACCCGGTGGCCCGCACGTCGACGTGCGGTTTGTTCGTCCGCGCCCTGGCCGGCGAGCGCCATGGTTTCCTCGCGGACCCGTGCGGCGAGCGGGTTCTGTTTCTCGATTTCGTCCAGCTTGGCCACGGCCCGGACCGCCGAGTCGAACAGGTCGATCTGGGCGGGAAAGGCGTCGCGGAAGAAGCCGGAGATCCGGAGGGTGACGTCGACGCGCGGCCGGTCCAAGACATCCGGCGGCAGGATTTCGAAGCCCGTCACCCGCCGGGAGGCCGCGTCCCAGGTCGGCCGCACGCCCATCAATGCGAGCGCCTGGGCGATGTCCTCGCCGCCGGTGCGCATGTTGGCGGTGCCCCAGGCCGAGAGCGCGAGCGTCTCGGGCCAGGCCCCGTGTTCCTGCCGGTGCCGGTCGAGCAGCAGACCGGCCGACTTCCAGCCGAGCGCCCAGGCCGTGGGCGTCGGCACCGTGCGGGTGTCGACCGAGTAGAAGTTCCGCCCGGTCGGCAGCACGTCGAGCCGCCCGCGGGTCGGCGCGCCCGATGGGCCCGGTGCGACGAAGCGGCCGTCGAGCCCGTCGAGCACCGCGGCGATCTCGTCGTCGCCCGAGCGCAGCACGGCGGGGCGCACCTGGCTTTTGATCCCGTCGAGCACGGCGCGGCTGCGCGACCACGGGTCGGCCGGTTTTGCGGCGCCTGCGACAAGGTCTCGCGCCAGACGCTCAAGCCGTTCCACCGTGTCGCCATTGCTGCGCCAGACCGCGCCGTTGGTCAGAACCGCGGGCTTCGGACCGGTCCACGGCGCGCCCAGGTCGCAGTCGAGCGGGTCGAAGCCGTCGAAGGCGAGGTCCCGAGCCAGTGCCCGGATCAGCGAGGCGTCCGCGCCCGCACCGTCGCCGCGCGGCACGCGGGTCAGCGCCACCAGAAGATCGGTGAGCTGATCCCCCTGCGGCGCACGCCCGAACACGTGCAGGCCGTCCCGGATCTGCATCTCCTTGAGCTCGCAGAGATAGTTGTCGAGCTTGCCAAGCGCGCTGTCCGCGCCTTCACCCGGCGCGATGCCGCAATCCTTGTCGAGGCCGATGGACTGGGTGAGCTCCAATATGTCCCGGCGCAACAGATCGAGCCGGCGCGGGTCCAGGCCCGAGGCCTCGTAGTACTCGTCGACGAGCTGCTCCAGGTCCTTGAGCGGGCCGTAGGACTCCGCGCGGGTGAGCGGCGGGGTCAGGTGGTCGACGATGACCGCCGCGGCCCGCCGCTTGGCCTGGGTGCCCTCGCCCGGGTCGTTGACGATGAAGGGATAGAGATGGGGCAGGGGCCCCAAGGCGGCTTCCGGATAGCAGCGCTCCGACAACGCCACCGCCTTGCCGGGCAGCCATTCCAGATTGCCGTGCTTGCCCATGTGGATAGCCGCGTGGGCGTCGAAGGCGCGGCGCAGCCAGGCATAGAAGGCGAAGTAGCCGTGCGGCGGCACCAGGTCCGGGTCGTGGTAGCTTTGCACCGGGTCGATGTTGTAGCCCCGGGCCGGCTGCACCCCGATGACGATGTTGCCGAGACGGTGGACCGACACATGGAAATCGCCGTCGCGCACGAACGGATCGTCGGCGGGCGCGCCCCAGCGATCCGTGACCGCCGCACGGACCGCTTCCGGCAGCCCGGCAAAGAAGGCGTCGTAGTCGGCGAGCGACAGCCGGACGCCGCCGGTGCGCGCGGTCCGGTCCGAAAGCGCGTTGGTCGGCCCGGCCGCGAGCCGGCGCATGAGCGCGTTGCCGTCGGCGGGCGCGTCGGCGACCGCGTATCCGGCCGACGCCATCGCCGACAGCACCGTGACCACACTCGCGGGCGTGTCGAGGCCGACTCCGTTGCCCATGCGGCCGTCCTTGTTGGGATAGTTCGCGAGCACGATGGCGACGCGACGGTCCTGGACCGGCGTGCGCCGGAGCCGCACCCAGGCGGCGGCGAGCGCGGCGGT
>JASJBI010000088.1 GCA_030066595.1 Alphaproteobacteria bacterium | reverse complement strand
ATAGGCGGCATCGATCGCCTGTGTGCGATCATTCAGGAAATCGTATGTCACCTCCGGCGAGCGCTCTATCTGCACGCCATCCACCCGCACCGGGGTGGGTCCGACCATCAGCGTCGGTAGCCAGGACTGGGCGGTCGACAGGATCTCACGCGCCGTGGCGATCGATTGGTCTAGCGGCACCCGCTGCCGGTTCGGGTCGGCGGTCGGCTCGATCGCGGCGTCGTTGACGCCGAACGAGAACACCAGCGCGCCATTCACGTCGTCCGGCAGCCGGGCTCGGGATTCGGCCTGCCAGCGCGTCGCGATCTGCACCGAGGTGTCGCCACGTACGCCCAGATTGTACAGGGTCACGTCGTGCCCGCGCGCCGCCTCGGCCGTCGCCACAAGTGCGGGCCAGCCCTGATACCGGTCGTCGCCGGTGCCGACGGTGATGCTATCGCCGACGAAACAGATGCGGATG
This sequence comes from Alphaproteobacteria bacterium, assembly GCA_030066595.1. GTDB lineage: Bacteria > Pseudomonadota > Alphaproteobacteria > JAJFFI01 > JAJFFI01 > JASJBI01. The sequence goes on along the minus strand of JASJBI010000088.1, from coordinate 11,565 downwards.
GCAACCATGGAACCGCGCGGAGTGCGAAGGCCGGCGGAGCGCCGGAGGGATAGCCGACTTTCCGGAATCGGCGGCGATTTCACAAGCCCTTTGCAGCCACCCGTTCGTCCAACTCGACCAGGCACCGCGCCCGGTCCCAGGCGAACCGGGCGGAAATCCAGTCCGCCTCGATTTCGGCCAGCACGGCACCGACTTCCGGCCCGGCTTCCACGCCGCGCGCCACGACGTCCGCGCCCTTAAGCGGAAAGACCGGCACTTGCCAGTTGGCCGCAGCTTCGGCCAAAGCGCGCCACTTCTCGGTCTCGAACCGCGCAAAGCGCGAGCCGTCCTCTTCGTCCATCAGGGTTTCCGCCCAAGCGAGCAGGATCAGGTCCAGGCTGTCCGGCCCACCCAGCCGATAAAACACCCGCCCGCGATCGACCTCGTTCAAATCGGGATCCAGACGCCGCACGCCCGACGGCCAATCCGGCGCGGCCAGCCGGCACAGCCGCGCGGCGTCCGCGTTGCTCAGCCTCAGCCGTTCCGCCAAAGCGCGCGCCACCTCAAGGCTGTCCGGCAACAGAGCAGCCAGCCGGCGGATCGCCGAGCGCCCCGCCGTCACGCCTTCGGCGGTGACCAGCGAACGCAGCCGAGCGATGTTCTCCGCGTCCGGCAGCGCGTAGTGCAGGATGCCGTTGGCCTGCATGACGTTCAGCACTTGGGCGATCTTGTCGGCCTCGAGCAGCTTCAGCATCTCGCCGCGCACCCGCTCGCCCGACAGCTTGGTGATCTCCGGCGCCGCGGCACGCGCGGCATCCAGCGCGCTCAGATCCACCGGTCCACGGCCGTAAAGCGCGTAGAACCGGAAATAGCGCAGGATTCGCAGCCGGTCCTCGGCGATGCGGGCGGCGGCCTCGCCGATGAACCGCACCCGGCCGAGCCGCAGGTCCTGGCGTCCGCCGAAATAGTCGTACAGCGTCCCGTGGCGATCCGCGTACATCGCGTTGAAGGTGAGATCGCGCCTGGATGCGTCCTCCACCCAGTCATCGGTGAATGCCACTTCGGCCCAGCGGCCGTCGGTGGCGACATCGCGGCGCAACGTCGTCACCTCGATCGGCTGATGGTGTGAAACAGCGGTCACGGTGCCGTGCTCGATGCCGGTCGGGACCACCTTGATGTTGGCCACCTCCAGGCGGCCCACGACCTGCTCGGGGATCAGGTTGGTCGCAATGTCGACATCCTTGACGTCCTTCCCGGCCAGCGAATCCCGCACGCAGCCGCCGACGAAGCGGGCGTTGCCGCCGTCGCCCTCGAGCACGTCCAGAACCGCGATAACGGCCGGCGTGTGCATCCATGGCTTGGAGGGAAGGCGATCGGTCGGCATGCTGCGGGTCGCCGGACGTGCTGCTGAGTGGAGCGCAGGCTATTCCCGCATTTGGCCGGGCACAATCCGTCCGTCTTCAAAACGCGGCGGCTCGTAGACCGCGCTGGGTTTGGCCCCGTCAAGCAGCGTGGTTCCGACCAGCGTCAAGATGGCCAGCAAGGCGCCCATGATCGCCAGCCATGTCCATGGCACCTCGGGCACTCGCACCTGATCGGGCGGCACGCCGGCGGCCTGCGCTTTTTGCCGTGCCATCTGGACGTACAGCCAATACACCACAAACGGCACGACCAAAGGCAGAACCAATTGCAGAAAGATCCGTGTCATGACGCGTCCAAAACCTCGCACAGATTGACCAGCATGCCCGCCGTCGCGCCCCAGATATATCGTTCGCCGTTCGTATCCTGCCAAGGGAAGGCATAGAATTGTCTCAGTTTTCCGGCGTATCTCCGGCTGTGCACGGTCCGGCTGGCCGGGTCGGTGATGAACCTCAGCGGGACCTCGAACACGGATGCCACCTCATGCGGATCGGGCGCAATGTCGAACGGCGGTGTCACCATCCCGACCACCGGATGCACGCTGTATCCGGTGCGGGTGATGTAAAGGTCCAGCCCACCGATGATTTCTATGTGCCGCCGATGCAGGCCGATTTCCTCTTCGGTCTCACGCAACGCCGCGTCGCACGGGTCCGTATCATCGCGTTCAAGGCTTCCGCCGGGAAAGCTGATCTGCCCGGCGTGATCGGGCAGATGGTCGGTGCGCTGGGTCAACAGAATGGTCAGACCGCCCGGCCGCTCGACCAGCGGCACCAGCACGGCGGCCTGGCGCAACGGCGGGTCCGGCAGCATATCCGGGTTGAGGTCGTGGTCGCCGCGCACCAAGAGCGGCTCGCCGATCGGCGGATCCCCGGCTTCTCGCGCGGCATAGGCCTGCATCAGCGCCTCAACGCTCACCGCGCGCGGCGGCCCGCTGCCGTCGCCATGCGCGTAGGTGCGGACCCTCTCGGCGTCGTGCCAGCCCGCGCCTTGCTGAGCCCGAAACCGCTCGATGACCGACGTCCGGTCGCTCGGCCCGCTCATGCGTCCTCGCTCAGCACTTGGCCGAGGCTGAAGAACATGCCGTCACTCCACACTCCTACTTCCAATTCCCCCGCCTGGTTGGCTGCCCGGCTCTCGGCAAGCTCGACAAGATGATAATAGACCGGCCGCAGCACCTTCGCCTCCAGGCCGGGCCTGATCGGGATGTAGGGACGCAACTCGCCACTGTCATCGGCTTCGCGCATGCTGAGCGGGTGATCTGACCCTATGACCACCTCCTCGTCCAGGTTGGTCCGAACCGTCAGCCGCTGCTCGGGTCCCGAACCGCTCACCGTCACCTCGACCACCACGAACGGAACGTCGTCGACCGCAATGCGACCGCGCTCCACCGGCGTGACCAGCCAGTACGTCCCGTCGTCCTCGCGCCGAAGTACGGTCGAGAACAACTTCACCAGCGCCAATCGGGTGATTTCAGTTCCGTAATGATACCACCGCCCGTCGCTCCCGATTCGCAGCCCAAAGTCGCCGCAATCGTCTGAATCCGTCGATCGCGGTCCGCTTCGGCTGCCGCGGCGGATTCGCTCGGCCAACTGCTCGGTCGGCCCACGGGTCTTGGTTTCCGCCATGTTCTTCACACTGTGTTGTGTAAATCTCGCCCCATCGTCCTGGCAGGATAGGCTCGCTGTCCCATATTTAGCCTATCGGCGGGTGCGGCTTCGCCCCCGCCCATGTTAGTCTGCGCGCTTAGCATGTGGCCAATAAGGTGGAGATTCCATTGGCACATCGGCGCACCATCACGGATAGGAGAGCCACGCCTTGACCACCCGATCCAAGCGGTCTCCCACCTCGAAGGTTACGCCCATTCAAGCCGAAGATCCTGAAATCCTGATTGGTGAGGTCGAGGCGCTCGGCGCGCAGCTGGCGTCGGTGCGCACGCAGATTGGGGCGGTGATCTACGGTCAAGACGAAGTCATCGACCTGTCCCTGGTCACGTTGCTGTCCGGTGGTCACGCTCTGTTGATCGGCGTGCCCGGCCTGGCCAAGACGCGGCTGGTCGAGACCCTGGGCACCGTGCTCGGCCTGGAGGACAAGCGGGTTCAGTTCACCCCGGACCTGATGCCGGCCGACATCCTCGGGTCCGAAGTGCTGGAAGAGACCGACAGCGGGCGGCGCGCGTTCCGGTTCATCAAGGGTCCCGTGTTCGCCCAGCTGCTGATGGCCGATGAGATTAACCGGGCCAGCCCGCGCACGCAGTCGGCGTTGTTGCAGGCGATGCAGGAGCATCAGGTTTCAGTCGCCGGCCAACCCCATCCGCTGCCCAACCCGTTCCACGTGCTGGCCACCCAGAACCCGCTGGAGCAGGAGGGCACCTATCCGCTGCCGGAAGCCCAGCTTGACCGCTTTCTGCTGCAGATCGACGTCGGCTATCCGAGCCTGGAGGCCGAGCGCCAGATGATGCTGGCAACCACCGGGGCCGAGGACGCGCAGCCCAACCGGGTGATGAAGCCCACCGACCTGCAGTCCGCCCAGAAGCTGGTCCGCCGGGTTCCAGTTGGCGAAAGCGTGCTGGAAGCGATTCTGCGCCTGGTCCGGGCCGGACGCCCGGACACCAGCGACGACCCGATGGTGCGCGATCACGTCGCCTGGGGCCCTGGCCCGCGCGCCAGCCAGGCGCTCATGCTGGCGGTGCGCGCCCGCGCCTTGATGGAAGGCCGATACGCACCATCGGTGGACGACGTGACGGCGCTGGCCGGACCGGTGTTGCGCCATCGCATGGCCCTGAATTTCGCAGCCCGCGCCGAAGGCATCAGCCTGGAAGATGTGATCGACCGGCTGGTGGCCGAAGCCGGATAGCGCCGGGCACACCCGGACCCCGCAACAGCGAATGATCGGCTCCCTTTCCGCACAAGCCACCGGCGCGCGCACCGCGACGGATCGCGCCGAAGCGCTCAGCCAGCGTTTTCCGCCGCTGCTGGTCGCCGCCGATCGTGTCGCCTCGACGGTGTCGCAGGGCGTGCACGGTCGCAGGCGCGTCGGACAGGGCGAGACGTTCTGGCAATTCCGCCGCTATCAGACCGGCGACGACGCCAAGCTGATCGACTGGCGGGCGTCCGGCAAGGGCCAGCAACTGTTCGTCCGCGAGAACGAGTGGGAGGCGGCGCAGAGCGTTTGGCTTTGGTGCGACGGGTCCGCTTCCATGAACTACGCCTCCGCCCCGACGCTTGTCCCCAAGGGCGATCGCGCGCAGCTCGTGCTGCTGGCGGTTGTCAACCTGCTGCTGCGCGGTGGCGAGCGGGTGGCCTTGCTGGGCGAGCACACGCGTCCCCAGAACCGCCGCAACACGCTGCACCTGATCGCCGAGCGCCTGCTCGCGCCGAATCCGGCCAGCGCCAACGAAGCGCCGTTCGAACCGCTGCCGCGCTACGGCCATGCCATGTTCATTAGCGATTTCCTGGCCCCGATCGGCAGCATCGAGCGCTACATTGGCCGGTTCGTGGCCCGCGGCGTACGCGGCCATCTGGTTCAGGTGCTGGATCCGGCCGAGACCAGCCTGCCGTTCAAGGGCCGGGCCCGGTTCTCGGGCATGGAGGATGAGGCCGATCAGCCGCTGCTCGGCCGTGTCGAGGCGGTGCGGGACAGCTATCTCAAGCGGCTCGAGCAGCACACCGCGGCCTTGTCCGATCTGGCGCGCGCGGCGCGCTGGTCGTTCACCCAGCACTTGACCAGTCGGCCGCCCGAGCAAGCGGTGCTGGCTGCCTATGTGGCGTTGACCTCGCCGCTGGAGACCTTTGAGTGATGCCGACCGACCTCAAGACCTTGGCCTATGTGGTGCCATGGAGCGTGCTGGTCCTCGCGACCGGGCTGTTCCTGGTGCTTGGCCCGGTCGGTTTCACCACGCCGTGGGCGCTGATCGGACTGCTCGGTCTGCCGTTGCTGTGGTTGATCCTGCGCGTCCTGCCGCCGGTCCCGAAGCTGATCCAGTTCCCGCCGATCCGGCTGCTGCTCGGCCTCCAGGCCGAGGAACAGACCCCGCACACCACGCCGCCATGGCTGATACTGCTGCGCATCACCATCGCCGGGCTGATCATTCTCGCGTTTGCCGGTCCGGTGCTGAACCCGTCGCGCGGCCTGCTCGGCAACGGCCCGGTTCTGCTCGTCGTCGACAACAGCTGGGCCGCGGCCAAGGACTGGCCGAACCGGCAGGAACTGATCGCCGATATCGTGGACAAAGCGGAACGCGACAACCGGCCGGTTGCGCTGCTGCCGACCGTGTCGTCCGACGACAGCCCGGTCCAGGTGATCGGGCCGCTGGCCGCCGGCGAGGCGCGCTCGACGGCGCTGGCACTGGCGCCGATGCCGCTGGCGGCCGATCACGCCGCCACGCTGGACGCCATTGAGCGGTTCGGGGCCAGCTCTGCAGGGGCCGTGGTCTGGTTGTCGGACGGGATGGAGCATGCCGCAACCCGCGATCTGATCGCCGATCTGGAGCTGTTCGGTCCGGTCGAGGTTCGCCACGACGCGGACGGTGGCGGTGCCCTATTGCTGCGCGAGCCGCAGATCGATGGATCGGACCTTAAGCTGGTGCTGGAACGGCGCGCGCCGATCGGCCGGCTGGAGGCGACCGTGCGCGCCCTGGCGGTCGATGGCCGCCTGTTGTCTCGCCAGAGCGTCTACTTCGAAGAGAGCGACACCACTGCTGAGGCGCTGATCGACCTGCCGCTGGAATTGCGCAACCGGCTGGCCCGGCTGGTGATCGAGGGCGAGTCGAGCGCCGGCGCGGTATTCCTGGTCGACGAACGCTCGCGCCGCCGCCCGGTCGGCCTGGTCGCGCCGGGCTCCGACGACAGCGTCACCCCCCTGCTCGACCCGTTCTACTATCTGAACCGGGCGATGGAGCCCTATGCCGAGGTTTCGCGCGGCTCGGTCATCGAGCTGCTGCAGCGCGATCAGGCCATGCTGGTGCTGGTTGACGAAGGACCGCAGCCCGGCGCCGAGGCCGAAGCGGTCAGCGCGTGGATGGAGCGCGGCGGCCTGGTCCTGCGCTTTGCCGGCCCCAAGATGGCCCGCCGGGACGCCAGCGCGGACCAATCGGACCTGTTCGTCCCGGTCCAGCTCCGCCGCGGCGGCCGCGCGCTGGGCGGCGTTCTGCTGTGGGGTGAGCCGGCCAAGCTCGCCGCCTTCGACCGCAACAGTCCGTTCAGCGGTCTGGACGTGCCGAATGAGGTCACCGTCTCCCAGCAGGTCCTGGCCGAGCCGTCGCTGGATCTGGCCGACAAGACCTGGGCCAGGCTTGCCGACGGCACGCCTCTGGTGACCGCCGAGCGGCGCGGCGACGGCTGGCTGGTGCTGGTCCATATCACCGCCAACTCGGATTGGAGCAACCTTCCGCTATCCGGCCTGTTCGTGGACATGTTGCGCCGGCTGGCGGCGCTGGGTCAGGGAGTGGCCATGGTGCCGCGCGATACACCGCTGGCACCGGTTCAGACCCTGGACGGCTTCGGCCGCCTGGCCGCCCCGCCGGTGCATGTGCGTCCGGTGACCGAGGTCGAGATCGCAGAGGGCGCCGTCTCGCCGCGGACCCCGCCCGGCTATTACGGGCAGGATGCGGGGCGCCGCGCGCTGAATCTTGGCCCTGGGCTGCAAACCCTGAAGCCCTTGGACGCTCTGCCAGACCATTTCAGCCAGGGCAGCTATGACGGCGTGGGCGAGGTGGATCTGCGCGCCGGTCTGTTCACGCTTGCCCTGCTGCTGTTCCTCGCCGACTGCGTGATCGGATTGATGCTGCGCGGCCTGGCACCGAAGCTGCGCCCGCTGGCTGGCGGCATCGGCCGTGCTACGCCAATGGTGCTGCTCGTCGCAGCCACCCTTGTCGCTGCACCGCGTCCGGCCGATGCGCAGCTCGAGGGCTCCGACCAGCGCGCCTTGGAGTCTGCGCTGTGGACCCGGCTAGCCTATATCCGCACCGGCGTTCCGCAGCTCGACGCGGTGAGCCAAGCTGGGTTGAGCGGACTGTCCCGCATTCTCTCCCAGCGCACCGCGGTGGAGCCGATCGAGCCGATCGGCCTCGACCCCGCGCGTGACGAGCTGTCGTTCTACTCGTTGATCTATTGGCCGCTGGACCGGCAGCAGGCGCCGATGTCGGATGGTGCGATCCGAAATCTGGCCAGCTTCATGAAGAACGGCGGAACCATCTTCTTTGACACCCGCGACGGCGAGATCAATGGCGAGGGCGCCCGCCGCCTGCGCGAGATCTCCCAACGTCTGCCGATCCCGCCCCTGCAGCCGGTGCCGCGCGACCATGTGCTCACCCGCTCGTTCTATCTGCTGCAGGAATTCCCGGGCCGCTGGGCGTCCGGCGACCTGTGGATCGAGCCGGTGGCCGACCGGGTCAACGACGGCGTCTCCTCCGTCATCGTCGGCGCCAACGACTATGCCGCCGCCTGGGCGGTCGACGATGCCGGTCGGCCGCAGTTCCCGGTGGTGCCCGGCGGGACCTTGCAGCGCGAGATGGCGTTCCGGGTCGGCGTCAATCTGATGATGTTCGCGCTCACCGGCAGCTACAAGGCCGACCAGGTGCACGTGCCGTCCATCTTGGAACGGCTGGGCCAGTAGGAACGCAGCGATGTTGGAAGGCACCTCGATCCAATTCGCACCGCTGGTCCCGGAGCCGGTGCTATGGGTGCTGACCGGCGCCGCGGTGCTGGTTCTGGCCGTTCTGTGGTGGCGCCGGGCGGCCGGCGCCGCTTGGCGCACCCTGGCCGCCGCCATGCTGCTGCTGGCGCTCGCCAATCCGGCCATTGTGACCGAGGAGCGCGCCGAGAACCCGGACATCGCGCTCCTGGTGGTCGATCGCTCGCAGAGCCAGCAGATCTCCGACCGCCCGCAGACGACCGACGCGGCGATCGCCGCGCTGGAGCGGCAGCTCGAGCAGATGGATAACCTCGAGGTGCGCCGGGTCGAGGTGACCTCCGGCAGCTTGGGCGAGGCGGCCGACCGCGGCACGCGCCTGTTCGACGCGTTGGCTCAGGCCCGATCCGACATTCCGATCCGCCAATTCGCCGGCGCCATCGCGATCACCGATGGCCAGGTCCACGACGCACCCGACCTGGCCACCGAGTCGGCGCCGTCCGGACCGCTCCATGTCCTGCTGACCGGGAACGAGGACGAGCAGGACCGGCGCCTGGTGGTGGTCAACGCCCCGCGCTTCGGCATTGTCGACCGACCCTTGGGGCTGACCCTGCGGATCGACGATCCGGCCTCTCCGCCGGGCACCCTGGTGCCGGTGCGCGTGCGCCGCAACGGCGCCGAGGCTCAGGAAACGGTGGTCTCGCTGCCGGTCGGTGTGGACGTCCCCCTGCCGCTGACCTTGGACCGCCGCGGTCCGACGGTGCTGGAGCTGATCGCCGATGCGGGCCCCGCCGAGCTGACCTTGGAGAACAACCGCGCGGTGCTGTCCCTGAACGGCGTGCGCGACCGGCTGCGCGTGCTGCTGGTATCGGGCGAACCGCATTCCGGCGAGCGCACCTGGCGCTCGCTCTTGAAGTCCGATCCGTCGGTCGATCTGGTCCACTTCACCATCCTGCGGCCGCCCGAAAAACAGGACGGCACGCCGATCCGCGAGCTGTCGCTGATCAGCTTCCCGGTGCGCGAGCTGTTCGAGCTGAAGCTCGAGGAGTTCGACCTGATCATTTTCGACCGCTATCGCCGCCGTGGCGTGCTGCCCTACGCCTATCTGAGCAACATCGTTGAATATGTGCAGAACGGCGGCGCCTTGTTGAAGGCGGTCGGACCGACCTTTGCCACCCCGCTCAGCCTGCACGCGACCCCGCTCGGCCGCATCCTGCCCGGCGAGCCGACCGGCCAGGTGTTCGAGCAAGGCTTCCGTCCCATGGTCACCGGCATCGGCCATCGCCACCCGGTGACCGCCGATCTGCCCGACGCCAATCGGCCGGCGCGCGAGGACATCGAAGCGATCGATGCCGAGTGGGGGCGCTGGTTCCGGCAGGTCAACGTGCGTCACATCTCGGGCGACGTCCTGATGACCGGTGTGGCCAACCGGCCCTTGGTCATTCTCGACCGGATCGGGCAGGGCCGGGTCGCCCAGGTCCTCTCGGACCACATGTGGCTGTGGACCCGCGGATACGAAGGCGGCGGACCGCAAGCCGAGCTGCTGCGCCGCACCGCGCACTGGCTGATGAAGGAGCCGGACCTGGAGGAAAACGACCTGCGGGCGGAAGTGCGCGGCGATCAGGTCCATATCATGCGGCGCAGCCTGACCGAGAAGGACAACCCGGTGACCGTCTCCGGCCCCGATGGATCCGAGCAGAGCGTGGATCTGGTCGAAGACGACAGCGGCCGAGCCGTAGCCACGGTGCGGATCGACAAAGCCGGCGTGTACCGCATCGCCGACGACGAGCATGTTTCGATCGCGGCCGCCGGTCCGCCCAATCCGGTCGAACTCGCCGACATGCGGTCGACTGCGGCCCTGGTGAAGGAGGTGGTCGACGCGACCGCTGGAACGGTGTTCCGGCTGGCCGACTTCGCCGACCGGGGCGCGGCCCCCGAGGTGCGCCGGGTCCGCCCCGACCGCTCCAAGGCCGGACGCAGCTGGCTGGGCCTGATGGAGAACGGTGACTACCAGGTGATCGGTCTGCGCCAGGTCCCGCTGATCCATCCGCTGATCGCGCTGGCGCTCGCCGCCGCGTTCCTGGTCCTGGCCTGGCGCCGCGAGGCTCAATAGGGCTAGAGCCGTCTAACCACGATCAGCACCGTCAGGATCAGGTAGGTGACCGCGATGGTGCCGGGCAATCCCGCCGAGCCGGTCCACTCGATCGCCGTGCCGGCCACCGCCGGCCCGACCAGCGCGCCGATCCCCCACATCAATGCAAAGCCGGCCGTCCCCGCGACCAGTTCCGGGCCCTCGAACCGTCGGCCAAGCTGGGCCAGCACCACCGTGTAAGTGCCGAAGCCGAAGCCGCCCCACAGCACCAGCACCGGCCAGATCCACCAGGCCGTGAGATCGGCGACGATGACCAGCGCGCCGAGCGCGGTCACCCCGGCGCTGCACACCAGCAGCATCCCGTGCCCGCGCCACCGGTCGGCCAGCCAGCCGATCGGGATCTGCATCACCGCATTGCCCGCGACCAGGGCGGCCAGCGTATAGGCGGCAAAGCTCTCGCTCAGCCCACGCGCTTGCGCGAACACCGTCCACAGCCCCAGGACCGCACCGTCGAACAGGCCGAACATGCCGACCGTGAGGAACAGGATCGGCACCAGCAGGAACATCCGGCGCATGGCGGGCCGGGCCGGGTCCCCGATGCGCGGCCGCTCGTACCGCAGCAGCATCATCGGGGCGGCCGCCACCAGCACGACCACGATGGCGACCACGAACGGCAGCCAGCCTTCGATGCCGGTCAGCGGTATCAGCAGCGGCCCGAGCGCAAATCCGGCCGACAAGAGCGTGGCGTACACCCCGATGATCAGTCCCCGGCGCTGGTCCGCCGCCACCTCGTTCAGCCAGGCCTCGCCGATCACGAAGATGGCGTTGATCGAGATGCCCAGCAGGAATCGCAGGACGTGCCAAATCCAGAGCTGATCGACCAGCGGAAAGGCGGCAATCGAGGCCACGGTCAGGGCGATCGAGGCCATGACCAGCGCCCAGGGCGAGTAGCGCCGGGCCAGCGGCGGCAGCAGCAAGGCGCCGGCGATCAGACCAAGGCCGGAGAACGCCGCGTTCAGGCCGATCTCGTCCGCGCTGAACCCGCGCGCTTCCAGCACCAGCGACAGCAACGGGTAGGTCATGCCCATGGTGATCGCCACCACAGCGGCGGACGAGATCACGGCGAGCAGAACCGTCCCGCCGCGCCGGGTCGGCGGCAAGGCTGGGGCGACTGTGGTCATGGTCAGCGGTTAGCAGGGCCGCGCCTGCCGCGCCAGCCCCCATTTCTCACCAGGGACCGGGCCGTCATCGTGGTGGCCATGGGCGTTGGGCAGCGCTCGATCCGCCAGGAGAAGGCCGCAGAGCATAGCAGCGCTATGGTCAAGGCCTTCGACGCCCCAGAAAGACGAAAGGGGGCCGGCCCGCCCGGCGCGACCCTATGGGCGACCGAGAGCAGCCGACAGTCCGCGTCAAAGCGCTTGCCCGATGCGCTGCATCGGGCTTCGCGC
>JASJBI010000087.1 GCA_030066595.1 Alphaproteobacteria bacterium | reverse complement strand
TCTCAGCCTCCAGTGGCGACTCTCCTACGAGCGAAAACAACGGGCGGGATCAACCAGTCGTCGGCAACCTTGTGATCCGGCCAAACGCGCCCCAGCGTTCTCGGCAAGAGCCCGGGTTCGTAGAATGCCAAGCCCGGGCTTGCAACGAGTATCGGGATGGCGAGGCCCTTGAAATTGAGCTCGAAATGGTAGCCTGACTTCACCACGACGAAGTCCAGTTCGGAGACGCGGATGCCTTGACTCTCGAAAGCATTCGGGTCGTGGCTGAAGGCCGGCTTTGACGTGACGACGATGGCAATTCGGCCGTCTACGTTCACAACGGCCGTCGGTCCCATTGATGTTGTCTCGCCTGCCTGATACGGCCCGTGCATCGCAAAGCGGCCGTCGGTCAGTCGCGTGACCGTTCCCGTGACATGAAGCGGCTCGAGCCCCGGCGTGACGGTGTTGCCCAGCGGTAGCGTAAGGTTGGCTCCCAGACCGGCTGCCTGCGCAGTTTGCACGGCCCGTGGGTCTGTCACCGGAAAGGCCGCCTTGAACGGGTGTTCGTGATCAAGCGTGGTCGCAAGTATTCTCGTGCTGTCGCCGGGAGCGCCGGCGAGAACCCGATCACCCATATCGGCAATCGCAAAGGGAAGGGTGCCGTCGCGCCTTTCCGAGCGGACCTTGTGCAGCGCCTCGTCGATCGACAACAGATCGTCGACGAACTCTGCTCTGCGTTCCCAGAAGGCGGTTGCGAACTCGGTGGCGATCGTCCTCGCGCGTGGCTGCGTCCCGTTTGTCAGGACAACGACGCCTTGGCCAAGGTTCGGGGCATCCAGGAACCGGAACGCGTTGTAGAGCGAGATATCGCGAACATCCGGATCGGACGCCTCCAAGGCCCGGGCCCGCCGGTGCATATCCGAGAGCGGTTTCTCTCCCGTACCATTCTTGCCGGGAAGCAGCATGCGGGCTTTCGCCATCGTCATGACGGGGTGGAGGTCGCCGCGCACGACCTCCATCACCAGTCGCCCGACATCGAGTCCGCATTCGACCACATCGGCGTGTGGGTTTTCCTTGCATGCGATGCAGATATCGGCTGCGTCCAGCATGCGCGGCGTGATGTGTGCATGGAGATCGAGCCCGACCCCGATGACCACTGTGTTGCCTGCCATCTGCCGAAGACCGGCAAGAAACTCGCCATCCGCGTCGGTCGATTCCGTCGTCGCCATGGCACCGTGCAACTCGATCGCGATCGCGTCGGGACGCTCCCGTTCAATCGCGCGAAGCCAAATGCCGAGGGTTTCCAGGAAATACTGGTGTTCGACCGGCCCGCTCGGCGGCGACGCGGCGGAATGGACAGGGATCGGTATGACCCCGGCTTCTTCGAGCGAGGCCAGGATGCCGCTCAACGTCGTGCCTGAATTGCGGGCGGAGGTCAGGACATCCTCTCCCCTGAGGACTTCAAAGCCGGATCGCGGTGTCGGGATTGGGTTGTAGCCGTTCGATTCGTGGAAGAATCGGCCAACCAGGATTCTGGGCGCTGATTCAGCAGCCTCGATGGTTCCTCCGGTGCTCCCCATCCGCGAAGCCGTCGGTTGTCGGGTCAGATGATGGAGGAGCCTCGCCCACGCCACTGCAAAGAGAAAGACGCAAGGATTATGGTCTGAGCCGATGTTGTATGGTGCGCGGCGGATGGAGCTCCCCGACCATAAGAAACAGCTTCGTTTCATAATCCGACGGCGCTCCGCTGGGCCGTCGTCCTCCGCTAGATTTCTCCGCTATCGGCGTTTCGCGCCGGATGTACGTGGTCCGCGCGTGCAATGCGCTCGTCGGAAACCACGCGTCTGTCAAAGGCCCTGGCAGTCCGATCTCGGAGACGCTGCGAATGAACATCGACAAGATCGGCACAGCCAAGTGGGCCGCCCTGAGAAAAGACCTCGAACGACGCAAGCAGTCAGACTTCGACTGGGAGAATGGCAAGGTTGCCCTCTACAACTACAAAGTGGATGAGGGGCTCGACCTGGCCATCCGAGAGGCCTACCAGATCTACTTTGGCGAGAATGCCCTCGGCCGAAGAGCGTTTCCAAGCATCGCACAACTCGAAGACGAGGTGATCGACTTCGGTCTCGATCTCTTCAACTGTCCGGACGGCGGTGCTGGCATTTTCACGTCCGGGGGTACGGAAAGCATCATCATTGCGGTCAAGGCAGCGCGCGCATGGGCGCGCGCCAACAAACCGGACGTCAAGAACCCGATGATCGTCGCACCGGAAACCGCCCATCCCTCGTTCAACAAGGCTGCATACCTGTTGGATATGACGGTCGTCCGGGTGCCGATGCGGGACGATTTCCGTGCTGCCGTCGACGCCATGCGGAGTGCCCTGACACCCGACACGGTGATGGTTGTCGGCTCTGCCCCCTCCTACTCACACGGCGTCTTCGACGACATCGAGGGCCTCGCCGATTTGGCGCAGCAGTATGAGCTGTGGTGCCACGTTGACGCGTGCCTGGGCGGATTCCTGGCGCCCTTCGCTAGGAAGCTCGGCTACGAGATACCACCGTTCGACTTCGCTGTGCCCGGGGTTACGAGCCTGTCCGCGGACCTGCACAAATACGGCTATGCGCCGAAAGGGGCTTCGCTGTCGCTATACCGAACCGAGGAGTTCAAGGACTGCGCCAAGTTCACGTTCAATGAGTGGCCCAGGGGCGTCTACACGACCTATACGCTGAGCGGAACGCGACCCGGCGGCGCCGTGGCCGGGGCCTGGGCGGCGCTCCGCTATCTTGGCGACGACGGATACGTGGCGGCGGCCAAGACGGTCATGGAGACGCGCGACGCGTTGGTGGCTGGCATAGAGGCGATCCCGGCCTTGCGTGTCCATCGTCCATATGATCTCGGGGTCTTCATCTTCGGTTCGACTGACGACCAAGTCGATATCAACGCGGTGATGGAATGCATGCGCGAGCGTGGCTGGTTCGTCGGGAGCACGGCGAAGCCGATTGCCATTCACTACTCCGTCAACCCGATCCACGCCCAAAGCGTCGATGCGTATTTGTCCGATCTGGAGTCGTCCGTGGATGAAGTGCGCCGCACGAATAGAAAAGCCGCCTTCGACGACGACACATACTCCTGAAGTCGGGTGGCGGGCCGGTCAAGGAACCGACATTGTCCGGAATCACGCGCTCAGCTCACGAGATGGCCATAGGCGTCCAGGAACGCCTCGAACTCGTTCGTGATGCGATCGCAATCGTCCTCGGTGTGGGCAAAGGAAAGATTGATCGCGCCGCGCCTCGATATGTAGACGCCGCGGTTCAGCATGAACAGGTGATAGAGCTTACGCAGTGCCGCTGGCGTTCGGATTTCCCTTGGTGTGGTCGGCAGGGTCTCCTGAAAGTGAAGCGAGAGAATCGAACCGTAGCAGCCCGGCACGAAGGGTACCGGTTTCGCCGCTGCGATATGCGCCAAGCGCTCGCGCAGCTCGTCGCCCCTTGAATTCAACGCACGGATGCCGCTGCCGGTAGCGACCTGCCGCAGCCCCGCGTACCCGGCGACCATCGTCAGCACGTTATTGTTGAACGTGCCGCCATGCATCAGTGTTTCGGGATGCGTCGGGCTAAGTCGCTCGACAACCTGGGCTTTGCCGCCCACTGCGCCGAAGTTGAGGCCGCCTCCGAAGAACTTACCAAGCGTCGTGACGTCCGGCTCCGTTCCGAGGATCGATTGCAACCCGCCCGGCGCGAACCGCGCAGTCTGCACCTCATCAAAGATCAGGACAGCGCCAATTCGATCGGCCGTGGCCCGCAGAGCCGCAAGGAAGCCGCGGTCTGCCATCAGGCCGCCGCCGGCTCCCATCATCGGTTCGACGATGATGGCCGCGATCTCCCCCGCATGCTTGCGCGCCAGGGCATCCAGCCCGCCGGTGTCGTTGAAGGTGCCGAAAATCATCCGGTCGGGTTCGAGATTCAGCGGCATGTTCGCCGCCAGGTAGTTGCACATATGGCCATGGTAGCTGCCGTCGAAGGCGAGGATCCGACGGCGACCGGTGACGACCGTCGAAAGCTGCATGGCGACCAGATTGGCCTCGGTGCCCGACGTGCAAAAGCGGACCCGGTCGATCGACGAAAAGCGCTCGCAGATCTCCTTGCCCAGTGCGACCTCATGCGCGTGCGGTCCGCCGTAGCACATTCCGTTCGACAGCGCGTCCCGCAGCGCTCCCACGATAGCCGGCTCCGAGTGCCCATAGAGCGCCGCCGTCATGTCGTTGGTGAAGTCGATGTATTCGTGGCCGTCCGCGTCTTCCACCCGGCTGCCGTTGGTTCGCGCCAGGAAGAGCGGAAAGGGATCGAAGTACAGCGACTGCCGCGAGCTACCGCCGGGCAGGTAGAAACCGGCGTCCCGAAACATGCTCTTGCTGACGGGATTCGCCTCGATATATCGGCGTTCCTCGATATCGACGGCGGCGTCGATGTCGGTTGCCCGATTGGTGTGGGTCATTTCTCTGCCCTTGGAATGAAGACTGGCAGTGATCCCTTCGAACCCGGCGTCGTTCTCTGGCTCGTCGGTCGCTTCGCCCATAGTCGGCATAACGCTCGCCGTTTTCGACCAAGGAAAGCTATTCGCCGTTGGCGTTTTTTATGCGCCATGAACCGGGACGCGGCGCGTCCGCCCATACAAGAATCCGGCATCGCATAAGGCTTGCCGCCTTGGTCGCCCGATCGGCAGCCTCGATGATCGTGCTCGGCGCGGATTCACGAACCGGCAGCGAACGCTCTAAGCACGCGGCCACGTCGGCGATCCGAACCAAGGCTGCTCTCGTTCGGCTGTCTGTTTGCCAGCCAGGATGCGCGGACCACCCGATGGCCACATCGTCTGTGATTTCTCCCGAGCGCTGCGACCTCCTGGTACACAACGCTCGCCTGCTGACGGTCAATCCCGACGACACGATCATCCCCGGCGGCGCAATGGCCGTTCGAAGCGGCCGCATTTTCGCGGTCGGCGCGGACGACGACATCAAGAGCAGGTTCGTCTCGTCGCATCTGGTCGATGCGAACGGCGGCGTCGTGCATCCGGGTATGATCGACGCACATATGCACGTCTCGCAGTACACGGCGCGGTCCGTCCGCAGCGCCTTAGCGGCCAGGGGGCTGACGCAGGGCCACTGGAAGGCCGAGATCCGGCCGGAGGACGAACACAGCAGCGCCGCACTGGCGGCAATCGAGTATTTGAGATCCGGGTTCACCGGCTTTGTCGATCCGGGGACGATCTTCGAGCCCGATGCGGTCGTACCCGTGGCGGACGAGGTCGGCATCAGAATCTGGCTCACGGACCCCTATGTCGCCGACAACGGCCGGCGTTTGGCCGAGACGCTCGGGCAACTGACCAGCGACGGCTTCCTGAATCGATGGCCAAAGAGCCTTGACGACGCGTTGATGCGTCTCGGCGGTCAGTTGTTCCGCAACAGCGAGGGAAGCGATCTGGTCAGGGCGTATGTGGGCATTTACGGAGAAGGGACGGAATCGCTCGAGCTGCATCGCGCCGCCGTCGATCTCGCCAAGGAGAACCATGTCCAGTTCCAGATGCATCTCGGCTACCTGCCCTCGGCCCAGCGCGCCCGCGAGAAGGAACTGGGCCGATCGCTATACCGTCACTACGCGCGCGAGGGTCTTCTGCATGTTGGCGTCACCTTCATTCACGCCAATGTCGTTCGTCCGGACGAAGTGGGCCTGTTCGCGGAAACCGGCATCGGAGTCGTCTGGTGCCCGTTTGGCCAGCTGCACATGTTGGGAGAGGGAGGAGCGGAACCGCGGATGGCGGCGCTGCAACGGGCCCGCGTTCCCGTGGGCCTGGGAACCGATATCCCATGGGTGATCAACTTCGATCAGCTCGCCGGCATGGCGATCGCAGCATCATCCATATCCGGCGAAACAGTGTCGGCGACGGAAGTCCTGCGGGCACTAACGATCGGCGGCGCCGCTGCGGTGGGCGCTGCGCACGAGACCGGTAGCCTGGAGGCCGGCAAGCACGCCGATTTCGTCGTTCGCTATCCGAATTTGGCCGGCGACTATCGCTTCGACGATCCGTTGGAAGGCGTCATCCACGGCGGCCGCGAGACCGTGCGGTCCGTCTATATCGCAGGCCAGCTTGTGCTTGATGCCGGCGAGCCCGTGCGCGTGGAAAGCGGAGCCGCAATCGAGAACGCGCGCCAGTCCGCACGCGGCATCGCCGCTCGGGTCGGGTTGCTCTAGGCAAGCCGCTTGGCGAAAGGATGGGATCTGGCCGCTAGTCCATCTCGACGCCACGGCCCTCCAACCGGACGCGGCGGGCAGTGGTGCCGAAGCGGCGCTTGAAGGCGAGGCAGAAGTTGGAAACGTGGTTGTAGCCCACTTCGTAGGCGATCTGTTTCATCGGCATCTTCGTCGAAACGAGCAGATGCACCGCCTTCGTCATTCGGCTCTCCGCCGCGTATTCCTGGACGGAACGCTTGAAGGCCTGTGTGAAATGCTTGGACAGGGTTGCCGGCGCCATGCCGAGTTCCTCCGCCAACATTTCGACGGTGATCTTGTCGCGCGTATTCTCATCGAGAATTTGCTTGGCGGTCTCGATCTTTCTCCGGATTGCGTCAGTGCCTTCGCTTCGGATCGAGTGGACATTCAAGATGCTGTCCAGTCCGAGATACAATAGTTCCCTCGACTTGGCGGAGATGTATCCGCGCAGCAAGCTCGAATGGATGTTGGGTGAAATCAACGCTCCTGCCACCCGCGCCATTTCCGGCGTCAGCGGATTCTGGAACCAGGTGAATTTCGGGTCGTCATCGATGGATAGCTGAATGTTCCGAACGGCTTCCGGCAGCAAGCCGCTCACGGCCGGCGGTGGATCATCGCCATCAAAGCCGATCGTCACGCCGGTGTCCCAGCCCCCGCGGCTCCATAAGCTGACCTTGGAAACGCCGTCCGGGTGGTAATAGGCAACGAAACATGGAACGTTGAGCGCGTGCCGCGCCAGTCCCGGAATTTCGACCACCCGGTTTCCGCTCAGGTGAAACAAGAAAACCAGCCGCCCGACACCGGGCTCTGTTTCCTGAAAGTCGTGCAGCACCTTCAGCTGTTTCGTCGTCAGCAGGCAGTTGTCTTCCGTCGCGAAGCCATCCTCATAGCCTTCGCCGACATGGCTTGGCGGACAGAACCTGACGGCGCTATCCAGACCGCTCGGATGCCGCGGCGCGCGGGCAAATGACCGGTCGAAGCTCAGACGTTCCAGTGCTTCCATTTTTCTCTTCGCGACCCTTCCAAGACTCATCGCCTGTCGATAGACGGTAGGAGGAAAGTTTTGCAGCGTAGGCATGTAAAAGCAAGTTGCTGCCCGCCCGTGGTCAGGGTGGTGCGGAAGGATGATGAGAAGGGGACCGGCGGGCATACAAAACAAGAGCGACGCATAACTTCGCCGGCTTTTTATCTTATTGGATAGAGCAGAGAATTTCCTTTGGTCAGAAGCGGCGATTTACGGGGGGCTGTGGACCTATGCGGGTCGTGCGGCGAACGTCGCCGGTGAACTGCAGATCGTCGGGATAAGGCGTGTGAATGAACAGGGATGCGGGAAAGAGACCTTTTGTCAGATTGAGAGGTGTTCATAAGCGCTTTGGTGACTTGCAGGTACTGCAAGGCGTCGACCTCGAGGTGGCCCGGGGCGAGGTCGTCGTGCTGATCGGCCGAAGCGGTTCCGGCAAGAGCACGCTGCTGAACTGCGTCGCGCTGCTCGAGGACATCGAAGCGGGAACGATCGAAGTCGACGAGGCGGTCATCAGCTGCGGCCCGGACGATCTCGCAGCGCTCGCGCCCAAGACCCGCCGTGCCGAGGTCGCCGCCGAGATTGGCATGGTGTTTCAGAGCTTTAATCTATTTCCCCATCTGACAGTGCTGCAGAACATCACGCTCGCGCCGCGTCGGGTGCGCCGCATGTCCTCCGAGGAGGCCGACACTCTGGCGCTGCGGCTGTTGGACCGCGTCGGTCTGCGCGAGAAGGCGAACGAGTACCCGGTGAAGCTCTCCGGCGGTCAACAGCAGCGCGTCGCGATCGCGCGCGCTCTGGCTATGAACCCTCAGGTCATGCTGTTCGACGAAGTGACATCGGCGCTCGATCCCGAGCTTGTGGGCGAAGTCCTCAAGGTTATGCGACAGCTTGCGCAAGAGGGCATGACGATGCTGGTCGTCACCCATGAAATGCGGTTCGCGCGTGAGGTCGCCGACCGGGTGATCTTCATGGATCAGGGTGAAATCATGGAGGATAGCCCGCCGGGCGTGATGTTCACCAACCCATCGACCGAAGAGGCTGCGTGTTTTCTTCGCGTCCTCATGGACGCCGAGGCCGCTGAGTGATGGACGGCTTCCTGAAGATCGCGTCCGATATTCCCCATATCGCCGCCGGGGCGTGGATTACGCTCACCCTGACCGCCGTCGCCATGGCGATCGGGATCGTGTCAGGTCTGGTGCTGGTGTTCGTCAGGTTGTCCAGAGTCCCCGTCTTGAGCCAGGTCGCCATTGCGTGGATCGAGTTCTTCCTGCTGACGCCGCCGCTGATTCACATCATCTGGGCCTACTACGTTCTGCCGATTGTCACCGGCTGGCGGTTGGATGCGATCACCGTCTGCGCCCTTGCCTTGTCCGCAAGCGTTGGCGCTCACATGGCGGAGGTCTTCCGCGCCGGCTTGCAGTCTATTCCCAAGACGCAGCATCGGGCGGCGGACGTTCTGGGCTTGTCCGTCATCGACAAGTACCGGTTCATCATCCTGCCGCAAACGCTGCGCGTCATCCTGGCGCCGTCCACCAATGTGTTGGTGTCGCTGCTCAAGGACACGAGCTTGGCCGCCGTCATTGGCCTGGGCGAAATCCTGCATCGGGCCGAGGTTACCGCATCCTCGAACTTTCTCTTTCTCGAGATCCTGACATTCGTGGCGATCCTGTACGCCGTTCTGAACTATCCGCTGATCCTTCTTGCGCGAAGGCTGGAGAGACGGTCCTTGCGGGGTTTCGCAAGCGTCTAGCGGATCTGTTGCTGGCAACCTGAGAGGAGACGAGAAATGACAACGAAACAGGGAAGGTTGAAGAAGAGAATTACGGCCGTCGCAGCGGCAGGGGCGATGGCGCTCGCCGCCATGTTCACGGTCGGCATGGGCTCGGCGCAGGCCGACGACGCACTGGCCACCATCAAGGAGCGCGGGACGATCCGGATGGTCGGGGTGTCGTTCCCGCCCTACATCGTGGCCGCCGCCGACGGTTCCTACTCCGGCATCGACTATGACATCGTCAAGGGCTTCGCCGAGAGCATCGGCGTCAGGGTCGAAATGGTTCCCGGAACCTGGGGCAACGCGATCGCGGGCATCCAGTCCGGCAAGTGGGACGTGGCGCCCGTTTTCTGCTGGAAGCCGGCGCGCACCGAGGTCGTGACGTTCCTGGAGTCGCACTACCAGGGGGGTGGTGTTGCCGCCGTGCTCACCGACCAGGGACCGTTCACCCTAGAAGAGCTGAACAGCCCGGACATCACCTTCGTCTTTCCCGCGGGCACTTGGAAGGAAACGCATGTTGCCAAGTACTACCCGAAAGCAAAGACCAAGAAGATCACCAGTGGCTCGACGGCGCAGGTGACACTCGAGATTCTCAGCGGTCGCGGCACCGCGACCGTCCTCGATGCACCGATCGACATCACGAAGGTCGAGGCTGCTTATCCCGGCAAGTTCACGTTCCTGCCGTCGAAGTCGGAACGCCTCAAGGACACGACCTGTGTCGGGTCATTGATCGTAAAGCGCGATGCGTATCGTCTGGCCGCCAGCTTCAACGACTTCATCAAGAAGCTGAAGGCGGAAGGTCGGGTCGACGCGCTCTACGACATTCACATCAAGCCCGTGCTTGAAGGCAAGATCTAGACGCAGGACCGCCGGACCGTGAGCTTCGACTTCAGCGCAGCGGCCCTCTACTGGCCCGAGTTGCTCAACGGCGCGATCAACTCGATCAAGATTGTCGCTCTTGCCGTCTTGCTCGGGTTTGCGTTCGGCATGCTGTTGGCGATCGCTCATCGGTCCGGCAACCGCCTCGTGCAGGGGGTTGTCCATGTCTATGTCGAGATCTTTCGGACGACCCCGGCGCTCCTGCAGCTCATGTACGTCTACCTAGTGCTTCCAGCGGTTGCGGGTATCAATCTTGGACCGATCACCGCGGCCTGGACCACGCTCGGCCTCAACACGGCCGCTTTCTTCAGCGAGATCCTCAAAGCCGGATTTCAAAGCGTCGAACGCACGCAATACAACGCGGCATTCGTGCTCCGCCTGAACAAGGTCGATACCTTCCGGTTCGTCATTTTCCCGCAGTTGATACGCAACATCTTCCCGCCGACCGTGGCCCTCTTCATTACGGTCATCAAATACTCCTCGCTGGCAGCCGGCATCGGCGCACTCGAGCTGACTCGCGTCGGCCAGCTTGTCGCCGTCCAGAGTTTTCGGTTGGTCGAGATTCTGACCGTCGTTGCGGTCATCTACTTCGTCATTGCCTATCCACTGGCGGTCCTGGCGCGCGCCTACGAAGCAAGACTGCGGCGGGGCATGTACTGAAACTCTCGGTGCCGATCACGGACTTCGGACATCGCAAGGTCATCATTACCTGTGCCGTCACCGGTGGCTCGGAATTCAACCCCGCGCACCCGGCTTTTCCCGTCACCCCGAAAGAGATCGCGGACTCGGCGATCGAAACGGCGAAGGCCGGCGCCGCGGTGGTCCACGTCCGTGTCAGGGATCCGCAAACCGGAGAAGGCCTCTGCGAACATGCTTTGTTCAAAGAAGCGAGCCACCGGATCCGGCAGGCGGGCACCGATGTGATCCTCAACCTCACCTGCGGTGGCTTGGCGCGTTTGGTTCCCGACGCGGCGCATGAATCGAAGGCCGGTCCGGGGACCACCGTGGCGCCGGCCGAGGTCCGCTACCGGCACATCGAGGTATGTCTGCCCGACATGCGCTCACTGGACGTCAGGACATCCAACCAGGGCGACGGAGGATCCGAGTACCTATGCCTGAATACCAGCCGCAGGCTGCGGGCGGTGGCGCGGTCGGTTTCGTGCCGCGCCAATCGAACGCCCCGATGTCGTTTGCGGGTTCCCTCGTCGTTGAACCGTTTTCCCTATTCTGTCCCTGCCCTACAGGCCTGAAGCGAAGTCGCGCCGGAGACGGGCTGGCACCGGACTCCCCTCGCCGCCACGAGGCGCGGTGTGCGCTATCCGCCGTGCGGGGCCGATTCTGTCGCCTGGCAGCGGGCGCGGTAGGCGCCGGGGCTCACGCCGCAGCGATGCTTGAAGGCCCTGGCAAAGGCGGTTTGGTCCGAATAGCCGAGCTCCAGGGCAAGCTGGCTCAACGATTGCGCGCCGTGAACGAGACCGTGCTGCGCGAGGCGGTAGCCCAGCGGCGCGACAGGCCGAGGCGGCTTAAGGCGCACGACCGGAAATCGTGTTCACCGAAAGCTGTCGCGGGTTCGAAACTCGCCCGTCCGCCGCCCAAGTCGATTTCCTCTGACACCGCCGGACCGAACGCATGATCGTGTTCGGCGGGATCCGCTGCTTCTCAGCCTCCAGTGGCGACTCTCCTACGAGCGAAAACAACGGGCGGGATCAACCAGTCGTCGGCAACCTTGTGATCCGGCCAAACGCGCCCCAGCGTTCTCGGCAAGAGCCCGGGTTCGTAGAATGCC
>JASJBI010000016.1 GCA_030066595.1 Alphaproteobacteria bacterium | reverse complement strand
CCTATTGCCGACCCTCGGCGCCGCAGCCGAGGAAGGCATACCGAACACACCGATCATTTGCGCGGCGACGGAGGTCGCGCAGTGCTCGGAAACCGGGACCTGCGCTCAGGGGTCCGCCGTCCGGTTCAACCTGCCGGTCTTCCTGCGCATCGACCTGCAGGACAAAGTGGTGGAGAGCGTCCTCGAGGGCGGCGCGCGGCGCACGTCGAAGATCCGGAGCGTCGATCCGCGCAGCGACGATCTCGTCATCCAGGGCGCCGACGCGGGCACTGTTTGGATCGCCACGATTCAGCGGTCGAGCGGACGGATGACCGCTTCCTCCGCACGGCAAGGCCACGGATTTGTCGTCTTCGGCTCGTGCACGACGCTGTGAACCGCGCGGCCGCCATAGACCAGCATCGGAGGTGATCAAATGAGAGTGATTGTGGCATTGGCAGCCTGCTTCACGTCGCTCGTGCTGACGAGTGCGTCGGCGGAGCGGAGCTCGACCGTGGGCAACGCGGCCCGCGGCGCGGCCGGCGGCGCGGTAATCGGTGGGATCGCCGGCGACGCCGGCAAGGGCGCCGCGGCCGGTGCGGTCGGCGGCGCCGTATTCGGCGGCATGGAGCCGCCACCGGAGCAGACGACGCCGGCCGGAGATGCGGCCCGCGGCGCGGCCAGGGGCGCCATCATCGGAGGGATTGCGGGAGACGCCGGCAAGGGCGCCGCTGCGGGTGCGGTTGGCGGGGCCATTTTCGGCGACATGCGCCGCCGCCACCACCGGCACCGCTGAGACACGAGACGCCGGCTCGCCAGGCGCGTCGCGGGCGCCCTGGACAACCTGGCAATCTTGATCTTCGTGCGAGCGGCCGTCAGCGCGAGCCGCCTTGCCCGACATAGCGCCAATTCCGACATTGCGAGCGGCGCGCTCACGGCGCGGAACCCGCAAAGCAGCGCATGCACGCCTGCTGCATGACCGGCTGATACTTGCCGGCTTTAGGACAGATGGATAGGTTCGCAGCAACGGGGACTGATAAGACCATTGAGGGGAGGCGCACCATGGACATGACCGGAGAATATCGCATCGCCGCGCCGGCCCAGACCGTTTGGGACGCGCTCAACGACCCCGAGATACTGAAGCAGGCGATCCCAGGCTGTCAGGAGCTCAACAAGGTCTCGGACACGGAGTTCAACGCCAAGGTCAAGGCCAAGGTGGGCCCGGTCAGCGCCGCATTTGCCGGCGCCGTGCAGCTCTCCAACGTGAACCCGCCGGCGAGCTACACCATCTCGGGCGAAGGCAAGGGCGGAGCCGCGGGCTTCGCCAAGGGCAGTGCGGACGTCGCCCTCGCGCCGGACGGCGACGGCACGCTCTTGAGCTACAAGGTGCACGCCGCGGTCGGCGGCAAGCTGGCGCAGATCGGCTCGCGCATCGTCGACGGCGCGGCCCGTAAGATGGCGGACGAGTTCTTTTCGAACTTCAAGGCCGCGCTCGAGCCCGAAGCCGCCCCGGCCGCCGCGGCAACGCCCGCCGAGGCGGCGATCGCCGCGGCCGACGAGGTCAAGGAGAAGCGCCGCGGCGTCAGCCCCTGGGTCTGGGTCGCCGCGGTCATCGTGCTCGTCATCCTGCTGTTGGCGGCCTTCGGGACGGGGGGTTAGGTCCCGCCGCCCTCCCGCCTTGACCAATTCCGCGCGGCGCGGGACACTGCCGGCAATCGCGCAAGAAGGGGGGTGGCCAGGGCGGCCGAGAGCACGGCCAGGCCGGGCGCACCCCACAACAGGGAGAAGCGTATGACCATCACCGTGAACATGACGGTGAACGGCAAGGACGTTTCGGCCGAGGTGGAGCCGCGCACCTTGCTTGTTCAACTGCTCAGAGAAAATCTCGGCCTGACCGGCACGCATGTGGGCTGCGACACCAGCCAGTGCGGCGCCTGCGTCGTCCATGTGGACGGTGAGTCGGTCAAGAGCTGCACGCTCTTGGCCGCGCAATGCGACGGCGGCCAGGTCACCACCATCGAGGGTCTGGCGGACGGCGACACCCTGCACCCCATGCAGGAGGCGTTTCGCGAGCATCACGGACTGCAGTGCGGTTTCTGCACGCCCGGTATGGTGATGAGCGCGATCGACCTCGTGAACCGCAACGGCGCGCCCAGCGAGACCGAGATCCGCGAATGGCTCGAAGGCAACATCTGCCGCTGCACCGGCTACCACAACATCGTCAAAGCGATCGACGCCGGCGCCAAGTCGATGGGAGGGTGAGGCAATGACGGAATTCGGCATCGGCGCAGCCGTCAAGCGCAAGGAAGATTTCCGCTTTCTCACCGGTCGCGGGACCTATACCGACGACATCAATCGGCCCGGCCAGCTTTACGCCTGGATCGTGCGCTCGCCGCACGCCTCGGCGGACATCCGATCTGTCGATACCGACGCGGCCAAGAACGCGCCCGGTGTCGTCGCCGTGTTCACCGGCGCCGACCTGGCGGCGGATGGCGTCGGCGGCGTCCCCTGCGGCTGGCAGGTCACCGACAAGCACGGCGAGCCGATGAAGGAGCCGCCGCATCCGGCGTTGGTGGCGGATCGGGTCCGCCATGTCGGCGATCAGATCGCGGTGGTCATCGCCGAGAGCAAGGACCAGGCGCGGGACGCGGCCGAGCTGGTCGAGGTGGACTACGCGGAGCTGTCGCCGGCAACGTCCATCGCCGATGCGCTCAAGGACGGCGCACCGCAGGTCTGGGACGAGGCGCCGGGAAACATCTGCTACGACTGGGAGCTCGGCGATCAGGCCGCGGTCGAGGCCGCTTTTGGCCAGGCCGCCCACGTCGCCAGCATCGACATCACCAACAACCGGCTGATCCCCAACGCCATCGAGCCGCGCGCGGCGATCGGCGACTACGATCCGGCGAGCGGCGATTACACCCTCTACACCACGAGCCAGAACCCGCATGTCATCCGGCTCTTGATGGGGGCTTTCGTGCTCAGCATTCCCGAGCACAAGCTGCGGGTCTATGCGCCGGATGTGGGCGGCGGCTTCGGCTCGAAGATCTACCACTACGCCGAGGAAGCAATCGTCACCTGGGCTGCCGGCAAGCTCCAACGGCCGGTCAAATGGACGGCCGAGCGCTCGGAGTCCTTCATGTCCGACGCCCACGGTCGCGACCATGTGACCCATGCGGAGCTGGCGCTCGACGGCGACGGCAAGTTCCTGGCGCTGCGCGTGCATACGGACGCGAATATGGGCGCCTATCTCTCGACCTTCGCGCCCAGCATCCCGACATACCTATACGCGCTGTTGCTCGCGGGTACGTACACGACGCCGCAGATCTACTGCAATGTGCGGGCGGTGTTCACCAACACCGTGCCGGTGGACGCCTATCGCGGCGCCGGACGGCCGGAGGCGACCTATCTGCTCGAGCGGCTGGTCGACGTGGCCGCGCGGGTGACCGGCATCGACCGGGTCGAGATCCGGCGGCGCAACTTCATTCCCAAGGACGCCTTCCCCTATCAGACGCCGGTGGTGGTGCAGTACGACAGCGGCGACTACCAGGCGACCCTGGACACGGCGCTGCGCCACGCGGAATGGGACGGTTTCGAGTTCCGGCGGCAGGAGGCGGCCGAGCGCGGCAAGCTGCGCGGCATCGGCATCTCCACTTATCTCGAGGCCTGCGGCATCGCGCCGTCGGCGGTGGTCGGTTCGGTCGGCGCCCGCGCCGGGCTTTACGAGTCCGCCAACGTCCGGGTGCATCCGACCGGCTCGGTGACCGTGTTCACCGGCTCGCACAGCCACGGCCAGGGACACGAGACGACCTTCTCCCAGCTGGTCGCCGACCAGCTCGGGGTGCCCCTCGAGAGCGTCGAGATCGTGCATGGCGACACCGCCAAGGTGCCCTTCGGCATGGGCACCTACGGCTCGCGCTCGCTCGCCGTGGGCGGCACCGCGCTGATCAAGGCGATGGACAAGATCATCGCCAAGGGCAAGAAGATCGCCGCCCATCTGATGGAGGCGTCGGAGGCCGACATCGAGTTCAAGGACGGCGCCTTCACCGTTAGCGGCACGGACAAGTCGACGACCCTGGCCGAGGTGGCGCTCACCGCCTACGTGCCCCACAACTACCCGATCGAGGAGCTGGAGCCGGGGCTCGAGGAGCAGGCCTTCTACGATCCCACCAACTTCACCTTCCCGGGCGGCTGCCACGTCTGCGAGGTGGAGGTCGATCCGGACACGGGCGTGGTCGAGGTGGTGAACTTCACGGCCGTGGACGACGTCGGCCGCGTGATCAACCCGATGATCGTCGAGGGCCAGGTGCATGGCGGGGTCGCCCAGGGCATCGGCCAGGCCTTGCTCGAGAGCTGCGCCTATGACCAGGAATCCGGCCAACTGCTGACCGGCTCCTACATGGACTACACCATGCCCCGGGCGGACAACGTGCCGTCCTTCCATGTCAGCCACGAGATGACGCTCTGCACCCACAATCCGCTGGGCGTGAAGGGCGTCGGCGAGGTCGGCGCGATCGGCTCGCCGCCCGCGGTGATCAACGCGGTGGTCCATGCGCTGGAGCCGCTGGGCGTGACCGACATCGCCATGCCGGCGACGCCGCAAAGGGTGTGGCAGGCGATCCAGGCGGCCCAGACCCAGGCCGCGGCCGAGTAGAGGGAGGAGAGAGATGTACGAATTCGAGTATCACCGCCCCAGCTCGGTCGCCGAAGCGGCGGAGCTGGTGAGCAAGGCTGACGACGGCGCGCTGATGGCCGGGGGCCAGACGTTGATCCCGACGCTCAAGCAGCGGCTCGCCAGTCCCTCGGACGTGGTCGATCTGGGCGCCATCGCCGAGCTCAAGGGCATCCGCGTCGAAGGCGACGCCGTGGTGGTCGGCGCCGGCACGCCCCATGCCGCGGTCGCGGGCTCGGCCGAGGTCCAGGGCGCGATCCCCGCCCTCGCCGCATTGGCCGAGGCGATCGGCGACCCGCAGGTGCGCAACAAGGGCACGCTCGGCGGCTCGATCGCGAACAACGATCCGGCGGCCGATTATCCCGCCGCGGTGCTCGGCCTCGGCGCGACGGTGACAACCAATCAACGGGAGATCGCGGCCGACGACTTCTTCACCGGCATGTTCGAGACCGCGCTCACGGACGGCGAGATCGTCACCGCAGTCCGCTTTCCCAAGCCGCAACGGGCCGGCTACGCGAAGTTTCCGAACCCGGCCTCGCGCTACGCCATCGTCGGCGTGCTGGTGGCCGAGACGTCGGGCGGCGTGCGGGTCGCGGTCACGGGCGCCGGATCCTGCGTGTTCCGTGCGAGCGAAATGGAGCAGGCGTTGGCGGGCAGCTTCTCGGCGGAGGCGCTCGATGGGATCTCCGTCCCGGCGGACGATCTCAACAACGACTTGCATGCCAGCGCCGCGTACCGGGCCCATCTGGTCTCAGTCATGGCCAAGCGGGCCGTGGCCGCGGCGCAATAGGCGGCCAGTCCGTTACGCGTTGGGCCGGGGCGGCACATGCCCCGGCCTTTTTTCTCGCGCGTGTTCCGCACCGCGCTAAGCTCACGGCATGGCGACCGATAAGACGACAGAGGTCCAAGCGAAGGGCGGCGCGTTCCGGCGGTTCATGCTTGGCCTGCTGGTCGCCATCCTGGCGGCCGGCGCGGCGCTCTGGATCGCCCGGCACGCCATTCTGGAACAGGCCCTGGTGGCCCTGATCGCCGATCCCATCGGGCTCCATGTCGATCTTCGGGCGGAGGCGGTGGGCTTCGACCGCGCCGTGCTTGCGGACGTGCGCGTCGGTCGGGATCACACCGTCGTCGCCGATCGCGTCGAGGTGGCCTATGCGTTGAGCGAACTGCTGGACGGCCGGCTGCGGCGAGCGACGGTCGACGGCCTGCGCGTCCAGGCAACCGTCGGACCGGACGGCGTCTCCTTGGGGGAGCTGGATCCGGTCCTCGCGGGAGGTCCCGGCGATGCGGCTGCCCCGGCCGCGCTGCCCCCGCTCAACCTGCGGGGTGCGCGGGTCGATCTCGCCACGCCGCTGGGGCCGGTTGCCGTGTGGGCGGACGCGGTGACGGCGCCCGGCGAGGCCGGCGGCCTGTCGGTCAAAGCACGCCTCGGTCTGGAAGCGGCACCGGGCCAGATCCCGGGCGAGCTCGATCTCACCTACGCGCCCGACGGCGGCATCCGCGGCCGCTTCGTCGCGGAACCTTCGGATCTGGCCTTCAGTCCCAGGCTCTCGGTTCGGGGCCTGGGCGGCGACGTGGAGTTCAGCGGCGGTGCCCACGCGCAGCCGCCCAAGGTGCGGGCGCGCCTGTCCGCGGCGGGTGCCGAGGCGCACGGGATCCTGCTTGGGACGACCACGGGCGCCGCGACCCTCGACGGGACGGATCTCCGCGGCAGTCTCAAGACGGCCGCCGCGGATGAAAAGGCCAGCGCCGAGGTCGATGTCACCTTTGCTCCGCGGGCCGGGCCGCTGCGGCTATCGCTCGAGGGCAAGATCCGCGCCGATCCCGGGGCGGACCTGTGGCAGGCCGCAGCGCTGCCAGGGGACCTCCGCATCGAGGGGCAGACCATGGCGGATTTCAGGCTCGACTTGTCGGGCACGCCCGATGCGGTCGCGGGCACGATCTCGGTCGACGCCGCCAGCGGCCTGACCAAGGTTGGGCCGCTGTCGGCGGCGAAGATCTCCGCCACCTTGCAGGGCCGTCTCGATGGCGGCGGCGACCGGTTGGCCATGCAACTCGACGGGCCCAGCACGCTCACCTTGTCTGGGCTCGCCCTGGGCACGGAGGACGGCGGCCGCGTGACCGTCGACAAGGATTTGATCCTCCGCCTCGGCAGGGCCGACGCACCGGTCCTGCAAGCCGCGGCTGCGGAAGACGGGTTCGAGGTCACCCACGATCTTCTGGTCGACCCGGTCCCGTTTTCGGGACGTCTGCAAACCGAGGGCCAGCGACTCCGGCTGGAGGGCCGGTTGCCGCGAGTCCGTTTGGCCGGGGGCCTCGCCGGTGCCGACTACGACGGTAGCGTGGAGCTCGACATGGGCGAGCTGGACGTGCCTGATTGGCAGATCAGCCTTGCGGGCATCGGCGGCACGCTGCGGATCGCGCCGTCCCCCGCGGACGATGTCCCGCTCGCGGACATTTCCGTTGCCGAGATTAGCCACCGGGTGCGCCCCGCCGCGATCGTGCCGCTGGGCCTCGAAGGCCGTGTCCTGCGCGACGACGGTACGCTCAGGATCGAGGCGACCGTGGCGGACCGGTCGGGGCGACTGGCGGCGACGCTGACCGGCCGTCACGATCTCGCCTCGGGCGCCGGAAGCGCCGAGGCCCGCCTGCGCCGGCTGGTCTTCGGCGTCGGCATCGCCGGGCCGGAAGCGCTGTTCCCGGTGCTGCGCGGCATCGTCGACGAGTCGTCCGGCGAGCTCGCCTTGGTCGGCAAGGCCGCCTGGGGCGAAGGGTCCGCGGCCGGTGATGCCGAGCTCTTGGTCGAGAACCTGTCGGCCAAGTTCGGCGGCATCTCCCTGCGGCAGCTCAATGGCGTGCTTGCGTTCGACAGTCGACAGCGCAAACGAGGGCCGCGCGCGCAGGAGATCGCCGTCGCCGCGCTCGACCTCGGCGTTCCCCTGACCGATGGTTTGGTCAAGTTGCGCATCGACCGGAAGGGGCGCGTCCACGTCGACAACATGACCTGGCGAGTCGCCGGCGGCCGCGTGTTCGCCAAGGATTTCGTCGCGGATCCGCATGCTGCCCGGCAGACCATCCTGCTCGAAGTGGCCGACGTGGATTTCGGCCGGCTGGTCGGCTTGGCCGGGCTGGAGGGCCTCTCCGTGACGGGCATCCTCGATGGCAAGGTGCCGGTTACGATTGTCGGCAAGGACGTGGTGATCCGGGACGGCAGGCTCGCCGTTCGCGAACCGGGCCGGCTCAGCTACGCGCCCGCGGCCTATCCCGGTGCGCTGGCGGCCGGCGGCGAAGGCATGGCCCTGGCGCTCAAGGCGCTTGAGAACTTTCAATACGACTCGCTCAGCCTGACCCTCAATCGACAGCTTGGCGGTGAAACGGTCGTCACGCTGCACATCAAGGGCCGCAACCCGGACCTCTACGACGGCTATCCGATCGCGTTGAACCTGAACGTCAGCGGCCGGCTGGACGAGATCCTGCGGCAACAATTGGAGGGCTATCAGATACCGGACCAGATCCGAAAGCGCATCGAGCAGTTCGCACGCTGAGGCTATGTCGAATTCGTCCGAACCGATCCATTCATGCTATGTTCAGCCCGCGCGGATATGGTTCACACAGCGCGGCTGCAAACCGCGGTCAGAAACGGGGGGGTAGCGTGCGGAGATTGCAGAAGACGGAGCACGGAGCCCTGCGCGTCAGGCCGATCCTTATCGGCGTGTCGAGTGTGGTCATGGCGACCGCCGTTGCGGGATGCGAGCCCAAGGTCAAGGTCGAGGCGCCGGACAAGCCGATCACCATCAACCTCAATGTCCGGATCGAACAGGAGGTTCGCATCAAGGTGGAGAAAGAGGCGGAGCGTTTGCTCGAAGAAAAGAAGGAACTCTTCTAGGCGCAAGGGAGCAGGGTTCACATGAGTCAGATAGCAGCAATGGTGCGCTCAATCGCCCTTGTCATGGCGCTGGTGTTTGCGGCGGCGCCGGGCGCGCTGGCCGAGGGTGCCTTGGATGGCTACAAGGCGCAGGGTCTGGTCGGCGAGCGCCCGGATGGTTTCGCCGGCGTCGTGGGCTCGAGCGCGTCGGCCGACGTGGTCGCCAGGGTCCGCGCGGTGAACGCGGCGCGGCGCGAGGAATACGCCCGCATCGCCAAGAGCCAAGGCACCAGCATCGAGGCGGTGCAGGCGGTGTTCGGCCAAAAGCTGGTCGACCGGGTGCCGGCGGGCCAGTACTATATGTCGCCTTCCGGTCAATGGGTTAAGAAGTGACCTCGGACCCGGTCAGGCAGATCTCGCGCAACGGCAAGAACCGTCCGTCTTGAAACTTCCGAACTCTGTCGATGACGTCCTGGGCTTGCTCGCCGGCGGCAGCTATGTCGCCGACCGCTCGCTCGCGACCGCGGTGTTCCTCGCGCTCAAGCTCGACCGGCCGCTGTTTCTCGAGGGCGAGGCCGGCGTCGGCAAGACCGAAATCGCCAAGGTGCTGGCCGACACCCTGGGGCGCAAGCTGATCCGCCTGCAGTGCTACGAGGGGCTCGACGTGGCGTCGGCGGTCTATGAGTGGAACTACGCCCGGCAGATGATCGAGATCCGCCTGGCCGAGGCCGCCGGCAAGGCCGACCGCAAGACCCTCGGCGAGGACGTGTTCTCGGACCAATTCCTGGTCAAACGCCCCTTGCTGCAGGCGCTCGAGCCGGACAAGGCCGGACCGCCGGTGCTGTTGATCGACGAGCTCGACCGCGCCGACGAGCCCTTCGAGGCGTTCCTGCTGGAAGTCCTTTCCGACTTCCAGATCACCATCCCGGAGATCGGCACCATCTCGGCGGACCGGCCGCCGATCGTGGTCATCACCTCGAACCGGACGCGCGAGATCCATGACGCGCTCAAGCGGCGCTGCTTCTATTACTGGGTCGGCTACCCCACTGCGGCGCGCGAGCTGGAGATCCTGGGCATCAAGGCGCCCGAAGCCGGCGAGGCACTGAGCCGACAGGTTGTCGGCTTCGTCCAGAGGCTGCGCGAAATGGAGCTGTTCAAGCTGCCCGGGATCGCCGAGACGATCGACTGGGCGCACGCGCTCGCGCAGCTCGACGTGGTCGCGCTCGACCCGGACAGCGTCGACAACACCCTCGGCGCCCTGCTCAAGTACCAGGATGACATCGCCCGGGTGCAGGGTAGTCCGGCAGTCGAGATTTTGAACCAGGTCAAGGCCGAGATCGCCGCCGCCGGACCGGCCGCGTGACGGGGTCCGGGACCGCCCTGCCCGCGTCGCCGGGCGGCAGCGCCCTGGTCGCCAACATCATGCATTTCGCCCGCGTGCTGCGCGGCGCCGGCCTGCCGATCGGACCGGGCAAAGTGCTGGACGCGATCCGCGCCGTCGAGGCGGTCGGCATCGCCCGCCGCCAGGACTTCTACTGGGCGCTGCACGCGGTCTTCGTCAATCGCCGCGACCAGCGGGAGCTGTTCGATCAGGCCTTCCACATCTTCTGGCGCAATCCGCAGCTGCTCGAGCGCATGATGAGCATGATCCTGCCGAGCCTGCGCTATGCCGAGGAGCAGCCTGGGGCGGAGCTGAGCCGGCGCCTGGCCGAAGCGCTCGCACGTGGTGCGGCGGCCGAAGCCGACCAGCCGCCCGAGAGCGAAGAGCGCGAGATCGACATGGCCATGACCTGGTCCGACCGGGAAGTCCTGCGCGAGATGGATTTCGAGAAGATGAGCATGGCCGAGGTCATGGCCGCCAAGGCGGCGATCGCCCGGATGCGGCTGCCCATCATGGAGGTGGCGACGCGGCGCTTTCGCGCGGATCCCACGGGCGCGCGGGTGGACATGCGCGCCACATTGCGGGCGGCGTTGCGCGCGGGCGGCACGATTCCGCTGCGCCGGCGGGCCGCCCGCCGCCGGCACCCGCCCCTGGTGGTGCTTTGTGACATCTCGGGCTCGATGAGCCGCTATTCCCGCATGCTGCTGCACTTCATGCATGCCGTCACCAACGACCGGGACCGGGTGCACAGCTTTCTCTTTGGCACGCGGCTCACCAACGTGACCCGCCATCTGCGCCAGCGGGACATTGACGTCGCGCTCGAGCGGATCGGGACCGCGGCCCAGGACTGGTCCGGCGGCACCCGCATCGGCGCCTCGCTCAAGGTGTTCAACCGGGATTGGTCGCGCCGGGTGCTGGGCCAAGGTGCGGTGGTCCTGTTGATCTCCGACGGCCTCGAGCGCGGTGACATCGGCGAGCTGGCGGCGGAGATGGAGCGCCTGCACAAATCCTGCCGCCGCTTGATCTGGCTGAACCCGTTGTTGCGTTATGAGGGCTTCGAGCCCCGAACACGGGGCATGCGGGCGATGATGCCCCATGTCGACGAGTTTCGCGCGGTGCACAGCCTCGAGAGCCTGGAACAGCTCACCGACGCGCTCAGCCGGCCCGGCGCGCGACGAGAGGAGCGCGTGACGCAATGGCTGCACGCCATGGCGTGAACGCTGCGCTGGCGGCCTTGGAGCGCCGCCGATCGCAGCTTCTGAGCGATATCTGAGGGCCGATGCCAGGCCCTCATGCATTGGCAGGCTCCTCATGCTCTTGAATGCGTGGAACAGGTCAACCGGCGGGCCGCGGCGATGCGATGATGACCGTGGCGCCGACCAGACAGATGAGTGCGCCAAGGACGTCCCAGCGGTCGGGCCTCACGCCCTCGATGAGCCAGAGCCAGCCGAGCGAGCTGGCAATGTAGACCCCACCATAGGCGGCATAGGCGCGTCCGGCCGCGGCGCTGTCGACCAGCGTCAGAAGATAGGCGAACAGCGCCAACGCGGCGAGGCCCGGCAGAACCCACCAGATCGGCTGGTCGAGTCTGAGCCACGCCCAGAAGGCGAAGCAGCCGGCGATCTCGGCGATGGCCGCGCCGATATAGGCGGCGATGGTTTGCATGTCGGCTCTCCTTCCCGACGGGGATTGACGCTCGAATTGGCAATTCTTTCAAGGATTCAGCCTGTCCGCCGGCGAATCTGGGAGCAAGCCGCGGCGCGAGCGTGCCGGCCGTGCGACCGCCGGCCGCAGATACTATATTAGGAGGGCGTGTTCGCCCGCGCCCCGGCCGGTCCGGGACGTAAAGTGCGCGCCGTGCGTTGACTGATGGAGGGAGCAGCTATGGCCGAGACGCAGGCAAGCCAGGACGACGTCCTTGCGACAGCCGCGCAGTGGCGGGACGCCGGCCGCGGCGTGGCGCTGGCCACGGTGGTCAGCACCTGGGGCTCGTCGCCCCGCCCGGTGGGCAGCCAGCTCGTGGTCGACGACCAGTCCCGCTTTCTCGGCTCGGTCTCGGGCGGCTGCGTCGAGGGTGCCGTGGTGGCCGAGGCCTTGCAGGTCATCGCCGACGGAACGCCCAGGCGTCTGGACTATGGCGTGAGCCACGAAGAGGCCTGGGACGTGGGGCTCGCCTGCGGCGGCAAGATCTCCATCTTCGTCGAGAAGCTGGAATGAAGCGCGCCCTGCTCGACGCCCTCCTCGCCGCCCGGGCGGACAAGGTGCCGGCGGCGCTGGTCACGCGGCTCGCCGACGGAGAACAGGCCCTCATTCTTCCGAACAATGTTCAGGGAAATGCGGAGCTCGCGGCCGCGGCGCAAGAGGCGGCCCAGTCGGTGCTGCGCCACGACCGTCCGTCGACCATCGAGACGGCCGAGGGCCCGGTCTTCGTGAACGCCTTCAACCCGGCGCTCCGCCTCGTCCTGGTGGGCGCTGTCCATATCTCGCAGGCGCTGGCGCCGATGGCCAGTTTGGCGGGCTATCAGGTGTGCGTGGTGGACCCGCGCCGCGCCTTTACCGCAGACCATCGGTTTCCCGGCGTGGAGGTGGCGACGGAGTGGCCGGACGACGCGCTCGCCCGGCTCGTCCCCGACCATCGCACCGCGGTAGTCACCCTGACCCACGACCCCAAGATCGACGATCCGGCCCTGCACGCCGCGCTCAAGTCGGAGGCGTTCTACATAGGCTCGCTGGGCAGCACGCGCACCCATGCGGCGCGGCTCAAGCGGCTCGCGCAGGCCGGCTTTTCCGAAGCCGAGTGCGCCCGCATTCACGGCCCCGTGGGGCTCTCGATCGGCGCCAAGTCGCCGGCCGAGATCGCGGTGGCGGTCCTGGCCCAGATCACCCAGGTCTTGCACGACGGGGCCGCGGCGTGAAGTTCGGCGATCTGCCGGTGGCCGAGGCGGCGGGCGCCATCCTGGCGCACAGTCTCAGGATCAAGAAAGGCGTGATCCGCAAGGGCCGCGTGCTCACCGACCCGGATGTCTCGGCATTGATCGCGGCGGGCTACGACACCGTCGTCGCCGCCCGCCTCGAGCCGGGCGATCTGGACGAGAATGCGGCCGCTGCCCGGGTCGCGGCGGCGATCGCCGGTGACGAGCTCACCGCCAGCGCGGCGGCCACCGGCCGGGTCAATCTCTACGCCGGCGTCCGGGCCGTGGCGGAGATCGATGCGGACCGTATCGCCCGCATCAACGCCGTCGACGAGGCGCTGACCGTGGCCACGGTGGCACCCTACGCGCTGGTCGAGCCCGGCCAGGCCGTCGCCACGGTCAAGGTCATTACCTTTGGCCTGCCGGAACGGCAGGTGGACAGGGCCGCGGCGCTTGCCGGCCGGGACCGCCCCGCGGTCCGGCTGGCGGCACTCAAGCCGAAGCGCGTCGCACTGATCCAAACCACCCTGCCCGGCGGCAAGGACAGCCTGCTCGAAAAGGCCCGCGCCACGACCGAGGCGCGGCTCTCGATGCTCGGCACGACGCTGATCCACGAAGGCCGCTGTCCGCATCAGGAGGAGGCCGTGGCCGGCGCGCTGCGCACGGCCATCGGGGCCGGCTCAGAGATCATCCTGGTGATGGGCGCCTC
Source organism: Alphaproteobacteria bacterium (assembly GCA_030066595.1). Classification (GTDB taxonomy): domain Bacteria; phylum Pseudomonadota; class Alphaproteobacteria; order JAJFFI01; family JAJFFI01; genus JASJBI01. Next base: position 42,738 of record JASJBI010000016.1, on the reverse strand, counting down.
GGCGATCACCGATCGGCGCGACGTGGTGCCCGCCGCGATCGTCGCGGCCGGCGGCCAGATCGCGCATTTCGGCATGCCCGTCGATCCGGGCAATCTGACGCTCTTGGCCCGGCTCGGCGACGCCTGGGTGTTGGGCCTGCCGGGCTCGGCCCGCTCGCCCCGCCTGCACGGCTTCGACTGGATCCTCCACCGGCTCCTGGCGGACATTCCGGTGACCGGCAGCGATCTTGCGGCCATGGGGGTCGGCGGGCTGCTCAAGGACGTGCCGGGCCGGCCGCTGCCGCGCGAGAAGGCGGCGCCGCCGCCGGCGACCGCGCGACCGCCGCAGCCGGCCCGGGTTGCGGCGCTGATCCTGGCGGCGGGGCAGTCCCGGCGCATGGGCGCGGTCAACAAGCTGCTCGCCGAGGTCGACGGCGTGCCCATGGTGGCCCGGGTCGCGGACGCGGTGCTCGCCGGAGCGGCCGATCCGGTCGTCGTCGTGACCGGACACGAGGCCGACCAGGTTCGCGCGGTGCTGGCGGGACGCGCGCTGCGCATGGTCCACAACCCGGACTACGAGGAAGGCCTCAGCACCTCCCTCAAGGCCGGGCTTGCCGCCCTGCCGCCCGAGGCGGACGGCGTATTGGTCTGCCTGGGCGACATGCCGCGGGTCTCGACCGCCGTGCTGGACCGCCTGATCGCCGCTTTCGATCCGGCGCAGGGCCGGGCCATCTGCGTGCCGGTCTACCATGGCAAGCGCGGCAACCCGGTGCTATGGGCGCGCCGGTTCTTCGCTGAGATGCAGGCGGTCGCCGGGGACGTGGGCGCGCGGCACCTGATCGGCGAGCACGCGGATCAGGTCGCCGAGGTGGAGATGTCGGATTCCGGCGTGCTGATCGACGTGGACTCCCCCGAGGCGCTCGCCGAGCTTTGACTAGGGCGTGTACTCATAAACGAAGATCAGCCGATGTCCGCTTCAGATGCCTCCGCAGACGTCGATCAGCGAATCGCCCGCTTCGGCGATGCGGACGTAGCGGCCGTTCGCTGAATGGCAGCTTTCGGTGTGCGGCGGAAGGCGTTGCTCAGCCGACACGCGAGCGGCGATCCACTCGGACTGGCAGGCCTAATCTCTAGCTTCCACTTTGTCGAGAAAACGACCTTCTCAGCGGCCGCCTCAAGTGAGCGGGTTGTCGCCCAAAGCACATATACGCGTCGTCCTAATCCGACGGAAGTAACGAGTATCGGGTATCGCAGTGGATCGCGCCGCTAGCGACCGTTTGTGTTCTTTCCAGTTTGATGCTGGCAGTATTGACAGCTTCAGACACGCGCCCAATCCGGGCCGGGTTCCGATCATGGCTCCGCCCGGCCTTCCCGCCCGACCGCAGCGTCCGCCTCCACGACGGGAGCGTTGAAGGTCCAACGGGGCACCGTGCGCATGCGGTCGAGGCCGGCGAAGGTGCCCGCAAAGTCGACGCTATCTGGAGAATCCTCACGAAGTGCAGCCTCGAACTCTTTACCAAAGCCGTCAAAGCTACCGGCATCCAACTCGCACAGGTGAATCTGGTTCCAGTCGATCTTCAGTTCCGGGTCACGGTAGAGCACTGCGGCTGTCTCCATCGCCCTGAATGTCCCAAACTTGTTCGCCCGGACAAGCTTTGCGGCGGCAGGGCCGCAATACTCCCGCATGACGTCTCTGTATTCGCCGAGATATGCTGATTTCACCTGGATATACTCCAGCGACGCCTGCCGTTCGGGTCGACCGGCCGAGCCCTGCCAGTCGCGTGGCAGCACAAAGGACGAGGGGGTGGTCAGAAGAATCTCCGCGCGCAGCAGGCCCGTTTCGGTCGGTTGCGGCTTGACCACGAGGTCGAGGACGGCATCGGCAGGAACCATGTTGCGAAAATAACTTAGCTCGAGATGGCTCCACACCGGCGCTTCCGCAGCGTTCTGAAAGACAGTGCGGTGCCGATAGAGCGCCTGCCCGAGGCATGTTTCCCCGAATCGCGCCCAGTTGACGGCGCCGTCCTTTAGCGCGGTTTCCGCTCCGGGGTCCGGCGCCTGTATCGTCCGAGCAAGCACCACGAGGCGGTCGTCGGGCTCAATCCGGGCCAGATGCGCGTCGTAAACGGGATGGATGGTCTCAGCCATTGGACACCTTTCTAAGTGCGGTTGGGTCTGCAATTTGCGCCCTCCCTAAATGCTCGAGTTGTCACAAGTCCACACTCCGCTCCCAAAGACAATCATCAAGACCGGAAGTTCGCTGCATCCTGACGAATGAACAGGTTGGGCTCGAAACGGTCTTTGGCCATGCGCATCGGATGACCGCATCTGGAGGCGAAGCAGGCATTGAACACGCGCCTACCGGCGTGATCCAATCTGCTTCAACCCATATCTCTACCGAAATGGAAATCAGGTCGAGCGGTTCTTCAACCGGATCAAACACTGTCGACGCGTCGCCACGCGATATGAGAAATATGCCGCCAACTTCCTCGCGTTCGTCAAGCGCGCGGCCATCCGATTCTGGATGCGCGCTTGTGAGTCCACAGCCTAGGTCCGGATGACACCGTGATGGGCTTCGACGCAACCGCGTTCCGCCGGCAGTTCCCGATCCTGGCGACGGAGCCCGGCGGTCGGCCGCTGCATTATCTGGACAATGCGGCGACCAGCCAGATGCCGCGGGCCGTGCTGGACGCGGTGGTCGCGCACGAGACCACACGCCGCGCGAATGTCTTCCGCGGCAATCACAGCCTGGGGGACGCGGCCACCGACGCCTATGACGGAGCGCGCCAGTCGGTCGCCGGCCATATCGGGGTCTCTCCGGACGAGGTCGTGTTCACCTCGGGTGCGACCGGAGCGCTGAACCTCGCGGCGCACAGCTTCGGGTCGCTGCTCGAGTCCGGGGACGAGATCGTGCTGTCCCGGCTTGAGCATCACAGCAACCTGATCCCCTGGCAGCTCCTGCGGGACCGCCACGGCGTCATGCTCAGGGAGATTCCCGTCACACCGGAGGGGCGGCTCGATCTCACTTCGCTCGATCGGGTAGTCACGCCGCGTTGCCGGTTGATCGCGCTGACCCACGCCTCCAACGTCACCGGCGCGATCACCGACGTGGCGGCGGTGGTTGCGGCGGCGCAAGCAGTCGGCGCCCGGGTTCTTCTGGACGGGGCCCAGCGCGCGCCGCACGGCGGTCCCTTCGACGTCGCCGGGCTGGGGGTCGATTTCTATGCCTTCTCGGGTCACAAGATGTATGCCCCCAACGGCATCGGCGTCTTGTGGGGCCGACACGACGTGCTGGCCGAGATGCCGCCCTTCTTGGCCGGCGGACACATGATCGATCGCGTGCGATGGGACCGGGCGAGCTATGCGCCGCCGCCCCTGCGCTTCGAGGCCGGCACGCCGCCGATCGCGCAGGCCGTGGGGCTCGGCGCCGCCGCGCGATGGCTCAAGACCCAGGACTGGCCGGCGATCCGGGCGCATATGGACGGCTTGATGACGCGCATGCTCGATGGGCTCGCCTCCCTGCCCGGCGTCCGCCTGGTCGGCCCCGCCTCCATCGAACATCGACTGCCGGTTTTCTCGCTCACCGTGGACGGCCGCGAGGCGCAGGAGGTGTGCCGCGCGCTCGACCACGGCTACGGTGTTGCGCTGCGCAGCGGCCACCACTGCGCCCAGCCGCTGATGGACGCGTTCGGCGTCGCCGGCACGGTGCGCGCCAGCCTCTTGCCCTACAACACGGCGGAAGACGTGGACGCGTTCCTCGACGGGCTTGCGGGCGTGACGAGCCGTGCGGCCTGACCGGCCGCCTATTTTGAGAGATGGCGGCGGATGAACGCGACCACGTCGTTTGCCGCGTTGGTCATGTCGAAGCCGTTGTGGCCGGCCCGCGGATAGTCCCGAAGCTCCTTGGGCTCGGCCGCCGCGTCGAACAGCCGTTTGCTGTAGCGCGGCGGCACGACCGTGTCGGCCTGGCTGTAGAGCACCAGAAGCGGCGCGCCGATGGCGCCGACCTTGCCCTCGATCTCGTATCGGTCGCGGATCAACAGCCGCACTGGCAGATACCAGTAGTGGTGGGCGGCGACGTCGGTGATCGAGCTGAACGGCGCCTGCAGCACGACCGCACCGAGCGGCTTGCCCGCCGCGCGCCAGGCTTCCGCCAGATGCACCGCGACCCCCGATCCGAGGGATTCGCCGTACAACACGACTCTATTCGGCGCGATGCCCTGACCTTCGAGCCAGGCGAGCGCGGCGCGCCCGTCCTCGTAGAGCCCGTCCTCGCCCGGGCTGCCCGGATTGCCGCCATAACCGCGATAGCTCGCCAGCATGACCCCGAAGCCCGCCGCTGCGTATGGCGCGATCAACGGCAGGCGATAACCGTGATGGCCGGCATTGCCGTGGAAATAGACCAGCACCGGCGCGTTCTCGCCGGCCGGCGGTTGATAGCCGGCGCCGAGGGTAAGCCCGTCGGCCGTGGTCATCGTGACCTCCCGCATGTCCGGCGCCGCCGCGTGGCCCGCCAGGTTCGGCATGGACGGATCGGGGAAATACATCATGCGCCGCTGCAAGAGATAAACGGTCGCAACCAGCACGGCATAGATGCCCAGAGCGGTGATCAGAAAGGATTTCATAGAGGCCTGGATGGTGCGCAGAACCGCCGCCGGATCGCAAGTCACCTGGTGTAAACACCGTTTTACGTGCGAAACGGCGGGAGCGGATCGGAATGCAGTCAGATTTTTTTGGCACCGGGCGACGGAAAAGCGTGGCGCGAACCGTGTTGTTGGATGAGAACGAATTGCCCGCCTTTCACCAACAGCGGATGGACAGGAGACAGACATGCCCAACACATTCAGAGCTCTGGGAGTGACGTTCGTTGCCGCCTCGGCCCTCGCACTTGCGGCCGCTCCCGCATTCTCGCAAGGCGGCAAGGGACACGGCGCGGGCGGCCGGGACGGCAGTTGGCGTCAAGCCCGAATGATGCAGATCCTCGACACGGACGGGGACGGCAAGATCTCCCTGGCCGAGATCACGGCCGAGCAGCGACGGCTGGTCGCGGCCAGCGATGTGGACGGAAACGGCACGCTCTCGGCGGACGAGTTCCGGCGCCGCGGCGGCCTGTTCCAGCGGCTCGGAACGACCACCCTGTTCGACCTCATGGATGCCGACGGCGACAAGATTCTGACCGCCGAGGAAATCCAAAAGCCGTCCGAGCGTTGGCTCACGCGGTATGATGCCAACGGTGACGGCGCCCTGGACGCGGACGAGTTGCCGCAGCCGCAATGGCGACGGGGTCGCCGCTGATCCGGGCCGAGCATGCCGCCGCCCGGACGGGGAGCCGGCCCCGGCGGCGTGCGTATCGCGAGTATGACCCTGCACAGGTCAGGCCAATTATCGGACTCCGTCCAGGACGAGGCGCTGATCCGCGCGGCCGCAGCCGGGAGCCAAGACGCTTGGCGGCGCCTCGTCGACCGGCACCTGCCCGCCGTCACCGGCTATGCCTGGTCCATGCTGGGCAATCGCGCGGACGCCGAGGACGTGGCTCAGGACACCTTTCTGCGGTTCTTCCGCAAGATTGCGACGTGGCAGGCTGGGCCACCGAGCGTGCGGGCCTGGCTGCATCGGGTGGCGACCAATCTGAGCATCGATCGGCATCGGACCGGGCGGCTGCAGGCCGCTGTCTCGTCGGACGCGGACCCGGCCGACGAATCGGCGGACGCCGACATGGACGACAGGCTGGACCGCCAGGCTCAGCTGCGCCGGGCCTTGGCGGCGCTGACCGACCGGCAGCGGGCGGCGGTGGTCCTGGTGCACTATCACGGTTTCACGCAACAGGAGGTGGCGAGCATGCTGGACACCAGCGTGGAGGCGGTCGAATCGCTGCTGGCCCGCGGCCGGCGGGTCTTGCGGGATCGGCTGGCGCCGATCCTGGAGCACCCTGAGGGAGAGGAATGATGTCAGGCGCAGAGACCAATCGCGGGCAAGGCCCCGTATCGCTGAACCGGGTGCGCCGGATCCTGGAGGCCTACGGCGCTGCCCCCGCAACCTGGCCGGCGGCAGAAAGGGCTGCGGTCCTGGCCGCGCTGGCCGATGACGAAGACGCACGCCGGTTATGGCACGAGGCGGCGGCGCTGGACGCTGCCCTGGCCGGGCTTGCTCCGCCGCCACCGACGGAAGCGTTGCGTCGCCAGGTGATCGAGGCGGCGCAGGCCTCGCTGCCGAAGAGTCAGGACGGGCTTTGGACGGGGCTGCGGCCGCCACCCGTGCCCCGCCTCGCCGCGCTCGCGGCCGTCGCAGCCGGTGCTTTTCTGTTGGGTCTGTGGCTCTCGCCTCAAGTCGTGCAGGTCGATCTGGACCAGACCGCGCTGCCTGGCCGTGCGCCGCTTGCCGCCGCCTCCGACATGGGCGACGCCTTGGCCGCGTTGCCTTTGGTCGATCCCGATCTCCCGGATATGGCGGATGAGGACGGGATCAGGCGATCCGCGGGTCTGCTGCAGATGGCGACCATCGCGACAGACGGCGCCGCCTCTCAGGCCTTGACAGGGCTGGCTCTGGAATAGGTTCTTTATCCAGATCGAACGCAGAGTGGCGGGATCCGTGATTGGCGGATCCCACCCCGGGGGAGAGCCTTGCGCAGTACTGGGAGCTTGGTCCGGACCGTGCGGCTGGGGTGCGGCCTGGTCCTGTTCGCCTATGTCGCCACCCATCTCCTGAACCATGGTCTCGGCCTGATCTCGCTCGAGGCCATGGAGGCCGGCCGGATCTGGTTTCTCGCCGTCTGGCGAACCTGGCCGACCACGGTGCTGCTGTACGGCGCGCTGCTCACGCACCTGCTCTTGGCGTTCTGGGCGCTCTACCAGCGACGCAGCCTGCGCATGCATGGCTGGGAGGTCGCGCAGCTGCTGTTGGGCCTGGCGATCCCCCTGCTTCTGGCGGAGCACATCCTGGGCACGCGGGCCATGCACGAGCTGTTCGGGGTCAACGATATCTACGCCTATGTGCTCTTGATCCTCTGGGAATTCGCGCCGGAAAAGGGCGCGCTGCAGGCCGTCACGCTCCTGGTGATATGGACCCATGCCTGCATCGGACTGCATTTCTGGCTGCGCCTGAAGCCGTGGTACGGCGGTGCCAAGCCCCTGCTCTATGCGCTGGCACTCTTGGTTCCGGTGCTGGCGCTGCTCGGCTTTGTCGAGGGCGGACGGGACGCGGCCGCGTTGATTGGCGATCCGCTCGAGCGCCGGCGCGTCATGGCGGAGATCAACTGGCCGCAGGAAGACGCGGCCGCGTTCCGGGTCGCCGGCACCGAGACGGTACGGTACGGATTCGTGGCCCTGCTGCTGCTGGTGCTGGCTGCGCGGGTGTTGCGCGAATGGCTCATCCGCATGCGCGGCATGGTGCGGATCAGCTACCCGGAAGGCCGGGTCGCCGAGATATTGCCGGGCCACACTGTGCTGGAGGCAAGCCGCGACGCCGGCATTCCGCATGCCTCGGTGTGTGGCGGCCGGGGCCGGTGCTCCACCTGCCGGGTCCGTATCGGCGCCGGTGCGGCCGACCTCCCGCCACCCAGCGAGGACGAGACTCGCGTCCTGCGCCGGGTCGGCGCCCCGCCCGAGGTGCGTCTGGCCTGCCAGATCCGACCGACCGCTGCCCTCGAGGTGACCCCACTGCTGCCGGTCACCGCAGGGCCGCGCGAGGCCCAGGCGCGTCCGGGCTATCTCGGCGGCCGCGAGCAGGAGATCGCCATCCTGTTTGCCGATATCCGAGCCTTCACCGAGCTGGCCGAAGAGAAGCTTCCCTATGACGTGGTGTTCGTCCTGAACCGCTATTTCGCGGCCATGGGCCGTGCGGTCGAGCAGTCGGGCGGCCATCTCGACAAGTTCATCGGGGACGGCGTCATGGCGTTGTTCGGGATCGACGGGGGGGCCGAGAGCGGCTGCCGCAAAGCGCTCGCCGCGGCGCGGGCGATGGCGGGAAACCTGAGCGAACTCAATGCCAGCTTGGCTCGTGAGCTACCGGAGCCGCTGCGCATCGGCATCGGCATCCATGCCGGCCCGGCCATCATCGGCGAGATGGGCTATGGCCGGGCCAATTCTCTGACCGCGGTGGGGGACGCCGTCAACACGGCGAGCCGGCTCGAAGCGCTGACGAAGGAGTTCTCCGTCCAGCTGATCGTCTCGGAAGCCGTGGCCCGACAGGCGGGGTTGGATCTGTCCGAGTTTGCCCGGGAACAGGTGCAGATTCGGGGGCGACAGGAGCGGATGCCCATCCGGTTGATCCCCGAGGCCACGGCTCTGCCCCTGGAAATGTCGGCCGCGACCGATTCTTGACCGGTTAGGCCCGCCTTCGTCTTAGCGCTTGGCCGTGCACCGTCGCACCGTCCAGGGCCGGTCGAAGTCCCGGTAGTTGTTTTGGACCACGGTGTAGGCGTTTTCTTCGACCCGGGCGACCGCTTCGACGTAGCGCCGGCCCCGCTTCAAGCCCTCCACCGCGTTCGGCAGCCGATTGGCCCACTTTAGAATCATCAGGTCGTTATCGAAGCTGATGGTGAAATGGGTCTTGTCCTCGTGCCCGTCCTCGTACCAGACGAACACGTCATAGCGCTTTTCGTTCGCCTTGGTGATGCGCCAGAACTTCTGAGCGCAGTTTTGCGAAGACCAGACCCCGACGAGCTGGTCCGCCATTTGCTTCTGGGCGGGAGTCAACGGCCCCGAGCCGGTCTTCGCATCGGCGCGACGACGCAGTGCTTCCAACAACTCCTGCATGCGCTTCTTGCGTGCCGTCGCCGCATCGGGCGCGGTCATGGCGGTCGACTGCGCCGCACCGGGCTTTGCGGTATCCGGGACTGCGCCGCCGGCAGCCGGTTGATCGGGCGGCGGTTCGGGAGCCTTCGCCGTTTGCGCCGCCGGCTTCTTGGGCGCAGGCGCCTTTGATTCGGCGGGCTTGCCGGCTGCCGGCGCCGCCGCCGCGGCCACGTCGGCAGCGCTGGGTGGCTTCGCCTTGGGCGGTTTCACGCTCGGAACCGGTTCGGCCTTCTTGACCGCCGGTGCCTGCGCCTGCGGCGCGGCCGGCTTGCTCTTGGCGGCGGTCGTCGCCGGTTTCGCGGCCGGCTGCTTAGGTTTCGTCTGAGCCTGCGCTTTGGGCGCCGGGGCAGCCGCGCGCTGCGGCGTCTTGGGCTTGGAGGGGGCGCTCTTGGCAGTCTTCGGCGCGTCCGAGAAGACCTCGACGATCTTGCAGTTCGAGCCGCGGGCTGCGCATTGCTGCATGGCCTGCGCGCGCGCCTCGGCGGGCGACGCCTTGCCGCAGGCGCTGCCGACGCTGCGCGCCGCTTTGTCGATCGCAATGGCCCCGTGACCCCGGCGCGGACAGCCTTCGATGACCTGGCAATTGCGACCCCCTCGGGATTCGCAACGCCGCTGCGCGCAGGTCATGGCTGCGTAGGGATCGGACTGACCGGCGCAATAGCCAACTGCGACCTTATCGCGATCCAGCATGATGGCGGTGGCCGCCTTTGCCGGGGCTGTTCCGGACAACACGATTCCGGCAATGGCAAAGAGAGCGGCACCGATACCCGGTGCCAGCGATTTAAGGTTCATCCTCGAGCCTCGTGAAGGGCACATTCCCGTGCAACGGAGATTAGCAATCACCGCCGCCATGACAATGAGAATCATCCGACTGTGGCAACATTTGGACAATGTGGCCCGCGCCTTGGACGGAAACCGCGCCGAAACCGTATCACTCACTGGGCTCCAGGGCGGTTTCCCGGCTGCAATGAAGAACGCTTTCAGCAGAATGGTTTAATATGACAAAGGAGTCCTCTAAACTCGCGGCCAGGAGAGCGCACGCAGATGATGTCCCGACTTCTGGTAATCACCCTTTTTGCCGTCATGTCCGCCGTTGCCGCGCCGGCAAGCGCGGATTTTCTGGCCGGTATGCGGGCCAAGCAGGCCGGCGATCACGCCACCGCTTACAAAGAGTGGTTGAAAGACGCCGAGGCGGGCAACATGCACGCACAGTACGAGATCGCCGAGATGCTGCGACAGGGACAGGGAGCTCCCAAGGACGCGCGGCGGGCCTTCCAGTGGTATCTCAAATCGGCAGACCAGGGACTCGTCGAGGCGCAGCGGAATGTCGGCATTATGTACGGTCGCGCCATTGGGGTTCAGAGAGACGATTTCGAGGCCTACAAATGGCTCAGCCTGGCGGCAGCCCAGGGCGACCAATGGGCCGGGCGAGCGCTGGATTTCGTCAACAAGCGCATGATTCGCGAGCTTGGCGAAAAGGAGGCTAGGAAGCGAATCGGCGAGGCCAAATACCAGGCCGCAGCCTGGCAGCCCAAATCGGCGCGCGAGAGCGCCAGCAAGCCGCCCGGAGAGTGATCGAAACTGCGCTCGCCGGGAGCGTCCGCTGCGGCGGTTCGCACGTTTGATGCCATACGGGGGAATGAGTTGCGGCGTCTGCGACCGCGCAACGTTTCGGTCGCAGATAGTGATTGCTTGGATACGCCCATGACCGATGCTCAATTCGCCATCCTGCGCGGACACATGGTCGAGCAGATCGCCGAGCACTGCGCCATGGTGCGGGAGCTGACCGGAAAACCGTCGCTCGATCGGCGGGTGCTGGATGTCATGGGCCGCGTCCCGCGGCATGAGTTCGTACCGGCTGAACTGCGGCCCTACGCCTATTTGGACTCCCCATTGCCGATCGGCTTTGGCAAGACCGTGTCCCAGCCCTTCATCGTGGGCCTGATGACCGACCTGCTCGAACTCCAGCCGGGTGACAAGGTGCTCGAAATCGGCACCGGGCTGGGATACCAGGCGGCGGTCCTCGGGGAACTTGCCGACCGGGTGTACAGCGTCGAGGTCATCGAGGAACTGGCCACGCATGCTCGGGAGATTCTGGACCGCGTCGGTCGCGGAAACGTTCAGATTCGCATCGGGGATGGAAATCTCGGATGGGCCGATGAAGCGCCCTTCGAAAAAATCATCGTGACCGCGGCGCCTGAGCTGATCCCGCCCATGCTGCTGCAGCAGCTTGCGCCAGGTGGACGCATGGTGATCCCGACAGGGCTTGCTGCCAGCCAGATGCTGGTTTTGGCCCAAAAGGACGAGACAGCGCGAATCGCCATGCGCGATATTCTGCCGGTCCGCTTTTCCACCTTAGAGAGCGACGTTGCAGCCTGAAGTGGTATTTCGGGTGGCAAGATCGAATTTGACAAGATTGTAGATACAACCATTAGACTAATTTCCCTATAGCCTTTTGGCACAGCGTTTACCTCCGATTAGCACATTGCTGAAACCATGGGTCCGCAGTCGGCGAGGCGGGCGAGAGCCTTGGAGGATCCATGAGGGAAAGGGACGCGGGAAAGCGCAAGCCTCCGCGTATGACCAAAGCCGAACTGATGGCCGAAATCGACCGTCTCCGGCAACTGCTGGAGGCACGCGGCGATGGCGGGTCCGGGTCGGAAGTACAGCCCGGAAAAAAGCAACCTGAGATAGAATTACGCAGCGGTTCGGCGCAGGCGGTCCTGCTGGTTCAGGGCGAGGCGCTACTGTTCGCGAACGCGGCCTGTGGCCATCTTCTCGGCTATGGGGATGCAGAGGAGATGCTGGATGTGGGCGCGGTGTCGGCCCTGCTCGGCGCCACCAATGGCGCCCGACTGAGCGCGGCAGGCGCGCCGGCCGAGATCTATCTGGAGGTGGACGAGCGGGCGGGCGGCAAGGGCGCGACGCGATTGAAGGCGAGTATGGTCGAGGTGGTCAGCGGCGGCGCCCCGGCCAAGCTCGTGATGCTGGCCGCAGCAACCGAAACCGAGCGGGGGCATCGGCGCGGCCGCGACAGCGAAATGCGGTTTCGCTCCTTTGTCGAGAACATGCGCAACATCATCTTTTGTCATGGCGCAGCCGGGGACGCGAAATACGGCTATGACGAAGGCGGGGTCTCGGTCTACGGCCAGAATGCACCCGCTCTGGCCGGCACGGTGCTGGACGGCAAGGCCAATCTCGAGCATTGGTTCGAAATCATCCATCCCGAGGATCAGGCCGCGTATCGGGAGGTCGAGCGCAAACGCAAGACGGAAGGTCGCGACTACACGCTCGAGTTCCGGTTTTACCATCCCGAGACGGGCGAGCTGCGCTGGGCGCAGGAATGCGGCTGGGTGGTCGACGATCCGGAAACCGGCAAGCGCTACCTGGACAGCTACATCCTGGACATCACCGACCGCAAGCAAGCGGAACTCGCTCTGATCGAGAGCGAGCGGCGCTTTCGGGACTTCGCGGAGGCGGCCTCGGACTGGTTCTGGGAGATGGACCAGAACATGCGGTTCACCTATCTCTCCGACCGCATCCGGGACGCTTCCGGGATCTCACCGGAAGACCATTATGGCAAGACCCGCGAAGAAGTCGGCATTCCCGAGGATGACCCGGAGAAATGGGCCCAGCACCGCGCAGTCCTGAACGCCCGGCAGCCCTTTCGGGATTTCACCTTTTGGCGGCGCGGTCCCGGCGGCCGCGTGTCCCACATAAAGACCAGCGGCAAACCGGTGTTCGACGACGGCGGAGCCTTCAAGGGCTATCGCGGCGTGGGCACCGAGATCACGGCAGAGCTCAAGGCCCATGAGGCTCTGCAGGCCAGCGAGTCCCGCCTCAAGGCGATCATCGACAACGCGCCACTGCTGATTGCGCTCAAGGATCTCGACGGACGCTGCATGCTTGCCAATCGGCATTATGCCTCGTTGTACGGCCTGGCCGAAGACGAGGTGATCGGCAAGACCGTCCATGAACTCTTCGATGCCGACGAGGCAGAACCATTTTGGCAGCACGAGCGGCGGGTGCTGGCGAGCGGCGAGGCGATCCAGGAAGAGTTCCTAAACAAGACCAAGGATGGCGAGCGCACTCTGCTGGAGACCAAGTTTCCGATCCGCAGCGAGCACGGCGAGATCGTCGGGCTCGGCTTCATCGGTGCCGACATCACCGCCCGTAAGCGTGCCGAAGAGAGGTTCCGGCAGTATTTCGACCTCCCCTTGGTCGGCACCGCCATCACTGCTCCCGACAAGCGCTGGCTCGAGGTCAATGACCGCCTGTGCGAGATGCTGGGCTACCGGCGGGAGGAACTGCTGCGGCTGACCTGGGAGGACGTGACCCATCCCGACGACCTCGAACTGAGCCTGAGCCACTACGATGCCGCGTTCAACCGCGAAACGGACCTGTGCTCATTCGAGAAGCGCTACATCCGCAAAGACGGCCAGGTCATCCTGGCCGCCATCTCGACCCAGTGCGTCCGAAGGCCGGACGGCAGCCCGGACTACTTCATCACCCTGCTGCAGGACGTCACCGAGCGCGGCCGCGCGGCGCAGGCGCTCAGGGACAGCGAAGAGCGCTTTCGCGATATTGCCGAGATCTCCTCGGACTGGTTCTGGGAGATGGACGAAGATCTGCGGTTTTCCTACTTCTCGGAGCGTCTGACCGACGTCACCGGACTGGATCCAGCGGACATCCTGGGAAAGACGCGGGCCGAGATCGGTCGCGGCAGCGTCGCCGAAGAGAAGTGGCGCAAGCACCTCCAGGATCTGGACGAGCGCCGGCCCTTCCGCGATTTCCGCTACGCCTACAAGGGCGAGGACGGACGCGCACAGCGCTGGTCGATCAGCGGCACGCCCATCTTCGACGATCACGGCAACTTCCGGGGATATCGCGGAACCGGGACGGATGTGACGGCGGAGGAAGAGGCCTTTGACGCCCAGCGAACGGCGATGGAGCATGCGCAGGCCGCGAGCCGCGCCAAATCGGAATTCCTGGCCAATATGAGCCACGAGCTGCGCACGCCGCTGAACGCCATCATCGGCTTCTCGGAAATGATGAAGGGCGAGCTGCTCGGTCCTTTGGGCGACGACAACTATCGGCAATATGCCCACGACATCCACGAGAGCGGAAGCCACCTCCTGAGCCTGATCAACGATATTCTCGATTTGTCGAAGATCGAGGCCGGCAAGTTCGAGCTCGAGGAGGCAACCATCGATATCGGACGGTCGATCGCCGCCTCGGTACGTTTGATCCGCCCGCGCGCCGAGGAGGCTGGGCTGAAGCTGATGATCGACGTCAGCCCCGGCCTGCCGGCCTTGTCTGCCGACGAACGGGCGCTCAAACAGATCTTGCTCAATCTCCTTTCCAATGCCGTCAAGTTCACGCCGAGGGGCGGCACCGTCACCGTCGCGGCGAGCGTCGATGCGGACGGTCGGCCGTCGATCTCCGTCTCCGATAGCGGCATCGGCATGGCCGAGGACGAGCTGGCGACGGCGATGTCCTCGTTCGGCCAGATCGACAGCACCTATACCCGCCAGCACCAGGGGACGGGCTTGGGCCTGCCGCTGGTCAAGGCGCTTGTCGAGCTGCACGGCGGGCAGTTCCAGCTCGACAGCGCGCCGGGCAAGGGGACCACGGCCACCGCCCGGCTGCCGGCCGCGCGGATCGTCCGACAATCGGATCAGGAGACGGCCTGAAGCGTCGGGCGGGCTGTTCCTGGAGGCGGCGACCGGTTAGGCTTGCGGCGGGCGCCGGGGGTCTAGCCGCGGGCCGCCCGCCGATGTCGGCCACGTCATCTCGCTGTCTAAGACCATGCCACGGACGGATCCCGGTTCGAGCCTGCTGCTCACCGATCTCTATCAGCTCAACATGCTGCAGGCCTATCTGGATGAGGGCCTCACGGACACCGCCGTGTTCGAATTCTTCGTTCGCAAGCTGCCACCGACGCGGGGGTTCCTGGTGGCGGCCGGCCTGCAGCAGGTGGTCGAGTTCCTGGAGGCCGCGCAGTTCACGCAAGAAGAGCTGGACTGGCTCGCCGCCAGCGGGCGCTTCTCGCCGGAGATGCTGGAGAGCCTCGCGGCCTTTCGTTTCACCGGCGACGTCCATGCGATGCCCGAGGGAACGGCGTTCTTTGCGGACGAGCCGATCCTCCGAGTGACCGCGCCCCTGCCGGAGGCCCAGCTGGTCGAGACCCGGATTATCAACCTGCTGCATTTTCAGACCCTGATCGCCTCGAAGGCGGCGCGCATGGTGCTGGCCGCACCCGGCAAGGCGCTGATCGATTTCGGTCTCCGGCGGGCGCACGGGGCCGAGGCCGGGCTCCTGGCCGCCCGGGCCAGCTATCTGGCCGGCTTCGACGGGACCGCGACCACCCTGGCGGCGCCGCGCTTCGGCCTGCCGATCTTCGGCACCATGGCGCATTCCTTCGTGCAGGCCCATCCCACCGAAGAGGCAGCCTTCACGGCTTTTGCCCGGGCGCGGCCGGACAACGTGGTCCTGCTGATTGACACCTACGACACCGAGGCGGGGGCGGAAAAGGTGGTCGCGCTCGCGCCCAAGCTTGCGCAGGAGGGCATCACCGTGGCGGGCGTGCGGCTCGACAGCGGCGACCTCGCGGCCCATGCGCGGGCGGTGCGGCCGATTCTCGACGCGGGCGGCCTGCCGGACGTCAAGATCTTCGCCAGCGGCGGTCTCGACGAGACGGCGCTGCAGGCGTTCACCGAGAGCGGCGCGCCGATCGACGGCTACGGCATCGGCACGGCGTTGACCACCTCGCAGGACGCGCCCGGGCTCGATTGCGCCTACAAGCTGCAGGCCTATGCCGGCGTGCCGAAGCGCAAGCGGTCGGAAGGCAAGGCCACCTGGCCGGGCCCGAAGCAGGTCTACCGCAGCTATGACGCCGCTGGCGGCATGACCGCCGACGTCATTACCTGCGACGGCGACGACCAGCCTGGCGAACCCCTCTTGGCGCCGGTCATGGCATCGGGCCGGCGGATCGGCGCGCTGCCCGCGCTCGCGGACGCCCGCGCCCATGCGGCCGACCAACTGGCCCGTCTGCCCGCGCCGCTCGCGACGCTCGCCGCGGAGCCCGCCTACCCCGTTCAGGTCTCGCAGGCGCTCCGGGCGCTCGCCGACCAAGTCGACCGGGAAAGCGGCTGAGCGCCGCACCGCTCCTTCCGCGCTTCGGTTGGCGCTTCTCTGCGGCCACTTGGCCGCGAAAAGCGGTTTTCAGAATGTCCCCGTGACTGTGACATCCAGCACAGCCAGTCGCCGCCACATGTGAATAGACTAGGAGGCAAGAGAAGGAGGCACGCCACCCCCCGCGTGTTCCGGCGACGACTTCGGCCAACGACTCCCACGGTCACAACGGGTCCAGACGAGCGGAGGCGCGACGATGCGCACGCTCTGGCACAGACTGATATATGTCTCTGTTCCCTCGACACCACACGCGTGGCGGCTGAGTGCGGTTCTGTCGAGGATTCTCCTCTGCATTCTCTTCGGTGTCCTGCTGGCCGGCCTGCTCGTTGCGCCGAGCCAGGTGCACGCGGCCACCGCCGTCAAGCCGTCGGCGCCGCCGCTCATCGTGGTCCCGCAGTATCCGCAACCCGCCCTCCCCCGACAGCCCAACATCTCAGCCCCAAAGGTCAAGCGCTGCCCAAAGGTCCTCGGCCTCTCGATCAAACAGGCGAGAAACGCGATCGAGCGGCGTGGCCTGCAGGTGGGGCCTGTCAAGAGCGAGCAATCGCCCAGGCCCGTCGGCACCGTAATCGCGCAACATCCGGATCCTGAACGACCGGCGATCAAGAACGCCGTCTGCCATTTCGTCGTTGCGACGGCGCCTTCAGTCGCCATCCCCCCGCTTGCCGGGCTGACCGAGCGCCAGGCCAGGGAGACGCTTGCTCAAAAGCAGTATCGCGGGCTGCTCACGGTAGGCCATGTCCAGGTGCGCATATCCGACAAGTCCCCAGGCCGTGTGATCGATCAGACCCCCGCGGCCGGCACCGTTGTGCGGAGCCGCACACGCGTGGCCCTCGTCGTCGCGAAAGCCCCGCCGTCCGTCAGGGTCCCCCCGCTTGCCGGGCTGACCGAGCGCCAGGCCAGGGAGACGCTTGCTCAAAAGCAGTACCGCGGGCTGCTCACGGTAGGCCATGTCGCGGTGCGCATATCCGACAAGTCCCCAGGCCGTGTGATCGATCAGAGTCCCGCGGCCGGCACCGTGGTGCGGAGCCGCACACGCGTGACCCTCGTCGTCGCGAAAGCCCCGCCGTCCGTCAGGGTCCCCGACCTGTCGGGTCTCACCGAGCGCGAGGCCAGGAAGACGCTTGCTCAAACGCAGTACCGGGGCTTGCTCGCGCTGGGCGATGTTGATGTCCGCATATCCGACAAACCCCCAGGCCGTGTCATCGGTCAGACCCCCGCGGCCGGCACCGTGGTGCAAACCCGCACACGGGTAGCAATCGTCGTCGCGAAAGCCCGGCCGTCGGTCCGGGTCCCCGACCTGTCCGGGCTGACCGAGCGTGGGGCCAGGGCGAAGCTTGCCGAGAAGCAATATCGCGGGTTGCTCACCGTGGGCGATGTTGATGTCCGCGTGTCCGACAAGCCCGCAGGCAGCGTGATCGATCAGACCCCCGCGGCCAAAACCGTGGTGCGGAGCCGCACCTCGGTGGTCCTCGTCATCGCACAGGCAGTGCCGCCGGTCGTGGTCCCCGACCTGTCCGGTTTGACCGAAGACCAGGCCAGGGCGCAGCTCACCGATGCCAGGCTTGTGCTCGGCGGGCGCATGCGTCGCGACTCCGATCGGACGGCGGGCACGGTGACGGCGCAGAGCCCGGCGGCCGGTACCCGGGTTGCGCCCGGCACACCCGTCGATGTGGTCTTCGCCAAGACGCCGGCGCCCATCGCCAAGACGTCGCCGCCGATCGCCAAATATGTGCCCCTCATCGCCGGCGGCGGTGCGGTCGCTCTGTTCACCGCCGGCTTCAGCTGGTGGCGCCGCCGCACGCAGCATGACGCGCAGGAGGCGCCGCACGCCGACACGCGGCTGGTCTCCATGATCGATCCGGGCGCCCAGGACATCGAGATCGATGCGGCCGGGCCCGCGGCGCCGGCCCTGGGCCTCCGGCCCTGTCGCGACCGGGGCAGCCAGACCCTCGTGATGGAGGATGAGAAGGATGACGATGACGCAATCGCCTGAAACGGGCCTGACGCTCGGCCAAGTGTTGCTCGACCGCCCCGATGAGGGTCGAGCGCCCCCCGCCGTCGACATCGTGTCGCACCTCGCCGATCTGCCTGCCGAGATCAAGGACAGCGTCGCGAAGGAGGTCTCGGGCCAGCTCGAGACGCTGCTCGATATCCGCTTGGTCGACATTATCCTCGGCGGCTGGGCCAAATATGACGCGCTGCGTGACTACGCGGATCCGGCCAAGCATCCGCCGGAGGAGATCTGTCTCGTTCCGCTGGCCAAGCACGAGATCAAATCGCTGCACGAGCCCTATGTCGAGATCCTGATGAACGAAAAGGCCGTCGGCCGTATCCCGTTCAGGATTGAGCTCGCGCTCGTGCTGGAGGGAGTCCTCTTGAAGGTCCAGGGCGGCAGGATCTGGGCGCTCCAGGCGGGCCGCTGCCGGGCGCGCGGTCGGGTCAGCTGCGGCAAGAAGATTCTGGTCGAGCGGAAGACCGAGCCGTTCGACCTGCCCGGCACGCTCGCCTTCCCGAAGGGCGTTGCCATACCCGGCGCGGTCGACAGCGCCCCAGGCACGGCTGACGATCGCGGCGACCGAAAGAGACACACTGCGACTGTCTATCGGATGGGCCGCGACACCGAGAACGACATCGTGCTCGACCACAGCTCCGTCTCGCGGCATCACGCGGTGCTCGTGGTGGGCCCGGACGGCGGCCTGCACCTCACCGACTTCGGCAGCCTGAACGGCACATACCTGCGGACCGCAGACGGCTGGACCCGCATCAAGGATACGGACCTCGAGCGCGATGCCGCCGTTCGCTTCGGCAATTTCGAAGTCGTCCTGTCGGATCTCCTGTCCGAGCAGACTGCGGGGCACCGTCACGCCGCCCGGCCGATGGCCTAGCGGCGGTGCGGCTGTCGCTGGAGTTTTGGGCGATCCGCGCCAGCGACGCGCGGACGCCGCCCCCCTACTCCACCTTGAGACCGACCTCGTCGATCGCCATCGCGCAGGGCCGGCTCACCTGGCTCTTCTTGTCCAGGAGGCACTTGGCGACGCGGCCCTGGCCGGGAACGGTTGCGCCGCAGTGGGTATCGATATCCTGCCGGCATTGGCTCGCGACATGGGAGATCGCCTCGACGGTGCGCTCCAGCGTCGCCATGCCGTCATAGAGCGCGTTGATGCATTTGACGGAGAGCTTGTCCTCATGCGCGTAGAAGCAGGCCAGCATGCGGCCGCGGCCCTGCTTCACCTGGCTGCAATAGGTGTCGATCTCCTTCTGGCAGGCCTTGGTGACCATTTCGACGACCGAGCTTTGCGCCATCGCGGCCTGGACAAGGCCGAAGAACGACAACGTCGACAAGACGATCAGGATCCTTCGCATAGCTTACGTCCCCTTTACGCGTAGAGCCGGAATCGATTGAACCCTGCAGCATGGCCCGACCGTCCACCTGCGGGCCAAGGCACCCTAATCCGAAAGATCGGCACCGAAAAGGTCCGCTCGCGCCATCCCGCCCGGGAGCTGGACGGCGCTGCTGTACCTGTTCTGGCGCCGGGCGCACGGCAAGTCGCATGACGATCTGAGGGCCCAGGATCTGCACTTGCACGAGCAGGTGCATCGCGTCATTGCCAAGCATCCGCACGGCGGCGCCTGGCGGGAACATGTCCGTTGGATGGAAGAGGACGCCTGACCGCCGCTTCACACCACCTCGGCGGACGCGCGCAGTGCGGCCATCTCTTCGGCGGTGAGTGGCGGCCCGGACAGGGCGGCGAGGTTCTCCTGCAGGTGTGACCGGCTGCGCATCCCGGCCAGGACCAGGCCGACGCCGGGTTGCGCCAGGCCGAACCGCACCGCCATCTGCGCCGGCGAATAGGCTGGATTGGCATCCGCCAGATCAAGCAAGGGCTTGTGCGTAAAGATCTCGCCCTTGTGGAAGGGCTGGCGGGCGACCAGGCCGATTCCGCGCGCCGCGGCGGCCGGCGCAATGGCTTCGAGATCGACGCATTTCATCGGGTTGACCAGCACCTGCACAACGGAAACGCCGGGGACGGCCAGAAACGCCTGGACGTCCTGACTTGTATCGTGGCCCGAGATCGAGGCGCCGTAGTGGCGGATCCGTCCCTGTTCCTTGAGGCGGTCCAGCGTGCCGAAGAGATCCGCCTGGCGGGCCACGTCCGCCCGGGGGTTGTGCAGCAGGAACAGGTCCACGTAGTCCGTCTGCAGCCGGCGCAAGCTTGCTTCGATGGCGTTTCGGATATGGGTCGGCCCGAAATCCGAGCGCGGCGGCGGCGCGTAGCGCGTCGCCATCCTCTTCCCCGCCGCATGCACGGGCCGCCAACGGCGCAGGAGCCGCCGGGCCACGGGCCGGATGCGCCGAACCAGCGTCGGTCCGCCGCCCGGTACGACCCCCGCTTTGGTCGCGACCAGGACGCGGTCGCGCTGACCCTTGAGCGCCTTTCCCAGGATGCGCTCGGCCCGGCCCCGTCCATACACATCGGCGACATCAAAGAAGGTGATGCCGGCTTCGATCGCGGCAGCGATGGTCCGGTTCACTTCCGCCAAGTCGTGGTCGGCGTCGGTATTGGCGATCAGATTGCAGCCGACGCCGAGAACCGAGGGCCTGAGATCGGTCTTGCCAAGCTGGCGATACTCCATCGGGCACCTCTTGGCAGCACGCGAGAACCAGACGACCGCAGAGCGCAGTTGCGCGGGCGGGCCGCCACAGTAGATAAAGCGGGGGAAGTCCCGGCGGGTCAACAAGCGAGCGAAACCAGCGCTGCAACGCCGGCCGCGCTTGCCGCCGAAATGGCGCAATGTGGCTGCCGCCCAGGGATTGCCGTGCTATACTGGCAATGGCGTCCAAGACCAGCACCGGGGGGACAGGGTCATGCGCCGCAAAATCTCTGACGTGATACGCAGCCAAGAAGTCTTTGCGCTTTCCGCCACGGCGAGCGTGCGCGAGGCGGCCGAACTCATGCAGGCGAAGAATGTCGGCTCGATCGTGGTCACTGCCGGGGGGCGGCTCGAGGGGATCTTCACCGAGCGGGATCTGGTCTGCCGGGTGGTCGCGCGCGGCCGCGATCCGCAGGCCACGGCGCTGGCCGACGTCATGACCAAGGATCCCGACACTATCGCGCCCAGCGCACCGGCCATGGACGGGCTGCGCCGGATGAACGACGGCGGCTATCGGCACCTGCCGGTGGTGACGAACGGTCAGGTCGTCGGGATGATCTCGCGGCGCGATTTCTTCGGCGACGAAAAGGCCCGCCTGGAAGAGGAAGACAAGATCTGGAATCGGTTGTAGCGGGCGCGTGGGCCGCCGACGCGAACCCTGGACCTGACCAAACGAGGGGCCAGGCGTAGCCGATCGGGCGACTGACACGGCTGGGCAGGATCAACTCGGATTCACACTTCTTTAACCGGAAGATTGCTCATCTCTGCTGCGCCTGCCGCCGTAGCGGCGCGCCAGGTGCGGGATCTAGATCCGGGAGGCTCGCGATGAAGATGCATCGCTTTGTCACGGTGCTGCTCGCCTTGGCGATTGCCGCCCCATGGGCCGCCGACGCGCGGGCTGAGCAAGATCCGCTGCGGCGCTCGTTTCGCATGGCTTTGATGGGCGATGTCCTGGTGACGCGACGTTTGTCCGTCTACCGGGAACCTGCCTATCTGGGGCTGATCGAACGCATTCGCGGTGCGGACGTTGCGATCGCGAACCTGGAAACGCTCTTTCACGATTACGAATCCTTCCCCATGCATCAAAGCGGGGGAACTTGGATGCGCAGCGATCCCGCGCTCGCTCAGGATCTCGTATGGGCAGGCCTTGACATGGTCTCGCGCGCCAACAACCACGCCGGCGACTACGGCGTGGGCGGCATGCGCCTGACCAGCCGCTACCTGGATAGGGCGGGCATCGTCCATGCGGGCGTTGGGGAGAGCCTTGGAGAGGCGCGCGAGGCAAGGTTTCTCGAGACCGGGAAGGGTCGGGTTGCCCTCATCTCCATCGCGTCCACCTTTCCTGCGCATTCTCGTGCCAGCGAGCCCCGCGACAGCATCCCGGCCCGGCCCGGGCTGAACCCGCTGCGCTATTTCGTGACTTTCGGCGTGACGCGCGAGCAGCTGGCCTCCCTGCGCACGACACTTGCTGGGCTGGGAATAAGGGCGCCCGGCAACGACACGCAACTGGTGTTCGGAAACCGCTTCGTCGTCAGCGACAAGCCAGGCCGACAGACCCGTGTCGTGCGAAAGGATGTCGAGGCGATGGCCCGGGTCGTCGATAATGCCCGTCGCCAGGCGGACTATACGGTCGTCTCGGTTCATGCCCATGAAAACGGCGGCAAGACCTCCGTCCCGGCCCAGTTTCACGTCGCCTTCGCGCGCGCGATGATCGACGCCGGCGCCGACGTCCTGTTCGCCCACGGGCCGCACGAATTGCGGGCCATCGAGATCTATAAAGGCAAGCCGATCTTCTACGGTCTCGGCAATTTCGTGTTCCAGAACGAGACGCTGCTGCGCATGCCCGCGGACGCCTATGAGGCGTCCGGGCTGGGTCGGAATGCGGGAGTCTCCGATCTCATCGAGCGCCGCTATGACGGCGGACGCAGAGGCCATCCGGCTCGACCGGAGATCTGGAGATCGGTGGTTGCGGTTCTCAAATGGGACGCCGGCCGATTGGCCAGGATTGAACTGCATCCGATTACGCTCGGGTTCGGCGAACCGCGTACCGTTCGTGGCCGCCCGCTGCCCGCCGATCAGGCGCTTGGCCAAGAGATCATCCAGACCTTGGCCGAGCTTTCTGCGCCTTTCGGCACGGAGATCAGCATGGAGGCCGGCACGGGCGTGATCTCCCTGCCCGAGAGCGGGCGCTAAGGACGACGTCGTCCGATGTCGTAGCGATGGCCGGCATGCCGGCTGGAGGGGAAACGCGGGACGTGCTGGCGACCCCAACGGGATTCGAACCCGTGTTTCCACCTTGAAAGGGTGGCGTCCTAGACCTGACTAGACGATGGGGTCGCGGCCGCTCTTGACCTAGCCGCCCCAGCCCGGGAAATCAAGGCGATTCCCGGCAGCGCAGCGGGACGTCGGGGTTCCGGACAGGGACGCGCGGTCGCCGGCCAACCGGTCTGCTATGCGCGGCGACTGGTCTCGACCGCGGGGCGGCTCTAAGCGGCCGAATCCGTCGACAGTTTCGCCTCGGATGGGGCGGCCACCTCCCCGTCGCCGGCATCGCCAGGCACCGAGCGCGCGACCCGGTCGGCCGGAAAGGTCACCGTTGCAGTTGTGCCTTCGCCGACAGCGCTCTGGAGCGTGATACGGCCGCCATGCAGTTCGGTCAGCGCCTTGACGATCGTCAGACCGAGACCGGTGCCCTCCTTTTCCCGCGTGATGGTCTCGCCGCCTTGGCCGAACGGCGCGAAAACCTGCTCCAACTCCGCCGCCGGAATACCGGGCCCGGTATCGGTCACCTGCAGCCGCATGTTGCCGTCCGGGTCGAGGTGTGCCTGGACCGAGACCGCTCCGCCGGCCGGCGTGAACTTGATGCCGTTGTTGAGCAGGTTGAGCAGGATCTGCTTGACCGCCCGCTCGTCGGCCAGGAGCGCCGGCAGATCGGGTGCCACGCTGGCGCTCAGGTCGATACGCTCCATGCCGGCCCGCACGCGGACCAGGCGCTCGCAGCTCTGCACCAGGGCATTGATGTCAAGCAGGTCCTCGTTCAGCTTTTGCTTGCCCGCTTCGATCTTGGACAGATCGAGAATATCGGTGATCAGGCTCAGCAGCAGCTTGCCGCTGTAATGGATGTTGCCGGCGTATTCGTCGTAGGGCGGCGGCAGGTCTCCAAAGGCGCGTTCGACCATTATTTCCGAGAAGCCGATGATCGCATTCAGCGGAGTCCTGAGCTCATGGCTCATGTTGGCCAGGAACTCGGACTTGGAGCGGTTGGCAAGATCGGCGGCTTCCTTGGCCAGGCGAGAGCGCTCCTCGCTTTGCTTGATCTGCGTGATGTCGGTCCAGATGCCGACCACGGCCCCGTCGTCGCTCCGGTGTTCCGAGATCAGGAGCCACCGCCCGTCGGCAAGCTCTTGCTCGAGGTTGCCTGTCGGATCCCGATGGTTGGAAACCAGGTCGGCGAGCCAGGCTTCGGGATCGCCCTTGGCATCCCGGTAAATGCCGCAGGCTGCGCATTCGCGCATGATTTCGGCGAAGCTGGCTCCGGGGACGATTGACTTGGCGGCGGGACCGTGCAGGTCCGTGAATCGCTGGTTGCAGGCGACCAGACGGCCCTTCGCATCGAACAGGGTGAACCCGGCGGAGAAACCCTCGACGGCGGTCTGTAACCGCGTTTCGGCCGTCTTGGTCGATTTCACGGCGTCGTCCGCGCGGCTCACGACCGGCTTGAAGATCAGCTGCCAGATCCAGATCAGGGCCAGAAATGTGACGGCCACGCTGACCCGGTGCAGGATGTGGTAGCCGTCGTCGCGCTGCTCGGCCTCGAACTCGGCCTGCTCGAGCAACGGCCCGAAGTCCTCTGCCAACCGTGACGCCTCCAACAACAGGCGCGGTATCGGGTCTTGACTCTCCTCGTCGTGCCATGCTTCCGGCTGCCGGATCAGCTCGATGAACGCTCTGAGGCGCGGCTCGATCGTGATCGGCGGGGCGGAATACAGGGTGCGCAGCTCGGGGGACAAGGGTTGCGCCAGGAAGCGCAGGCGGGCCTCTGCCAAGCGATCCGCGATTTCCGTCAGCTCTTGCTCGGCCGACTGCCGTTCGGTGTCATCGCCTGGGTGCAAGATCTGGGCGGCTAGCAAGGTGGCATGCTGGGTCAGAAACTGCTGCTGGCGGATCGCTTCGATCGATTCGGAGTATTCTTCCTCTGTCCGGATTTCGAACTCGACCAGCGCCAACGCGACGACGGCCAGGCCCGCCATCAGGACCAAGGCGATGCCGTAGGCCCGCTGAAAGGAATGGATCAAGGGATCCATGCGCGCCGCCCCCGATCAGCGAGTGCCGAATATAGCCAGAAAGGCATGACTCTCCGGTCAGCAGTATTTACTTGGTGCTATCTCGAAAGTTACTATTTTTCTCGGAAAAACAATAGCTTAGAGGTCAACTATTATGATTTTTGATTAAGAATCGCTTACTGGAGACCGGCCAAGAACGGGCGTGCCCCGCCGGCAAGTGCCGGTGATGCCGTCAACCGCAAAGACAGAAGATCTGGGGGGCTATTCGGCGGCGTCGGCTGCTTCGCCAAAGCGGCGGGCCACGTACTCCTCGACCATGGCCTGGAACTCCTCGGCGATGCTCGGGCCGCGCAGCGTGCTGACCTTTTGGCCGTCGATGAAGACGGGTGCCGCGGGGTCTTCGCCGTTGCCCGGCAGGCTGATGCCGATATCGGCGTGCTTGCTTTCGCCCGGGCCGTTCACGATGCAGCCCATGACCGCGACCTTGAGCGCCTCGCTGCCGGGATACTTGCGGCGCCAGACCGGCATCTGGCTGCGGATGTGGGCCTGGATGTCCTGGGCGAGCTGCTGGAACAGGGTGCTGGTGGTGCGCCCGCAGCCCGGGCAGGCGGTGACCAGCGGGATGAAGGAGCGGAAGCCCATGCTCTGCAACAGCTCCTGCGCGACCTCGACCTCCTTGCGCCGCGGCGCGCCTGGCTCGGGCGTCAGGGAGATCCGGATGGTGTCGCCGATGCCCTCCTGCAGCAGGATCGCCAGCGCCGACGCCGAGGCGACAATGCCCTTGGACCCCATGCCCGCCTCGGTCAGGCCGAGATGGAGGGCGTGGTCGGTCCGGGCCGCGAGGTCGCGGTAGACCGCGATCAGGTCGCTCACGCCGCTCATCTTGCAGGACAGGATGATGCGGTCCCGCGCCAGGCCCAGCTCCTCTGCCCGGTGCGCGCTCTCCAGCGCCGAGACGACCATCGCCTCGCGCACCACGTCGGCGGCGTCGCGCGGCTCGGGCCGGGCCGCGTTCTCGTCCATCAGGCGGGTGACCAGCTCTTCGTCGAGGCTGCCCCAGTTGACGCCGATCCGGACCGGTTTGCCATGGGCAATGGCCTGCTCGATGATCATGGCGAACTGGGTGTCCCGTTTGTCCCGCCGGCCGACATTGCCCGGATTGATCCGGTACTTGTCCAATGCCCTGGCGCAGTCGGGGAACTCGGTCAGAAGCTGGTGGCCGTTGTAGTGAAAATCGCCGACCAGCGGCGCGGCACAACCCTCGGCGTCCAGGCGCGCGCGGATCTCCGGCACGGCGCGGGCCGCGCGCCGGTCGTTCACGGTGATGCGGACCAGCTCCGAGCCGGCCTCCCACAGGTCGCGCACCTGCGCCACCGTGGCGTCCACTTCAGCCGTGTCCGTGTTGGTCATCGACTGGACCACGATCGGCGCGCCGCCGCCGACGGTGACGCCGCCGACCCGGACGCCGATACTGGCGCGCCGCGGCGCGTAGACCTTGTCCGTGCTCATGGTCTTGGCATCCCGCAGACTCTGGGCCTCTTGCTCGCGTCAGGATCTCCCACAGGCGACCGGCACGGTCAAGCCGGGTGCCGCCGCCCTTGCGCGAAACATAGGGCCCCGTCCGGCCGGCAACAAGCGCCGACCCCGTGCTAGACTCTCCCCATGTCGAGTTGGCGCAGTCGGGCAGTCCGGTGGCGGCGGTGGCGCTACGTCGCCTGGTGCGTCTTGCTGATCAGCCTGTGGATCGCCCTGATGGCCTATCTCGCGGAGATCCATGCCTTCGGCCTCGGCAAGGTGCAGATCCTGCTGGCGACCTACCTGGCCATTCCCGCTTTCTGCATCGCGGTGGTAGCCATCGTCCTGACCACGATCTGCGAGAAACGGGCCGAGATGCGGGCCGACGCCGAGGACAATGCGATCCGGGATGCCGCAGTGCGCGAGGCGGGCCAACCTCCAGAGCAGTGACCGAGGGCGGACGGATCGGGCACTAGGCGCTCCAGACCTCTTCGACAACGCCGAGCATGAGCTCCAGCTTGCGCCGCGTGTCGTCCTGCGTCAGGACCTGTCCGCCGCCGCCAGCGGACGAGAAGCCGCACTGCGGGCCGAGGGCAAGCTGGTCCAGGGGCAGATGGCGGGCGGCCTCATCAATCCGTCGCTTGAGCGCGTCCGGGTCCTCGAGGACCGGGGTCTTGGTGCTGATCAGGCCAAGCACGACCATCTTGCCCTTGGGCACCCAGCGCAAGGGCTGGAAATCGCCTGCCCGGGGCGTGTCGTATTCCAGCAGGAGGCCGTCCACGTCGAGGCCTGCAAAGATTCTGTCGGCGATCGCCTCATATCCGCCTTCAGCCATCCAGGCTCCCTTGAGATTGCCGCGGCACATGTGGATCGCGACGGCCATGCCCTTGGGGCGCGTGGAGAGACAGTCGTTTATCAGGCGGACATAGCGCTCGGTGAGCCCGTCGGGGTCCTCGCCCCGGTCGGTCACACCCTCGCGGGCGCGCGCGTCACAATTGCAGGGCAGAGCCGTGTCGTCGAGCTGCAGATAGCTGCAGCCGGCGCGATCGAGCGCCGCGATCTCCTCGCGGTAGATGGCCACCAGATCCCGAAAATAGCCCTCGACATCGCCGTAGACGCCCTCGGCAATGCTCCGCGGACCCAGGAAGTAATGCATCACCGTCGGGGACGGCATGGTCACCTTCGGGACGCCGCGGCGCGCGACGGAGCGCAGGAACTGGTAATCCTCGGCGACGATCGAGCGCCTACGGCGCAAGGGCGCCACGGCATAGGGCGAGGACGACACCCCGAGTTCGCCCGCATCGTTGCGGAAGCGCAGGACCCCCTCCTCGCGCAGTCCAAACCCCTCGACGGCGTCGATGAATCCGGCCGACCAGCTTCTCCGGCGGAACTCGCCGTCGGTGACCGAGGGTAGGCCCAGCTCTTCCTGGAAGGCCACGATGTCCCGGATGCAGACGTCCTGGATGCGGCGGTACTCGGCGGCATCGAGGCTTCCGGCCTTGACCGCGCGGGCGGCCTGCAGCAGTCGCTCCGGACGAAGAAAACTCCCGACATGCTCCGCCCTGAACGGTGGGTGGGAAGATGTCGCGGGAGCCATAAGATGCCCGCCTTAGGCTTGGGCGCTGCGCCGGGAGGAGACGTTTTCGTGCCAGCGCCGGAGGTTCTGCGCCTCGGCCGGAATCCCTTCCTTGATCCAGCCGGCGAAGTCGACCACCACCAGCGCCGTGATGTCCGCGACCGTGTAGTCGGGTCCGGCGACATAGGGGCTCTCGCCGAGCCGCGCGTCAAGATCGGCCAGGAACCGCCGGGTGCGCTGGCGGCCGCGCTCGGCGAGCTCCGGGATCTGGGCGTAGTTGACCGGTCCGGTCAGCGCCCGATTGACCATGCCCTTGGCCGAGTTCCTGAGCGCCTCGGCGACCGCCATGAAGCCGTCGAACTCCATATAGCGGTCCCACATGGCGACGACCGCCTTTTCCTCGGCGTCGCGTCCGAGCAAAGGCGGGTCCGGCTGGATCTCCTCGAGATAGCGCTGAATGGCGACGATATCGCCAAGGCAGGTGCCGTCGTCGAGTTCCAGCACCGGCACCGTGCAATGGGGGTTCTTGGCGCGGAAGGCGGGTTCCAGATGCTCGCCGCCGCGCAGATTCACCTGCACGGTCGGTATCTCCATGCCCTTTTCCGCGATGAAGATGCGCACGCGGCGTGGGCTCGGTGCAGTGCTGCAGTCATAGAAGATCATGCTGGCCCCTTCGGTTTCCGCTCAGCTGGTTCGGACGGTCGCGGCGTCTTCGATATGCAGCTGAACCTGATTGCGCCCCTGCCAGTTGTCATGCCGCAAATGCCCGGCGATGTGAAGGCTGCGGCCGCGATGCTCCAGGAGGGCCGTGCCCAGTTCGGTCTCGAAGGCGCGAAAGGCAATGGCCCGTAGGCGGGCGCCGCTGACGTCGGTGAGAAACACGCGGACATGCCGCTCGCCGACCACGTCGGCCTTGGCAATGCGGGCATCGGCAAAGGCGAAGCGCGGTTCGGCGTTGCCGGCGCCATAGGGTCCGGCCTGGTCGATCAGGTCCAGGAACTCGGGCGTCGCGGCGCCGACAGAGAGGATTCCGTCCAGGCCCAGGCTGGGCAT
Organism: Alphaproteobacteria bacterium; assembly: GCA_030066595.1. Classification (GTDB taxonomy): domain Bacteria; phylum Pseudomonadota; class Alphaproteobacteria; order JAJFFI01; family JAJFFI01; genus JASJBI01. The sequence goes on along the minus strand of JASJBI010000016.1, from coordinate 13,690 downwards.
CAGGGATCCGGCGTCCGCCGCGTGTGCGAAGCGTTCGGCAAGGAATGATCTCAGCGCGTCGATGTGCGCTGCCTCGACCGAGAACCCCGCGGCCATGGCGTGGCCGCCGCCATCCAGCACGAGGCCCGCCTGGCGTGCCGCGATCACCGCGGCGCCGAGATCGAAACCCGGCACCGACCGGCCCGAGCCCTTGCCGCGCTCGCCCTTCAAGGCGATCACGCAGGCGGGCCGGTTGTAGCGCGTCACCAGGCGGCTGGCGACGATGCCGATGACCCCGGGATGCCAGCCTTCGCCGGCGACAACGGTTTGAGCCAACGGCTCGGCGGACGAATCGACGGCCGCGATCGCCTCGGCCAGCACGGCCTGCTCGATCTCTTGCCGCTCCCGGTTGTAGAGGTCGAGCTGGTTGGCAATCTCGGCCGCTTCGCCGGGATCGTCTGTGGTCATCAGACGGGCGCCCAGATCCGACCGCCCGACCCGACCGCCGGCGTTGACCCGCGGCCCCAAGAGATAGCCCAAATGATAGGCGCCGGGACGCTCGCGCAGACCGGCCACGTCGGACAACGCCGCCAGCCCGGTATTGTGTCGCGCGGCAAGCACTTTCACCCCCTGCACCACAAAGGCCCGATTGAGGCCCTGCAACGGAACCATGTCGCAGACGGTGCCCAGGGCGACGAGATCGAGCCAGTAGCGCAGGTCCGGCTCCGGTGTCCCGGCGCCATACCAGCCGAGCTGCCTGAGCCGGGCATTCAAGGCCACCACCAGCATGAACGTCACGCCGACGGCGGCGAGACGGCCCAGGCCGCTGTCGTCGTCCAGCCGGTTCGGATTGACCACGGCATGCGCCGCCGGGAGTCGTGGCTCCGCCTTGTGGTGGTCGACGATAATGATGTCCAGGCCGGCGGCCGCCCCTGCCTCTAGGGCGTCGAACGACGAGATCCCGCAGTCGACCGTGACCACGACGCGCACGCCCTCCTCGGCCAGGCGCCGCAATGCATCGGCGTTCGGTCCATAGCCTTCCTTGATCCGGTCCGGAATGTAGATCCGCAACGGCACCCCGATGGCCGCGAGGAAGCGATGCAGCACGGCCGAGGATGTCGCCCCGTCAACGTCGTAGTCGCCGAAGACGGCGATCGGCTCGCGGTCGCGGACGGCCGCGACCAGCCGGTCGACCGCCCGCTCCATGTCGCGGAGGGCGAACGGATCCGGCAGCAACTCCTTCAGTCGCGGGTTCAGATAGCGGTCCGCATTCTCGAGCTCGACGCCGCGCCCGGCCAGCACCCGGCCGACGATCTCGGGCACGCCGAGGCGCTGGGCGATGGCGGCCGCCCGGCGATCGTCGCCCAGTCGGGCGCGCCAGAGCTTGCCATCGACGGAGCGCTCGACGCCCAGAACCGCAGCCGGCATGTCGGCCATTTCCTAGCGGTCCGCAGGCGTAAAGCCAGTCTTGCGGGTAAAGTCGTGATGCGCCTCGATGAGCCGAACCGTGCCGGACTTGGACCGCATCACCATGGAATGGGTCGCGGCGCCGCCCTTGTAGCGCCGCACGCCGCGCAGCATGGTTCCGTCCGTCACGCCCGTCGCGGCGAACATCACCTCGCCGTCGGCCATATCGTTCAGCCCGTATTTGCGATCGAGGTCGGTGATACCCAGCCTGGCTGCGCGGGCGCGCTCGTCGTCGTTGCGGAACAGCAGCCGGCCCTGCATCTGGCCGCCGATGCAGCGCAGGGCGGCGGCCGCAAGCACGCCTTCCGGGGCGCCGCCCGCGCCCAAATAGATGTCCACCCCGCTGGTCGGCCGTGCGGTCGCGATCACGCCGCTCACATCGCCATCGCTGATCAGCATGATGCGCGCCCCGGCGGCCCGGACCTTGGCGATCAGTTCGGCGTGCCGCGGGCGATCGAGGATGCAGACCACCAGATCGCTGATGTCGGTGCCCTTGGCCTTTGCCAGACTGGTGAGGTTGTCCTCGGGCGTTTCGTCCAAATCCACGACGCCGTCCGGATAGCCGGTGCCGACGGCGATCTTGTCCATATACACATCCGGGGCGTTGAGAAAGCCGTCTTCCTGGGCCATGGCGATGACGGCGAGTGCGTTCTGACCGCCTTTGGCCGTGATCGTCGTGCCTTCCAGCGGGTCCAAGGCGATATCGATGTTGGGGCCCCCGGCACCGACTTCCTCGCCGATGAAAAGCATCGGCGCCTCGTCCCGCTCGCCCTCGCCGATGACAACCGTGCCCGAGATGGCCAGGCTGTTCAGCGCTCCCCGCATGGCGTCGACTGCGGCCTGATCTGCGGCCTTCTCGTCGCCGCGTCCCATCAGCCGCGACGCCGACAATGCCGCCGCTTCGGTCACGCGCACGACTTCGAGCGCGAGGTTGCGGTCCATGGTGGCTTGGTTCGCCATGTTCCCCTCTCTCTTCTTCCCGGGCCCGGCGCTACATCGCCGCGATTCGTATCATACGGGGCGTTTCCAACACCGTATCCAGCGAGCCGATACGATCCAGTGCGCGCGTCATCGACGCCTCCACGGTCGTATGGGTGGTCATCACGACCTGGACCGCGCCGTGCTGGTCCGGCGCCTGTTCCCGCTGGATCATCGCCTCCATCGAGACCTGTTCATCCCGCAGTGCGGCCGCCACGTCGGCGATAACGCCCGGCTGATCGCGCACCGTCAGGCGGACATAGTAGCGGCCGCGATGGCGGTCCATGGACGCTCGCCGCATGGGTTCGAGCTCTGTCGCGGGGATGGCAAAGGTCGGGCTGCGCCGCCCGGCGGCGATATCGACGAGATCGGCGACCACCGCGGAGGCGGTCGGCCCGGCGCCGGCGCCCTGGCCCTCGTAAACCGTGCTGCCCACGAAATCGCCCTCGGCGACGACCGCGTTGAAAACGCCATCGACATGCGCCAGCGGCGCCGACAGCGGCACCATGCACGGGTGCACCCGCTGTTCGATGCCGTCGGGCGTGCGTCGCGCCGTGGCCACCAGCTTGATGCGATAGCCCAGCTCATCCGCATAGGCGATATCCCTGAGCGAGACGTTGCGGATCCCCTCGACATAAACGCCGTCGAAATCGACCTCGTAGCCGAAGGCGAGGCTGGCCAGGATGGCAAGCTTGTGGGCCGCATCCACGCCGTCCACGTCGAAGCTGGGATCGGCCTCTGCGTAGCCGTGCTCCTGCGCTTCGGCCAGCACTTCGGTGAAATCGCGCCGCGATGTCTGCATGGCGCTGAGAATGTAGTTGCAGGTGCCGTTCAGGATGCCGGCGACCCGGTCGATCCGGTTCGCCGCCAGGCCCTCGCGCAGCGCCTTGACGATGGGGATGCCGCCGGCCACCGCCGCCTCGTAGGCCAAGCTGCGGCCCGCCGCCTCCGCTTGCCGGGCCAGCGCCGCGCCGTGACGGGCCAGGAGCGCCTTGTTGGCCGTCACCAGGTCGCGGCCGTTGGCGAGCGCCGCCTCGGAGACGGCCTTGGCGATGCCATCCTCCCCGCCGATGAGTTCGAGCACCACGTCCGCGTCCGCGTCCGACGCCAGGGCCACGGCATCGTCGAACCAGGCGGCATTGCCGAGGTCGATCCCCCGCTCCTTGTTGCGGTCCCGCGCGGACACCGCGGTGACCACCATTTGCCGCCCGCTACGGCGGGCCAGCATCTCGTCGTTGGCGGCCAGCAGCCGGACGGTTTCCGCCCCGACCGTTCCCAGGCCGGCGACCGCAATCTTCAGGGGCTCGGTCAAGAGACGACGGCCTTGCCGCCGGCGGCGGTCCGGCGGTCGATGGCAGCCGAGTTGACGCCGGATGCGGCCAGGAAGGTCTTGATGTTGCGCACAGCCTGGCGGGTGCGCTGGACATTCTCGACCAGCGCGACCCTGAGATAGTTCTCACCGTACTCGCCGAAGCCGATGCCGGGCGATACCGCCACATTGGCCTCGGTCAGCAAGCGTTTGGCAAACTCCAGCGACCCGACATCGGCGAAGGCGGGCGGTACGGGCACCCAGGCGAACATCGTCGCATCGGGGCTGGGGACTTCCCAGCCGGCATTGCGTAGACCCTCGACCAGCACATCCCGGCGGATGCGATATCGCTCCCGCATTTCGTCGAGGCACTCCTGCGGGCCGTTCAGGGCGGCCGTCGCCGCCACCTGGATCGGCGTGAAGGCGCCGTAGTCGACATACGACTTAACGTGGGCCAGCGCCGCGATCAGCTCCCGCGAGCCGGACGCGAACCCCATGCGCCAGCCGGGCATCGAATAGGTCTTGCTCAACGAGGTAAGCTCGATGGTGATGTCCTTGGCGCCCGGAACCTGCAGCACGGATGGCGGCGGCCCGCTCTCGAAATAGACCTCCGCATAGGCCAGGTCCGAGATGATGAACATGTTGTGGTGGCGGCAGAAGTCGACCACCTCCGCATAGAAATCGAGGTCGGCAAGCCGGGCGGTCGGATTGGCGGGGAAATTCAAGATCAACGCGATCGGCGAGGGCACGGAGTGGCGCACCGCGCGTTCGATCTCGCGCATGTAGTCGTGCCGGTCGGTCAGTGGAATGTGCCGGATGGCCGCTCCCGCCATGATGAAGGCATAGGAATGGATCGGATAGGTCGGGTTTGGCGACAGGACGACATCGCCGGGCGTGGTGATGGCTTGCGCCAGATTGACCAATCCTTCCTTGGAGCCGATGGTCACGATGGTCTCGCTCTCGGGGTCAAGTTCGACCCCGAACCGCCGCGCGTAGTAGGCCGCGTTGGCGCGCCGCAGTCCGGGAATGCCGCGCGAGCTGGAATAGCGGTGCGTCCTTGGGTCGCGCACGGTTTCGACCAGCTTTTCCACGATATGCGGGGGCGTCGGCGCGTCCGGGTTGCCCATGCCGAAATCGATGATGTCGCGGCCTTCGGCCCGCGCTTTTGCCTTCATGGTGTTGACCTCGGCCAGCACATAAGGCGGGAGCCGCTTGATGCGATAGAACTCTTTTTCTGTGTCCGTCATGCGATGACCACGATGTCTGATCGGCCAGGTGCCGCCCAGCATGCAGACGCGCCGGACGGCGGGCTGGCGAGATCCGGTGCGATAGTAGGCCCGCTACCGGCCCAGGTAAACGTCGACCCGGGCCCCACCGGTATCGTCGGCCACGACGCCATCAGCATTGGCTGTGGTCTGGACCTGCCCCACCGGAACGCCCTGCTGGCTGAGCGCCGCGGCGACGGTTTGCGCGCGGGCCATAGCGAGCCTCAGCCGCGCGCCGCGGCTCTGCCCCTGAAGGGTGCCGGCATGACCGACGACCCAGAGCGTGCCACCGCGGGTTTGATGCGTCGTCGCGATCTCTTGCAGGATGCCGCCGGCATATCCGGGGAGGTCGGCCGCACCGGTATCGAAGACGATGGTGCCGATCCGGGGATCCGCGCCGCCCGCCGCGCTGCCGGCGGCGGGTTCGATCTCGGCCGCGGCCACCGTCTGACGCGTCGCCGGGGTGACGACGGGCGCCTCTCCCTCCTGCGCCGCGCGTCCCGGGCCGGTGCCGTCGGTGTAGACCGCGTTCTCCCGGTCGGCGACCAGACCCTCAATGACCGCCGCCCGCTGGTCAGGGTCCAGCACCGGCTTGGGCCGGTCGGGCACCGTGGCCAGATTGGGCGAAGGCTCGTCCTCCCCCGGTATCCGGTCGGTATCGATGGGCGTTTCCGAGTCGGCCGCCTGCTCCTCGGCCCAGGGATTTACGGCGCTGGGAATGGCGTCGCTACAGGCAGGCAACAGCAACAATGCGGCTGCCGCAATCGTCCGGATAGGCCAGCTCGAAGGCATGAGAGTGGGTAACCTGTTCTTGTACATAAGAGTTCTATCCTTTCCGGATTCGGGCCGTGTGGATAGTTATTCTAAGCTTTGTAGTGCCCCGGTTCCCGGCTCTGGACTTTTGCAATTTCGGCGGCGCTCGTGTAATACATCGCCGTAATCGCGACAACACAAATCCAGAGAAAACAGAGGGTTCGCCAAGGCCCCTGGGGATTACCACAGGAGCCGGCGGTGCCCAGATCCTGAGAAGGATCATAAGGGATCACATGATGAACGATCAACAAGACACCGAGGTCCAAATTCCCGATCCGGTCGAGATGTCCGCGGCGATGGCCAAGATCGCCGAGCGCAGCCAGCGACTGGTGACCGAGTTCCTGGCGCGTCAGGCGCAGGATCCACATGTCGGAATGGCCGATCCGCTCAATGTCGGCAGCGCCTTCCTGGAGATGACGGCGCGCATGATCAGCGATCCGTCAAAGCTGATCGGGGCGCAGATGTCCCTGTGGCAGGATCATATGCGCCTGTGGCAGAGCGCCGCCTGGCGCATGCTGGGGGAGGACCCGGGCCCGGTTGCGGAACCGGCCCAGGACGACCGCCGCTTCATGGATGCGGCGTGGAACGAGAACGCGCTGTTCGACTACATCAAGCAGTCCTATCTGTTGACCGCGCGCTGGCTGCAATCCACGGTCGGCGACGTCGAGGGGCTGGACAACAAGACCTCCAAGAAGGTGGATTTCTATACCCGCCAGTTCGTCGACGCGATGGCGCCCTCCAACTTCCTGATGACCAATCCCGAGGTGCTGCGCGCCACCATGGAGACAGGCGGCCAGAATCTGGTCGACGGGCTGCAGAACCTGCTCGACGACCTCGAGCGCGGCCAGGGCAAGCTGGCCATCAAGATGACCGACCAGGAAGCCTTCGATGTCGGCGAGAACATCGCCGTGACCCCGGGCAAGGTGGTCTATCAGAACGAACTGATGCAGCTGCTCCAGTACGATCCGAGCACCGAACAGGTCTACAAGCGGCCGCTGCTGATCGTCCCGCCCTGGATCAACAAGTTCTACATCCTCGACCTGCGGTCCAAGAATTCGTTCATCAAGTGGGCGGTCGATCAGGGCTTGACCGTGTTCGTGATTTCCTGGGTCAACCCGGACGCCAGGCTCGCGGAAAAGACCTTCGAGGACTACATGACGGAGGGTCCGCTCGCCGCCCTCGACGCGATCGAGCAGGCCACCGGCGAGAAGGACGCCAACGTCATCGGCTACTGCCTCGGTGGCACGCTGTTGGCGGCCACGCTGGCCTATATGGCGGCCCAGGAAGACGACCGCTTCAAGAGCGCCACCTTCTTCACCACCATGGTGGACTTCGAGGAGGCGGGCGAGCTGTCGGTCTTTATCGACGAAGAGCAGCTCGCCTCGCTTGAGGAGAGCATGCACGAGAAGGGCTATCTGGAAGGCGCTTCGATGGCGACGACCTTCAACATGTTGCGCGCCAACGATCTGATCTGGTCCTTCGTCATCAACAACTACTTGATGGGCAAGGATCCGTTCCCCTTCGACCTCTTGTACTGGAACTCCGATTCGACGCGCATGCCCGCCTCCATGCACAGCTACTACCTGCGCAAGATGTATCAGGAGAACCTCCTGGTGCAGCCGGGGGCCATCACGCTGAAGGGCGTGCCGATCGATCTGACCACGATCAAGGTGCCGGCGCTGATCCTGTCGACCCGCGAGGACCACATCGCGCCTTGGAAGTCGACCTACGCGGCGACCCAGCACTACCAAGGGCCCGTGAAGTTCATTCTGTCGGCCTCCGGGCACATCGCCGGGGTCGTCAACCCGCCGGCGGCCGAGAAGTACTGCCACTGGGTGATGCCGGGCAAAGCCAAGAACCCGAAGGAGCCGGACGCCTGGCTGCAGAAGGCGGAGCGGCGGGACGGTTCCTGGTGGCCGGAGTGGATGGGCTGGCTCGAGCGCTATGCCGGCAAGAAGGTGCCCGCGCGCGAGCCGGGGGATGGCAAGCTCGAGGTCATCGAGCCCGCACCCGGCAGCTATGTGCGGATCAAGGCCAGCGAAGCGGTGCCCGAAAGCGCCTGAGCGGGGCCTACTCCGTCAGCTGCATGTGCTCGCCTATGGCAGGCGCCGTGCGTGAAGTCGAGCGAAGGCTGGAAACGCTTCGCTACCGCATGCCCACGTCGGAATAGGCCCTGGCGAGATCGACATAGCCGGCCGTCAGGTCGGCCAGGTCGTCGGCCTCGTCCGGGCTGATGTCGCGCACCTTGCGGGCCGGGCTGCCGGCCCACAGCTCGCCCTGCTTGACCACCCGTCCCGGCGTCACCAGGGCGCAGGCTGCCACCATGGCGCCGCGTTCGACCACGGCGCCGTCCAGCACCGTGGCGCGAATGCCGATCACCGCGTGGTCCTCGATCATGCAGGCATGGATGATCGCGCCGTGGCCGATCAACACGTCGTCGCCCACGAAGGTGCCGTAGCGCCGGCTGTCCACGTGCACGATGGTGCCGTCCTGGATGTTGCTGCGTTCGCCGATGCGAATCATGTTGACGTCGCCGCGGACGACGCAGCCGAACCAGATGCTGGACTGGCTGCCGATTTCGACGTCGCCGATGATGGTGGCGTTGGGCGCGATATAAGCGTCGTGAGCGATGCGCGGCATGCGGCCTTTATGCGAGAGGATCAGGCCGCCAGGGTGGGCCATCCGCTGCAAGGCCAGGTTCTCTGTCATCGCTATCTTCCCCTCCCCCAACGCGCCCGCGTCCTCGCACTGCATTATGCCGGAACTTTGCCGCGATGGCGATGCTAGGGGAACATCGGCGCCTGTTCCAGACCGCTGGTCTCGTCTAAACCGGTGAGCAGGTTCATGTTGTGAATCGCCTGGCCCGAGGCGCCTTTCACAAGGTTATCCAGCACCGACACCAGGATCGCGCGCCCCGGCAGGCGGTCGGCGGCAACCCCGATCAGGCAGTGATTCGAGCCGCGCACATGGCGGGTTGCGGGCATCGCACCGTCCGGCAGAACGCGCACGAAAGGTTCGTCTGCATATTGATTCGCGAGGGCGGCCCGCGCGTCCTCCGCGGTCCGGCCGTCGGCGAGGCGGACATAGATGGTCGCCAGAATGCCGCGGTTCATGGGCATGAGATGGGGCGTGAAGGCGACGCGCACGGGCGCGTCCGCCGCCTTGCCCAGCTCTTGCTCGATTTCGGGCGCGTGCCGGTGCGCCGCGACGCCGTAGGCGTGTATGCCCTCGCCCACCTCGGCGAACAGCATGCTCTCCCTGAGCGCGCGGCCCGCGCCGGTCACGCCCGACTTGGCGTCGATGATGATGTCCTCGGTGGAGATCACGCCGTCGCGCAGGAGCGGCACCAGCGGCAATACCGCCGTGGTCGGGTAGCAGCCCGGGTTCGCGACCAGCCGGGCCGTGCGGATGGCGTCGCGATGGACCTCCGTCAGGCCGTAGACCGCCTGCGTCTGCAGCTCGGGCGCCCGGTGCGGGTGGCCGTACCATTCGGCGTAGGCGTCCAGATCCTCGAGCCGGAAATCCGCCGACAGATCGACGATCTTGAGATGGTCCGGCAGCGCCTGGATGACCTCCTGGGTGGTGCCGTGCGGCAGGCCGCAGAACACCGCGTCGATGCCGTCATAGTTCACGTCGTCGATCTTGACCAAGGGCGGCAGGTCGAGGCCCGCGAGATGGGGGAACACCTCGCCGACCGCCTTGCCGGCATAGCGGTCGCCGGTCAGCGCGCGGATCTCGTAGCTCGGATGATGGGCGAGCAGGCGCAACAGCTCCGCCCCGGTATAGCCGCTCGCGCCCAGGATCGCCGTCCGGATGGTGTTGGGTTTCGTGCTCATGAGTCTGTTTCCGGCTCAGTGTTGCTCGGTGTTGGCGTGGACGCGCCTGGCTGTGGCCCGTACTGCCGACAATAGCTGATGATGGCGACGGCGCGCGCCTCGCACTCGGACTCTTCACTCAATATGGATATCGATGGCCTCTTGTGCTTGGCAGGTCCCATATCGATAAAGACACCCGCACCCTCTTCGCCAATATCCACCACAAATCCACGACAATGAAGCCCAAGCCAGGATTCGATTTCGTGAAGCATGTTCCGGTCCTGCCAAAGGCCTGCCACATCGGTTGAAGCAACCGAGCATCCGAGGGGGAGTTGCCGGCCGGTTTGCGTCTTGTAGCCACCGAGAGCTTCGATCAGCAAGTGGCCACGCGTGATCGCGTCCGCCTGTTTGAACTGTTCCAGCGAGTAGGGCATGCGCCTTACACCTCTTCTTCCCAGCGCGGAGGTGCCTTCGTCGCCGCGCAAACCAGCAAGAGCATGACCCGCGCGTCGGCCTCCGACACCTGCACATTACTTGTCCATATGGTCGACCAAGCGGGCCACGTTGGATGAAAGTACTCGGCTGTCCAGGCCCGGCCTTCGTTACGATTGATCTTGATTCTCGGGTCAATGCCCATCGCATCTTCAGCCTCGGCAATGAGGTTCAGGTCCGTGGCGTACAGTGCGATTGAATTGTCGCACACGTGTCGTCCGTCGGTGAGTCGCCAGCCGTCGGGTGTCTCCTCGGCGCCGAGCGCGCGAAGAAGCATCCTGCCCCTCTCTTGCGCATCGGCATGATCGAAGTCTTCTTTGAGAGCCGGCAAAGGCTCCACCAGTTCGACAGAGAATGGATACTTATTCATATTTCTCATCCATGAACAAAAAGGGCGCCCACCCGGGGCGCCCTGTGTTGGAGTCCAACCAACTGTCCCGCGGGATCAGCGTTTCGAGAACTGGAAGCTTCGTCGCGCCTTGCGCTTGCCGTACTTCTTGCGCTCGACGACGCGCGAATCACGGGTCAGGAATCCGCCCTTCTTGAGCACCGGACGGAGCCCCGGCTCGTAGAAGGTCAGCGCCTTCGAGAGCCCGTGCCGCACGGCGCCCGCCTGGCCGGAGAGGCCGCCGCCGGTGACCGAGCAGACCACGTCGTACTGGTCCGAACGGCCCGCCGCCTCGAGCGGCTGGTTGATGATCATGCGCAGCACCGGGCGCGCGAAATAGGTCTCGAAGGCGCGGCCGTTGACGGTGATCCGGCCGCTACCCGGCTGGATCCAGACCCGGGCGACCGCGTTCTTGCGCTTGCCGGTGGCGTAGGAGCGGCCATGGGCGTCGAGCTTGGGCTCGGGCGGCGCCGCTTCGGCTTCGGCGGTTTCCACCACCCCTTCCGGCATGACATCGGCCAAGGTGGCGCCTGCCTCGGGCGCGCCGCTCTCGGTCTCGGCTGTCTTGGTCTCGGTCTCTTCGGCGGCCATCAGGCGGCGCTCCTCTTGTTCTTCGGATTCATGGCGGCGACATCCAGCACCTCGGGCTGCTGCGCCTCGTGCGGATGCTCGGCTCCGGCGTAGACCCTGAGCTTGGTCAGCGTCTGGCGCCCCAAGGGACCCTTCGGCAGCATGCGCTCCACGGCCTTGAGCACGACCTGCTCGGGGGTTTTGCCCTCGAGGATCTGGGCCGCCGTGCGCTGCTTGACGCCGCCGGGATAGCCGGTGTGCCAGTGATACAGCTTGTTCTCGCGCTTGCGCCCGGTCAGCCGCACCTTGTCGGCATTGACCACCACCACGTTGTCGCCGCAGTCGATATGCGGCGTGAACATGGGCTTGTGCTTGCCGCGCAGGCGCTCGGCCACGACCGCCGCCAGCCGCCCGAGCACGATGCCCTCGGCATCGACGAGGTACCACTTTCTCTCCACCTCGGAGGGCTTCGCCGAATAGGTCTTCATCGCCACGTCCATCCCCAGCAAAAATTCAGAGGCCCGCGCCGCGCGCCGAGGCCCCCGTTGAAAGCGCGCGGAGTATGCCAGACATAGTCACGCTGTCAACGGATTTCCACATAGATCCTAGATGTTTAGTGATGCGGTATAATGATACCGTACCGGAACGGCTAGTGGTGCCGCCGCTCATTCCTGGGGCAGCGCGTAGGACGCGGTGACATGGGCCGTTGGCTCGGTGCTCCCGTCCGAGAACACGTTGGCCTCGAGAAACGCCAGGCGGCGCCCCGACCTGAGCACCCGGGCCTCGCACACCAGATCCCGGTCGGAGGTGCGCCGGAGGAAGCTGATGTTGATGTTCGCCGAGACCGCGGTCCCGCCCCGCTCCCAGATGCTCATGGCCACCGCGTACATGGCGTAGTCGGCGGCCGCCATCAGCACGGGCCCGTGCACGGTGCCGCCGGGCCGCAGGAGCTCCGGTCGGTAGGGCAGCCGCAAACGGGCCTGGCCGGGCGTTACGCTCTCGAGCGTGAGCCCGAGCCAGACGCCGAACGGGCTCTGCTCGCGGATCAGGCGGTTGAAATCGTCGACGGAAATGTGGCTCATGGGTCTTCGGGGGCGCGTGGCGGAGGCATCTTGACGTTTACGTAAACGTCAGCAGTATCGGAGCGGATCGCCGAAGCTGTCAAGCAGGGAGCAGGCAAATGAGCGGATCGTCGGAATTCGATCTCACCGAGAAGGTCGCCATCGTCACGGGCGCGGCGCGCGGGCTCGGCCGGGAATACGCCGAACGGCTGGCCGGCGCGGGCGCGGCCGTCCTGGCCGCCGATCTCCAGGATTCGCGCGACACCGTCGAGGCGATCCAGGCCGCCGGCGGCCAGGCGCTCTCGGTCGCCATCGACGTCAGCAAGACCAGCGCCACCGAGCACATGGCCAAGACCGCGCAGGAGGCCTTCGGGCGGATCGACGTCCTGGTCAACAACGCCGCCCTCTACGGCAATCTGGGCAGCGGCCCGTTCGACCGCCTCGACGAGGCCGAGTGGGACGCCTGCATGGCGGTCAACGTCAAGGGCATCTGGAACGCCTGCAAGGCGGTGGTGCCGGCGATGCGGGCCCGCGGCGGCGGCTCGATCATCAACATCTCCTCCCTCGCCGCCACCTACGGCCTGCCCTACGCGCTGCACTACACCACCTCGAAGGGCGCGGTGATCGGGCTCACTCGGGGGCTCGCCCGCGAGCTCGGGCGGGACTGGATCCGGGTCAACGCGGTGGCGCCCAGCGCGGTCATGACCGAGGGGACCGAGAGCTTTTTCGGCGAGAAGCACGAGCGCGCGCTGGAAGTGGTGCGCGAGGGCCAGTCGCTCAAGCGCAACCTCGAGGCCCGGGACCTGGCCGGCACCGTGCTCTGGCTCGCCTCGGACGCGAGCCGCTACGTCACCGGCCAGACCATCATGGTGGACGGCGGCACGACGTTTCTGTGAGGGCGGCGGGCAGGACGCCGGCGGACCCATGGGCTGCGTTTGTGCCGGTGACCTCGTCTCACCGTGCTTAGCTGGCTGTTGCGGGACACCTGAAGGCGCCTTTGACCTCACCCTTCGCCCCTCGACAGGCTCGCGTTGAGGAAGCTCAGGGTGAGGTCAACTCCTCGATAACGCTCACCCTCACACTGAGCCCTTCATCCTGAGGAGCCGCCTCCTCCTTCGAGACGGCCTTGCAGGCCTCCTCAGGATGAAGGCGGCGTCTCGAAGGACGAAGGGCGAGGGTGAGCTTGGGCGAGCCCGCTAAAGCCGCGCCTCCAGGATCAGGTTGAAGGGCGTCTCGGCCGCCCGCCGGAAGTGGCCGAAGCCGGCCTTGCGGAAGACCTCGGCGAGGCGCGCCTCGCCCGCCTGGGCGCCGAGCGCGATACCGTTGCCTTCGGACAGCGCGTGCGCACAGCACAAGGTCGTCGAGGCCGCGTAGTAGAGGCGCCCCACCGGGTTCAGGTTGTCCTCGACCCGGTCGTTGGCGAAGGGCTCGACCAGCATCACGGTCCCGTCCTTGGCGAGGGATTTGGCCGCGTGCCGGGCCGCGCCCACGGGGTCGCCCATGTCGTGCAGGCAGTCGAAGAAGCAGATCAGGTCGAAACCCTCGGACGGGTA
>JASJBI010000086.1 GCA_030066595.1 Alphaproteobacteria bacterium | reverse complement strand
CGCGGCATGGACATGCTCCGGCGCACGCTGGCCGGCTATGCACGGCATCCCAACTTCGCCGGCGTGATCATGGTCGGGCTCGGCTGCGAGGCGAACCAGATCGACCGGCTGCTGGAAGCCGAAGCGCTGGAAGAAGGGCGCGCCTTCCATCACATGACCATCCAGGACACCGGCGGCAGCGCGGCGACCGTGCACAAGGGCATCGACATCATTGGCGACATGCTGGACGAGGCGAACACTGTCTCGCGCCAGACCGTGCCGGCATCCAACATCACCGTCGCGCTGCAATGCGGCGGGTCGGACGCGTTCTCGGGCATCACCGCCAACCCGGCTCTCGGGGCGGCTGCTGACCTGGTGGTGGCGCACGGCGGGACCGCGATCCTGGCCGAAACGCCGGAGATCTATGGCGCGGAGAACCTGTTGCTGCGCCGCGCGGTCAGCCAGGAGGTCGGCCAAAAGCTGATCGACATCATCGAATGGTGGGAGGACTACACCGCGCGCAACGACGGCTCGATGGACAACAACCCTTCGCCGGGCAACAAGGCGGGCGGCTTGACCACCATCCTGGAGAAGTCGCTCGGCGCGGTCGCCAAGGGCGGCACCACCAACCTCGCCGGCGTACTGCACTACGCCGAGCCCGCGGACACCAAGGGCTTCCTGTTCATGGACAGTCCGGGCTACGACCCGGTTTCGATCACCGGCCAGGTGGCCAGCGGGTCGAACGTGGTGTGCTTCACCACCGGCCGCGGCTCCTGCTACGGCTGCAAGCCGGCGCCCAGCCTGAAACTGGCCACCAACACGCCGATGTACGAGAAGATGGAAATGGACATGGATGTGAACTGCGGGTCGATCATCGACGGCACCGCATCGGTCGAAGCCAAGGGCCGCGAGATCTTCGAACGGATCCTTGCGACCGCGTCCGGCCAACCGACCAAGAGCGAGCTGTTCGGCTACGGCGACGACGAATTCGTGCCTTGGGGCGTCGGCGCGGTGATGTGAGGCGGCCGCGCATTAGGTGCATATGCGCACCACATGCCGCGCAAGGCGGGCAAGCCTTGACATGCCGCACAACCCAAACGCTAAGATACCGCCCTTAGGTAGCTGAAATTCAGCGAACCACAAGGGGAATGAGGGGGGCTGAGTCCAAGAAGTGACCAGCGACTTGGCCGAACGTCGCTGCGCCGCTTCGAGGTCGTCTTGAAATACACTTTCTGACGCGCGGAATAATGAACCAGCGTTCCGCGAAGTCGGTGTTTGAGTCATGGCGACGGTGCAGTCGTTTGGACATTTCACGGAATGGGAGATTGACCGCTGACGAATTCAGCTCAGCTGCGTTCTTTGGGGGACTTCATCTGATGCAAGACACCTCCAGGGATCCGAATTTCGAAGGCCCCGAGCAACTGCGGAGGTGTTTGAGCCATGAAAGTGCTGTTCTGGAACATCGAGAACTTCACCGGAGCCAATCCTGGCCGGGCTGAGAAGGTCATCAGACACATACGGGAGGCAGGTGCCGACGTCCTGGGTTTCTCCGAGATCAAGGACAAGGCCGCACTGAGATCGATCTTGCAGGACAGCCTCCACGATTACGATTTCGGCATAACCGACGGCTTACAGGGGATCGAGCTACTGGCCGGCTGGAGACGAGGCGAGTTTGAACAGGCCCTGTTCACGCAACGACGGGAGTTCAAGGCCGACAATCCGCATCTGCGGCCTGGCTCGCTGCTCAGCGTGAAGAAGCGCGGAAAGTTCTTCAATTTCCTGTTCCTGCATACAGACAGCGGCAGGAAGGAAAGGGATTACAACAACCGGCAGGACATGTTCGAGAAGATCTGGGCAATGCGGAAGCGCCTAGAGGACATTGAAGGACAGGAGAGCAAGCTGATCGTGCTTGGCGACCTCAACACCATGGGCAAGAGCGCGCGGGGCAGATCCGGCAATATTACTGGCCAAGAGGAAGTCGAAGAGCTGAAGAGAGACGCTGCGAACAATGAGATGAAGCTGTTTGATAAGAGCCATAACAACACCTGGGCCCGCGTCAAGTCCTCCGGAGAAATCGAGATGGAGTCGAACCTTGATCACGTAATCGCCTCGAATACGATCACGCTGAACGACCTCGGTGGCGGGACGCGGGTCAGAGTGCGCGGCTGGGTGAACGCGGCAACCGACAGCGAACGGCTCGAGTTCGTCGAGCACATCTCCGATCACTGCTCGATCGAATGTGAGGTTTCTGACACGGCGTCCTAGAGACCGCCGGCATCGGTTCGCTCCACCCTCTCCCTCCTGGATGAGGGAGAGGGAGGATGCCGAACTCACTTGAAGGTCAGTTGGTCTTCTCCGGCCGAGGCGCCGGTTCGATCTTCAGTTCGCCGTGGTTGCGCTCGTAGTTCTGCAGGATCGCGCTGAGCAGGATCCATAAGCGTTTGGCCGCATAGGGCGTCAGGATGATGCGGTCGCTCAGCGCCACTTCTACGCCACGGCCGGCGCTGGTATTCCAGGTCTTGTTGGTCCCGAACAACAGGGTGACTTCCTCGCGCGTGCTGGTGCCGTTGACCACGTTGGCGAAGGTGGTCCGCATCTGGGTGTCGTCCCAGACCACGCGCTGACCGCCCTCGGCCGCTCCTGAATGCTCCTGTGTCGTATCGCTGTCAGACATTTGGCTCACCCTGCCTCTGCTATTGGAATGGAGGGTATGCTCGCCCACCGCGAGCCGCCCCGAAAATGCGGAGCGGGACCCTGGCACGGCTGGACCTCCTCGAACAAGCGCGATAACGGGTCATTATGACGGCAATGCGGCTAGCCTAGCCACGCCGGATGATCAGCGCGTCCAGCGCTAGCGCTCCCTGGCCGGCGGGCAGGACGGTAACGGGATTCACGTCGATGCTCTCGATCTCGTCCGCATGCGTGGCGGCAAACAGCGACAGGGCGGACAGCGCGGCGGCCAGGGCATCGATGTCGGCCGGCGGACGGCCGCGCGCACCTTCAAGAACCGGATAGCCCCGCAGGTCCCTGATCATCGCGCGCGCCTCGTCCGGACCGAACGGCGCCACCCGGAACGCCACGTCCTGCAGAACCTCTGCGAACACGCCGCCCAGACCGACCATCACGATGGCCCCGAAGACGGGATCGCGCCGGGCCCCGAGTATGGCCTCCACCCCGCCGCTCACCATGGGCGAGACGAGCACCCCGTCGATCTGCGCATCCGGCGCCGCGGCGGCCACATCGGCGAGCAGCCGGTCGCAGGCAAACGCCGCCTCATCGGGCGGCACGTTCAAACGCACACCGCCAAGTTCGGTCTTGTGGGTTATGTCCGGCGAGGAGACCTTAAGCGCCAGCGGCCCGGCGATTTCGCGCGCGGCCCGTTCGGCCTCCGCGTCGTCGCCAACCAGGTACTCAGCGACGACCGGGAGGCCGGCCTGGCGCAGCAGCACGCGGGCGTCGGCCTCGCCGATCGGCCCCGGCGGCAGGGATAGAGCCGCCGGCGGAGCAGGCGTCGGACGCTCGGCCGGCGCGGACGCGAACCGTTCGCCGAACCGGCACAAGGCAGCGATCGCCGAGATCGCACGCGAGGGGTCCTCGAACAGCAACAGGCCGTCGTCCCGATAGGCCTGCTTGATCGTCTCGGGTCCCAAGATCGACAGGATGATCAGCTTGTCGTCGTGGCCTTTCAGTCCATCGCGCAAGGCAGCGCGCACCGGTTCGGCGATCATCGGTGCGCTCGGCACCATGGTGAAGAAGGCCGCCACGGCGTCGTAGCCGCCTTCGCTCAGGATGATCTGCAGGTTCTTGGTGACCAGCGACAGGTCGTTGAACGCCTGGGCCGTGATGTCGACCGGGTTGCGCACCGCGGCGAACGGCAGTGTGTCCTTGAGCTTCTTCTGCGCCGCCTCCGGCATCGGCGCGACATCCAGGTCATAGTCCTGGGCGGTATCGGCCATGAGCACGCCGGCGCCGCCGGAGATGGTGACGATCCCGAGCTTGCGGCCGGTGGGATAGACGCCGCGGCTGGCGGCGTAGGCGATGTCGACCATTTCTTCGGACGTGCGGGCGCGGTGAGCGCCGAACTGGCTGAGCGCCGCCTCGTATGCCGCATCCGCGCCGGCCAGCGCCGCGGTGTGCGAGCTGACCGCCTCGGCGCCAATCTCGGAGCGGCCCACCTTCATGAACACGACCGGCTTCCGGTTGCGCCGGGCGCGCTCCAGCGCGTCGATCAGCAGCGCGCCATCGCGCACCCCTTCGGCATACGCCAGGATCACCTTGATCTCCGGATCCTCGGCCGCCCAGCCGATCGCTTCGGCCACCTGCACGTCGCACTCGTTGCCGGTGGTGATCCAATAGCGCACGCCGAGACCGCGCTCCTCGGCGAGATAAAAGAGATGACTGCCATAGGCGCCCGACTGGCTGACGATCGCGACGTGGCCCGGATGCGGCAAGTTCAGGTCCAGCGACGAGGTGAAGGTCGGATAGAAGCCATGGGCCGCGTTGAACAGGCCCAGGCAGTTCGGGCCGATGATCCGCATGCCGGTTTCGCGGGCGACCGCGCCCAGCGCGTCCTGCATCGCCGCGCCGTCCGCGCCGGCTTCGGCGAAGCCGGAAGAAAACACAAGGCAGGCCTTGGCCCCCTTCCCGGCCGCCGCCCGAGCGGCCTCGACGACCATCGGCGCCTGCAGCGCGATCAGGGCGAAGTCGATGTCGCCCGGCACGTCGTCGAGCGAGGCAAAGGCCGGCAGATCTTGGACGGTCGGCCGGTTGGGGTTCACGGGATAGATCTGGCCTGAAAAGTCGCCTGCCTTCATGTAGCGGATCGGCCGGCCGCCGATCCGGGTCGAGTCATCCGAGGCGCCCAGAATTGCGATGGACCGCGGTCGCAGCACCGCATCCAGCACCTCGCGGAACGCGCTCACAGAGCGCTTAGGCCGACCGACAGGCCGCCACACACATAGAGGGTCTGGCCGGTGGTGAACCCGGCCTCTTCGGACAGGAAATAGCCGGCGGCCGCCGCCACCTCGTCAACGTTGCCGACCCGACCCGCCGGGATCAGCACCTCGATCGCGCGGCGTTCGGGCGAGCCCGGCTGATTGTTGGCCGCAAACAGCTCGGTTTCGATCGGGCCCGGCGCCACGCAGTTGACGGTGATCCCGTCACCGGCAAGCTCCAGGGCCATGGTTCGGGTCAAGCCGACCACCGCGGCCTTTGTCAAGCTGTAGATCCCGCGCCCCTGCTTGCCGAGCGCGGCCCGGCTGCCGATGGTCACGATCCGTCCAAACCCGGCCGCTTTCATGGCCGGAATGCAGGCTTGAACGCATTGCATCGCGGCCCGGATGTTGACCGCCACCATCGCCTCGAAGTCCTGCAGTGAGGCTGTTTCGATCGGGCTGATGTGGATTAGGCCGGCATTGTTGACCACGCGCAGGACCTGGTGCGCGGCGGTCACGCGCTCCAGCACCTCGCCGGTTGCCGCCGCGTCGCTCAGGTCGACGGCGTGGAACTCGCCGTCAAAGGCGCCGTCCGGCGGCGTGCGCGACAGGCCGATCACGTGCAGCCCTTGGCCGGCCGCGCGCTCGGCAATCGCGCGCCCGATGCCGCGGCTGACGCCGGTGATCAGGATGGCGCCGTCGGGCATCGCTATTCCTTCCGCCGCGGGGCAGGCTCCGCCGCGGCAGCCGCAACATCCCTCCCCCTCGCGTGGAGGGATTGAGGGAGGGGGGACGCGCGTCGCGCGTTCAGAAGGCAGGCTTGCCCCTGAGCCACGCGGGCGCGTGTCGCCCGTGAGATCAGCCTGAGGCGGAAGCGTATGCTTGTGCCGGGTTCAGTCGTGATGATCTTCGGTGTGCGGACGATGTGCGACGGTCGTGCCCACGATTGAGCGGCTGTGCCGCTCAATCCCCCTCCGTTGATCCCTCCCCGCGGAGGGGGAGGGAGATGTCCGGCCGCGGCGCTGACGTGCTCTTCCCCGCTGGCGGTGCGGGATCGTTGGAGAGGAGAAGCCGGATCGATCAAGGTCATTGGGCCAAGCCCTACCCGGCCGTGTGTATCGGCAGGCCGAGCAAGGCGCGTCGGCGCAACCACAGGCTCGGCCGGTAGCGGTCGTCGCCGGTGATCGCTTGTAGATGCTGCATGATCGACAAGGTCTCCTTGACCCCAAGATCCTCCGCGATTTCAAGAGGTCCGAGTGGATAGTTGAGACCGAGCTGCAGCGCGAGATCGATGTCTTTTGGGGCGGCCAGACCCATCTGTGCGATTTCGCAGCCGAGATTGGCGATCATGGCGCGGATGCGCTGGGCGATGAAACCGGGGGAGTCCTGGATCGCCGTGACCTTGCGGCCGGTACCCACAAGTGCCGCGGCAACCGCGTCCCGTGACGCCGGGTCAGCGCCAGGGGCCGTCATCACCGTGATCCGCTTGGAGGTGTCTGCCGTCGTGTCGATACAGACGAGGCGGCGATGGTCCGCGTCCGTGCGCGCGGCAAAGGTCGTGCTGTCCTCGCCCAAGGGGGCTGCAACGATCGGCGCCGTTCCGTCGTCGGCGGCCAGGATGGACACGCCCGCTTCGGACAGCAGGGCCACCAGGGCCTCGTTTACCTCGGCGACGACCATCTGCGCGGCCGGAGCCGCGTCGGGCTCGTGGTCCGGGCTCGGCGGGTCGACCATGTTTCCAGACCCGTCGTAGCGGTAGTGCCCGGCAGCCGTCTTGCGGCCGAACCGGCCGGCCTCATAGAGCAGCTTGTGGTGCGGCGTGGTGCGCAGCCGCGGGTCATGCTGGAACTCGGCGCACACGATCTGGCTGACCGGGTAGTTCACGTCGATGCCGGTCAGGTCCATCAGCTCGAACGGGCCCATGCGGAAGTGCCCGCAGTCGCGGCACACGGCATCGATCTGCGCGGGCGCGGCGACGCCCTCCTGCTGGATGCGCAGTCCTTCGGTGGTGAACGCGCGACCGCCCAGATTGACCAGGAAGCCCGGGCTGTCCTTCACCTCGACCGGCACCCGGCCCATGCGCTTGCCGAGCGCGGAAAGGATCGCCGCCGCCTCGGCATTGGTCTCCGGTCCACTGATGATCTCGACCAGCTTCATCACCGGAACCGGGTTGAAGAAGTGCATGCCGGCAATTCGATCGCGCCGCTCGCAGACCCGCGCAATGGAGGCGATCGGCAGCGAGGAGGTGTTGGTGGCGATCAGGCAGTCGGGACGCACGATCGCTTCGAGCTGCTGGAACAGCGAGCGCTTGACCTCCAGGTCCTCGAATACCGCCTCGATCACCACGTCGCAGTCGGCGAAGGCCTCCAAGCTTTCGGCGACGGCGAGGCGCGCCTTTGTCGGTCCCACATCGGCTTCGGCGAGGCGGCCCTTCTCCACCATCCGGTCGAGCCGGCCGAAGACCTTCTCCGCGCCGGCCGCCGCCCCGCCTTCCTGGGCGTCGAACAGCACGACGGGCATGCCGCCGGTCAGGGAGACCTGGGCGATCCCCTGCCCCATCGCGCCGGCGCCGACGACACCGACCCGGAAGTCCGGACTATCGACCGCCTTCATGATGCGATCAGGCGCGTTCCAGCAGGGTCGCGATGCCCTGGCCGATGCCGATGCACATGGTGCACAGCGCGTAGCGGCCGTTGACTTCGCCAAGTTCGACCGACGCGGTCTGCAGCAGCCGGCCGCCGCTGGCGCCCAGCGGGTGGCCGAGCGCAATCGCCCCGCCGTTGCGGTTTACCCGCTCGTCGTCGTCGGCGATGCCGAGCATACGCAAGCTGGCGAGCACCTGGGCGGCGAACGCCTCGTTCAGCTCGATGACGTCGAGATCGTCGGTCTTGATCCCGGCGCGCGAGAGCAGCTTCTCGCTGGCCGGAGCCGGGCCGATGCCCATGATCCGCGGCTCCACGCCGGCGACCGCGGCCGAGGCCACGCGCGCCACCGGCGTCAGGCCATAGCGCTTGACCGCCTCTTCGGAGGCCACGATCAGCGCCATCGCACCGTCGTTCACGCCGCTCGCATTGCCGGCGGTGACCGTGCCGCCGTCCTTGCGGAACGGCGTGGCGAGCTTGGCGAGCTGCTCCAGTGTGGTCCCGGGCCGGGGATGTTCGTCCTGCTCGACCGTGATCGGGTCGCCCTTGCGCTGCGGGATCGAGACCGGGGCAATCTCCTTGGCCAGCCGGCCGCTCCCTTGCGCGCGCCCGGCCTTTTCCTGGCTCCAGGCGGCGAACTTGTCCTGGTCCTCGCGCGACACCTGGAACTGCTCGGCCACGTTCTCGGCGGTCTCCGGCATGCTGTCGAGACCGTACTGCTTGGCGATCAGCGGGTTGGCGAAGCGCCAGCCGATGGTGGTGTCGTAGATCTCGGCATTCCGCGAGAACGGGCTCTCGGCCTTGGGCATGACGAACGGCGCGCGCGACATGCTCTCCACGCCGCCCGCAATCACCAGGTCGGCATCGCCGGTGCGGATCGCGCGGGCGGCCTGGACGGTGGCTTCCATGCTGGAGCCGCACAAACGGTTGACGGTGGCGCCCGGCGTCTTGGTCGGCAGCCCGGCAAGCAGGGCCGCGTTGCGGGCCACGTTGCGGCAGTCCTCGCCCGCCTGATTGGCGCATCCGTAGACCACGTCGTCCACCGCCTCCCAGTCGACGCCGGTGTTGCGTGCCATCAGCGCCTTGATCGGGTGGGCGGCGAGGTCATCGGTGCGCACCGAAGACAGCGCGCCGGCGAACCGTCCGATCGGCGAGCGCTGCGCGTCGCAAATAAAGGCGTCAGTCATGGTCGTTTCCTCCCGGGGGATTTCGGTTCCGGATGCCGCACCCGCATCTCTTGCCGGCCCCACGGTATAGCTGTCATATGCCCCAAACCACAGCAAGTTTCGAAAGGCTGCTTTGCGCAGCAGCGGAGGGAGGATCGACCATGGCAGCGGACGCCCCGCTCATTCTGACCGACCGGCCCGAGGATGGGATCATCGTGGTCCGGATCAACCGGCCTGAGGCGCGCAACGCCCTGAACACGCCGACCCGGCAGGCGCTCGCCGAGGCGTTCGAGGCGATCCACGCGGATGCGAGCGTGCGCGCGGTGGTGCTGACCGGTGACGAGCAGGCCTTCGCGGCAGGCGCGGATCTGCGCGAGTTCATCGACGCCAACCCGGTCGAGATGATGAAACGGCGCTCGGAGCGCTACTGGGCCACGGTCGCGCGCACGCCGCAGCCGGTGATCGCCGCGATCAACGGCTATGCGCTGGGCGGCGGGCTGGAGTTGGCGATGTGCGCGGACATCATTATCGCCGGCGAATCCGCGCAGCTCGGCCAGCCGGAGGTCCGGGTGGGCGTGATGCCGGGGGCCGGCGGAACCCAGCGGCTGACCCGGGCGGTCGGCAAATTCCAGGCGATGCGATTGTGCCTCACCGGACGCCCGATCAGTGCCGACGAAGCGTTGCGCATGGGCCTGGTCAGCCAGGTCGTGCCGGACGCCGAGGTCTGCGAGACCGCGCTGATGACCGCGCGCGACATCGCCCGGCTGCCCCCCTTGGCGGTGTTGCAGATCAAGGAAGCCATCGTGCAAGGCGAGAACACCTCGCTGGAAGCCGGGCTGACCCTGGAGCGCAAGGCGTTCCAATTGCTGTTTGCCTCACAGGACAAGCGCGAGGGCATGCAGGCCTTCTTTGACAAGCGCAAGCCGGAGTTCACCGGGGAGTGATTCCGCTCTTTTCGGTAGCCTTGTCGTGGTCGCAGGAACGCTCTAGCCTCAACCAGAACCGGCGCTTAGCAATCGGCAACATCAAGCGCCGCGAGATTTCATCGAAGGATTTTGGGAGGATCTTCAATGTTAATTCGAATGTGGGCCGTATCGGCTGCCGTGGCCGCCGTCGCCGCGGCCGGTGTTGCATCGGCCGGCGATGTCGAGCTGCCCAATCAGCTTACCTGGACCGCCTATGGAACCGGGTCGGCCGGCTACAACCAGTCGGTCGCCATCGGCAGCGCGCTGAAGAACGAGATGGGCATCGACCTGCGCGTTTTGCCCGGCAAGAACGATGTCTCCCGGACCGAGCCGCTGCGCCAGGGCAAGGTGCAGTTCTCGGCCACTGGCGTGGGCGCCAGCTTCATGGCCCAGGAAGGCGTGTTCGAGTTCGGCAAGCAGAAATGGGGCCCGCAGCGCGTGCGCATGCTGATGGCCAACAACGGTTCGATCAACCTGGCGGTCGCCGTAGCGGCCGACACTGGCGTCAAGGAATACGCTGACCTCAAGGGCAAGCGCGTCGCCTGGGTCAAGGGCTCGCCCGCGCTGAACGTCAACACGACCGCCTACCTGGCGTTCGCCGGCCTGACATGGGACGACGTGGAGCGGGTCGAATTCGGCGGGTTCGGCGACTCCTGGAAAGGCATGGTCAACGGTCAGGTCGACGCGGCCTTCGCGTCGACCAACTCGGGCAAGGCGATCGAGCTAGAAGCCTCGCCGCGCGGCATCGTGTGGCCGAAACTGGCCCATACAGACAAGGCCGGCTGGGAGCGGCTGCACAAGGTGGCCCCGTTCTTTCAGCCGAACATGGCAACGGTCGGCGCCGGGATCACCAAAGACGCCCCGTACGAAGGCGGCGCCTATCCGTACCCGATCCTGATCGCCTACGAGGAGCAGGACGAGGCGCTGGTCTACAACATGACCAAGGCGATGTACGATCTGTTCCCGGCCTATGACGGCAACGCGCCCGGGATCAGCGGCTGGAAGCTGGAGAAGCAGAACTTCAAGTGGGTGGTGCCGTTCCACGCCGGAGCGGTCCGCTATTACAAGGAAATCGGCACCTGGACCCCCGATCTGCAGAAGCACAATGACAACCTGCTCAAACGACAGGACGTGCTGGCGGCGGCCTGGAACGAGCTGTCGTCGAAGAAAAGCCTGACCGGCGAGGACTGGGAGAACGAGTGGAAGGCCGCGCGCACCGACGCGCTCAAGAAGGCCGGCTTCAACCCGGTGTTTTGATTGTTTCGAGGGGCGGCCGACTGGGCCGCCCTTTTCGCTATGATACCGACCCCTTGGTGAGCGTTTTGGTGCCGGCTAGGGCCGAGTTGTCTTGCTTCGCAAGCCCCCCTCCCTCGATCCCTCCCCGCCTGGGGGAGGGAAGATTGGGCATGGGGTCGTCTCCTTTCCCTCCCCTTGGCGGGGAGGGACTAAGGGAGGGGGGGCCGAGCCCAAGCGAGGCGCGGCACATCCGTCCTAGCAAGCGCCGTTAGCATGGCGAAGGAGGCCAAAGTCTCCGAGGGCGTGCGCGTCCGATCGCTCGCGGGACCGCTACGCGCGATCTTTGTCGCCTTCACGCTGGCCGCCGTGCTGCTGTCGATCAACCAGCTGTTCAATCTGCAGCTGTTCGGCATCGTGGTGCTGGAAGGACGCTACCTGTTCCTGCTGGCCGGCGCCTTCCTGTTCCTCAGTTTCCTGATCTTCCCGCCGTCGGCGCGCGCCGCGCCCCAGTTCCTTTGGCTGGACCTCGTGCTGGCCGTCCTGTCGCTCGGGGTGAGCGCGTATTTCGCCTGGACCGCCGACATCAACCTGGAAGAGGGCTGGGAATACGCCGC
>JASJBI010000039.1 GCA_030066595.1 Alphaproteobacteria bacterium | reverse complement strand
GCGACCACGGGGCGGCGGTCGATGGTGACCGCACCGAACGCGGCCGGCCCGTGGGCCGGCTGCCGGTCCGGCCAGGCCGCCCGGGCCCGCCAGAAGACGCGCTCCGGCCAGCGGGTTTCCAGGGCATAGAAGTCCCGACCGAGCCGGCAGTAGCGCTCGAAGGACGCGTCGGTGCGTTCGGCAAAGAAGCGCCGCGCCAGCGCCGCGTTCGCGGGTTTGGCGAGGATCGTGTGGATCGCGGCGGCGGCCGCCAGGGCCGAGCCCGCGGCCTCGAACAGCCCATGGCCCGAGAGGGGGTCGACCGCCGCGGCCGCGTCGCCCACCCGGATGGACCGGTCGGTAATCACCTTGGGGGCCAGGCAGGGGGTGGCGTTCCGGGTCGTCACCGCGCCGGCGGGCCGGCCCGCGCCGATCATCTCCTGCGCGAGCGGCAGCGCGGCGGCCAGCCGGTCGAAATGAGCCGCGAGCGCGCCGCGCTTGGGCAGGCCCTCCGTGCTGTCGACGAAGATCTGCAGGAAGCTGTCCGTTCCGTCCGAGACGAACCAGGCCCAGCCGTCCGCGAAGCTCTCGACCGCGGTGCAGGGCGCGGCCGGGGCGCCGGCGATGCGGCGCGTCAGCGCGGTGGTTTCGGGACCGCGGATCCGGCCGGCGCGCGGGCTGGGCGCGCTGCGCCCGCGCGCCTCGACCAGGAACCGGGCCGTGATCGTCTCTTCGCTACCGTCCGCCCCGACGAACTTGACCGCCGCCCCGTCCGCGCGCGCCAGGATGCCGACCCGGCGGGTTGGGATCGCGCGCACGCCGTCGCGCGCCGCGTCCCGCAAGAGCGCCGCGTCGAAGGCCGGGCGCGCCGTGACATGCTCCCGGTTGCGGGCCGCCCGCGCCCCGTTCCAGATGGCGGTACGCGCGACCTCGGGGCCGACGGCGGCGGCGGCTTCGGCGAGACCGTGCGCGCGCAGGACATCGAGCACGCGCCGGGAGACGCCTTCGATGCGCGGGCGCGATCGCTGGCGCGTGAGCAGGACGACGGCGTAGCCCCGGCGCGCGAGCAGCACCGCGGTCAGAACCCCGGCCGGGCCCGATCCGAGGACGATGACATCGCTGTGCAGCGCCATGGCGTGGCGGCCCCTCCCGTCGGCTCGCTCGAGCGCATCTTTGCCTGGCCGGCAGCGGGAGGCAACCGGCCAGCCGGAGGGCGACGCGAGCCGCGCTGATTTCTTATTTCCTTGCAGGGCATTGCCAAGCATTGCCGACAAACCGGATTGCTGTCCGCGTCCCACATGGGCGAAGGCCGTGACCAGCATCTGGCCGATCCCAAATGGGCCGGCCAACTAGGAAATGGGATCCCGATTTCGGAGCAGATCCCTCAAGCGGGCACCTGCATGAGGGTCAGCCTGCCGGCATCCTGGTTCAGGATCCGGCGTCTCGTCGCCGAAGCGGACTTCTCCTGATTGGAGGATTCTGCTGAATGCCGTTTGAGTCGGAGTCAAGCGCGGATGCCGTGCCCGGCACCGCGGTGGCCTGTCTTCAGGCGCCCTGACTTTCCGGCCGGCCTGAGCGCGGTTTGGCAGGTGGCCACTATACTAATCGGGATGGAACCGCCTGAGCCGGTGCCGCTGAAAAAGGACTGGGCCGCACGTTCATCGACGCCCTACTTCGGACATCTCAGATTTCCGGTCGGGAGGTGCAACCGGACTGGGCTTCCGGAGCCTGCACGTCGCCGATAAGCTGGGAGCGACATAACAGGCACCCTGTCCCGGAGTATCCTGCGGAGCGTCCGACGCGCGAGCTCCGGGTGCCATGCGCGGCGCGGTGACGATTGATCCTCGTCAATTGCGCGGCGCCGTTGCTCGGTCAGGCTCTTGTCTCGTCGGACAGACCGCGCCGATAACTTGGGCATCGGAGATGGCCCCCCGCATGGCAAGATCGGCTGACAGGTCCTTACCCGCGACCCAATTTTCCGCAGATCCGATACCGCTTTCAGGGAGAAAGCCGACGCCCTTGAGGCTAGTCGATTTCGTCTGCGACTAGCCAGCAGCGGACCTTTTGCAGCTTCCGCAACATGATTTTGAAGCATTGCGGCCTAGCCTGTCGGTGTCGACCACGACGGGTATAGGCTCGCGCTGGGCGGTGGAATTACGGTCCTAGCTCACTCCGTTTTCTGGGCTGCTGATCCTTGGGTGCCTGGCTATAGTCGCCGAACGGAGCATCCCGCCGGATCACTGCGGCCTTCACGCCCTCGTCCTTTGCCACCCGGACGAACTCCCGTCCCTCTGGCGTGTTGCGCATTATGCCGTCCAATATCGGCCCGAGAACTTGCGTGCTTTGCAGTCCCATATTGTCATAGGCTTGATTAACGATGAGCTTCATCGACATAAGCTGGGTGAGCGGGATCTGGGCGAGTTTCTCGGCCAGTTGCTGAACCCGTTGATCCAGTTCTTCGAGGGGATAGGAGAAGTTGATCAACTCGATTTCCGCGGCCTCCTTGCCGCTGATTGATTCCCCTGTCAAAGCATAGTATTTGGCCTTGGCGAGACCTAAGCGGTAAACCCACATGCCGGAGAGGTGACAGCCCCAAACGCGCGAGTAAGGCGTACCGATGCGGGCATCGTCGGAGGCCACGACCAGATCCGCGCATAGCGCCATTTCTGAGCCGCCGCCCATGCAATAGCCGTGCACCTTGGCGATGGCCGGCTTCAATCCGCGCCAAAGGCCCATGAACTGGGTCATGTAGGACTTGTAGGGATTGACGACGAGATTCACATCCATGCCCGGATCGTAATTCTCTTCCGTGATCTCCTCGTAATGTTCGAGGCCACCAGAGAAGTCGAAACCGGCGCAAAAGGCGTCGCCCGCGCCTTCGAGAATGATGACCTTGACATCGTTGTCCAAATTGGCCGTGCGCAAAGCCGTGTCCAAGTCGTCCAGCAACGAGGGACGCAAGGTATTGTATTTTTCCGGGCGGTTTAGGGTGATGGTTCCGATTGTCCCGCTCTTCGAATAAAGAACTTGCTTTTCCATAGTTGATACTCCTCTCCTCCTATCAATATCGGTGTAACGGCCGCGACCACGACCGAGAAGCCGATCGATCCACAATGGACAACAGACGAACACTTTTTTGCGAGTACTTTCAAAACATTCTCATATAGCGAAGGCAAACATTACGTATGATTGCTGGGGCAACGCACTGAATCAGCCGATCGGACATGCGTTGCCGGCCGATCAAAAGGCTGACGTCCGAAATGGGTCAGACTCGATCCTAAACGGGCGTCAGCATGATCGTCCGCTTTGCGGCCCTAAGCCGACCTCAATCGTCGAAATGTCCGGTTAGCGCTGTACAGCGGTCGCAATCGAACGACGATCCGAACAGCCGAGATTAGCCACAAGCGGAAGTCCGCACGCCCTATCGAGATTGAGCGTCGGTCGGTGAATGAGCTGCGCAAGTAGGTGGGCAAGATCGACGCGAAGATCGTCCGCCGCGGCAACTATGTCATTTTCCAGACGGCCGAGGCCGCCCCATGGTCGATTCACCGTCGGCGGCGCGGCGACTGAACTCGTCCAATCGGACCTCGAAGGCCTTCGACAGACCATAGCCGACCGCGGCGCCAACGAGAACCGCAGGGACGGCGAACAACACCGCCTTCCCCAAACCCGCCATCACTCCCGCTTTCGCCAGCGACGCGCCGCGCGCGGCGATCACGGGGACCTGATAACCCTGGAAGGCTGCGGACATGATCACCTCCTCTCCTGCGAACGAGCGCGGGACAGACGAGTATACCACTCATCGCCCAAGAGCGGACATGCCAGGCACCGAGGCGGGACAGCGGCTTGTAGCCAGAGCTGGTCATTCGGAGCGCCAGGCTACGAACGCCAAGGGCGACGTTTGGTCTGTTGGGTTGCCCGAGCACTCTCGTGAGGGTGACCGTTGACCGAGATCAATGTCGGATTGGCATGATCTCGGGCATTGCCTTTACGGTGTAGGGATCCTGTGCACGTATAGGAGATTATGACGCCAAACCTAGTCGCTCTCGTGGACCTGGATGACGAGAGCTCGTGGCGCAAGGCGCTGCCCACGGCGATCGATTATGCCAGACACACGGGGGCGCGGCTTCACGTTCTGAGTATTGTGCCCGACGGCATGTTCAAGATGACCGTCGTGGCACAACTCATACCAGAGGACTACGAACACAGGCTCATTGACGATGCGAGGCAGCGCTTGGCGATGCTTGTCAAGCAACACGAAGTAGACGACGTGCAGCTTGAGCAGGCCGTGCGCTTTGGCAGCGTCTACAAGGAGGCCCTGAGGTTCGCCCGCGATGTTGACGCCGACTTGATCGTCGTGGGCGCGCACAAACCCGAGCTAAAGGACTTTCTCCTGGGCCCGAATGCTGGGCAGATCGTCCGTCACGCAAGCTGTTCAGTATGGGTCGTGCGAGAATAGTGGAACGGCGAGGTGACGGCCGCACCAGCGGCTGAGATGCGCAGTCGCATATCAGGCCGAAAATCCAGTGGATCACCGCAACGCGAGATCGGAAGTCCTTGTCGGCGGGATCCACGTTTCTTTTTGTTGGGCAATTCATCGGCACGTCCGAGATGGGTCATTCGCGGACCCAACACGGCGATCAGATCAAAGTCCGCTCTCAGGGGTGAAGCGGACATCGCCCCGCCCGAACAGCGCCCAATGAACCGTATGGTCGGGCTCCGGCGGTTCTATCGTTCGAAGCTGTTTCACCGCCGTGAGTATTCTGCGCCAATCCGCTCGGCCCTCCATGTCGCTTTGCTCCGCTGGTTCGTGGGCCCTGACGGTCGGCATGGATTGTGGTGGGGCCGCCAGAGCCAAGAGGTGTCCCAAAAGGACCAGTGTCCGCTGGCCGCTCTACAGTCTGTCCTCAATCAGGACTAACGCGCTGAAATCATTGATTCTGGACTCGATCCATGAGTGTCCAGAAATGTTTCAAATCAATAGGTTATGCCGGATTGAGTCCAGGCCCCAAGTCACTCCTGTTCCCCGCTCGTGACCTCCATCGATGTCGCCGAGGTAGCCGATCTGCCCTTGGTGGGAGTGTCACACGCAGTAAATGATCCTGATGAATGAGAACCTTTCGCAACTGTGACGGTTGCGGAGAGGCGCTGACGGTCTCGTGTCCACAAAATTAACGTTCCTTGGGTATGAGTAGCAGCTTCCGCAAGTCTTGCCCGTTAACCATGTGTGCTTGGAAGTTGCCGATGGTTGGATCATTTTCTCTTTCTGGCAGACGCAAGAGACATCTGCGCGAGGGTCCGCTCGACGGACCTGAAGAGAGCTGGGGCATGAGGGTGCCGCTACCCCTTCTGTTCCTACTGTTGATGGTGCTGGTCATCTTTGCGGTCTACGATATTCTCAGGCAATCCTATGCCGTCCATGGCGAAGCCAATCGCCGAGTCGCCCGGGCTGTCCTCGAAAGCACGCTCACCCGCGTCAATACCGGCCTTAATGACATCGCTTACCGTCTGGCAATGGAGGACCGGCCTTTCGATGCTGGCCTGCCGGAAGTCGTCCTCAGAGATGACATCACGGATGCCAAGGACCTGGCGAGCCGCACCCTTATCCTGGGGTTCGATAGTGGCCACCGGATCCTCAAGGGGCGCATCGGACACGACGTTCTGGGTCCTGCAAGACTCACACGTGTAGCGTCCCAGCCCGCACTCCCTCGACTGTTCAAATCGCAAACCGTGACAAATCGTTTACCGGACGCGCTGCTGGTCATGGTCAACGATGTTCCGTTTATTCTGTCTGATCCCCAGCCGCTCAGGGCTGCTGGCCAGGCTGACCGTTCCGCTTTCCTGGTGATCGGTCTGCCCGCGCGGTCCATGGTCTTCGACGAACTGCAGAAATACGAGGTGTTCGGCAGTGGTAACCTCAAGTCCTACCTGGAAGAGCAGGATGATCTCTCCGGTCTCGCCGAGCTCATCGTAAATCTCCAGGAGCAGAACTACGCCAAGTTCCACTTCAGTGCGGTGGCGCAGATTATCATCCTGCTTGTGGCGTTCGTCATAGCGGTCATGATTGGCCGCCACGTCGACGAGAAGAACGACGCATTGCGTCAGTCGCGAGATACCATCGCTGAGCGAGAGCGCGAAGCGCAACACCTGCGCCAGCTGGCCGAGCAAGCCAGCGAGGCGAAGAGCCAGTTCATCCACAATATGAGCCACGAGCTGCGCACGCCACTCAATGCCATTCTCGGCTATGCCGAGGTGATCACGAATGAGACCTTCGGCGCGCTGGAAGGGCCGCTGGAGCGTTACAAGGAGTCCGCAGGCACAATCCAGAACGGCGGTTTGCGCCTGCTGAATTCGCTCTCGCAGGTGCTCGAGTATTCCTCCCTGATCGATGGCGACGACGAAATCCGGGAAGAGAAAGTCGACCTGGCCCTGCTCCTGCTTGAACTGGTCTCAGAATTCCAAGACCGCATGGAAGCGCGCAAGATCACTTTGGACGTGGCAAGACTGCCAGAGCTTCCGTCGCTGCGCGCGGACCGCGACATGATGCGGAGCCTCTTCAGCCAGCTGATTGCGAATGCCATCGAATACAGCGGAGACGGCGGAAGCGTGACCGTAAGCTCGGCATCGTTGCCCGATGGCCGACTGCAGGTCGCGGTAAGTGATCATGGCAAGGGCATGGATCCCGACCTGCAAAGCCACGCTTTCGAGGCGTTCGTCCAGGGCGAGGATGTGTACGCGCGGCAGCATCAAGGGATGGGCCTGGGGCTCAGCCTTGCGAGAGCCTATGCCCGTTGTCACGGTGCCGAGATCAGCATCGATAGCACCCTCGGCAAAGGCACCGTTGTGACGGTGGTGTTCCCTGCGGAGCGGTCCCTGCTGGAAAGCGATCGGACGAGTCAGGCTCCAGGACCGGCGCAGTCTGAAGTTGCCCCTCCGGACGGCGTTGCCGCTTGGGCCTAACGGCGATCGGACCGCATCCGTCGTTGAATTCTGCAGCACCAAGACCGACGCCTGATGCAGCTCCCGGCCACAGCAGTAGAGAACCCGAGATGCTGATCGTGCATCTGAAACGCCATCGGCACTAGCAAAGCTGATGCCGATGGCGGAGCCCTCTACGGTGACATAACCCGCGGCGGACGACCCGCAATTCGACCCGCCCAATCAGGCCGCTAACACTTCACTCGCCTAAAGAACAGGTTCTTCAGCAGATCGGTCATCGGAGGTCGTCAGTGGCAATGGCTCTCTTGGTCGGCTTTGCGGCGCAAAGCGGCCGTCACGGTGGGTTGGTCTGAACGGCCAGAACGAGCCATCAGCAAGACTCCGAGCCGCTTGGGTAGAGCACAGGGTGAAGGGCATAGAGATGTCTGCGCTAATCAAATTGAAGTCATGACGCCGCACCTCAATCGGCACCGCCAAATCGAGAGGGAATCAGTATCTATTTCAACTTATTATGGAATGTTAATGGTTTAAGGTTGATTTACTTTTGTTAGGCAATATGAAGTTTGTTCAGTAAAGACCTGCCAACAAGACCTAGTGGGCGTCAAGCCTCCCTGATCATAGGCCCCACCGCGTGGAATTGAACAAAAGAACATAGATCGGAGTTTCGTTATGCCGGCACTTGGCACGCCTCCTGGCTCCCACGGCTTGAGCGATCTCGTTGTCCTCTTGGTCGATGACAACGAGCACATGCTGCTGTTGCTGACCGAAGCATTGAAGGCTTTCGGCATAAGAAACGTGCTTGCGGAAACCGATGCAAAGAGGGCGCTCTCGACGTTGGCCCTGAGAAAGATAGATATCGTCCTCACCGATCTGGCCATGGAGCCGGTTAACGGGATCGAATTCGCGCGGGAGGTGCGTCGGAGCATCGCCGTACGCAATCCCAAGATCCCGATGATCATGGTCACCGGGCATACGGAGCAGGATCTTATTCGCGAAGCGATGGAGGCAGGCATCAACCAGTTCTTAGCGAAGCCTATTGCGCCGAAGACGTTACATGATCGAATAATTTCAGTCCTCGACGGCTCAGCCAAGCTGGCCAAGACGGAACCGTCTGCGGCCTCCTCTTCGAGCCAAGGTCGAGATCCGTCGGCCCAATTCGCGGCTGCCCAAAGAATGAGCTAAGCCAAACGCGTCCACAGTACTAAGACAGCGCGGGCTGAGTTGCTCGAGCGTATGGATGTCCGTTAAGGGTCAAAACCGGCCTTCGCGGGCGTCGGCGAACGACTTCCGCTTATTGGCGGAACCCGGACATTAAAGGGCTGTTCTTCCGCTTAGGAGCCGAATGCGGTCGTTACGATGCTGCGGTCAGAAGGTCTCGGTCTAGCCAAGAGGCGACATGGGCCGATTCGTATGAGTAGCTACACTTTGGCACATGGCAATGCCGGTGGCAGGAGCCGTCCACCGCATCAATAATGGACATTCAAAGACCGGTCCGGGAATTACTGCTTACGTCTCTTGATCGGACGAGGGAACCGACCGGCCTACGACCTAGGGTTTGTCTTCACCTCGCGCGTCAATAATCATGATTACTCTCCAAAATGGCGTGCGTATGAATCGATACCGATTGGCTAAACTGAAGCGGCGGGTAAACCCCGTCCTCGATGAGTGCGCCAATCCACAATCGCACAAACTGAATAGGCTGCTATCTTATCGAGCGCGGACTTTGTGGTAATTTCTACCAGTGCCGCCTCCGGCCTGCACCGTTGATCGGTGCCAGGCAGCACCGTGCCGCACACCGAGCCTTTTTCAGGACGTTCCCGATCGCCGATCACCCGCCCAGGCGGATCGCGACGTTCTTGGTCTGCACGTAGTTGTAAAGCGCCTCGCGTCCCTTCTCCCGGCCATAGCCCGACTTGCCGTAGCCGCCGAAGGGCGTCTCGACGCCGCCGGCGTACCACTCGTTGACGAAGACCTGGCCGGCCTGGAGGCGCTGCGCCGTCCGCATGGCGCGGTCCATATCGGCGGTGAAGACGCCGCCGACCAACCCGTATTGCGTTCCGTTGGCGATCGCCACTGCCTCGTCGTCCGTCGAGAACTTCATCACTGACAGAACCGGGCCGAAGACCTCCGTCTGGCCCAGCTCGCTCGCCGGGTCCACGCCATCGAAGACGCTCGGCTCCAGGAACCATCCGGGACGGTTGAGCTTTCGCCCCCCGGCCACGGCGCGCGCCCCGTCCGCGCCGGCGCGCGCGCACAATCCCTCGGCCCGGTCGCGCTGCTTCTCGGAGATCATCGCCCCCATGTTGGCGCCGAATTCGGGCCGCTCGATCCCCGGCCCCACGGAAAGGGACTGTGCCAGCGCCGCGGCGCGCTCGACGAATTCGTCGTGGATCGCGCCATGCACGATGGCGCGCGACATGGCGGAGCAGACCTGCCCGGCGTTGAAAAAGATCCCCCAGCGGACCGAGTCCATCACCGCGTCCAGATCGGCGTCCGGGAAGACGATCGCGGCCGACTTGCCGCCGAGCTCCAGCACGCAGGGCACGACGTTCTCGGCGGCAGCTTTCGCGATGTTGACCCCCGTTTCGACCGAGCCGGTGAAGACGATCTGATCCACGCCCGGATGCGCGGCGAGGGCGGCGCCGGCCTCAAGGCCGAGGCCGCAGAGGATGTTGACGGCGCCCTCGGGCAGCCCGGCGGCGGCCGCCGCCTTGGCGAAATAGGCGCCGGTCAGAGGGTCGAGCTCCGGCGTCTTGACGACGCAGGCGTTTCCGGCGGCGAGCGCGGCGGACAACGAGCGGGCCGTCATCTCCAAGGGGTAGTTCCAAGGGATGATCTGCGCCGACACGCCGTAGGGCTCGTGGACCGTGAAGTCGAGGTAGCCGGCACCTAGGGGAATCGACCGGCCCTCCAGAGTCTCCGCCTGACCGCCGTAGTATTCGAAATAGCGCGCGGCCCCCTCGATCTCGATCCGGGCCTCCCAAAGGGGCTTTCCGGATTCGAGGGTCAGGACCGGGGCAATCTCGTCGGCGTGGCCGCGCAGCCAGTCGCCCATTTGCCGCACCATGCGCCCGCGGTCGCACGGCCGCAGCCCGCCCAGCGCGCCGCTTTCATGACAGCGTCGGGCCGCCGCGACGGCGCGATCCACGTCGGCGGCGTCGGCGAGCGCCTGTTCGGCAAGCGGCGCGCCCGTCGCCGGGCCCTCGACCGTCAGCCGTCCGGCCCCGCCGTCGAGCCACGCGCCGCCGACGAAGTTGCGCCAGTAAGGGGCAACGTCCACGCCGCTACTCCGCCGCGAGGCGGGCTTCGGCCCGGGGGCGCTCATTTACGGCGTCCCAAACCGGCTCGGCTAGGACGCGCGCGCGGCGCGGCGCGCCCAGGATCATGACCTCGAGCGCCGTCCCCGGCGCGGCGCAGGCAGGGGCGATATAGGCCCAGGCCAGGTAGGCGTCGACCTCGTAGCCGTACCCGCCCGAGGTGATCGCGCCGACGCATTTCCCGCCCGCCCAGACCGACTCCGAGCCGAGGGGATCGGCGTTCGGCGCATCGGCGGACGGCTCGTCGAGGCGCAGGCAGGCGAGGACCCACTTGGCCGGTTCGGCGAGGCTGACCTCCGCGCCCTGGAACCCCGACGGCCGGGCGAAGCGCGTCAGATCCGCCTCGGCCAGCGTGACCTCGTTGGTCAGCTCGTGCCCCGATTTGTAGCCCTTCTCCATGCGCATGGCGTTGAGCGTGGCCATGCCCACATGAACCAAGCCGCGCGGCGCGCCCGCGGCGACGAGCGCCTCATAGACGGCGCCCATGCCGGCCATGGGGACGTGCAGCTCCCAACCCAGCTCCCCCGTATAGGTCACCCGCATGGCGCGGACATTCTCGACCCCCGCGACCACGATGCGCCGCGCCGAAAGCCAGCGGAAGGACGCGTTGTCGAGCGCGGCGTCGGTGCAGCCTGCCAGGATGGCCCGGCTCTCGGGGCCGGCCAGCATCAGCACGCCGTGGGTCTCGGAGAGATTTTCGAAGGCGACGGCTTCGTCCTCGCGACGCTGCTCGCCGAGCCAGTCCAGCAGCGCCTTCTCCTTGACCGCCGCGTAGACCAGATAAAACCGGTCGTCGGCCAGCCGGACGCAAGTCGCCTCGCCCTCGAGCCGTCCGTTGGGATTGACGAAATAGGTGAGCGTGATCGCGCCGTCCTTTCCGGGCAGCCGGTTCGACGAGACGCGCTCGAGAAAGCCCGCCGCGTCCGCGCCATGGATCTCCACCTTCGAAAAGGCGGTCAGGTCGGCGAGACCCGCCGCCGCCCGCAAGCCGCGCACCTCGGCGCCGACGACGTCGTGCAGGGCGGAGCGCCGGAAGGAATGAATGTGCGCTTGGGCGACGCCGTCGCGCGCATACCAATAGGGCCGCTCCCAGCCATAGACGTCCTGATACACCGCGCCCTCGTCCTTCAGGACAGCATAAAGCGGCGAGGTCTTCGAATGGGACGGCCGGTAGCCGGGCCGGTCCAGCGCCGGGAAGGGAATTTCGTGGCGCAGCAGATAGTCCTCCTTGGCCTTGCCGATGCGGTAGGCATCGTCGATCCGGGCGCCGAAGCGGCGCGGATCGAAGCTCGCCATGGATATGTCGGCCGCCCCGTGCACCATCCATTGCGCGAGGTATTTGCCGGCGCCAGGCCCCCAGGCGATGCCCACTTGCGAGCCGCAGCAGAGCCAGAAATTCCTGACGCCCGAAGGCCCCAGCAACATGTTGCCGTCCGGTGGATGGGTGATCGCGCCGTGCACGACCTGACGGATGCCCAGCTCGGCGAAGATCGGCATGCGCTTCATGGCGTTCTCGAGCCAGGGCATGATGCGGTCGTAGTCGGCCTCGAACAGCTCGTTTTCCGCCTCCCAGGGCGTTTCGTCGTCCCAGATCGTGGCCGCCTTGGCCTTCTCGTAAATGCCGATCAGGCCAGACTTCTGCTCCATGCGGATGTAGCCGGAAACCTCGCGGTCGTCGCGCACGACCGGGAGCTCGGCGCCCAGGTCCTGGAACTCCGGCACCGACTCGGTGACCAGGTAGTGGTGGAGCAGATTGGCGATCGGCAGATCCAGGCCGGCCCAGCGGCCGATCTGGCGGGCATAGGTGCCGCCGGCGTTGACCACGAGCTCGCACCGGATGTTGCCCTGCTCGGTATGCACGATCCATTCGCCGTTCGGCGCCGAGGTCAGGCCGGTCGCCCGGTTGCGGCGGATCACGCGCGCACCCATCCGCCGGGCGCCGGCGGCCATGCCGAAGCTCACGCCCGCCGGGTCGACATGGCCGTCATGAGGCGTGTGCAGCGCTGCCTGGATGCCGTCCAGGTTATAGAAGGGGTGCAGCTCGCGGATGCGGTCCGGGCCGACGATCTCCATCTCGTGGCCCAGCCCGCGCCCGACCGACAGGGTGTAGCGCAGCCAGTCGAGCTCGGCGTCCTCGTAGGCGACCCGCAGGCTGCCGCAGCCGTGCCAGCTGCAGGACTGCCCCGTCTCGTCCTCGAGCCGGGGATAGAGCTCGGTGCCGTAGGCCGCCATCTTGGCAAGGCCGTAATGGGAGACGGAATGGGTGATCTGGCCCGCGGCGTGCCAGGTCGAGCCGGAGGTAAGCTCCGCCTTTTCCAGCAGAATTACGTCCGTCCAGCCCTCCTTGCACAGGTGATAGGCCAGGGAACAGCCCATGATTCCGCCGCCGATGATTACGACCCTCGCATGCATGTCCATGGCCGCGCGCCGCCCCGTGCAATTGTCTGGATTGGCGGATAGGTCTATGATACAGACGTATCACTGTCAACATCGGTGATACAGAATGAGACAGCCACCGAACACCGCCAAGGCCGTGATCGCCGCCCTCACGGCGGCCTTTCCGGACCTGCCCCCCGCCCTGCAAGCGGCCGCGCGCCACATCATCGACCATCCGCGGGAGGTGGGCGTGCAGTCGATGCGGGCGCTCGCGGCGAAGACCTCGGTCCACCCGAACGCCTTCGTGCGCTTGGCGCGCCAGATCGGCTTCGACGGCTACGAGGAGATGCGCGAGCGTTTTCGCGACTTCGTGGTCGCGGGCGACGACCTGGGCGGCTTTCGCGACCGCGCGCGCTGGCTCCAGGAAATGGCCGCCAAGGGCGGCTCGGCCGCGATCCTGAGCGAGATGGCGGCGGCCGTCGCGGACAACGTCGAACGGGGGTTTCGCACGCAGGACGTGGCGCAACTCGAAAAGGCCTGCGACGCCATCCTGAGGGCCGGCCACGTGTACGTCCTGGGGCTGGGCGCGGTCTACGACCTCGCGCATCAGTTCTGGTACGTCACCCGCATGGCCTTCGGGCATATCGTTCCGATCCCCCGGCACGGCTCGCAACCGATCGACGATCTGGCCCTCGTCGGCCAGGGCGACGTTCTAGTCGCGCTCACGTTTCAGCCCTACCGCGCGGAGATCATGGACGCGGTGCGATTGGCCAAGCGCCGCGGCGCGCGGGTGATCGGGGTCACCGACAGCGTGACCTCGCCGCTCACGCGCGAGGCGGATCAGACGTTGATCTGCCCAACGCACACGCCGCAATTCTTTCAGTCGCATGCCGCCGTGGTCGGCCTGCTGGAGACGCTCGTCGCACTGCTCGTCGCGCGGGCGGGCGAGGAGGCGCAGGCGCGGATCGAGGCGTTCCATGCCGAGCGACTCGCCGCCGGGATCTACGAAGAGGATCCGCGCCTGGGCGCGCTGGGATAGAGGAGAGGAGCCATGGACGTCAGCCCGACAATGCCCGCCCGCGCCCTGGCCGGCCGGTACTACACCTCGCCGGAGGTCTTCGCCCGGGCGAGGGACCGGCTCTTCCATCGGTCGTGGCAGTTCGCCTGCCACGCCAGCCAGATCCCGGCGCCCGGCGACTATTTCGCCTTCTCGATCCTCGACCAGGATCTGGTCGTTGTCCGCGACCGCGACGGCGCGGCGCGGTGCTTCTACAACGTCTGCCAGCATCGCGGACATGTGCTGGTGGAAGGCACCGGGCGAACGCGCTTGCTCGTCTGCCCCTATCATGCCTGGTCCTACGAGCTGGACGGCGCGCTGCGCAACGCGCCCGGAACGCGAGGCCTGCCCAATTTCGACCGGGAGAGCGTCTGCCTGACCGAGGTGAGGCTGGACGAATTCTGCGGCTTTCTCTTCGTCAGCCTCGATCCCGATGCGCCGCCGATGGAGCGCGCGTTCCCGGGCGTCGCCCAAGCCGTGCGCGCATTCTGTCCCGATGTCGAAGATCGGAAATTCGCGCACGAGCATGACACGCAGGAATCCTGCAACTGGCTCGTGGCCGTCGAGAACTACAACGAATGTTACCACTGCAAGGTCGTGCACCGCGACTTCGCGTCCGGCGTCATCGACCCGCAGAGCTACAACATCCGGGCTTTCGGCGCGGCGAAGTGCCTGCACCACACGGCCCGGGCCCAGACCAGCAAGACCGCCTGGTACGACACGTCGGGATCGGACTATGCCTCCTTCTTCCTGTGGCCGGCCTTCAGCCTGCAGATCTATCCCTCGGGCCTGGTCAATACCTATCACTGGCGGCCGCTCGGCGCCGAAGCGACCCACGTATATCGCGGCTGGTATTCGCGCGACGGCGCGGTCGACGACAGACTGCAAAGAGTGATCGATCTGGACCGCGATTGCACCTTTGCCGAAGACCTGCAGTTGTTGCGGCGCGTCCAGCGCGGCCTGGGCTCGAGGGGATACCGGCCGGGACCCCTGGTGATCAGCCCGAGCGAGGGCATCGATTCGGAACACTCCATCGGAAAGTTGCAGGAATGGATGTGCGAGGCCGTCGATGCCTGAGGTCCCCGGCCGGACGCACGCCGCGGTGCTCGCCGGCCATGGCGGGCCGGAGCGTTGCGAAACCCGC
This sequence comes from Alphaproteobacteria bacterium, assembly GCA_030066595.1. Classification (GTDB taxonomy): domain Bacteria; phylum Pseudomonadota; class Alphaproteobacteria; order JAJFFI01; family JAJFFI01; genus JASJBI01. The sequence continues at coordinate 6,560 of JASJBI010000039.1, read as the reverse complement.
GGGGCGTGGCCGAGCCCGCGGCCCGGCACGTGATGGCAGCGGCGCCATGAGGATCACGAAAATCGCGATTCACATCGTGGAGCTGACCAGCCACGTGGCTTACCGCATGGCCGGCGGCAAGGCCTGCGAGACGGTCGAGAGCGTCGTTGTGCGCCTCGAGACCGACGAGGGGCTGACGGGCTGGGGCGAGGTCTGCCCGATCCCCCGCTATCTGCCGGCCTATGCGCGCGGCGTGCCGCCGGCGGTCGAGGAGCTGGCGCCCGTGCTGCTCGGCGCCGACCCGCTCGGGCCCGAGGCCCTCATGGGCCGCTGCGAGGTTGCGCTGCCGGGGCACCCCTACGCCAAGTCGGCCATCGACATGGCGCTCTGGGACCTCACGGGCAAGGCGGCCGGCATGCCGCTCTACCGGCTGCTCGGCGGCCGCCAAACGGACAGCGTGCCGCTCTACCATTCGATCAGCTGCATCGCGCCGGACGAGATGGCGCGGATCGCGGAAACCGTTTATGCGGACGACATCCGCCAGTTCCAGGTCAAGCTGGGCGCGGACGGGGATTGGCAGGCCGACGTCGCCCGCATTCGCGCCGTCCGCGAGGCAGTTGGGCCGGGGCCGCTGATCTTCGCGGACTGGAACTGCGGCGCCACGGCGTTGACCGCGATCCGCACGGCGCGGGCGATCCGCGATCTGGACGTCATGCTGGAGCAGCCATGCGAAAGCCTGGACGCCTGCGCCCAGGTCCGCAACGCCACCGGATGCGCCATGAAGATCGACGAAGGCGCGCATGACATGGCCACGCTGCTCGAAGCGCATCGGCTGGGTTGTATGGATGTCGTCGCGGTCAAGTTCTCGAAGTTCGGCGGTGTGAGCGCCGCGCGCCGGGCGCGCGACCTTTGCCTGCACCTCGGCACGATGGTGATGATCGAGGACGTCTGGGGCTCCGATATCGCCACCGCGGCGGCGGCGCATCTGGCCGTCGCCACGGCGCCGGCTTACTTGCTGAACGCCTGCGATCTTTCGGGCTATGTCACGCCGCGCATCGCGCCCGACGGACCGGTGCGCAAGCGCGGCCGCCTCGCGCCGTCCGATCGACCGGGATTGGGGGTGAGCCCGGAGCCCGACACGCTTGGCGACGCCGTCGCGGTTTACGCATGAAAGGGAATGTTGTCATGGATACCCTGTTGAAGCCGGACAATGTCGGCCTTTTCGAGCTGGCCGAACGCGTGCTGCCGGGCGCCGGCCTCGGCGGCTACGCCCTGCCGGAAGACATCCGCTTCGTCTTCTCAGAGGGCGCCGGGGCGCGGCTGCGCGACGTCGAGGGGCGGGAATATATCGACTATGTCGGGGGCGCCGGCGCCCTCATCCTCGGCCATTCCCATCCGCCCGTCGTCGAAGCCGCGCAGGACCAGGCGGCGCGCGGCATGCACATGTTCGGCACCTTGAGCGAGCCCGCCATTCGCCTAGCCGCGCGGCTGGTGGAAGACATCCCCTGCGCCGAGAAGATCGTCTATGCCACGACCGGATCGGAGGCGACCGCCTACGCCATGCGTCTGGCCCGCGCCTTCACCGGGCGCGACATGGTCCTCAAGTTCGAAGGCGCCTATCACGGCAACCACGACTACGCTTTGACCTCGACCTTTCCGACGGCGCTCGGGAACGATCCGCACGGCCAGAACGATACCGCCGGCCGGCCGGCCGGCACGCGCGCGACCATGCTGGTCGCGCCCTATAACGACGCGCAGGCGGTCGAGCGGATCATCCGGGAGCGCCGCGACGAGCTGGCGGCGATCATCGTGGAGCCGGTACAGCGGATCATCCCGGCACGCCCCGAGTTTCTCCAAGCGCTGCGCCGCATATGCGACGAGAGCGGCGTCCTGTTGATCTTCGACGAGGTCGTGACCGGGTTCCGTCTCGCCTATGGCGGGGCGCAGGTTCACTACGACGTCACGCCGGATCTCGCCAGCTTCGGCAAGGTGATCGGGGCAGGCGGGCCGTTGGCCTGCGTCGGCGGCCGGGCCGAGATCCTCGATCTCTGCGACCCGCGGCGCAAGGGCGAGCCGAACTACGTGTATTTCAACGGAACCCTGCACGGAAATCCGGTGGCCGCGGCGGCGACCCTCGCCATGCTCGACGAGTTGGCAAGGCCCGGCATCTATGACCGCTTGAACGGCTTCGCCGAGGCTACCTGCGCGGAATGTCAGAAGATCCTCGACCGGCACGGTCTGCCCGCGATCGCGGAGAACACCGGCTCGCTCTGGCAGATCCTTTTCATGGCGCGGAGCCCTGACTCCCAAGCCGACATCATGGCCGGCGACGCCGCGGCCGCGCGCAGGCTGGACGTCGAATGCATGAAACGGGGCATCTACGCACTGCCGGGCGTCCGGCGCTTTTTCTCGACCACGCATGGCGAGCCCGAATTGGCAGACACCCTGCGCGTCCTAGACGCTTCCTGCCGCGCGATCAATTAGAAGGCTATGCTATAGCATGCCCGGATAAACGATTATGTCTGTCGACGTCGCGTCGACCGATTGCAAAGGCTGACCGAGGACGGATACTTAATCTGTAAGTACCGGGGATAGCCACTTGTAACCACGGTTCAACTCGACAGCAGACTGTTGCCGCCAATATCGAAGTGCTTTCCTAGGGCTGCCAGAGGTATCTTCTTGTACAAGTCCTTGCCCGCAAATGTATTGTCGGACAGACCGGTCAATATGCCTGCTTTGGGTCAATCTCCGACCAGACACACCGTCGTGTTGGAAGTCCGCTTGTGGCGTGATTGTCTCCAGATCCTTGTCTTCACCCCTGGCCTTTTGGCAACCGATTCATGCGTCGCGCACCAAACGCCCGATCCGGCTCAGGCATCGATGACATAGATCGAGGCATCCAGATCGCCGTCTGGGGTACACACCTGCGTGACCACCCTCCGATAGCCGGCACCTTCGAACTCGTCGAGACGCAGCCAGTGATTGGGTAGTTCTGACGATTCGAAAATGTGAACTTCGATGACTTGTCCCGATGGATCGAGGATTAGTCCGGGATAGCCGAGTTCTGCCCCCCATCCAGCCTCGACAAGCCTGCCTCTCACCGTGCCCTGCCGCCAATACCCCTTCAGGTCTGCTAGCTGGTCGTTATTAACCCGTCCGGGCGCAAGAGTTCCGTAGGTGGCCAGCCGTGTATCCGCCGACGTCTTCGAATTCACCATCCTGGTATCTACATCTTGGTCCACACGACTCGCGGAGGTTCTGATAGCAGCTCAGTATGGTAAGTCTGAGCTGAAGTAAAACCCTTGTCTTTCGGCTTTGGGTCAGACTCAGACGATCTCGCGGCCTCACTGAATAGTCCGCTCTCCAGCCCTAAGCGGTCGTACACAGCCTCGACTTCTGCTTTCAGCCAGAAAGCAGAAGAAGTTCAAGTCTGCGTGTGACGGGGAAAACTAGCCATAAGCGGTCGTTACGAACGTCCGGTCGGAAGGATTCCCTTCAGCCAAACTCGGACTCTCCAACCCTGCTATATTTTAGGGCGGGGAGCGCGTGCTCTTTGTCCCATCAAAGGCTAAATCGAGAAGTTAGCGTTGGTGAAACCCCAGCGTCGGAATTAGCCCCTTTTCATGATAGAGCCATCCTTAGCTGTCTCTATGACCAGATTGAGCACAACCAGTATCCCATCGTTGTCCGACACCCAGCTCCGGCAAGTTGGTGTCCAAACTGATAACTTCGCTTTACGTAGTAGCAAAAGGACACGGTAATGGACCCAATAACGCAAGGAGTAATGGGTGCCGCGTTACCGCAAGCGGCCACAACCTCCCAAAGGGGATCGGTTGCGCTGGCCGGTTGTTTCGGTTTCTTGGCCGGATTGGCTGCCGATCTAGATGTGTTTATCCGGTCGGCCGAGGACCCGCTGCTGTTCTTGGAGTACCATCGCCAGTTCACGCATTCACTGCTGTTTATCCCTCTGGGCGGCTTGATTTCGGCCACTATTCTGCAGGTACTGATCGGGAAGCGGTTGCGTCTCAGTTTTTCCCGAACTCTGCTGTTCTGCACGCTTGGCTATGGCACACACGGGTTGCTCGACTTCGCAACGTCATATGGAACGATGCTGTTCTGGCCATTCAGCCACGAACGCTACGCGGCGAACATCATCTCTATCGTCGATCCATTTCTGACCGTTCCAGTTGCCCTGCTGGTTGTTGTTTCCGGTCTCCGACGATCCCCACTATTTGCCAGGATTGCGCTGGCATGGGTCTGCGTCTACCTGACTCTGGCGACAATTCAGCATAACGCTGCAATGCAGATGGCCAGAGAACTTGCCTCCGCGAGAGGCCATACGATCGAGCGCGTAACGGTAAAGCCAACCTTTGGCAACATTTTCGTCTGGAAATCTGTGTATGAGTCAAAAGGTCGGTTTTATCTAGATGGGCTGAGAGTCGGTGTTGCGCCGATCATATACCCTGGAACATCGATTGCGCGACTGGACCCATCAAGGGATTTTCCATGGATAAGCTCTACAAGCCAGCAATTCCGCGATCTGGTGCGGTTCGACAAACTCAGCCAGGGCTTCGTTGCCCGCGACCCAAACGACCCTAACGCGGTCATCGATGTGAGGTATTCGTTCCTCCCCAACACAGTGGCTGCCCTTTGGTCGATTGTCTTGGCCGCTGGCGCGGCTCCCGACGAGCATGCTAGCTATCAAACAAACCGACGTAGCGCCCGACTAAAATTGGCAATGCTTTGGCGGCTCATAGTCGCAGAGCAGAACTGATGATTGGCCGCTAGGGGGGCCCAAATACTACTGGCGTCGGAATGCTGAAAATGTCCGCTCGGGGTCATTAACGGGCATGGGTATTGCAGCCGGTCCGGTTCCGCACTCACCCCGCAAGCGGAACTTAGGCGCGGGATAACGGACATTCGCAATCCGATGTCGGCTTTGTGCCCCTAAGCCGCTGTCGCTCCGTGAATACCGACTCCAACATCTCCGGCGTCAGGCGGCTCCGGCGCGGGCGTGATCTCCGGACGTCCGCAACATGGCGACGCGCCACGGGATGTGCGCGTCGTCGGAAGGGGTCCCGGTTACCCGGGCGCTGCCCTTCACGCCTCAGCGAGGCGGCGCTGCGGGAAACACCATACACGCCAGAGCGCCCGTCACCGCGCGCCCGGCGCTGCGGACGGACGGCTTCACCCTTGCTCTTGGTCAGCCTCTTCGTCGCCCGGGTCGAGGGCGCGGACGAGTTCACGGGACAACCGCATGCAGGCGCAGCAGTCGTCGCGGCGCTTGGCGTCTTCAATGCTGGCGAGGCTGTCCCGATGCGCGGCGCTCGTCGCGTCGGGACTTTTGCCCATTCGCTGGGCTTGTCCGATCGCCACGAGTTCCAAGAGCCGCAGGGCTCGCGCCGAATCCGCTTCACGGCATTCCGGGTGGCCCTCGATATACTGCTCCAGGGTTTGGCTGAACCGTTCGCACTGTCGGCAGTTGTGCCGCGCTCGGGCGGCAGCGATGTCGTCGACGAGGAACTGCCGCAGCTTTTTCAGGCCTTCCGGCGTGCGAAGCAATTGTTGACCGAGCTCGAGGGCAACGATGGGCGGAATGTGCTCGTGCTTCGCTATGCTGGTGATTTCGCTTTCGGTCAGGTCCGCCAAGTCCAAGCAGTCCTGCAAGCTAAGCATGACCTTTGGTATCCTGAGGAGGTCTGCGTCCCCGATTTGACGATCGGATTGTCAGCCGGAGTGGACATTGTGTCAACCGCCGGGGCATCGCCCAGGTGTCGCTTGGCGTCAGCGCCGTGGCGGACGGGAACGCCGGTCTGCCGGCGGCCGAGGGCGGCGCGTCCGAGGCGACCGTCAGCCGGCTCCCAGGTTACCCGATGTGCTCAGGACGCTTCGGCGGCCGGCTTGAAGGTCAAGGCCAGGCCGTTGTTGCAGTAGCGCAAACCCGTGGGCTCGGGGCCGTCCTTGAACACGTGGCCCTGATGGCCTTCGCAGCGCGCGCAGTGGTACTCGGTGCGCGGAAAGATCAGCTTGTAGTCGGTCTTGGTGCCGACCCGGCCCTCGATCACGTCGTAGAAGCTCGGCCAGCCGGTGCCGCTGTCATACTTCGTCGCGGATTCGAACAGCGCCAGATCGCAGCCGGCGCAGTGATAGGTGCCGTCCCGCGTCTCGTCGTTGAGCGGGCTGGAATAGGGCCGTTCGGTGCCTTCCTCGCGCAGAATCCGGAAGCGTTCCGGCGTGAGCCGCTCCCGCCATTCCTCCTCGCTCAAGACAAGTTGCTCGATGGATTTCGCCCAGGCGCGTCCGATACCGGACAGGGCGGCGCCGGCGCCGAGCGCCAGGGCGCCCATAAAACGCCGTCTCGTGAGGGGCATGACCGATTCCTCCTGCAGGGGTGTTCCGATTGCCTGCTGCCGCCCAATGGTGGGCGCACCGGCGCGGATTTTCAAGACGACGGCCCTTCAAGTTCCCGTGACGGCTGCGCGAGCGATCCGTCCCCGCAGATCCTCGAACACGGCCTCGAACATCGCGGGCGTCAGCCGGCCGGTGTTCAGGTTGTAGCGGGAGCAGTGGTAGCTGTCGGC
>JASJBI010000085.1 GCA_030066595.1 Alphaproteobacteria bacterium | reverse complement strand
GCGCTCGGCGCCGTTCTTCCAGTAAACGTAGGTGTGGTCGGCCAGCTCCTTGCCGGTATCGGGGTCGACCACCGGCGTGTTCATCAACTCCACATGCAGGACCGGCGGATCCAGGTCGCGGGCGTCGCGATAGGGCTGGTGAACGTAAACCTCCCCCTCCTTCAACCGCCAGAACGTCCACATGTCCTTGTCGACCCGGTTGCCGTCCGCGTAGCCGCAGCTGATCGATGCGTCGCGGCCCAGCATCTCCCAATGCTTGGCGATCCACGCGCCCAGGCACAGCACGACCACATCCGCCTGAATGCGTCCGCGGTTGGTGATCAGCGCCTCGACCTGGCCGCCGGTGACGTCGTAGCCGAGCACTTCGACGCCCGTGTACAGGCGCACGCCATGGTCGAGGCACTTCTGCGCAAGGCCGTGGCAGGCCTGCATGGTGCCGGCATAGCCCGAGACCTTCTCGTGCAGCACCACGTCGATACCGTCGGCCTTGAAGTCGGGCCAGATGCTCTTCACGAAGTCGCGCGCCTGCTGGCCCTCATAGAGATCGGAGTGATAACCGACCGCGTTCTGGCTCTTGTGCATGCGCTGGTAATCGTCGATCTGATTGGCCTCGCCGGCGGACACATAGCCGACCTGCTGGAAGCCGAACCCGACCGGGTCGTACATCCACACATCCACCGAGTGGCGCAGGATCGCGTGCAGCGGTTCGGTCATGTAAAGGTTGCGCACGCAGCCGCAGGCGATCCCCGAGGCGCCCGCGCCGACCCCCTCCTTGTCCAACACGACCACGTCCGCGCCCGATCCCTTCCCGGTGCGCTGCAACTCCATGGCCAAGTGCCAGGCGGTGGAAAGGCCATGAATACCAGCGCCAACCACGGCATAGGTGGTTGATTGCGGCAACGCGTCCATCGCTCCCCTCCTTCTGCGGGTTGGCCGGCCGGATCCGGCTGGCCGGCGAGACGGTAGGACTGAAATCCCTGCCAAGTCCAGCGGTTTGCGGGCGCGCTTGGCGATCAGTCGGACAGGGTCGTGCGGACCACCACCTCGTTCTCCAACGTGCGGTGCACCGGACATTTGTCGGCGATCTCGAGCAGCTTGGCGCGCGCGGACTCATCAAGTGCACCGTGCAACTCCAACCGGCGTTCGATGTGATCGATCCGCCCCTGTTTCGTTTCGCATTCGGCACAGTCTTCGGCGTGCACCTTTTCGTGCTTGAGGTGCACCACGACGCGGTCCAGCGGCAGCTCCTTGCGCTGGGCGTACATACGCAAGGTCATCGAGGTGCAGGCGCCCAATCCGGCCAAGAGAAAGTCATAGGGCGAGGGGCCGGTATCGTCGCCGATGCCGATCGGCTCATCGGCCAAGAGCGTGTGGCGCCCGCCGACGGAGATGCTCTGCTGGAACTTCAGAGTGCCGGTCTCGGCGACCGCGATCTCGTCCTTGGCCGCGACCACGGTCGGCACCGCCGGGGTCTCGGCTTCCTCCACCGCGATGTACTTGTCGGCCCAAGCGCTCAGGGTGCGAGCGACATAGCGGGCATCGTCCTTGTCGGTCAGCAGATGGTCGGCCTGGTCCAGGGACACGAAGCTCTTGGGGTGCTTGGCCGCGGCGAAAATCTTCGCGGCGTTCTCGATCGAGACCTGCTGATCGAGTGGCGAATGCAGGATCAGCAGCGCCTTGCGCATGGCGTTGATGTCGTCCGCCAGCTTCTGTGCGGCGATATCATCCAGAAATTGCTTCTTGATGCGAAACGGGCGGCCGACCAGCTTGACCTCCGCCTCCCCTTTCGCCTCGATCTCGGGCAGCGCCTCGGTGAAGTTGTGCTTCACGTGCTCCGGGTCGGCGGGCGCGCCGATGGTCGCGACGGCGACCGCTTCGGGCACATGCCGGGCGACCGATAGGACAGCGGCGCCGCCCAAGCTGTGCCCGATCAGGATCTTCGGCGCTTGCGCGGTCTCGCGCATCCACTCCACCGCCTTCAGCAGATCGGCGACGTTGGACGAAAAGTTCGTGTTGGCGAACTCTCCCTCCGAATGGCCAAGCCCGGTGAAGTCGAAGCGCAGGCAGCCGAGACCGCGTTCGGTCAGGCCACGCGCGACCCGGCTGGCCGCCCAGATGTCCTTCGAACAGGTGAAGCAATGGGCGAACAGCGCATAAGCCCGGGGCTCCGCGTCCGGCAAGTCCAGCCGGGCGGCCAACTCAAACCCTTGCGATCCGGGAAAGGTCGCCTTCTCGCTGCGCATGTGCACCTCCTACGCGCCGAATGAACCGCGCGGACCCTAATGCGCCGGTTCCGGCGCGGCGAGCAACAAAGGCGTGAGACGGGAGGCGCGGTGGGCTGCGTCGGCTCGGTGCGATCACGCGTGGTCGTAAACGAATTTCTTCAAGGCTTCCGCCTGGCGCTGGAAGGCCACGGCCGCGGGCTGAAAATCGCCCTGGCAGAGCGGTTCGGGAGCGAAATGACCATAAGGATCCCGGCCACGCACCAAGGTCGCGGTCTCGCGGTCGGTCACGGTCTGGCGCATGTGCGGCGCGATGAATTGGACGGTCAGGCCGATGCGGCGCTCATCGGACGGATTCGGGCCCGAGGCGTGCAGCACCCATCCGTGGTGCAGCGAGGCTTCGCCCGGCCGCAGCATGATCTGCACGGCATCAGCCTCGACGACGCACGACGAGGCATCCTGGCCGCGATGCAGCAAATTGTCGTCGTCCCAGGTATCGACATGATCGAGCCGGCCGCGATGATGGGAGCCGGGCACCGCACGCATGCAACCGTTGCCGACGTGCACCGGGCTCAGCGCGATCCAGGCCGTGACCAAGGCGTCGCCATCGAGCCCCCAGTAGGTCAGGTCCTGGTGCCAGGTGACGAACCGGGTGTCCCGCGGCTCCTTGATCACATAGGCGGCATCCCAGAGCAGCACGTCGGGGCCGAGCACCGATTCCACTGCATCCAGCAGCGCCGGGTGGGTGCACAGCTCGGCGGCAGAGCTGAACACCAGGTAGGGCTTAACCAGATAATGCAGGCTGCCGCGCTCTGCCTCGACGCGCTCCAGCCGTGCGCGGTGCACCGCCGCCTCCTGCTCGCTCATCAATGGGATTGGAAAGACGAAACCGTCGTCGGTGAACCGCTTCGCATTGGATACGGCCTGTGGACTGCTCATCCGACCCCCCTTCCCTCGCGGCATGCGCGCTGTTGGCCGTCGGATCATTCCGGTCGTTTCGAGCACGTTCCAATGAAATTTTTTGCGGGTCGTGATCGAGCTCTGCGATCTCTCGACGCAGGAATCGCGCGAGTGCCGAGCGATGTGCTAAACGGCTCGCCTCTTGTCAGCCCCTGCCGGACCGGACGCATCATGTTCTACGAACCCAAAAGCCATGCCGAAGACAAGGCCAACACCGGCCTTCCACATGATCCTTGGAAATCTTGCCTGGTGCCGCGTCCGATCGGATGGATCACCACGGTCTCGACCGATGGCGTGCTCAACCTGGCGCCGTTCAGCTTCTTCAACGGGGTGTGCGACCGCCCCCCGATGGTGATGTTCGCGCCCAGCACGCGGGCCGACCGCATCGATCCGTCGACCGGCGTTCCGGTGACCGAACAGGGCCGCAAGGATACCTGGGCCAACGTTGAAGAGACCGGCGAGTTCGTGGTCAACATGGCGACCTGGGACCAGAAGGACGCGATGAACATCACTTCCGGCTTGCTTCCGCCGGACGTGGACGAGGCCGCGCTCGCCGGCCTCGAGATGCTGCCTTCCAAGCTGGTCAAACCGCCGCGGGTCAAGGGTGCGCCGGTGCATCTCGAATGCCGGCACTGGAAGACGGTCGAGCTTCCCTATCGCGATGAGGCGATGCGCTATGCGGTGATCATCGGCGAGGCGATCGGCATTCATATCGAGGATTGGGCGCTGACTGATGGGCTGATCGACATCAAACGACTGAAGCCGATCGCGCGTCTCGGCTATCGCGACTATGCGGTGGTGACCGACACTTTCACCATGAACCGGCCGGATCAGGAACGGCAGGACAAGCAGCTGCAATCTCCGCCGGGCCAGGCGGCAGAATAGCCGGCGGTGCGCCGCATCGTAGAAGAACACATCGTAGGTGCGTCCACATGGTGCAGCCGCCGACGGTTGTCGAGGGTCTGGCCAGGTGCTAGAGCGGTCGCGCCAGCGAATAGGAAAGCGCCCTGATATGCCCCACGCTCCCCTCGCCGCCCGCGCGACCGAGCCCACCGCCTTCGCACACTTGCGCCCGGCTCTGCAATCGATGGAGCTGCAGAAGATTGGCGCGGTCGCCCGGCTCGGACTGGAGGATCCGGAGGTGGTGCCGCTGTGGTTCGGTGAGTCCGATCTGAACACGCCGAAATTCATCAAAGACGCGGCAGTCGAAGCGCTGGCGCAGAACAAGACCCGATACGTCAGTGCCCGCGGCGTCTCCCAACTGCGCGATGCGCTGCGGCGCTATACGCACCGGGTCTACGATCTTGAGCTCGATCCGAACCGGGTCACGGTCTGCGGATCGGGCATGACCGCGATCATGATTGCGTTTCAGTGCTGCGTGAACAATGGCGACAACGTGGTGATACCGGTCCCGGTATGGCCGAACGCGTTGCACTCGGTCGAGGTCATGGGGGGCGAGCCCCGTCTCGTGCGCCTCGACGATACCGCCGAAGGATGGCAACTCGATCTCGACAAGCTATTCGACGCGGTCGATGAGCGGACCGCCGCAATCTTCCTCGCCTCGCCCGGCAATCCGACCGGCTGGGTGATGCCGGCCGACCAGCAGCGCGCGGTCCTCGCCTTTGCGCGCGAGCGCGGCATCTGGGTGATCGCGGACGAGGTCTACCACCGCCTGGTCTTCGATGGCGCCAAAGCGGCTCCCTCCTTTCTCAGCATCGCCGAGCCGGAAGACCCGGTTCTGGTGGTCAACACGTTCTCGAAGTCCTGGGCGATGACAGGATGGCGGCTTGGCTGGATGGTGCACCCGCCCAGTCTGGTTGAGGTGATCGGTGATCTGTCCGCCTACAACAACACCGGCGCCACCGCCTTTGTGCAATGGGCCGGGATCGCGGCCCTGGAGCAAGGCGAGGACTTTGTCCGGCACATGATCTCCTACAGCCGGACCGGCCGGCAGATCGTGCTGGACGCGGTGGCCGGCTTCGACCGGATTCACCTGACCCCTCCGGACGGCGCGTTCTACGCGTTCCTGCGCGTCGACGGGATGACCGACAGCCTGCGCTTTGCGCAGAACCTGGTCCTGGAACACAAGGTCGGCTTCGCGCCCGGGGCCGCCTTCGGACCGGGCAACGAGAACTACTTGCGGCTTTGCTTCGCGTGCGCGCCGGAGCGCCTGCACCTGGCGTTCGAGCGTCTGCAGCGCGCTCTCGGTTGAGCGGCGCCTGGGTCATGAGTAAACCAGCGATGAGCAACCCTAAGACTTCCGCGACACCGGATGAGGCGGCTCAGGCCCCGGCCCACCCGGACGTCGAGATCCTCGGCCGGGAGCGCTCGCACGACGGCTACTTCCGGCTCGACACCATCACGTTGCGGCATCGCCGCCACGACGGCGAGATGTCAGGCACCCAGAAGCGCGAGCTGTTCTTCCGAGGGCCGATCGCCGCCGTGCTGCTTTATGATCCGGTGTGCGACGAGGTCGTGCTGGTCGAGCAATTCCGCCTGGGCGCGTTCGAGGCTGGCCAGCAACCCTGGCTGCTGGAGATCGTTGCCGGCATGCTCGACGAAGGCGAGGACGCGGAGACCTGCGCCCGCCGCGAATCGGTCGAGGAAACCGGATTGGAAGTGCAGGAGTTGGAGCAGATCCACTCCTACCTGGTCAGTCCAGGCGGCTCAGATGAAACCGCCACCGTGTTCGTCGGGCGAGTCGATGCGCTCGGAGCCGGCGGCGTGTTCGGCAATGATCACGAGGGCGAGGACATCAAGGTCATCTCGCTGTCGGTCGGCAAGGCGATGGCGCGCCTGCGCGCCGGACGGATCAACAACGCGATGACGATCATCGCGCTGCAATGGCTGGCGTTGAACCGTGACGCTTTGCGTGACCGCTGGCTCGGCAAGTAGAAATGCCGAGCCAGCGCAAGTCACACTTCGTCCGAACCGAAGTTCGGTAGGTAAACTCTAGATTTCTAAGTGTCTCGTCTACTTAGGCGATGGACGCGCTCAGTAATAGCATCATCCACATGACGGAAATCGCGGTAATAAGCCCATACATGGCGTCGAACCCCCATTTTTCGACTTGCCAGAAATGTCAGGCGCCGGATCCCCCACCGGTTCTATTACCCAACAGGGTAGATGATGCCGAATGCACACTGAAGCAGCAATGCCACCATTTTCGCTAAATGTCTCCGATTTGCATGAACCGTGACTGTCTGGCAACAGACACGGTTAACGCGCATGGTTAACGCCGCAGGTGCCGCCGTTAACCATGATGTGGGATAAAAAATTTCGGCTGCGCTTGCGTTTAGCTGATCATGTTCCGGCGGCAGGAAACCTTACTTGACCTACTCCCGCGCGTGCGCACCAGTGATCTAGCAGCGCGGAGAAGTCGCGGCCGCCGAAATCGGCCGCGCGGGCTAGGCTGAGACTCTCTCGTGCGGCAGCGCAAATCGGCAGCGGAATCTGGGCCGCGTTCGCCGACTCGAGTATCAGAGTCAGGTCCTTGTGCGCGAGGTCGATGGCGAAGCCGGGCTCGGTGTCGCCGGTCAGAACCTTGGTTGCGTAGTTAATCTTGAGCTGGCCGTTGGTCGCCGTGGTGCCATGGATGACCTCCAGAGTGGTCGCGAGATCAAGGCCGAAACGCTCGCTCAGGGTCAGGGCTTCGGCATTCAACTGACATGCGACGATTGCCAGGAAGTTGTTGATCAACTTGGTGCGGGTGCCGCTGCCGGGACCGCCGCAGTGATGAATGGTCGATCCCATCGCCTCGAGCAGCGGCTTGACCTTTTGGAAGTCACTCGGTGATGCACCGACCATGAACAGACTTTCCCCGGCCTCGGCATGACTGGCCAGCCGTCCGACCGGCGCATCCACGAAGGCCACACCCTTTTCGGCGCAGGCGGCTGCCAGCTTGTCGGACGTCTGCGGCAGCACGGTGGACATGTCCATCAGCAGTTCGCCGGGGGAGAGATTGTCAAGCACCCCCCCGCTGCCGAGGACGACCTGCTCGACCTCCGGCGGACCCGGCAGCATGGTGAGCACGATCCCCGCCGCCCTGGCCACCGAAGCCGCATCGCCGGCCTGCTCGCCGCCGATTTCCATTACCGCGAGGATCGCATCAGGCCGGGTGTCGTGCAGCGTCAACGGAAACTGCTTGCGGGCCAGGTTCTTCGCCATTGGCCCGCCCATCCGGCCAAGCCCAATGAATCCGATCCGCTCCGGCATGCTCTCCTCCCTCGGTTGGCCGATTTCTGCTTGGTGCTCGCGACGACCGTAGCATAGTCGCCGGACGAGACTGCTTTGCCCTCCCGCCGCTTGTGGCGCCTGTGCGGCGTCGCTAGCATCCCGGCCCCGCCTGCCGCCATTCGCGCCGGAGAGACAGCATGGATATTCGTGACGGATTCGTGGACGCCATCGGGCACACGCCGCTGATCAAGCTCAGGAAGGCGTCCGAGCTGACCGGCTGCACCGTCCTGGGCAAGGCGGAGTTCCTCAATCCGGGCGGCTCGGTGAAGGATCGGGCGGCCAAGTTCATCATCGAGGACGCCGAGGCCAAAGGTCAGCTGAAACCCGGCGGCATCGTGGTGGAAGGAACGGCCGGCAACACCGGCATCGGCCTCGCGCTGGTCGGCGCGACCCGCGGGTACCGGACGGTGATCGTGATCCCGGAAACCCAGAGCGAAGAGAAGAAGGAGATGTTGCGCTTGTCCGGCGCGGATCTGGTGCAGGTCCCGGCGGTGCCCTATCGCAATCCGAACAACTACGTGAAAGTCTCCGGCCGGATCGCCGACGCGCTGGCCAAGACCCACTCGGCCGGCGCGATCTGGGCCAACCAGTTCGACAATGTCGCCAACCGGCAGGGCCATATCGAGACCACCGGCCCGGAGATCTGGGAACAGACCGACGGCAAGGTGACCGGGTTCGTCTGCGCGATCGGTACCGGCGGCACGCTCGCCGGCGTGGCGACAGCGCTGCGGGCACGCAACAAGGACGTCCAGATCGGCATCGCCGACCCGATGGGGGCCGCACTCTACAACTACTATGCGCATGGCGAGCTGAAGGCCGAGGGCTCGAGCATCTCCGAGGGCATCGGCCAGGGCCGCATCACCGCCAATCTGGAAGGCCTGGATGTCGATCATCCGTTCCAGGTGCCGGACGAGGAAGGCCTTGCCGTGATGTTCGACCTGTTGCGCGAAGAGGGCCTGTTCCTCGGCCTGTCGAGCGGAATCAACGTGGCCGGCGCGATCCGGCTGGGCAAGGCGATGGGACCGGGACATGTCATCGTGACCGTCCTGTGCGACTGGGGCAGCCGCTATCAGTCGCGTCTGTTCAACCCGGACTTTCTGCGCGAGAAGGGTCACGAACCGCCGGATTGGCTGGCCCATCCGCGGAACACCGACGATCTAAAGGCGATGGGTTTGGTGGAGGCCGATGACTGAGCGCTCAAGTTCGGCTAAGTCACTTGAGCGAAATCAACGCGTTTCTATCGGCTGTCTAAGAAACTCACGAATGCTGGACCGATCTGTGGTGCAGCCCACCGGCCAACGAGGTGTGTCTTCATGCCCGAATGCATGCGCCTGCTGCGCGAAGAGCACGTGAATCTGTCGAAGCTGCTGGATGCGCTGGAGCACCAGCTGCGGTTCTTCGATGAGGCGGCCTCGCCCGACTACGACGTCATGGCCGGCGTCCTGGAGTACTGCCAGACCTATCCCGACGAGTTTCACCATCCGCTGGAGGATTTGGTCTGCAGCAAGCTGCGCGAGCGCGATCCGAAAGCCGCCGCCGCGGTCGGCGATCTCGAGGGGCACCACGAGAAGCTCGAGGCCGCAACCGATCGCCTGGCCGAAGTGCTGAACGCCATCCTGCTGGAGCTGGAAGTCTCGCGCGCCGGCTTCGATGAGCTGATGCGCGACTTCATCAGTTCTTACCGCCGGCACATTCAGATGGAGGAGGAGATCTTTTTTCCGGCCGCGGAGCGCGCCCTGACCCCCGAGGACTGGGCCGAGATCGACGCGCAGATCGCCAACCCGGAAGACCCGGTGTTCGGTGCCGCCGAGGACGAGCGGTTCGCCGACCTGCGGACCTATCTGTTGAGCCTCGACAGCGCGCGGCCCTAACCAACGCGGTCCGATGTCCGCGCAATTGGGCTCGACAGCATGCCCGAGAGAGCGGTGAGCCGAGGCCACTGGGAACATTACGCACACGACGCCGACGTCGGCGTTCGCGGTCACGGGAACAGCAAGGCGGAAGCCTTCCGGCAAGCTGCCCTCGCCATGATGGCGCTGGTCGTCGAAGCCGAGACCGTGCAGCCACGCATAAAGGTCCCGATCTCGTGCCAAGCCCCCGACGACGTGGTCCTGCTGATCGACTGGCTCAATGCCGTGATCCTGGAGATGGCCGCCGACGGCCTCGTGTTCGGTGATTTCTCGGTGGAGACGAGCAACGGCGCACTGAGCGCGCAGGCGTCCGGCGAACCGGTCGAGCGATCTCGTCATGCGGTGGGGGTCGAGCTGAAGGGGGCCACCTTCACCGACGCGGCCGTCTGGCAGGATCCGGAGACCGGGGCGTGGACTGCGCAGTGCATCGTGGACGTCTGAACCAGCCCCGGGGGTTCAACACACCACGCCCGAACCACGATCCCCATAAGCCAAGAGGAGCGGATCATGGACCCCACACAGTTCGAGCAACGCCCGGTGGATCAGTGGGTCATCCCCCCGCACCACGGCATGGCCGTACCCGGCATCATCTTCGCCGACCGCGGCTTGATCGAAGGCATGGACGACAAGGTCGCCGAGCAAGTCTGCAACGTGGCGCGACTGCCCGGCATCGTTAAGGCGAGCTACGCCATGCCGGATGCGCATTGGGGCTATGGCTTTCCGATCGGCGGGGTGGCGGCTTTCGACCCGGACCACGGCGGCGTGATCTCGGCCGGCGGCGTGGGCTTCGACATCTCCTGCGGCGTGCGTACCTTGCGCACCGGGCTGCCGGCGGACGCGGTGCGGGCGGCGCAGAGGGAGCTGGCCGACGCGCTGTTCGCGGCGGTCCCGGCCGGGGTCGGCAGCCGCGGTGAGATCTCGCTCGACGATGCCGGGATGGAAGCGATGCTGCACGGCGGCGCCCAATGGGCCGTGGAGCAAGGCTATGGCGAGCGCCGCGACCTGGCGCGCATCGAGGAAGCCGGCTGCATGCCCGGCGCACGCCCCGACTTCGTCTCCCATCAAGCCAAGCGGCGACAGCGCCGGGAGATGGGCACGCTGGGCTCCGGCAACCACTATCTCGAGGTCCAGGAAGTGGCCGAGCTGTTCGATCCGGCCGCCGCGGAGGCCTTCGGGCTGCACGTCGGCGATGCGGTGGTCAGCATTCACTGCGGCTCGCGCGGCCTCGGCCACCAGATCGGCACCGAGTTCCTGCGCGAGATGGTGGTGGCGGCGCCCGGCCTGGGGATCGACCTGCCCGATCGGGAACTTGCCTGCGCGCCGATCCGCTCGGAGCTGGGTGAGCGCTATCTCGGCGCGATGCGGGCCGGGATCAATTGCGCGCTGGCCAACCGGCAGATCATCACCCATCTGGCCCGCGGCGTGTTCGGCGGCGTGTTGCCCGAGGCCGATCTCGAACTGCTGTATGACGTCTCCCACAACACCTGCAAGCTGGAGCAGCACGAGATCGACGGCCAAGCGCGCGACCTGTTCGTGCACCGCAAGGGCGCGACGCGCGCCTTCGGACCTGGCCATCCGGACTTGCCCGAGCCCTTGCGCGCAGTCGGCCAGCCGGTGCTGATCGGCGGCAGCGTGGGAACCTCTTCCTATATTCTCGTCGGCACGGCCCGCAGCATGGAGCTGGCCTACGGCTCGGCCTGCCACGGCGCCGGCCGGGCGATGAGCCGGCACCAGGCCTATAAGCGCTGGAAGGGACGCCAGGTGTCGGATGCCTTGGCGGAACAGGGCATCCTGATCCGTTCGCCGTCCGGCCGCGGCGTGGCCGAGGAAGCGCCGGGCGCCTACAAGGATGTCACCGCGGTCGTGGACGCGGCAGACGAGGCTGGCCTTGCGCGCAAGGTGGCGCGCCTGGCGCCGCTGGTGTGCATTAAGGGTTAGGCGTAGCTAGGGCGTTTCCCACTGGCGTGGAATCGCACCAGCCCGCTCCCCCACCCGGCCAC
>JASJBI010000084.1 GCA_030066595.1 Alphaproteobacteria bacterium | reverse complement strand
CACGCCTCGGTCGGCTGTCTGCACGTCCGGCCGATCCTGAATCTCAAAGATCCGGAGCAGGTGGGCGCGATGCGGGCCATCGCCGAGGAGGCGTTCGAACTGGTCCGGACATTCAAGGGGTCCCATTCAGGCGAGCATGGCGACGGCATCGTCCGATCGGAATTCCATGAGCCGATGTTCGGATCTCGGATCGCGCGGGCGTTCGAACGGGTCAAGGACCGGTTCGACCCGGACGGCGCGCTCAACCCCGGCATCATCGTGCGGCCGCGGCGCATGGATGACCGTGCTCTGCTGCGCTACCACCCTGATTATCAAGCGGCCTCGCTCGACACCGCGCTCGACTGGTCGGAATGGGGCGGATTCCTCGGTGCGGTGGAGATGTGCAACAACAACGGCGCCTGCCGCAAAGCGCAGCCGGGCGTGATGTGTCCCTCCTACCGCGTGACCCAGGACGAGCAGCATGTCACCCGCGGCCGGGCGAACGTGCTGCGGCTGGCGTTGTCGGGACAGCTCGGCCCCGATGCCTTCACCGCGCCCGAAATGAAGGCGGCGATGGATCTGTGCGTCGGCTGCAAAGGATGCCGGCGGGAATGCCCGACCGGCGTCGACATGGCGAAGATGAAGATCGAGTTTCGCCATGCTTACAACCGCAGACACGGCATACCTCTGCGCGAGAGGCTGATCGCGCATCTGCCGCGCTATGCGCCCTGGGCGGCGGCGATCGCACCGGTGCTGAACTTGCGCGATCGGGTGCCGGGTCTGGCCCGGCTGTCCGAGGCGGTCGTCGGCCTCAGCGCCCGTCGGTCCCTGCCACAGTGGCGGCGGGACTGGTACCGCGGATCGAGGCCGGCTCCGGCGCCGGCCGGAGCGGTTCCGGTCGAGCGGATGGCCGTTCTGTTCACCGACACCTTCAACCGCTATTTCGAACCGGGCAACGCGCGCGCCGCGGTCGGCGTGCTGCGGGCCGGGGGCTATCATGTGATCGACGCGGCGCCCGAAGACCCGGGGCGGCCGCTGTGCTGCGGACGGACCTATCTGGCCGCCGGCATGGTCGAACAGGCGCGGGCCGAGGCGCAGCGCACCATCCAGGCGCTGGCGCCCTACGCAGATCAGGGGTTCGCGATCGTCGGATTGGAACCCTCCTGCCTGCTGACCCTGCGCGATGAGTTCGCCGCACTGCTGCCGGGCCCGGAAACCGCGCTTGTGGCCGCCCACGCCAAACTGTTCGAAGAGTTCGTAGCGGACGAGGCCGAAGCGGGGCGCTTCACGCTGCCTTGCGACCGGTCCGCTCGGCGGACGTTCCTCGTGCACGGGCACTGCCATCAGAAGTCGTTCGGCACGATGGCGTCGATGGAGCGCGCGTTGCAGGTGATCCCGAACGCAGAGGTGCAGCAGATCCCGTCCGGCTGCTGCGGCATGGCCGGCTCGTTCGGCTACGAGGCCGAGCACGTGGACGTCTCGATGGCCATGGCGGAGCTGGACCTGCTCCCAGCCGTGCGGGCCGCAGACGCGGAGACCGTGCTGGTCGCCAACGGCACCAGCTGTCGCCATCAGATCAAGGACGGTGCCGGCAGAGATGCCAGGCATCTGGCGCGAGTGCTTGCCGATGCGCTGTGATCGCCGCTAAGGATCAAACCATGGCACTCGATCAACAGGCCGACGAAACCGAAAAGTCGACGCGACGCGGCACCTTGCAGGACAGCGTCGCCGACCGGCTGCGCGCGATGATCACCGAGGGGCAGCTGCAGCCCGGGCAGCGCATCCCCGAACAGGCGATCTGCGACACGCTGGGGATCTCGCGCACGCCGCTGCGCGAGGCCCTGCGCGCGCTGAGCGCCGAGGGCCTGGTCGAGTTGGAGCCCAACAAGGGCGCACGGGTCGTCACGCTCAGCGAAACCGACGTCGACGAGGCCTTCGAGGTGATGGCGGCCTTGGAGGCGCTGGCCGGACGGCTGGCCTGCGAACAGATCAGCGACGCCGAACTGGCCGACATCCGGGCCTCCCACCACGAGATGCTGGCCCATTTCCACCGCGGCGACCTGCAGCGCTACTTCAAGACCAACCAGCACATCCATCAGGCCATTCTGGCGGCGGCCCGGAACCAGACCCTGGTGCAGATGTATGCCAGCCTGTCGGCGCGGATCCGCCTGTCGCGCTACCACACCACGCTGAGCGCGGCGCAGTGGCGCCAAGCGGTCGACGAGCACGAGGAGATCCTGGCCGCGCTGGAGGAACGCGACGGCGAGCGCCTAACCCGCCTGCTCGCCCAGCACCTGCTGCACAAGAAGGCCGTGGTGAAAGCGCATTTTTTGGGGAAAGGGGTCGCCGGAGCGCGCTCCGGCGGAAGCGAGACGCAAGGGGCGTGATCGGCACCAGGGGTGCCGAAACGCGCGATCAGATCTCTTGCGTCTCCACCGTCCAACCATGGACGCACATCGCGACCATCAGCTCGCGATGCAATTCGAAGATCGCCTCGCCGATGGTCTCGCCATCGCCGATCAGCGCCGGCACGTCGGTAATGACCGCCGCGAACCCGCCACCCTCTTCTTCGGGGACCGCGCGCACGATCACGTCCGCATACATCTTGCTGGCGATGATCACCGGCATGACCGCGACAACCGAAGGATCCGTCTCGGACCACTCTTCGGTAAGCTCCTGGTCGATTTCGACCGTTTCAACCTGATCAGACATGTTTGCCCGTCCCAACTGCCCTCAACCGGACGCGCCGTGCCGGTGGGGATTCCCGATCCGCCCCGCGTCGCCATCAGCGGCTAGACCACGCGAGCCGGGACAGGCTGTCATGGCGCTGGTTAATGATCCCTGAAGGTCTGGAACTTTCTTCTCAGATTGGCGCATCTTTTGCCTCAAATGCCCCAGACTGGACCAGTCTCGGCGCTTTCGGAGGATCCGGCTGCGGCGAAGGCACGGTCCTCACGTCCATTGTTGGGGCCTGTGTTTGGTCGGGTCTCTGGGCCAAGCCTGGACGACATGCCTATCGGCCAGGCGCGGTGTCCCGGGCGATCCAGACCAACCGCGCGCACCATAGGTTTCCGCAGGCCGATCGCGCAATCGCTTACAAATTCGTGCCCTGAGGCCCAGACACCCGCACGCCGCGCGTTATCCACGCAAAGATCCCTTATGCTGGCACGCAGAATAGGACCAAGTCCGTGAAGTTATCCCCGACTGTTTGCGGTTTTCTTGCAGATTGCCCGGAAAAATCGCACTTACGGCCAAGTTATCCGCAGGGCTGCCAGTGTTGCTGAAAGGCTGTGGAAAACCACGCAACGACATCTTCGGTGATCACGGACGTTCAGTGCTAGGCTGAGCCAATCCGAGAGGTCAAGCTCCCCCGTCTCGGGCGACTTGCGGCGTATGTAAGACCTGAATCAGCCGAGTGGCAACAACGAGCCTTAGGTGATCGCCAACTCACGAGGATGGCGCAGCTTTGTCGTTTCTCGCGTTGTCGATGCTCTGAGCAACCACTTGGACTGCCAAAGGCGGCACGCCTGCCGAGTTTGCGCTGCGACAAAGTGTCTTTTTCCTCTCGTCAGATGATCCAGGTCAAGGCTCGGCAAGAGTTGTCATGGCCAGAATTGCTTCGACTCCCTGTCAAACGCGTCCTCTCGCACTTCGCCTTGCGTCGTGCCTAGGCCGCGTTGACGAGCACGAAGCCGAGTCGCATAGTCGCAGAAATATTGCACCGCAATATGACCGTTTTGTTCCGGTCTACCGAGAAAATCAAAGGGGGCCCTGATGGCCAAATCCACGCAGACGCCGCGCTCGCGGCGGACGACATCGCCCGGAACCCGGCGCCCGCCACGCTCCGCAAAGTTGAAGACGGCGACCCCGCCGAAGACAGCGGAACAACCTGCAGCGGCGACGGTTCAAGCCCCGCCAGTCCAGCCCTCGCCGATCCAAACAGAGGCGGCGCCGGCCCCGGCAACTCAGGCTCCGGCCACCCCGCCCCCGACTCCGGCCAAGGCTGCGTCTCCGGCTCGGACGGTTACGTCCGCGCCGGCCAAGCCAGAGCCCGATATCGCGATCCCACTCCCGGGGCCCAAAGCCTCGCGGCCTTCGCCCGCCGTGGTGCCACCGGTCGAGGAAGCGGCGCGCCCGGTCGCCGTGCCGGTCGAAATCGTGAAGCCGACCACGGACATCGTGGCCGAAGAGCTCCTGCCAAGGCCAGTGTCGGATTTCATCGAGTATTCGGTCGACGCCATGCAGCGCTCGGTCCTGTTTTGGGATGTGATGCGCAAGCGCGGCAACCAGACCATCAACCATTTTCTGGCGGGTCAGCCGCCGGTGCTCGAGTTCGAGTACGAGACCATCATGGATGGTCGGACCTTGGACCGGCCGGCAAACTACTCGCTGTTGCGCATCATTCCGGACGCCGAGTTTCCGGTCGATCCGAAGAAGAGGCCGTTCGTGATCGTCGACCCGCGGGCCGGTCACGGCCCCGGCATCGGCGGATCGAAGAAGGACTCCCAGGTCGGTGTCGCAATGCGGGCCGGCCATCCGGTGTACTTCCTCACTTTCAGCCAGGTCCCCGTCCCCGGCCAAACATTGCGCGACGTGCGCGACGCGGAAGCGGTCTTCATCAAGACGGTCGCAGAACGGCACCCGGAGGCCGACGGCAAGCCCTGCGTGCTGGGCAACTGCCAGGGTGGCTGGGCGATTGTCCTATTGAGCGCGTCGCATCCCGATGTCACCGGCCCGCTGATTTTGAGCGGCTCTCCGCTGTCCTATTGGGCCGGCAAATCCGGGAAGAACCCGATGCGCTATCTCGGCGGACTCCTGGGGGGCACCTGGATGGCGAGCCTGGCCAGCGACATGGGTGCCGGCCTGTTCGACGGCGCATACCTGGTGCAGAACTTCGAGAACCTGAACCCGGCCAACACGCTGTGGACCAAGCAGTACAACGTCTATTCGAAGGTGGACACCGAGGAGGAGCGCTTTCTCCACTTCGAAAAATGGTGGAACGGCTTCTTCCTGACCAACACCGAAGAAATGGACTTCATCGTCAACGAACTCTTCGTCGGCAACCGCCTGCAGCAAGGCAAGATCGACATGGGCGATGGGCCGCCGCTGGACATCAAGGACATCAAATCACCGATCGTGATTTTCTGTTCCGAAGGCGACAACATCACCCCGCCGGAGCAGGCCCTGGCCTGGGTGGTGGATGTCTATGGCAACACGGACGAGATCAAGATCCATGGGCAGACGATCGTGTACCACGTGCACCCGAGCGTCGGTCACTTGGGCATCTTCGTGTCCGGCAAGATCGCAAGCCGAGAACACAAGGGAATCCTGCATACGCTCGACATGATCGAGATGCTGCCGCCGGGTCTGTACGAACTGGAGATCGAGGATCCGGATATCGCCCGTATGCCGGCCGAAGGCGCGCCGGACGAATTCGAGGTCAGGTTCAAAGAGCGAACCATCGAAGACCTGCGCGCGATCGTCGGTGATCAGGAAGATAAGGAGGAACAGGCCGACTTCGCCGCCGTCTCCGCCGTCTCCGACTATAACGAATGGCTTTACAAGACGTTCGCTCGCCCGTTCGTGCGCGCGACAGCGACCGAGCAATCGGCGCTGGCGAACCGTCTGATGAACCCGGCCCGGGCGCAGCATCTGTTTATGTCGGACTTAAACCCCGCCATGCTGTGGGTCAGGGCCATGGCGCCTTATGTGCGGGAGCACCGCTCGCCGGTGAAGCCCGACAACAGCTTCCTGAAGGCACAGCAGAGCGTGTCGGACTCCATCGTGAAGTCACTGGACACGTACAGGGATGCCAGGGATTCCGCCTCCGAGGACGTGTTCAACGTGGTCTACGGCAAGAACGGTCTGGGGGGGTTCTTCAAGCCGCTGGACGTCGTGCCGAAGCGCGACGAAGCGCAGCAGGCGTTGTTGGAAATGGAGGCTCGGGACGTTTTGTCACGTGCCAAGGAGGGCGGATTCGCCGCAGCGATCTTGCGCATCGGTGCAGCTATGATCCACCTGGTTGACCAGACGGCGGACCGGCGCGGGTTCTTGGCTCTCGTCGAGGAAGCCCAACGGCATCCGAAGGTTCCTGAGATGAGCCTGGAACAAGCCCGCGAGATTATGCGCCTGCAAAGCTACATCGTGCAGATCGATGTGGACCTCGCTCAAGAGACGCTGAAGGACCTGCTGCCGACCGAGCAGGATCGTCGGGACTGCATGGAATTCCTCCAGCGGATCGGGGAAAAGTCCGGGCGCGCGACGCCGGAGCGAAAAGAGGCGCTGGCGCACATCGCCGCGTCACTCGGGGTTGGGGAGCCGCCGACTGCGACAGCATGATCCAACCGGGAGGGAGCAATGCCGGGACGCACATTGGTTGAGAACAAGACGTTTGACGAAATCACCGTCGGCGACAACGCCAGCATGGAGCGGCCGTTGACGATGAAAGAGGTCGAGCTGTTTGCCGTCGTTTCCGGCGACCTCAATCCGACCCACTACAACGAGGAAGTGGCCCAGGAAACCCTGGTCAATAAGGAGATCATGGGCCACAGCCTCTGGAGCGGCACCCTGTTCTCGGGCCTCCTGGGCACCGACCTGCCGGGCGCCGGCACGGTCTATAAGAAGCAGGATTTCGAATTCCACCAGCCGGTCGCGCTCGGCGACACCGTCAAAGCGTCGGTCACCGTTTCCGACAAGGACGCCAGCGATAAGAGCATCCGGTTTGACTGCAAGGCAGTGAACCAGAAGGGCGACATCATCGTCACCGGCGTGGCCGAAGTGTTTGCGCCCGCCAAGAAGATCTCGCACATGATGCCCGAAATGCCGACGGTCTCCGTGCAGTCGCACGACACCTTCGAGCGCTTGATCAGGGATGCAACCGGCCATGGGGCGGTCTCGACCGCCGTGGCGCATCCGTGCGAGATCACCGCGTTATCCGGGCCGATCGAGGCCGCCCAAAAGGGCCTCATCGACCCGATCCTGGTCGGACCGAAGGACAAGATCGCCCAGGTCGCCGAAGAAGGCGGCCTCGACCTGTCACCCTACAAGATCGTGGATGCCGCACACAGTCACGAGTCCGCGGCAAAGGCCGTCGAACTGGTCCGCGAAGGCGGCGTCGAAATGGTGATGAAGGGGTCGCTGCATTCGGATGAGATCCTCGGGGCCGTCGCCGCGCGCGACACCGGCCTGCGCACCGGGCGCCGGATCAGCCACTGCTTCGTGATGGACGTGCCGGCTTACCCGCAGCTCATGATCATCACGGACGCCGCGGTGAATATCTATCCGAAGCTCACCGACAAGGTCGATATCCTGTGCAATGCGATCGAGCTGGCCCGTGCGTTGGACCTCGATCCGCGCGTCGCCGTGCTGTCCGCCATGGAGACAGTGAACGAGAAGGTGCCGTCCACGCTGGAGGCGGCGGCGTTGTGCAAGATGATGGACCGCGGCCAAATCGCGGAACGCGCTCTGATCGACGGTCCGCTGGCCATGGACAACGCGATCAGCCCCGAGGCGGCGGCAATCAAGGGCATCGAATCCCCGGTGGCCGGACGCGCCAATATCCTGCTCGCCCCGGACCTGGAGGCGGGCAACATGATCGCCAAGCAGCTCACCTTCATGGCCCATGCGGATGCGGCCGGCATCGTGCTCGGCGCGCGGGTGCCGGTGGTTCTGACCAGCCGGGCCGACAACCGGCGGGCCCGGATCGCTTCCTGCGCAATCGCCGCAGAACTCGCTCACACGCGGCGGGCCGATCAAAAGGTTACGCACTAAGGGAGCAGGACCATGCAAAAGGCAATTCTGGTGCTCAATGCTGGGTCCTCCAGCATCAAGTTCAGCGTGTTCCGGCAGAACGGCGGGAGCGAGCTGGAGCTCGACAGCAAAGGTCAGATCGAGGGCATCGGCGTGCGACCCCGTTTCTCGGCCAAGTCTGCGAGCGGCGAGAAACTGATCGAAGAGGAGTGGGAGAAGAAGGAGTCCGGCGGGCACGGGCGCGCGTTCGCCAACCTCGCGGCATGGCTGAAGGGCCACTACCAGGACCAGGTCGAGTTGGCCGCGGTCGGACATCGCGTGCTGCATGGCGGCCAGGAATACGCCAAGCCCATTCGGGTTGATGCCAAAGTCATGGAGAAGCTGCGCTCCTTCATTTCGCTGGGGCCCCTTCATCAACCGAACAATCTGGCTGGGATTGATGCGGCGATGGAGGAGACGCCGGAGATCCCTCAGATCGCCTGTTTCGACACCGCCTTCCATCGCGGGCGAGAGCCGGTGACGGACCGTTTCGCCCTGCCCCGCAAGTACGAGGACTTGGGCGTTCTGCGCTACGGCTTCCACGGCCTGTCTTATGAGTACATTGCCAGGGCCATCGGCGAGCAAGCGCCACATCTGGCCGACAAACGCGTGGTGGTCGCTCATCTGGGCAACGGTTCCAGCATGTGCGCGTTGAAGAACGGGCGCAGCTACGACACGACCATGGGCTTCACGGCGCTGGACGGATTGTGCATGGGCACCCGGACAGGCGCCATAGATGCCGGCGTGCTGCTGTGGCTGCTACAAGACCAAGGAATGGATGCTAAGCAGATCGAGACCCTGCTTTACAAGGAAAGCGGGCTGCTTGGGATTTCCGGCGGCCTCAGCAGCGACATGCGGGACCTGCTGGAGAGCGACGATCCAAAGGCCGCCGACGCGGTGGAGTTCTTCGTCTATCGTATCGTCAAGGAGTTGGGCGCGCTGACGGCGGCCATGGGCGGCCTCGACGCGCTGGTCTTCACCGCGGGCATCGGCGAGAACTCGGCGGAGATCCGCAAACGGGTCGTGGAACGGGCTTCGGCCTTCGGCTTCAAACTGGATGCGGCGGCCAACGCAAACGGACGCGGCTGCATCACAACGGAGAGCAGCACGCCGGAGGTTTGGGTCATTCCCACCAACGAAGAGCTGATGATCGCGCAACACGCCGCCAACATCGTAGGCCTATAGTCGGAGGAACAGGTCAGCCATGCCGATATTCGATCCGATCAATCAGAATCTGAAAGGCAAGAAAGCTCTGGTGCTCGGAATCGCGAATGAGAACTCGATCGCCTATGGCTGCGCCAAGGCATTCCGAGCCAATGGGGCTGATCTGGCCATGACCTATCTGAATGACAAGGCCAAGCGCTTTGTCGAGCCGCTCGCTGAAGAGCTGGAGGCAGAGATCTTCATGCCCTGCAACGTGCAGGAGAAGGGACAGCTCGAGGCGGTGTTCGCGGAGATCGAGAAGCGTTGGGGGGCGCTCGACATCGCCCTACATTCGATCGCGTTTGCGCCCAAAGAAGACCTGCACGGTCGGGTGGTCGATTGTTCGGCCGAAGGCTTCGCGATGGCCATGGATGTGTCCTGCCACTCCTTCATCCGCATGGCGCGCTACGCCGAACCGCTGATGAAGGACGGCGGCGTGCTCTTCACCATGAGCTACTACGGCGCCGAAAAAGTGTTGAAGAACTATAACGTGATGGGACCGGTTAAGGCTGCGCTGGAAGCTACCGTGCGCTACGTGGCGGCCGAGCTTGGACAGAAGGGAATCCGGGTGCACGCGATCTCACCCGGTCCCTTGAAGACCCGTGCCGGCTCCGGGATTGCCGCGTTCGACGAGTTGCTGGACCAGGCGGCCGAAGAAGCGCCTATGAGGAGTTTGGTCAGCATCGAGGACGTTGGTTTCGCCACCGCCGGACTCGCTATGGATGCGGCCAGACTGATCACCGGCGGCACGATCTACGTCGACGGTGGCCACAACGTCGTCGCCTGACGCCCGCAGAAGCGGAGCGAACGACGCTCATCGATCCTGGGGCCGGGCTATACCGAGGGCAATTGTGACCCGGGGTTGAACGGCCCCGGGTCGACAATTGCATTAGAATCAAGCGATTATTCATGGTTAAGGCATGGGGTGCCGACGCCTTCGCCTCATGCCGATCGAACCGCCGTGCCGACTGGGGAGCGCCGGCGTTCGAAAATGCGGCGAGACGACGGGGGTTGCCGATGAGGGGAATTATCCAGGCTGTATCTTTGGCGCTGATCGGCGCCGGGCTGACGGCTGCCATGCCAGCCAACGCCGATCCTCCGAGCCCTGGGACCGTGCTGAGGGGCTCGCCGGACTCCCTGGGCGGGATCATCGTCCAGGAGAACAGCCCGTTTGACTTGCGGCGGCGGACACCGCCGGTGCAGGTGCAGATCTACAAGCTGCGGCGCGCAAAGCTGCGGCGTAGCCTGAGCGAGTTCAGCATGAGCGCCGGCGCGACGCTGGCCCTTCAGGTCTATGAACAGGCGCTCGCGACCGGCTCGACCAATTTTTCCGTGACCCGGCGTCGTCCGAGCCGGCTCTCGGTCGAACGCGGCAATCAAAGCCGGCTCCTGGTAGGTAAGCGCAATCCAGCCCTGTTCACCCGCCGGTTCCGCAGCCGCAGCCTGCGGATGGGCATGGCGATCGGCCTGAGCCTAGCCCAGGTCGAACTGCGCCGGCGCGAAGAGGCGGCCCGGTTGGCCGCGGAACAGGAGGCCGCCGAATCCGTGCGCGAGGTTCGCAACCCGCGCACCCTCACCCGCCGCCAGATCGATGCCGGGCGGGCAGATCCGGCCATGGTCACCGAAATCCAGCGCGCGCTGCAGAGGTTCGGCTATGAGGGGGTGCGGGCCGGCCGGGGATTGACCACCCAGACCGTGGGCGCGATCAGCACCTACCAGGCCGACAATCAGCTGCTGGTGGACGGCGTGCCCAGCGCAGCCCTGTTGGAGCATATGCTCGCCCAAGAGGGCTGAACGGAACGGCTACAGCATGACCACGGCGGTGCCGGCCAGGGTCAACAGGATGTTGGAGAACGCGTAGGTTCCTGCATAGCCGAGAGCAGGCACGGAACTCTTGGCCGCGTCCTGCACCACCCCTAGGGCCGGCGTGCTGGTCATTGCCCCGGTGATCGCGCCCAGCAGGATCGCCGCGTTGAGCTTGAGCACGTAGCGCCCGAACAGGTAGCCCAAAATCACGGGGGTGAGGGTCAGCACCACGCCTAAACTGACGATGACCAGGCCGGCGTCCTGCAGGGCCGCGAAGATCCCTCCGCCGGCCCGCAGGCCCACGCTGACCAGAAAGAACATCAGTCCCATCTCCATGAAGACATAGCGCGCGGCCGGCGGCATGTGCCC
>JASJBI010000083.1 GCA_030066595.1 Alphaproteobacteria bacterium | reverse complement strand
CCGGCGAGATGGCGCTTCAATCCGCCGATCCGTTTTGCGGCTTCGGCACGGAAAATACCCCGGTTCGGGATCCACCAATCGCCCTGGCGCAGGATTAAGCGTCGGGCCCGTTCCATGCGGCTCTCGATGCCGTCGAGCTCTTCATAGGCGCCGATCTCGCTTTCGTTGTCGACGTGGACCGTCTTGAGATCACAGAACGCCAGGACGGCGCTCGGGTTCGCCTCCAGCTGCTCGATGAGGCGGGCCGCATAGGTGGGTTCGACTAAATCATCATGGAACGCGAAAAAGAGATACTCGCCTTTGGCGGCGCGCAGCAGGGCGTTGACGTTGCCGACCCAGCCCAGATTTCGCGTCTGCTGTATGACCCGAAAGCGTGAATCCGCGGCGGCAAAGCGCTCGCAGATCGCGACGGTGCCGTCCGTCGAAGCATCATCCGAAATCAGCACCTCGAAATTGGGGTAAGTCTGTGCGGCAAGCGCCTTGAGCGTCTCTTCGATGAATGGCTCTGCATTCCATGTCGGCACGCAGGCGACGCATCGGGGCAATGCTGGCGTGCCGTTCATCATGGACCTCTCTCGCGCGCCGTCAGTCGCCAGGAGTTCGACCCAAGCGCGGTACGCCCGCGCGAGCCGGTCCGAGCGTGGCGGGAGCAGCTGGCGCTCTTGCGGTGCATTGGCGGTGAACTGTCCTCGCGGGACTGAATCACGACACCTGGTGAGATCATTGCGAATGCCTGGTCGAGTGGCGAGGGTGAAGCTTGGAACGGACAACCCGACAGGGTCGTCTCACTCTGCAAATCGTCGGAGGTGACCGAGGCTCTTGCAGGGTTGTCTGCCCGTCTTCGGATCAAAGCACAGATTATGCCAGGGGCAATACAGGCGACCCTCGCTCACATAGCCTTGCGCAAGGTCCGCGCCCTGGTGGACGCAATATCGTGACAGCACAGACACCTCTTCTCCGATCCGGACCGCGATCCTGGCGTCATCGATCGCCCGGATCTCGCCATTCCCAAGGTCGGACCGGATCACATTTTCGGAACCCGAGGACGATTTCGGCGCCGTCCGTACCGGCGCGTTCTTTCGTTTCGGCATCAGGTTCAACTTCCTGAGCACGCGACCAATCCGAAACCGCACGTACCGCTTCGTCAGATAAGGCGGTCTCAGATAAGGCCTCAAACGATAGAGCGGGGCCACAGGCCCTTCGAGAGATGCGGCTTGGTAGTAAGGTACCCATGGCGGTTCAGCGTGGTACTTCGGCTGATCGAGGGTCACGCGCGTCCCGATCACGTATCTGGTTTCGTCGGTTACGTTCAGCTCGGTTGAATGGAGATGTTCGCCGTTGAAGAGCAGGATATCGCCAGGCTCGAGGCTGAAGTTCATGACCCTGCCGACGGGTTGGTCCTTGGCCATGTGTATTCCGGCGAAGGGGATCCGTAGGCGCCACATATCCGGATAGATGATCATGCCGTTGCCGCGAGAAACGCGGCCCATCGCGCTCCAGATGTTGATGCCGTGTTCAGGGTGTGGATACCAAGAGTCGCGGTGCGGGCTGAGAGCGCGAATCCGTCCCGTATGTAGCGTGGACAGGACGTCTTCCGTGTCGGAAAGGTCGAACGGCACCATCGTGCGCACAATGGGTTTGGAGCAAATGTAGTAGCCGTCGCGATAGCCGAGCCCATCTTCGATGCATCGCCGCGCGACGCCGAAGAATTCCATATTCGGCAGGCTAGAGAGCCCGACATTGGTCTCAACGATCTGTCGTGGCGAAAGGATGCGATGAATGTGTTCGATGCCCTGGTCTTCGACTCTCTTCGCGTGGCTGTCCGACGAGGCGGCACGCACGGCGTCGAGCGTCAAATCGTACAACCGCTGGAATAAGCCCAGGCTTTGCATGGCGCGCGGGAGGACGATCACCTCGCCATCCCTAACCCGCCCCAAGACCTGCTCGAGGGGGATGTTGTCGCCGTTGGCGTAGCCTCGCGCGACGAGTTGGCCAACCGATCCGTCATCCATTCTCTTTGGCTCCGCCGGCCCGCCGTGGCCTTTCATGGTCTCGGTAACGGTTCATGCGGAGGCCCGCCCATGAGAAGTTCGGGTCGACCATTCGGGTTCACGGAATATTCTATCCCATCGTGCCGTGGCCGATGACGCGCTCGGCTGCCGCCATCGCGAACAGCGGTGCGGTCGTGAGTTTGCCGGGGTCGACGCTGTGGTATCCATCGATCGAGGCAACGCCGATCCTCGTTCGATCATGGAGTTCGCTGGTCGAGTCGTCGACGTCCGTCTGGCCATAGGCGACAATGGCCCCCGCATCGACGAGGATCGGCTGCGACCGCCCGATCCCGGGGAACCACGCGTCGATTGCCGCCATCACGCTGGCCGAGAACGCCTGCGCGTCTTCCTTGCTCACCTCACCTCGGCATGGAGCGTCCCAAGACTCGGGCGGCCTCAGGGCGTGGGTCCAGCCGCGCATGGCCAGCGGATACCATGAGAGATAAGCCGTCCCATCCGGGCGTATGACCACGTCGCCATAGCGACCGATCACCATCGTCACCGAAGGCGCGTCCCGGAGGGCTTCCGGCACGCGCGCTATGACCCGGTACTTGAGCCGGTGAAGCCAGCCGTTGGCGCGCACCAGACCGAGGGTCTGGTCGATGGCAAGCCGGCTCTCCCAGGTTGCGTTGACGACTTGCTGAGCCCGCATCCGCCAGGCGCCCTCGGGCCCGTCCCCCGCGACACACAAGGACCCGGCTTTCCGTTCCATGCCCTTGACCGTCCGGCACGGCACGAAGCTGATGTCTGGCGATGCGGCAATTGCTTCGCGGACAAAAAGCGCCAGCTGTTCGGTGTCGATGGCCAGTTCCGCCGTGCCAAATCCCGCCAAAAGCCGATCCGCTCGGAAGTACGGCTCGAGGTCCTCGGGTGCGAGCCGCCAATAGAGCCGTTCCGGCCGCGTGCCGAGGTAGTCCAGACCGAGGTCCTGCGCACGGTGCTCCGCGTAGAGCGTCTCCACGGCTGCATAGTGCTCTGAGAGCTCCTCGGGGCTGAGCAGCGAATCGCTTGCGACCAGGTAGTTGAAGGGTGTCGAGCAACGCAGTCGATCTGCCGCCGGGCCTATCCATCGCGCCAAGAGAGAGCGGAAACTCAGCGCTCCTTGAAGCTGCAGCTTTGCCGTGGCCAGCGTGCGATCGTTTGCGTATACGAGCCCGAGATGAATCTTGCCCTCATTCCGAAGGCTCGCGCGATTCATCGGCTTGTCATCCTGGTCGACGAGGATGACCTTATGACCGCTTCGGGCCAGCTCCAGGGCCGTACATGATCCTTGAAGTCCCGCGCCGAGCACAATGACCGAAGCTTCCTGCTGCACCATAGCGGCCTATCTTGGCCCCCTCTGAACTGCGGATTGATCTGGAGAGGCAGAACTAGCCCAAAACTGAGACCAGAAGGTTAACCGGATTCGCGGTCTCGGGTAACAGGAATGGCCTCTATGGTGAAGCTCAGGCCGCAACCCCTGATGCGCCGGCCAAAGGCGCTTTGGCCCCCGCACGCGGCCCCGGCGCCCCGCAGCGCTGGGCGACCCGCAAAAAAAGCGGGGTCCGCGGCTGCGGACCCCGTCCGGCCCTCCCCCCTATTCCTCGGCTCACCAGCCGAGTAACTTGGGCCAGTAGTGTTTCCCCTTGAACAGCTGCCCCCCGAACAGCACGTCCGTTGGCACCGCCAACGCGAAGGTCGCCGTTTCCGTTCCCGGATTGGTGTCGGAGAACACCTTGCCGTGCGACATGTGATGGAAGCCGCCGGAAAGGCGAATGCCGTTGTCAAACCGGAAAGCGACTTCGACACCGGATCGCAGCACGACCGAGGCGCCGAGCCACTTGCCGTCGCCGGCACTGAACCCCGTGGCCGCCGTGCTTGCCGACACGATCAGGCGCTTGCCGATCTGCAGATCGTGGCGCACGCCGACATAGCCGCCCACCGCGCTGTCCGACGTTCCCAAGATTCCCCCGAAAGGACGGAAGCGGAAGAATGTAAACGGCGCCCAGTACTCGAAGTTGTAGAGCGCCGCTTGATCCTCGTCGTCGACCACGTCGAACACACCGCCGCCCGCGAAGATGAATTCGCGGTCCGCGTCCGGATCCATGGGATTGAGGAGCACGCCAGCCGCCACCGTTGCGATGGCGCCCGCGGCAATTCCCTGCACCGCAGGGTCGGCCGCGGCATCGCGCGCGGTCAATGTCGCCGCAAGGATCAGTCCGCCAAGCGCAGCAAGGAAACGGCGATACATGCGCAGAGCCCCAGTGTCCCTCGTTGCCCTTTTTTCTCCGAGACCGGCTGATCGCGACGGCAGCCTCAGAGACTGTACCGGCATGCGGACCCTATTCCAAGGAATGAAGCGGCACACGGAGGGATTCTTGCGCGGCCGCCGTTGCGCATATGCAACATCACAGCATGAATTTGTTTCGGATGAAGTTTTCGCGCTTGCGCGATGTTCGGCCGCGCCGTGCGCGCGTGCTGGCTTGCCTCCGGGGATTGCGTCAGGCAAGGTCCGGACCATGGCAAGAGCGGCGGCAAAATGGCGAGGCGGATACCTCTTGACGGCGGCCGTCCTGGTCGCCGCGGCTGTCCTGGTGCATTTCGACGGCATCGACAAGACCATCGCCGGGCTGTTCTATGTCCCGGGTGAAGGCTATCCCGCGCGCTTCGGCTCCGAATACCATGTCGGCATCCGTCGGGTGGTGCGGCTGCTGGGATGGGGGGCCGGCATGGCCCTGCTTTTCGCGCTGATCTGGCGGGTGTTTCTGGGACGCCGCCTGTGGGATGTTTCGCGGCAGACGGTCCTCTATCTGTGTCTTGTGATCTCCCTGGGACCGGGCCTGCTGGTGAACGGCATTCTCAAGGAATATTGGGGCCGCGCACGGCCGTCACAGATCGTCGAGTTCGGCGGCGACAAGAGCTACACGCCGCCCTTCGTGATCACCGATCAATGCGAGACCAACTGTTCCTTTGTGTCCGGCGACGCGTCCATCGGGTTCGTCTTCATCGCCCTCGGCTTCGTGGCCACACGACGCTCCTGGAGGGTCGCGGGGTTCGCTCTGGGCATCGGGCTTGGCTGCCTGTTCGGCTACACCCGCATCGTCCAGGGCGGGCACTTCTTCTCCGACGTGCTGTTCTCCGGCGTGTTCGTAATCGCTCTCGCCTGGCTGCTGCACGAGCTGGTCATCAAGCGCGACATCCTGGCGCTGCCGCTCATGCTGTTGCCGGATAAATCCGCGTCAACCGTCGGCTGATCGGTTGATCAGCGTCCGCAGCACCATTTTCAGCACCGCCGCTTCGCCCGGCCCATAGTCCGACAACACCTCGGTCTCGTGCCGTTTGGCCACGGTCTTGAGACGGGCAACCGTCTTGCCGCCGTCGGTCGTGACATGAACCAGCACCTTGCGCCGGTCGCCCTGCGACGCACGCCGTTCAACAAGGCCGTCGTTCTCCATGCGGTCGAGGATGCGGGTCAGCGTCGGCTGCTTGAAGAGGACGATCTTGGCGAGCTCGCTGACCGTCATGCCGTCGGAGTCCGACAAGGTGGCCAACACCCGCCACTCCGGCACCGAGACGCCGAGCTCGGCGAGCCGGGCGTGGAAGCGGGCGCTGACCTGGTGACTGGCCCGGGCGAGCAGATAGAGCAGGTAGTCGTCGACGAAGGGCCGCTTCTCGCCTTCGCTCGGCACGGTCGGCTTGGCGAC
Source organism: Alphaproteobacteria bacterium (assembly GCA_030066595.1). GTDB lineage: Bacteria > Pseudomonadota > Alphaproteobacteria > JAJFFI01 > JAJFFI01 > JASJBI01. The sequence goes on along the minus strand of JASJBI010000083.1, from coordinate 5,464 downwards.
TGCGGGGGTTTCCGGGTGCCGGGTGGCAAGACCGTATTGGCCGGCATGAAACAGCAGCGCCGGCCGATCCTCGCAGCCGAACCGCTCGACCTCGCCGACAAAGATCAGATGATCGCCGCCTTCATAGGTCATGGCGTTGCGGCACTCAAACCAGGAAACGCAGCCGTCCAGCAAGGGGGCCCCACCGATGCCCTCGTGGCAGGCCACGCCCGCGAACTTGTCCTCAGTCGGGCGCGCGAACTGTTGCGACAGCTCGACCTGATCCGCTGCGAGCACGTTCACGGCGTAGTGGCTCGCCGCCCGGAAGGCCGGCATACTGCGCGCCGCCTTGCTCAGGCTCCACAGGATCAACGGCGGATCCAAGGACACCGAGTTGAAGGAGCTGACCGTCAGGCCGACCCTCTCTCCCGCCGGGTCGCAGGCGGTGACCACCGTGACACCCGTGGCGAATCCGCCCAGCGCGTTGCGAAAGGCTCGGCTGTCGAACGGCTCTTGCATATCGGTCATTTTCGGCTGCCCCATGGCCATGATTTTAATTTAAGCATAAAAATATTACTTTTCATAGAATTTTTTTGTGCTACAGTACACGAGATCCTGAGGGTCTTACCCGGCGCCGCCGACCGCGCGGCGCCGCGACACAAGCGGGAGGCGCGGCCGTGTTTCAGGACCGCATCGAAGGGAAATGGATCGACAGTTTCGCACGGGTGTTCGAGTTGTCCCAAGTGGCAAACGGCGAAGCCGTGGCGATTCTGTCGGAAACCCAGTCGCGCGCGCTCAATGTGCAGCTGGCCGAGCTTGCGCTCATGCGGTTGGGGGCCAGGCCCTTCCACGTGGTGGTGCCGAGCCCGGCCCAGTCCGCCCCGGTTCCGGTGCGCTCGACCGGGGCGTCGGACGCGGTGCAGGGACTTGGGCCGGTCGTCGCCGCGCTCGCTTCGTCCGGGCTGGTCGTCGACCTTACGGTCGAGGGCATGCTGCACGCGCCGGAGTTGCCCGATATCCTCAAGGGCGGGGCGCGTCTGCTCATGATCAGCAACGAACATCCCGAAGCGCTGGAGCGGTTGCTCCCCGACCCGGCGCTCGAGCCCAAGGTCCGGGCCGGGCTCAAGCGGCTCAAGGGGGCCGAGACCATGACCGTGACGTCTGCGGCCGGGACCGATCTCACGATCAGCGTGCGGGACGCGCCCGTCGGCGGGGTCTGGGGGTATTGCACTAAGCCCGGGCAGGTGGCCCACTGGCCCGGCGGGCTGTGCCTCTGCTTCCCCAAGGCGAAGAGCGTCAACGGCAGCCTGGTGCTGGCGCCGGGCGACATGAACCTCACCTTCAAGCGCTATCTCGAAGCGCCGGTACGGCTCGTCATCGAGGACGACTATGTCACCGCGATCGACGGCGAGGGGGTGGACGCCGATCTCACCCGCAGCTATTTCGCCGCCTGGGGCGACCGGGACGCCTATGCGGTCTCGCATGTGGGCTGGGGCATGAATCCGGCCGCGCGCTGGGAGGCGTTGACGATGTACGACAAGGCAGAGTTCAACGGCACCGAGCTGCGCGCCTTCGCCGGCAACTTCCTCTATTCCACCGGCGCCAACGAGACCGCCGGCCGCCACACCCTCGGACATTTCGATCTGCCGATGCGCAATTGCACGGTTGGGCTCGACGGCGAGACCATCGTCGAGGCCGGCGTCTTGCAGGGGGAGCTCGCCTGATGGCCGTGCCCGCCTATGTCAGCCGCGGCCGCGGCGCGGACACCGTTCTGTTCCTGCATGGCGTCGGCGGCGGCAAGGAGTGCTGGCAGCCGCAGCTCGAGGCCTGCGCGACCCGCTATACCGCCGCGGCCTGGGACATGCCCGGCTATGGCGAGAGCCCGCCCCTCGAAGAGGTGAGCTTTCCCGCGCTCGCCGACGCGGCCCTGGCCCTGGCCGACCACCTCGCGGCGGATCGTGTTCATCTCGTCGGGCACAGCCTCGGCGGCATGGTGGCGCTCGAGTTCGCCGCCCGGCATGCGGACCGGCTCGCCTCTCTGGTCCTCTCCGGGACCAGCCCGGCCTTCGGCAATCCCGAGGGAGACTGGCAGAAGAGGTTTCTTGCGGACCGGCTCAAGCCGCTCGACCAGGGGCGGTCCATGGCCGATCTCGCGCCGGGCATCGTCGCCAGCCTGGTCGGCACCGGTCCCGATCCGGAGGGTGTCGAGCTGGCCGTCGCCGCGATGTCGAGGGTTCCGGCCGAGAGCTATCGCGCCATGATGGAGCTTCTGGTCACCTTCGACCGCCGTGACGTCTTGGCCAAGATCGCGGTCCCGACATTGGTTCTGGCGGGCGAAGAGGACACCAACGCGTCCCCCTCGATGATGGCCAAGATGGCCGAGAAGATCGCGGGCGCCCATTTCGAAGCCCTGCCGGTCGCCGGGCATCTCGCCAACATGGAGCGGCCGGGGGCCTTCAATCACGTCCTTCTGGACTTTCTCGAGAGATGCCGGACCGCCCCGGCGAAACGGATGGAGATCTGACCATGCCCGAAGACCTTGCACTCGCGCCTGCCTCCGATATCGGCATGAACGACCGCCAGCGCGAGCTGGTGGACAAGGTCCGCAAGCTGGGACCGACCTGGGCCGAGCGGGCCTTCAAATACGACGAGGACGCGTCCTTTCCGTTCGAAAACTATGACGACATGAAAGGGAACGGGCTCTTGAGCCTGTGCGTGCCCGATCAGTACGGCGGGCTCGGCGCCGACTTCCCGACCTACTGCATCGTTGCGGCGGAGATGGGGCGCTGGTGCGGCGCGACGGCGCTCACCTTCAACATGCATGCCTGTTCGGCGCTTTGGACCGGTTCGCTGGCCGACGATCTGGACATGAGCGGCCAGGAGCGCGAACAGCATGAGGAGCGCCGCAAGGAGCACTATCGGCGCATCGTCGAGGACGGCAAGATCTACGCGCAGCCGTTCTCCGAAGGCAGCGCGGCGGCCGCCGGCAAGGCGCCGTTCGGGACGCTCGCGACCAAGGTCGAGGGCGGCTGGCTCCTGAACGGCAAGAAGATTTTCGCCTCGCTGTCCGGCGCGGCCGACTATTACGGCGTGCTCTGCACCGAGGACAAGCCGGACAAGTCGGTGCGCGACACGCTCTACATCGCCGTCCCGGCGGATGCCGAGGGCGTCGACATCGTCGGCCCCTGGGACCCCCTGGGCATGCGCGCCACCGTCTCGCGCACGCTCTTGATGAAGGACGCCTTCGTGCCCGATGCGGCGGAGTTGATGCCGCGCGGCGTCTACTTCCAGGCCGCGTCGCGCTGGCCGCACATGTTCATGACGCTCTCGCCGAGCTATATGGGCATCGCCCAGGCGGCCTATGAGTTCACGGTCGCCTATCTGCGCGGCGAGGTCGAGGGGCTGCCGCCGGTCAAGCGGCGCATGTACCCGACCAAGCAGATCGCCGTGGCCGAGATGTTCGTCAAGCTGCAGCAGACCCGGGCGCTGTTCGAGCGCACCATCAACGAGGCGAGGGTCGACCCCTCCAAGGAAGAGCGGCTGCGCGCCTATGCCACCCAGTACACCATCATGGAAAGCGCCAACGAGCTGTGCCGGCTGGCGATCCGCACCTGCGGCGGCCAGTCCATGCTCAAGTCGCTGCCGCTCGAACGGCTCTACCGAGACAGCCGTTGCGGCTCGCTGATGCTGCCCTGGACGGCGGAGATCTGTCTCGACCGGCTCGGCCGCGAAGCCCTCTACGAGCCCGGCGAAAGCGACGATGACTGACCGGCCGTTCGCCGTGCCACCGATCGACCCCCCTCCCAAACCCTCCCCCACGAGGGGGGAGGGCTTGCCAACTGTGTCCGATGCCTCTCATTTCCCCCTCCCCTGGTGGGAGGGGGTTAGGGGGAGGGGGAGACCCACGGTTGTTGCTCTCCTGCCGGCATGCGCGAAGGTTTGCGCCTGATGGATCTGTCCGACTGGATCGCGCGGTGGGCCGATCTGCGGCCGGAGAAGGTGGCGCTGCGCTTCGAGGGTGAGGAGATCAGCTACCGCAGCTTCGCCGCGCGCATCGGCCGGCTGGCCGCTGCTCTCAAGGGCGAGTTGGACGTCGGCCGCGGCGACCGGGTCGCCTTTCTCGGCTACAACAGCCCGGAGATGCTGGACCTGCTGTTCGCCTGCGCCCGGCTCGGCGCCATTCTGGTGCCGCTGAACTGGCGCCTGGCCGCGCCCGAGCACGCCTATATCCTGAAGAACTGCCAGGCGGACGTGCTGTTCGCCGAAGCGGACTTCCACGATCATGTGGAAAGCATCCGGGACGGGCTCACGGAAACCAGGCTGGTGAGCTATGGCGAGGAGGCGCCGGCGGGCTGGCTCTACTATGACGGGCTCGTGGGCAAGATGGCCGGCAAGTGGGGCGGGCCGGTCGAGGCCCGCAACCCCCATGTCGACTACGACGCGCCGATCCTGATCGTCTACACCTCGGGCACGACGGGCCGGCCCAAGGGTGCGGTCCTGACCCAGAACGCGCTGTTCTGGAACGCGGTCAACAGCGCCCACATGCACGACCTGACCAGCCGCGACCATGTGCTTACGGTGCTGCCCATGTTCCATGTCGGCGGCCTCAACATCCAGACGCTGCCGGCGCTGCACGCCGGCGCGACCGTGACGCTGCACCGCCGCTTCGAGCCGACGGCCACGCTGGCCAGCCTCGCCGAGGACCGGCCGACGCTCACCGTTCTGGTGCCCGCGACGATCGCCGCCTTGGCCGGCCATTCCCGCTGGGCCGAGACGGATCTCTCCAGCCTGCGGCTCGTGACCACCGGCTCCTCGATCGTGCCGGTCCCGGTGCTCGAAATCATCCACGGACGCGGCATCCCCTGCATCCAGGTCTACGGCTCGACCGAGACCGCGCCGATCGCCATCTATCTCACCGTCGAGGACGCCGAACGCAAGGCCGGCTCGACCGGCAAGCCCGCGGTGCACTGCGACGTCCGCCTGGTCGACGCCACCGACCGGGAGGTCAAACCCGGCACGGCCGGCGAGATCCTGGTGCGCGGGCCCAACGTGATGTTCGAGTATTGGGGCGATCCCTCGGCCACCGCGGTCTCGCTCAAGGACGGCTGGTTCCACACCGGCGACATCGCCCATGTGGACGAGGACGGCTATTACTGGGTGGACGAGCGCAAGAAGGACCTGATCGTCTCGGGCGGCGAGAACATCTACCCGGCCGAGCTCGAGGCGGTGCTGGCCGAGAGCCCGGACATCGCCGAGGCGGCGGTCGTGGCGCGGGCCGACATCAAATGGGGCGAGGTGCCGGTCGCGGTCGTCGTGCGCCGCGAGGACAGCACCATCGGCCCCGAGGAGGTCCTGGCGCTGTTCCCCGGCCGGCTGGCAGGCTTCAAGCACCCCAAGGACGTGGTCTTCATGGAGGCCCTGCCGCGCAACGCCATGGGCAAGGTGCTGAAATACGCGCTCCGCGATCTGGTGGGGTAGGCAGGCC
>JASJBI010000082.1 GCA_030066595.1 Alphaproteobacteria bacterium | reverse complement strand
TCCAGCGCCTTTGGATCGAGATGGTCGCTCTGTCCTGCCGCGTCCAGGATGTCGGAAAGTGTTACCAGCGAGCTGATCTCGGGTGCTGCCGGGAAGATCTTGTAGTCCAGAATCACGAAAATCCCGACCACGTTTGCTTCGGCCTGTTCCAGGGCGCGCTTGAAGGTGGCCTTGGTCTTGCCGTCGGTGGTCAGGTCGTCGATCAACAGCGTGCGGGTGCCGGGTTCGAAGCTGCCCTCGAACTGGGCGAACCGGCCAAAGCCGCGCGGCTGTTTCAGGGTGACGACCAGGGGCAGCCGCGTGCGGTCGGCGACCATGGCGGCGAACGGCACGCCGGCCAGCTCGCAGCCCGCGATCTGGTCGAACGCGTCCGCCCCGAAACTCTCGCCGATCCTGTTCAGCGCCAGGGTCAACAGCCGTGCGCGGGCCTGCGGGAAGGAGATCAGCCGCTTGAGGTCGACGAACACCGGGCTCGCCCAGCCGGACGAGAAGAAGAATGGGTCGCCGCTGGTGCGGGTATAGACGACGCCGCTGTCGAGAAGGATCTTCGCCGCCTCCTGGGCGTCCGCGCGCGCGTCCGTCATCAGCGGAGTTCCTCTGCCATGTTGGCGGCCTGCCACAAGGCCCGCGCCATCACTTCGGCGCCGGCGGCGAAGTCGGGATAGTCCATCGCCTCGTGCGGATTGTGGCTGCCCTTCTCATTGCGCACGAACACCATGACCGACGGTACGCCGGCATTGGCAAACACGGCGGAGTCATGGCCGGCACCGGACGCCATGACCTCACCGGCGATGCCTGCTTCCTCGGCGCTGGACTGTAGCAGCCCGACAAGCCGCTCGTTCATGCGGGCCGGTGCCGTATAGACGCCATCGCCCAAATCGAAGGTCACGCCGCGCTTGGCGGCGATGGTCTCGCATTCCGAGCGGACCAGCGCGCCGAAGGAGGTCAGCGTCTTGGGGTCCTGGCTGCGGTACTCGAGCGCGAAGGTGACCTCGCCCGGGACGCGGGAGACGGCGTGCTCGGCCGCGTTGGTTTCGACGATGCCCGAGGTCACGACCAGGTCTTCGCCCCATTCCAGCAGCACGCGCCAGTGCTCGTCGATCCGCATCAGCAGTTCGGCCATCGCGAGCACGGCGTCGTGGCGCATCCAGCGGGGCACTGCGCCGGAATGGGCAGCCTCGCCGCGGCAAACGACCCGGCGATGGCGGACATTGCCGCGGATGCCGGTAACCAGACCGACCGGCCTTTCGCGGGCGATCAGCACCGGACCCTGTTCGATGTGCAGCTCCATCCAGCTATGGAACCGGTCCGGATCGACAAGCCCCTGCCCCTGTTCGATCGGCGCCATATCCGCGCCGCAGGCGGCCATGTAGTGGGCCAGCGGCTTTCCCGTAAACCGGTGCGTCGTCGCCAGGTCCGCATCGGTCAGCTGACCGAACAGGGCACGTGATCCGAAATAGCACGGGCCGCCGTACCAGGCGCTCTCCTCGCCGCGCAGCACATGCAGCTCCATCGTGCGCAGCGGCGTGCCGTGTGCCTTGGCCGCGAGCAGCGCCAGCAGCGACGCGACCACGCCGGCCGCTCCGTCGTAGTTGCCGCCCTGCGGGACGCTGTCCAGGTGCGAGCCGGTGGCCACCACCGGCCGGTCCGGCTCACGGCCGGGCAGGCGCAGGACCAGGTTGCGGGCTGCATCCCAGCCCGTTTCGAAGCCATGCTCGGCGCCGATCCGCTCGATCACTTCCATCGCCGCGGTCTCGCCCGGACCATAGGTCTCGCGGCTGATTCCGACCCCGTCGAAGGACATCTCGCGGAACCGGTCGAACAGCCCTTGGGCGAGCTGGTGCTGGTCGGCGTCCAGGAAACCGGCCGGAGGCGTTGGAGCTTTGGAGGATGGCGCGTCGTTGGCCATCGAACCCTCCCGGAAAACGAAACGGCGCCGCGTTCGGCGCCGTGCGGTTCTCGCTTTGCAACGACCCTAAGCCAATGCCTCTGATGCGCACAAGGGGAGCCTGCCGAGACTTCAGGACCGACTGATCCTGCGCAGTCTGCCAAGGTATTCGGGGCGTTGGCACAAATGCGGCGGCTGAAATGCCCCATCATTGGCGGAGCGTCACCGGCCTCTCTATAAATGGAGGACCCAGACTTACCGAACATGGCGGCCGGGGCCGCCGCACAGGGAGGGGCCGCTGATGCCGGGACCGCTTGACGGCTTGATCGTGCTGGATTTCTCGACCCTGCTGCCGGGTCCGATGGCCACTTTGTTTCTGGCCGAGGCCGGCGCGCAGGTGATCAAGATCGAGCGGCCCGGGAGCGGCGAGGAGATGCGTGCCTACGAGCCCAAATGGGGCGAGGACAGCGTGAACTTCGCGCTGCTCAACCGCGGCAAGAAGAGCCTGGCGCTGGATCTCAAGGATGCCGGAGAGGCGGCCAAGCTGATGCCCTGGGTGCAGCGCGCGGACATCCTGGTCGAGCAGTTTCGGCCCGGCGTGATGGACCGGCTTGGGCTCGGCTACCGGACGCTGTCCCAGGTCAACCCGGGCCTGGTCTATTGCTCGATCACCGGCTACGGCCAGGACGGCCCGAAGCGCGACACGGCAGGGCACGACCTGAACTACATCGGCGATGCCGGCCTGCTGTCGCTCAGCATGGGCACGGCCTCCCAGCCGGTACTGCCGCCGGCGCTGATCGCAGATATCGCGGCGGGCAGCTATCCGGCGGTGCTCAACATCCTGCTGGCGCTGCGCGAGCGCGACCGGACGGGGCAGGGCTGCCATCTGGATATCTCGATGGCGGAGAACGTGTTTCCGTTTCTGTACTGGGCGCTTGGCGCCGGCCAGGCCGCGGGTGAGTGGCCGCGCTCCGGCAATGAGCTGGTCACCGGCGGGTCGCCCCGCTATCAGCTCTATCCGACGTCCGACGGCCGGTTCGTCGCTGCAGCACCACTGGAGCAGAAGTTCTGGGACGTGTTCTGCCGGGCGATCGCGCTTGGCACCGACTGGCGCGACGACACGAAGGACCCGGCGGGCACCAAGGCGGAGGTGGCCCGGATCATCGCGGCCAAGCCGTCCGACCACTGGGAGCCGATCCTGGCCCGGGCGGATTGCTGCTGCTCGATCGTCCGGACCGCCCAGGAGGCCATGGCGAACGCGCATTTCCGCCGGCGCCGGGTGTTTGACGCCAAGATCGCGAACGCGGCGGGGGAAACCCTATCGGCGTTGCCGGTGCCGATTGCGCCGGCGTTTCGCGCCTCACGGGACCAGGTCGAGTCCGCCCCGGCGCTGGGCGCGCACAACGCGGAGCTGCTGCGGTGAAGGCGGTGGTGGTCCGCGCGTTCGGACCGATCGAGGAGGCCGCGCTCGAGGAGGTGCCCGATCCGGTGCCGGGGCCGGGCGAGGTGCTGATCGCGGTGGGCGCGGCGGAAGCCAACTATCCGGACATCCTGGTGATGGAGGGCGCGTACCAGATCAAGCCGCCGTTGCCGTTCTCGCCGGGCAAGGCGGCGGCCGGCGTGGTCGAGGCGGTCGGCGACGGCGCAAGCGCGTTCAAACTCGGCGACCGGGTGGCCGCACAGGTCGAGTACGGGGCGTACGCGGAAAAGCTCGTGGCTCCGGCGGCGACCTGCTATCCGATGCCTGACGGGCTGCCGTTCGACAAGGCGGCCGCGCTCGGCCTGGTCTATCAGACGGCGCATTTCGCCCTGGTCGACCGAGCCGGCCTGCAGCCAGGGGACTGCGTGCTGGTGCTGGGCGCGTCGGGCGGTGTCGGGGTGGCCAGCATCCAGCTCGCCAAGGCGCTCGGTGCGCGGACCGTCATCGGGGGCGTACGCGCGGCGGCGGACGCGGAGGTCGCCAAGGCGGCGGGCGCCGACCACACCATCGGCCTGCTGATGGACAATCTGCGCGACGGCCTGCGCGATGCGGTGCGGGATGTGACGGACGGGCACGGAGCGGACGTGGTGATCGACCCGGTCGGCGGCGACTTCAACGCCGCCGCCCTGCGCGCCATGGCGTGGCGCGGCCGGATGGTGATCGTCGGTTTTGCCTCGGGCGACATCCCGACCATTCGCTCCAACTATTTGTTGGTGAAGAACATCGCGGTGTCCGGTCTGCAGTGGTCGGACTACCGGGACCGCGATCCCGAATGGGTGGCCCAGGTTCAGGCCGAGATCTTCGATCTCTATAGCCAGGGCAAGATCGACCCGCCGATCGACCGGGTCCTGCCGCTGGCCCAGTTCGCCGATGCACTGGCCCTTCTGCGCGAAGGCGCGGTGCAGGGCAAAATCGTGCTGAGCGTGGATGCGCCGTGAAGATCCGGATGATCTGACGGCGCCCACAACGAGAATCTGGATAAGCACCAGCGCGCCCGCCTGTTTCTTCACAACCTCAGACGCTATTGTGCCGCCCGCAAATGGGCTTCATCCGCACGGGAGACCTGCCATGCTCGTTCAAAACCTAACCAGAGTTGCGACCGCCGTGGCCTTGACGGCCGCGTTGTCCCTGGCCGCCGATCCGGCGTTGGCCAGCGAACAGGAGCTGATCGACAAGAGCATCAGCACCCTCGACAACTTCCTAGGCGATCCGGACATGGACGCGTTGCGCGAGCAGGTGAAGTCGGCGAAGGCGGTGATGATCGTGCCGGACTTCAAGAAGGCCGGATTCATCATCGGCGGCAAAGGTGGGAAGGGCGTGATCTTGGCCCGCGGCGCGGACGGGAGCTGGAGTCCCCCGGCGTTCTACAAAGGAGGCGGCGGCTCTGTCGGTGCGCAGTTCGGCGCGTCGCAGCAGGAGATCCTGCTGGTGATCATGAGCGAGGCCGCGCTGGGCAAGCTCATGGATGGCAAATCCCGCATCGGCGGCGACATCGACGTGGCGGCCGGTCCGACCGGGGCCGGGGTCCGCTCCAGCGCCGGCGCCCAAATCTATGGCTACGTCAAACAGAAGGGCGGCTATGTAGGCGCCAACTTCGAAGGCGGGGCGATCGAGCCGGACAACGACGCCAACAAGGACTATTACGATCTGGAGGTGACGCCGCGCCAGATCCTGGTCGACCGCGCGGTGAACAATGCGGCCGCCAATCCGCTGCAGCAGAAGCTGGCCCAGTACTAGCGTCTTTCGGTAAGGGGATCAAAGGAGGCGTCCCGGGTTTTCTCCGCCTGGGACGCCGCCTGTCGCACGCGGACCAGCTTTGATCGTTCCCAACTAGGAGTGAGGGATGCCTCTCGAGGTCGTCGTCCGTGACGTGGAGCGCGCCGATTTCGATCCGTGGCTGCGCCTGTGGGACGGGTACAACGCGTTCTACAAGCGGACCGGTCCGACGGCGCTGCCTCGTGACATCACCCGGATGACGTGGGAGCGATTCTTTGACGCCTATGAGCCGGTACATGCGCTGGTGGCCGCGGCGGATGGAAATCTGGTCGGCCTCGTGCACTACCTGTTCCACCGCAACACCACCATGATCGGCCCGACCTGCTACTTGCAGGATCTGTTCACCGACGAGGCGGCGCGCGGGAAAGGCGTCGGGCGCGCGCTGATCCATGCTGTCTATGAACGAGCCAAGGACGCGGACGCGACCCGCGTCTATTGGCACACCCATAAGACCAACGAGACGGCGATGATGCTCTACGACAAGGTCGCCGAGAACGCCGGCTTCGTGATGTACGGGAAGACCCTGTAATCCGCGTCGCCCCTGTCTTTGACGCGAAATGCGGTCTAGACTAGGGGTCGAGAGCGGCAGCAAGCCGACGGACGGATCTGGGAGGAGACCGGGGACACCCCATGCCGGTTGCGTACGACCCCGCGCTGGTTGCGTTGTCCATCGTGATAGCCATACAGGGCGGCTATGTCAGCCTGACGCTGGCGCAACGGCTGCGCGCGCGCGCCGGCCCGCGGCGCAAGGCGCTGCTGGCCGCGTCCGCGGTGTCGCTGGGCGTGGGCGTGTGGGCGATGCATTTCATCGGCATGCTGGCCGTCAAGCTGCCGGTCGCGGTGAATTACGACCTGCTGCTCACCTTGGTGTCCGCGCTGGTCTGCGTGCTGGTGGTCGGCCTCGGCGTGTTCACCGCCAGCTTCGGACCGCTGACCCCGGCCCGGCTGGCGTTCGCCGGGCTGCTGATGGGGTGCGGGATCTCCACCATGCACTTCATCGGCATGTCGGCGCTGCAGGCCAATTGTCTGGTCAGCTATTCTCCCGGCCTGGTTGGCGCCAGCGTCGTGGTCAGCGTCGCCGCGTCCTCGCTGGCGCTGTGGCTCGCCTTCGCGGACCGCCGCCGGCATTCGGTCCTGGCCGGAGCGGCGGCCATGGGGCTGGCGATCTCCGGCATGCACTACATGGCCATGGCGGCCGCGACCTTCCTGCCGGCCGACGTCCTGGTTGCCATTTCGACGCCGGTGCTCAGCCTTGACCTGCTGGCGATCGTGGTCGCGGTGATCGCGTTCTTGATCTCCGGGGTGTTCCTGTTGGTCTTTCTGCCGGACCGACTGGGCGATCCACAGCGCGCCGAGCCCTCCGAGACATCCGGGACCGCGCCGCAGCCGGGTTCGGACCCCGCCCGGGTAGACCGCATCCCGGTGTCGTGCAACGGGGCCACGCTTCTGCTGCCGCCGGAGCAGATCTGCGCGATCCGGGCGGATGCCCACTACTCCCGAGTGTTCGACGGGACGGAAACCTATTTCTGTCCGCTATCGATCTCGCAGCTGGAGGCGCGTCTCGATCCGGACACATTTGTGCGCGTTCACCGCAGCCACATCGTGAATGTCCGGCGTGCCGCGGCGTTACGGCGCGTACGAAGCCAAGGGCTGGTCCAGTTCGACAGCGCCGGTGACTACACGGTGCCGGTCAGCCGCAGCCGTATGCGCCGTCTGCAGACCGCGCTCGGTCTTTGAACCGCGCACTTCCGGCGTGGTCATTCGTGCAGGAATCCGGCCCGTTCGTGCATGAGCGCACGGCGTGATGCACGAACAGTTGATCCTGCAACTTCGGCTGTGGCGCTATGGGTTGGTTGGAATGCAAGAAAACTCGGCGGCGCTGCTGCAACCGACAGATTGACAAGGTCGGATCACGCCTTGCGTGGGTAGCGCCGCACCGGGTCAGTAGGAGGACGCACCCTTGATTCCCGGACCATTCACCTACCATCGCCCCTCGACGGTGGAGGAGGCGGTGAAGCTGCTTGGCGACCTCGGCGATGAGGCGAGGCCGCTGGCCGGCGGCCACAGCCTGATCCCGATGATGAAGCTCAGGCTGGCCGTTCCCGAGCATCTGGTCGACCTGCAGGACATCGACGGTCTTTCCGGCATCCGCGACGACGGCGACACGATCTCGATCGGCGCCATGACGACCCAGGAAGACGTGCTGGGCTCGGCGCTGCTGCGCGAGAAATGCCCGATCCTGCCGGAGACGTCGTGGCTGATTGCCGATCCGCAGGTCCGCGCTTGCGGGACAGTCGGGGGCAATGTGGCCAACGGTGACCCGGGCAACGACATGCCGGCGCTGATGCAGTGCCTGGGCGCGACGTACGTGTTGCAGGGAACGGGTGGGCAGCGCACCGTCGCCGCGCGCGACTATTACCAGGCCGCCTACTTCACCGCGATCGAAGACGGCGAGATCCTGACCGAGGTGCGCATTCCGGCGCCGCCGGCCGGCCATGGCTGGGCGTACGAGAAGATGAAGCGCAAGGTCGGCGACTACGCGACGGCAGCCGCGGCGGTGATTCTGACCCTGTCCGGTGGAAGCTGCGCGTCGGCCTCGGTGGCGCTGACCAATGTGGGACAGACGCCCATCTTCGTGGCGGCGGCCGGCGAGGCGCTGGTCGGCACTGCGGTGGACGATGCGGCGATCAACGAAGCCGCACGGCAGGCCCGCGAGGCCGCGGAGCCGGTGGCCGACCTGCGTGGGCCGGAGGACTTCCGCGCGCATGTGGCCGGTGTGATGGTGCGGCGCGCGGTGGCGCGCGCGCGTGACCGGGCCCGGTAACCGGGCGCAGTGAAGGAGCGAACCGAGATGAGCAAGACTCCCGTCAAGCTGACGGTCAACGGCAACCCGGTCGAGGCCGAAGTCGAGCCGCGCACGCTGTTGATCCACTTCCTGCGCGAGGAACTGGGCTTGACCGGCCCGCACATCGGCTGCGAGACCAGCCACTGCGGCGCCTGCACGGTCGATATGAACGGCACGTCGGTGAAGGCGTGCACGGTGTTCACCGTACAGGCCAATGGCGCCGACGTGCTGACCGTGGAGGGCATGGCGGGCGCCGACGGCTCGCTGCATCCGCTGCAGGAAGGGTTCATGGCCGAGCACGGCCTGCAGTGCGGGTACTGCACGCCGGGCATGATCCTGCGCGCCTACCGGTTCCTGCAGGAAAACCCGAACCCGAGCGACGAAGAGATCCGCTGGGGCATCTCCGGCAATCTGTGCCGCTGCACCGGCTACCAGAACATCGTCAAGGCGATCCGCTACGCGGCCGACAAGATGGCGGCGGCGGGTCGGGAGGCTGCGGAATAATGCCTGACACCAATCAACCCGCGACTGTCGCCGAGCGCGAAGAGGCCCTCGGCGGCATCGGCTGCGCCCGTCGGCGCAAGGAAGACGTGCGCTTCATCCAGGGCCGAGGCAACTACGTCGATGACGTAAAGCTGCCCGGCATGCTGTTCGGCGACTTCGTGCGCAGCCCTTACGGCCACGCGCGCATCAAGAGCATCGACACCTCGGCCGCGCTGGCGCTGCCGGGCGTGAAGGCGGTGCTGGTGGCCGACGACCTGAAACCCCTGAACCTGCATTACATGCCGACGCTCGCCGGCGACGTGCAGGCGGTGCTGGCCGACGAGAAGGTGCTGTTCGCCAACCAGGAGGTCGCGTTCGTGATCGCCGAGGACCGGTACATCGCGGCCGATGCGATCGAGCTGGTCGAGGTCGACTACGAGGAACTGCCGGCGCTGGTTGATCCGTTCAAGTCGATGGAGCCGGACGCGCCGCTGCTGCGCGAGGACATCAAGGACAAGACGGAAGGTGCCCACGGCGCGCGCCGCCATCACAACCACATCTTCACCTGGGAAGTCGGCGACAAGGCCGCGGCCGACGGCGCGTTCGCCGACGCGCCGGTGACGGTGAAGGAGCTGGTCACCTATCAGCGGGTGCACCCGTCGCCGCTGGAGACCTGCGCGTGCGTTGCCTCGATGGACAAGATCAAGGGCGAGCTGACGCTGTGGGGCACCTTCCAGGCCCCCCATGTGATCCGCACCGTCGCCTCCATGCTGTCGGGCATTCCCGAGCACAAGGTGCGGGTGATCGCGCCCGACATCGGCGGCGGGTTCGGCAACAAGGTGGGTGCCTATCCGGGCTATATCTGCTCGGTGGTCGCCTCCATCGTGCTCGGCCTGCCGGTGAAATGGGTTGAAGACCGGATCGAGAACCTGTCGACCACCGCGTTCGCGCGCGACTACCACATGACCGGCGAGCTGGCGGCCACCCAGGACGGAAAGATCCTGGGCCTGCGCTGCCACGTGCTGGCCGACCACGGCGCGTTCGACGCGTGCGCCGACCCGACCAAGTATCCGGCCGGGTTCTTCAACATCTGCACCGGCTCCTACGACATCCCGGCGGCGCATCTGGTGGTGGACGGCGTCTACACCAACAAGGCGCCGGGCGGGGTCGCCTACCGCTGCTCGTTCCGGGTGACCGAAGCGTCCTACATGATCGAGCGGATGATCGACGTTCTGGCGCAGAAGTTGGGCATGGACCCGGCCGAGGTTCGGCTGAAGAACTTCATCCAGCCGGAGCAGTTCCCTTATCAGTCGGCCCTGGGCTGGGAGTACGACAGCGGCGACTATCCGAGCGCCATGAAGAAGGCGATGGAGGCGGTCGGCTACGACGCGCTGCGCGCGGAACAGGCCGAGCGCCGCCAGCAGGTGGAGCGCGGCGAGAGCACCAAGCTGATGGGCATCGGGGTCGCGTTCTTCACCGAGATCGTTGGCGCCGGCCCGACCCGCAACTGCGACATCCTGGGCATCGGCATGTTCGACTCCTGCGAGGTGCGGGTGCATCCGACCGGCAGCGTGATCGCGCGGCTGGGCACCAAGTCGCAGGGCCAGGCCCACGAGACGACCTATGCGCAGATTCTGGCCACCGAGATCGGCATCCCGTCCGACGACATCACCATCGAGGAAGGCGACACGGACACCGCGCCCTACGGCCTCGGCACTTATGGCTCGCGCTCGACCCCGGTGGCCGGCGCGGCCGCCTCACGGGTCGGCCGGAAGATCCGGGCCAAGGCGCAGATGATCGCGGCCCACCTGCTGGAGGTGTCCGAGTACGACCTGGAATGGGACGTCGACCGGTTCAAGGTCAAAGGCCTGCCGGAGAAGCAGGCGACCATGAAAGAGATCGCCATGGCCGCCTACAGCAACCTGCCGCAGGGCATGGAGCCGGGCCTGGAGGCGGTCGACTACTACGATCCGCCCAACATGACTTATCCGTTCGGTGCGTATCTGTGCGTGGTGGACGTGGACATCGAGACCGGCGAGACGGCGATCCGGCGGTTTTACGCGCTGGACGACTGCGGAACCCGGATCAACCCGATGGTCATCGAAGGCCAGGTGCATGGCGGACTGACCGAGGCGTTCGGCATCGCGATGGGCCAGGAGATCACCTATGACGAGCTGGGCAATGTGCAGGGCGCCAGCTTCATGGACTACTTCCTGCCGACCGCGGTCGAGACCCCGGTGTGGGAGACCGACTTCACCGTCACGCCCAGCCCGCATCATCCGATCGGCGCCAAGGGCGTGGGCGAGAGCCCGAACGTCGGCGGGGTGTCGTGCTTCTCCAACGCGGTGATCGATGCGTTCGCCCATCTCGGCGTGGCGCATATGCCGATGCCGCACACCGCGTGGCGGGTGTGGAAGCAGTGCCAAGCGCTGGGCCTGGGGTGATGTTAGAGCACTTTCCGACCACACGGGATCATTTGACCGGAGCAGGCTTGGCCGCTGAGAAGACGAGCGGTGTGCGGTGATGCTGGCGCATCACAAGCGGCGCTCAACGCGCTCAGCGGGCAAGGATGCCCGGCCCTGCGGGTGACGCTTTGCCGCCCCTG
>JASJBI010000040.1 GCA_030066595.1 Alphaproteobacteria bacterium | reverse complement strand
CCGTGATCCTGAGGCCGCCGGCCACGTTCAGGTAGACGTCGCGGCCGGCCAGCGCCACGCCGCAGCGGGCTTCCAGCACGGCCAGGACCATGGCCAGCCGGCCGCCGTCCCAGCCGACCACGGCGCGCCGCGGCGTGGCGAAGGACGAGGGTGCGACCAGGGCCTGGATCTCCACCAGCATCGGCCGCGTCCCCTCGATGCCGGCGAACACGCAGGCGCCGCTGACGCCGCCGTCTTCGGCCGCCGCGCGTTCGCCCAGGAACAGCGCGGAGGGATTGGCGACCTCGATCAGGCCCGCATCGCTCATCTCGAATACGCCGATCTCGTCGGTCGGGCCGAAGCGGTTCTTGACCGCGCGCAGGATGCGGAACTGATGGCCGCGCTCGCCCTCGAAATAGAGCACCGTGTCGACCATGTGCTCGAGCACCCGCGGCCCGGCGATCTGGCCATCCTTGGTGACGTGGCCGACGAACAGCACCGCGGCCCCGCGCCGCTTGGCCAGGCGGATCAGCTCCTGCGCCGAGGCGCGCACCTGCGAGACCGTGCCGGGCGCCGAGTCGAGGCTGTCCACATACATGGTCTGGATCGAATCCACGACCAGCACGTCGGGCGCCGCCTTGTCGTCCAGCGAGGTGATGATGTCGCGCACGCTGGTCGCGGCGGCGAGCCGGATTTCCGCGTCCGCAACCGCCAGCCGGGACGCGCGCATGCGGATCTGATCGACCGCCTCTTCGCCCGAGACGTAGGCGCAGTCGGCGCCGTCGGCCGCAAGCCGCGCCGCCACCTGCAGCAAGAGCGTCGACTTCCCGATGCCCGGATCGCCTCCGACCAGGACGGCCGAGCCCGCGACCAGGCCGCCGCCCACCACCCGGTCGAACTCGGCGATGCCGGAGGCCCGGCGCGGCAGCTCCGCGCTGCCGCCCGCGAGCGCGCTGAACGCGATCTTGCGGCCGCTGCCTGGCGCAAGCCCGCGGGGCGCGGCCTCGCCGACCGCTTCCTCGACGATGCTGTTCCATTCGCCGCAGGCGTCGCAGCGGCCGGTCCACTTGCCGTGGCTGGCGCCGCAGGACTGACAGACATATCGAACCGAGGGCTTTGCCAATGGCACCTCTAAGACCGCAGCTTTGTGCGGCGCCGGGCGATGCTCACACGCGGACTGCCATCTTGATCGGACCCTCGGCCCGGCCGTTGATGAACTGGTCCACATAGGCGTTGCCGGACCGGTCGATCTCCGCCACCGGACCGGCCCAGATGATCTGGCCATCATACAGCATGGCGATGCGGTCGGCGATCTTGCGGGCGCTCGCCATGTCGTGGGTGATCGAGAGCGCGGTCGCGCCCAGCTCGCGCACGCATTTGACGATCAGGTCGTTGATCACGTCGCCCATGATCGGGTCGAGGCCGGTGGTCGGCTCGTCGAAGAAGATGATCTCGGGCTCGGTGGCGACGGCGCGGGCGAGCCCCACTCGCTTCTTCATGCCGCCGGACAGCTCGGCCGGCCACATATCGCCCACCTCCGGGCCGAGGCCCACCTGCGCGAGCTTGTCCTCGGCCACGCGGCGCGCCTCCTGGCGGCTCATCTCGCCCGAGTCCAAGAGGCTGAAGGCGACGTTTTCCCAGACCGGCAGGCTGTCGAACAGCGCGGCCCCCTGAAACAGCATGCCGAATTTGTGCATGATGCGGTCGCGCTCATACCCGCCCATGCCGACGACCTCTTGGCCGTCGATCTGGATGCTGCCGGCTTCGGGTGTGAGCAGGCCGAGGATGCATTTCAGCAGCACCGACTTGCCGGTGCCCGAGCCGCCGATCACGACGACCGATTCGCCCACGCCCACGTCCAGATCGACGCCCCGAAGCACCCGGTTCCGGCCGAACGCCTTATGCGCGCCGCGGATGCTGATCTTGGGAACGGAACCGTTCATACGCCGAAGAACAATGCCGTGATCACATAGTTGAACGACAGAATCAGGATCGAGGACGACACCACCGCGTTGGTGGTCGCCTGACCGACGCCCTGGGCGCCGCCCTTGGAATGATAGCCGTGGTAGCAGCCCATAAGCGCGATCAGGAAGCCGTAGACCGCGGCCTTGACCAGGCCCGAGACCACGTCCTGGGTCTCCAGCACGTCCCAGGTCTGGCTCAGATAGTTGGCCGGGTTGAAGCCCAGCTTGTAGACGCCGATCAGGTAGCCGCCGAACACGCCGATGATGTCCGCGATCAGCACCAGCACCGGCAGCATCAAGGTGCCGGCGATCAGCCGTGGTGCCACCAGATACTTGAACGGGTTCGCGGACAGCGTGGTCAACGCGTCCACCTGCTCGGTCACCCGCATGGTGCCGATCTCCGCCGCCATGGCCGCGCCGATGCGGCCCGCGACCATGAGGCCGGCCAGCACCGGTCCCAGCTCCCGGGTCACGGACAGCACCACCACCAGGGCGATGGCCGACTCGGCGTTGAATCGGGAGAAGCCGGTATAGCTCTGCAGCGCCAGCACCATGCCGGTGAAGATCGCGGTCAGCCCGACCACCGGCAGCGAGTAATAGCCGATCTCGATCATCTGGTGGCCGATCAGCCGCGGATAGAACGGCGCCCGGACGCAATGGGAGACAGAGGCGCCGGCGAACAGCGTCAGGCGCCCGGCCGTCGCCAGGAACGCCAGGAACACCCGCCCGATCGGCGAGAGCAGGGGGATGTTCAGCCGTCGCTCGGTGGTCCTATCCGCCAACATAGCGGCGATGATAGCGGGGGCCGAGGGAGGTGAGGATCTCGTAGCCGATGGTGTCCGCGTCGGCGGCGGCATCGTCCACGGTGTAGCTGTCTCCAAGCACCTCGACCAACGCTCCGGGGAACAGTCGATCCGCTGGCGCCTTCGTGACATCCAGGGTGATCAGGTCCATCGACACGCGTCCAATGACGGGAACTCGGACGCCGTCCACAAAACAGCTTCCCCGGTTGCTCAAATGCCGCAGATATCCGTCGGCGTATCCCAGGGCAACCGTGGCGACGGTCGTCGGTCCAGTGAAGGAATGCGACGCACCGTAGCCAACGGTCTGGGGGCTGTCAACGTCGCGCACCTGGATGATCCGGCCCTGCAAGCGGACCACTTGGCGCATCGGATTCGGCGCCCCGGCGACCGGCGCCACGCCGTACAAGACGGCGCCGGGACGGGCCAAATCGAAATGGAAGTCCGGCCCCAGGAACACGCCCGATCCGTTCGCCAGGCTGGCGTCCGCGGCGGGCAGGCGGGCGCGCAGGTCGTTGAACAAGCCGAGCTGCTGACGGTTCAGCGGATTGTCCTGCTCCTCGGCGCTGACCAGGTGGCTCATGACATAGGCCAGCGAAAGGCCGGCCAGCCGCTCGGGCTCGGCCGCGAGCCGGTCGACCTCGCCGGGTGACAGGCCCAGCCGGCTCATGCCCGTGTCCAGATGGATCACGGTCGGCAGCGGCTCCGGCCAAGTCGCGGCGAGGCGCTGCCAGGCCTCGATCTGTCCGAGATCGTTCAGCACCGGGACGAGTCGATGCGCGGCGAAGACCGTATCGCTGCCCGGCATCGGGCCGTGCAGCACGTAGAGCGCGGCCTCGGGCAGCACACGCCTGAGCGCGACGCCTTCCTCCAGCGAGGCGACGAAGAAATGCCGGCAGCCGGCGGCGGCGAGGGCGGGGGCCACCTTGTCGGCGCCGAGGCCATAGCCGTCCGCTTTGACCACCGCCGCGCACGCGCCCCGGGCCAGTTTGCCCGCGACCAGGCGCCAATTGGCCACAACCGCGTCCAAATCGATTGTCAGCACGGCGCCGGCGTGGGCCTCGGGGTCGTAGTCTGTGTCGCTTGGTTCGGTCACCACCGGCGCATCTGGATGGCAGTCCCACCCTTCGTCATTCGAAAGGCCCAGGAAGAAGGGCTGATGCTCAACCCCTTATGTCGAACCTGAGGAAGCATGAGGTTGTCACTTTGGGCGCCTGTCAAAGCACGTTGTCTGCTGTGGCGCAAGCGTCGCCGATGCGCCCTAGAAGGTCGTCTCGGGCAGCTTTTCGGGATCCGCCAGATCTTCGAACTTGGTCAGCTCGGGCTTGAAGTAGAGCTTGACCGTGCCAACCGGCCCGTGGCGCTGCTTGGCGATGATGACCTCGGCGATATTGTGGATCTTCTCCATCTCCGCCTGCCACTCGAAGTGCTTGTCGGTGCCAGCCGCCGGCTCCTGGCGGTGCTTGTAGTACTCCTCGCGGAAAATGAACATAACCACGTCGGCGTCCTGTTCGATGGAGCCTGATTCGCGCAGGTCGGCGAGCATCGGGCGCTTGTCGTCGCGTTGCTCGACTGCGCGCGACAGCTGCGAAAGCGCCAGGACCGGGACGTCCAGCTCTTTGGCGATGGCCTTGAGCCCGCGCGTGATCTCGGAGATCTCCTGCACCCGGTTCTCCGGCCGGGAGTCGTGTCCGGGCCGCATGAGCTGGAGATAGTCGATCACGATCATCGACAGCCCGTGCTGGCGCTTGAGCCGCCGGGCGCGCGTCCGCAGCGCCGAGATCGACAAGGCCGGCGTGTCGTCGATAAACAGGGGGATGCTGGACAGGGTCTGGCTCGCCTTGACGAACTCGGGGAAGGCATCCTTGCCGATCTCGCCGCGGCGGATGTTGTGCGACGAGACGCCCGAGACCTCGCCCAGAATGCGGGTGGCGAGTTCCTCCGCCGACATCTCCAGCGAAAAGAAACCCACGACGGCACCGTCCTCGACTTCGGTCTCGCCGGCGTCGTTTCGGCGTTCCCGGTAGGCCCGCGCCGCACTGAACGCGATATTGGTGGCCAGCGCCGTCTTGCCCATCGACGGCCGGCCCGCCAGGATGACCAGTTCCGAGCGATGCAGGCCGCCGAGCATGCGATCGATCTCGGCGAAGCCGCTGGCCACCCCGGTGACGTGACTGTCACGTTTGTAGGCTTCCGTGGCGACATCGATGGCCAGTTTTAGGGCGTGGCCGAAAGACTGGAAGCCGCCTTCCATGTCGCCGGTGGTGGCCAGGTCATAGAGGTTCTGTTCGGCGATTTCGATCTGGTCGAGGGCGCTTTGCTCAAAGCGGAAGTCGTAGGCCCGGTTGGCCACGTCCTCGCCGAGATTGATCAGCTCGCGCCGGAGATAGCGGTCGAAGATCGCCCGGCCGTAGTCCTCGGCGTTGATGAAGGTCACCACCGAGGCGGCCAGGCGATTGAGATATTCGGCACCGCCGATGTCGGCGAGCGCGCCGTCATGCTCGAGGTAGTTCCGCAGCGTCACCGGGTCGGCGATCTGCCCGTTTTCGATCAGCTTGCCGGCGGCTTCGTAGATCCTGCCGTGCGTCCGATCGGCGAAGTGCTTGGACTGCAGGAACTCCGAGACGCGCTCATAGGCCCGATTGTTGGCCAGGATGGCCCCCAAGAGGCCCATCTCGGCCTCGAAGTTGTGCGGCGGAGACCGATACGCCGGCTCGCCGTCCGCAGGCTCCCGGATCGGGGTGATCTTGTCGCTGTTTTCGGGTGTCGCCATGATCCCGCATTAATGGATCCGGAAACGCCGGAAGCCAAGCGCGATTCGGCGCCGTCCACCGGAAAGCTGCTCACAGCATGGTAATGACGGGGATAACGATTGTCGGTGCCGGCGAAGCGGGATAGGCCGGCGGACCGCTGGCTGCGAATCAATCAGGCGGCGATGGTCTTGCCCTCGGCCTCCGCCCGCTCCCAGTCGGTGATGTAGTCGCGGACCAGCGGCACGGCGTCCTGGTGCCGGGCGATCTGCATCTGGAACACCATCTGGTTCATGTTGCGGAAGGCGCACTCGCAGCCCGTCAGATAGTACTCCCACATGCGGCAGAAGCGCTGGTCATAGATCCTCGCCACCTCGTCCCGGTTGGCCGCGAACCGCTGGCGCCACGCGCGGAGCGTGTCGGCGTAGTGCAGGCGCAGGATCTCGATATCGGTGACCCACAGTCCGGCCGCTTCGACGGCGCGCAGCACCTCGGACAGGGCCGGGGTGTAGCCGCCGGGAAAGATGTACTTCCTCATCCAGGCATTGCTGCTGCCCGGGGCCTCCATGCGGCCGATCGAGTGCAGCAGCATCACCCCGTCCTCGTCGAGGAGCTGTTTGACCTTGCGGAAGAAGGCCCGGTAGTGGCGCACCCCGACATGCTCGAACATGCCGACCGAGACGATGCGGTCGTACGTCCCGCTGGCCTCCCGGTAGTCGCAGAGCGCAAAGCGCAGCCGGGAGGACAGGCCGGCGTCCCGCGCCCGCTGCTCGGCGAGGCGGTACTGCTCCTCCGACAAGGTCAGACCGGTGACCTCGACGTCTTCCGCTTGGGCCAGGCTCAGACCGAGGCCGCCCCAGCCGGAACCGATGTCCAGGATGCGCTGGCCAGGCTCGAGCAGCAGCTTTGCGGCGATATGCCGCTTCTTGGCTTCCTGGGCCTGTTCGAGGCCGTCATCCTCGTCCAGGAAATAGGCGCAGGAATACTGGCGATCCGGGTCCAGGAACAGGTCGTAAAGCTCGCCGGACAGGTCGTAATGATGCGCTACGTTTGCCCGCGCGCGCGGGATCGGATTGAACTGCTGTACGCCGCGCCAGAGCCGCGACAAGCGGTGGCTCAGCGCGTAGATCGGCATCCGGTCGAAGCTCTTGTAGTTGGCGCTGAGGATTTCGAGGAGATCGTAGAGGGTGCCTTCCTCGACGATCAGGCGGCCGTCCATATAGGCTTCGCCGACCGCCAGGGTGGGGCGCAGGGCGACGCGGTACTCGGTCCACCGGTCCAGCAGGCGGACCGTGACCCTCGGGTCCGCCATTTCGCCGAAAATCTCGGCCCTCCCCGCGGCGTCGACGACCCGAAGGGATCCCTCACGCACATACTGGCGCAACAGACGGGACAGCAACATTGCTCTCCCCCGCTTCGGCGTCCCCCATCAAGTTCTGCGGAGATCCGCCAGAGCGGACCTCAACGCACTCGGAGTACCCTCCCTTCATGATAAGACAAAATGGCTATCAGAGACAATTGCCGGCACGTCGATGGCCGCGCTTAGTCATCCGATTTGGGACTTTGATCCTGATCTGTCTGCTCGGCCTCCTCGGACTCTGACTCGCCTGCCGTCACCGCTGCGGGCTCCTCGAAGAACTCCTCGGCCACCTCTTCGGTGATGGCCGTTTCGGCAACTTCCTCAGCCGCTTCCACGACGGCTTCGGCGGCGGGCTTGGCTTCTTCCTCCGCGCCGGGAGCCGTGGCGGCTGCGGCCGAGGTGGCCTGCGCCGCGGCCTCGTCCTCGGACTGGGCGACGTTCAGTTCGATGTCCACCGCGACCTCGGGATGCAGCCGAATACGCGCGGCGTGCAGGCCGAGACTCTTGATCGGATGGGCCAGCTCGATCTGACGGCGCTCCACTGCGTGACCCCGCTCCGAGAGCGCCTCGGCGATGTCGCGGGACGTCACCGAGCCATAGAGCTGGCCGGTTTCCCCGGCGGACCGGATCACGACGAGGCTGAGTCCCTCGAGCGCCCCTGCCGTGCTCTGCGCCGCGTCCCGTTGGGACTCGTTTGCCGCCTCGAGCTCGGCGCGCCTGTGCTCGAAGCCTTCCAGGTTCTCCTTGGTCGCCCTCAGCGCCTTCTTTTGCGGGATCAGGTAGTTGCGGGCGAAGCCCGGCTTCACTCTCACCACGTCTCCCATCTGGCCCAGGCGCTCGATGCGCTCCAGCAGAATGACTTCCATGATCTCGTCCTCCAACGGATTGCGAGGTCGGGACCTCGCGCGTCCCTCAAGTGCTTGGCGGTCCGGCCTGCCGGCCGCGCCAGTTGAACCAGTGTTCCAGTAGTCCGAGCCCCATCAAAAGCAGGCTCATCGGCCAGCCGAAGACCAGCAAAAGCAAATAGAATAGCCCCAGCGCCACACCTCGACCCGGCCAACCCCGGCTCAGCACATGGACCAGCGCGACCCCCATGAGAAAGAAGGGCACGAGCCCCGCCACCATGAGGTTCCTGGCGGCATAGCCGAGATCGCCGCCGGCGGCGAACCCGACCACGGCGGGCACCGCCACGATCGCCGGGCCCCAGGCGGGCAGCCGGAACATGGCAAGATCGGCCGGCGGACGCAAGTTCTTGCGGTTCTTGACCAACAGCGCCTGCGCCAGCGCGCCGTTGAGCGTCAGCATGATGAGCCAGCTCCCGACCGTGATGCCGGGCGCCAGCGGCGCCATGATGTCCACGGCTAACGCGACCCCGGCTTCGTCGAACACCCCGAACTGCCGAAGTCCGGCCGCCAGCGTCTGCCGCACCCAGGCCTCGGCGCCCGCGGGCGACTGCGTGGCCGCAAGCGTCAGCGCGATCACGATCAGGACCGTGCCGATGCCGGCGAGCCAGATCGCGAGCATGCCGGGCGGATACCATTCCAGATTGCCGTCCGCGTCCGGTCGGGCCAGCAGCGCCTGGCGCACCAGGATGATCGTGGGCAGCACCAGTCCCAGGCCGGCGTAGAGCACAGCGGTCGTGCCGCCGACCAGGAGCGCCATCACCAGCGCCGTCGCGCCGGCCGCCAGCACATTGGCAAGGCCCAGCCCCAGGCCCACGGCAAACAGGGGCAGGGGTGAGGTGACCGGGAGGACGATCCAGAGGACGGCGCTTGCCGCGCCGCCCGCGATCGCGAGCAGGAGCTCCTTGGGCACGGCCTGGCTCCCTTGGCCGGAGAGGGTGCTAGCGGCTCACATAAGGCAGCAAAGACAGGAATCGAGCCCGCTTGATGGCGCGGGCCAGCTCGCGCTGCTTCTTGGTCGACACCGCGGTGATCCGGCTCGGCACGATTTTGCCCCGTTCGGACACATAGCGCTGCAAGAGCTTGATGTCCTTGTAATCGATCTTGGGCGCGTTCGGGCCGGAAAACGGACAGGTCTTGCGCCGCCGGAAGAAGGGCCGGCGGCCCCCGGAACGTGGTCTCATTCTGCCTCTCCTTTCGACTCGGCGTCGCCGGCCTCCGCATCTTTTGCGGGCTCGGGCTTGGGCTCCGTTTCGGCCGGCGCAGCTGCTTCGGCCGGCGCAGCTGCCTCGGCCCGGCGCTCACCCCGATCCTCCCGATCGTCCCGGCCGCGGCCCCGGCCACCCCGGTCGTCCCGGCTGGATCGGCTCTTCATGATGATGGACGGCCCTTCATCGACGGCGTCCACCCGGATCGTCAGGTAGCGCAGGATGTCCTCGTGCAGGCGCTCCTGGCGCTCCATCTCCTGAAGCGCCTCGCCGGACGCCTCGAAGCCCAGCAGAATGTAGTGGCCCTTGCGGTTCTTCTTGATCCGATAGGCGAGATTGCGCAGGCCCCAATATTCGCGCTTCTTGATCTCGCCGCCGCCGTCCTTGATGACGGCTTCCATCGCGTCGGCAATGCTGTCCACCTGGCTGGAGGAGATGTCTTGACGCGCGATGAACACGTGCTCGTAGAGCGACATGTGCACTTACTCCTTTCGGCTATTCGCGGACCGGCGCTGGGCGAGACGATCCCGCGGCTCAGCGGCCCGGTCCTAGCCGGCCCCCATGTGCCTGAAAGGGGCCGGCAAGGAGCCTATGGTCAGGCGCGGCGGACTATACACGGAACGCCCCGGGGTGCAAGGGGATGGCCCAGCGCGTGTTCGTCTCACCACAGCCCCGGCAGGAGCCGCCAGCGGACCTGCCGGGCATAGCCCGGATAGCCGTCCAGCTCCCTGAACAGCGTTCGGTCTTCCAAGACCGTGCGCAGCACCGTGACCGCGACGGTCAGCACCGCGGGCACGAGCGCCCAGAGCGAGCCCAGGATCAGCGGCGTGGCCAGGTACCAGAGGATCGCGCCGCTGTAGCCCGGATGGCGGACATGGCGATACGGCCCGCCCGTGATCACCCGGTGGCCGCGCTCGGCCTGAATGCGGACCAGGGCCGAGAAGAACGGGTTGGCGCGCATGGCCCACATGACAAGGCCGTGCCCGGCCAGGGCCGGCGTCAGCATGGCGAGCTGCAGCCAGAGCGGACCCACCGCCGACCAGCCGAACCGCTGGTCCAGCCCGGCGACCAGCAGGATGGTCAGCGGCCCGGCCACAGCCATGACCACGACGATCCAGCGGTCCCAGCCCTTGACGTCCGGCCGTTTCCAGGCGGTCACCCGCTCGCGCACCAGATTCGGGCTCACCCGCAGGAGCCAGACCACTTCCCCGGCCATGACCAGAACGTTCATGGCGAGATAGACCCAGGCCATGAGCCAGTCGACCCGGCCGGCCGCGAGGAACAAAAATGCCGCCTGGATCAGGACATTGGCCAGCAGACCGCGGACGACGCGCCGACGGAGAGCGGGCAGGTCCAAAGGGGCCGGTTCTCCGAGCGGATGCTCTCCTGGTTGCGCCATAGCGGCGATGGTACACTCCCATATGCAATCATCGGTATCGGATACGGCTGGTTTCGGACGGATCGCCGCCCTGGTCGCGGGGCTTGCCCTGTTGAGCGCGGTGGCGCCGGGTCCCTCCGCGCAGGCCCAGGAGGCGTGTTTCGAGCCCATCCCGGGCATCGGACCGTGCCGCCAGGCTGCGAACCGCCACTGGAACGCGATGACCGGCCCCTTCGAGAAATGCGTCGAGCGGGACAAGGTCCGCAGCGTCTGCAAATGGTGCGTCCGCCACTACAACCTGGCGATCCGGCAATGCAGCCTGAAGCTCAGGAAGATCCCGGTGGAAGCGCCGATCGACGACTGCTCGACGGAGTCCGCCCGGGTCGAGGCGGCCCATTGCGTGATCGGCGGCGGGTTCCCGGACATCTGCGGCGCCAGATACAAGATGGACGTGCGGGAATGCCGGGCGGCTGCGCAGCCGGTGCCGGCGCAGGATTAGGCCCGGACTTAACGCTGGGCTCGGCCGTCGAGCCAGAGGGTGACCGGCCCGTCATTGGTGAGCGCCACTTCCATATGGGCGCCGAAGCGGCCGGTCTCGACGGGGACGTCCTGGTCTCGGAGACGGTCGCAGAAGCGGGCGAGCAGGGCTTGCGCCCGTTCCGGCGCGGCGGCGCCGGAGAAGCTCGGCCGGTTGCCCTTGCGCAGGTCGGCCGCGAGCGTGAACTGGCTGACCACGAGCGCGCTGCCGCCCGCGTCCAGGACTGACAGGTTCATCTTGCCGGCCGCGTCCTCGAAGATGCGCAGCTTGGCGATCTTGGCCGCCAGCGCGTCCGCCTCCGCCTCCGCGTCGCCCTCTTCGGCGCAGAACAGAACCAGCAGGCCGGCACCGATGGCCCCGACGGTCTCGCCATCGACCGTGACCTGGGCCGCGCTCACCCGCTGCACCAGCGCCTTCATGCCTCTGTCCTCCCGTTGCCGCGGCAGCTTGAACCGGGCACGCCCGGCTGACAAGCGCCGCTCTGCCGATTGCGCCGGGCATCACAGCTTTCCATACTTCGCACGAACACGACGCGCAGAGGGAAGAGCCATGTCCGACAAAGCCACAGGTTCGGAGATTGCAATCGGGAACCTGCTCGCCGGTCTGCCGGCCCGCGCGGCCCACGAGCTGTTCGAGACGCTGATGGAGCGGCCGGGCTTCAAGCTCGAGCGTATCGTCTCGACCGGACAGGCGAGCCCGCCCGGCTTCTGGTACGACCAGGACCGGGCCGAATGGGTGCTGGTGCTGCAAGGGCGGGCCGGGCTGCGCATCGCCGGCGAGCCGGCCCCGCGCGATCTCCGCCCCGGCGACCATGTTCTGATCCCGGCGCATGTGCGCCACCGGGTCGAATACACCGATCCGGACCGGCCGACCGTGTGGCTCGCCTTTCACTTCGATGGCTGAGGCGCGCCCGCCGCGCCGCGTGCTTGACTCGTCCGGCCGAGCCGCTATGACTGCTGCGCTTTTCGCGAGGGACCCCAAAAAAGACCACATCGATGAGCCGCGCATTCGTCTTTCCTGGCCAGGGATCCCAGGCCGTCGGTATGGGCCAGGAACTGGCCGCCGCCTTTCCGGCGGCGCGCGAGGTGTTCGAGGAGGTCGACGAAGCGCTCAAGCAGAGCCTCTCCCGGCTCATGTTCGAGGGCCCGGAGGACGAACTCACACTCACCGAAAACGCCCAGCCCGCCTTGATGGCCGTGAGCATGGCCGTGGTGCGCGTGCTGGCGATGGAAGGCGAGGTCGACATCGCCGAGAGCTGCCAGTTGGTGGCCGGGCATTCGCTCGGCGAATACTCCGCCTTGGCCGCGGCGCGGGCGCTCACCCTCGGCGAGACGGCGACGCTGTTGAAGACCCGCGGCCGGGCCATGCAGGAGGCGGTGCCGGTGGGCGAGGGCGCCATGGTGGCCCTGATCGGGCTCGACTACGAAGACGCCCAAGCCGTTGCTGACGACGCAGCGCAAGGCGAGGTCTGTGCGGCGGCCAACGACAACGCGCCGGGGCAGGTGGTGGTCTCCGGCGCCACCGCGGCGGTCGAGCGCGCCGCGGATCTGGCCAAGGAGCGGGGCGCGAAGATGGCCAAGATGCTGCCGGTGAGCGCGCCGTTCCACTGCGCCCTGATGCGGCCCGCAGCCGAGGTCATGGAGGCGGCGTTGGCCAAGGCGGCGATCGCGCCTCCGGTGGTGCCCGTGGTCGCCAACGTCACGGCGGCGCCGGTTAGCGATCCCGACAGCCTTCGCCGGCTGCTGGTCGAGCAGATCACCGCCCGGGTGCGCTGGCGCGAGAGCGTGCTGGCCATGCGGGACGCCGGGGTGGAGAGCCTGGTTGAGCTTGGCGCCGGCCGGGTGTTGACCGGCCTGGCGCGCCGCATCGACCGGGACCTTGCGGCCATGGCGGTGGGCACGCCGGACGACATCGAAGCATTTCTCAAGACGGTTTAGGAGAAGAACGGTGATCGATCTCAGCGGGAAGTGCGCGCTGGTCACGGGCGCCTCGGGCGGTATCGGCGGTCCCATCGCCCGGGCCTTGCACGCCCAGGGCGCGACGGTCGCGCTGTCGGGCACTCGCGTGGACGCGCTCGAGGCGCTGCAGCAAGCGCTGGGCGAGCGCTCCGTCGTGACGCCTTGCAACCTGGCGGACGCCGAAGAGACCAACGCGCTGGTGGCGCACGCCAAGGAGGCCATGGGCGGCCTCGACGTCCTGATCAACAACGCCGGGCTGACCAAGGACAACCTGGCGATGATGATCCGCGACGAAGCCTGGCAGCAGGTGCTGGATGTCAACCTGACATCGGCCTTCCGGCTGTCGCGCGAGGCGCTCAAGCTTATGACCCGCGCGCGCTGGGGCCGGATCATCAACATCACCTCGATCGTCGGCGTCACCGGCAATCCGGGCCAGGCCAACTATGCCGCCTCCAAAGCCGGCATGATCGGCATGAGCAAGTCCATGGCCGCAGAGGTGGCCAAGCGCGGCGTCACCGTGAACTGTGTGGCGCCCGGCTTCGTCAAGTCGCCGATGACCGACGCCCTGAACGAAAAGCAGCGCGAGAGCCTGCTGGCCTTGATCCCGGCGGCCCGGCTGGGCAGCGGCGCGGACATCGCCAACGTGGTCGCTTTTCTCGCCAGCGAGGAAGCCGGCTATATCACCGGCCAGACACTGCACGTCAACGGCGGCATGGCCATGATCTGATGCGGCGCGGAGGCCGGAAATGCGGCGGATTGGCGCGAAAAAAGTGAGGGAAGAGCCGCTGGTCAAGCCGAAAGTTTTATGTTACCACCGCGCGTCTTTCGGACCGGGCGCATCGAGATCCGGCCGTATCGGGCGGGACCGCCCCAGCACACAACCTAATCCAGGGAACGAACGAAATGAGTGATGTCGGCGAACGCGTAAAGAAGATTGTCGTTGAGCATCTCGGTGTCGACGAGAGCAAAGTCACCGACAACGCCGGCTTTATCGACGACCTCGGGGCCGACAGCCTTGACACCGTCGAGCTGGTCATGGCCTTCGAAGAGGAGTTTGGGATCGAGATTCCTGACGACGCGGCGGAGAAAATCCTCACCGTGAAGGACGCGATCGATTTCATCGATTCCCTTACGTCTTCCTGAGGGCGGGCCGCGCGACCGCCGGCTCGCTCGGGCCGGGTCGCTGGCGCGTCTCCCTGACCCCCGGAGCGCCCGCGTCCGGGGCCGTGATGGCAAGCCACGGATCACAGCGCGTTCATGAGAAGAGTAGTCGTCACCGGGATCGGCCTCGTCACGCCGCTGGCCTGCGGAGTCAAAGCGAGCTGGTCGCGGTTGATCAACGGCGAGTCCGGCATCCGGACGATCGAAGACTTCGACGTCTCGGACTTGCCCTGCAAGATCGCCGGCCGCGTACCGCGGGGCCATAACGAAGGCGGCGGTACGACCGACCTGTTCGATCCCGACGCCTATCTTGAGCCCAAGGAACAGCGCAAGGTCGACACCTTCATCCCGTTCGCCATCGCCGCCTCGGACGAGGCCATTGCCGACGCGGGATGGCGGCCCGAGGATCCCGAGCTGCGCGCCCGCACCGGCGTCCTGATCGGCTCGGGCATCGGCGGGCTGGATTACATCTACCAGCAGTCGGTCACCCTGTACGAGCGGGGACCGCGCCGCGTGAGCCCGTTCTTCATCCCCGCCTCGCTGATCAACCTGGCCTCGGGGCAGGTTTCGATCCGCTTCGGCTTTACCGGGCCGAACCATTCGGTGGTTACCGCTTGCGCCACCGGCACCCACGCGATCGGTGATGCGGCCCGCTTGATCGCGCTGGACGACGCCGACGTCATGGTGGCGGGCGGTGCCGAGGCGGCGGTCTGCCGCATCGGTGTGGCGGGCTTTTGCGCCTCGCGCGCACTTTCGACGCATTTCAACGACACGCCGTCCAAGGCGTCGCGCCCTTGGGACGAAGCGCGCGACGGATTTGTCATGGGCGAAGGCGCGGGCATCGTCATCCTGGAGGAGCTGGAGCACGCCAAGCGCCGCGGCGCCACCATCTACGCCGAGATCTTGGGCTACGGCCTGTCCGGCGACGCCTATCACATCACCGCGCCCGCCGAGGACGGCGACGGCGGCTTTCGCGCCATGCGGGCCGCGTTGCGCAACGCCAAGCTCGACACCGGCGACATCGACTACATCAACGCGCACGGCACCTCGACGCCCAAGGGCGACGAGATCGAGGTCCAGGCCGTGAAGCGTCTCTTCGGCGAGCACGCTTACGCGCTCTCCATGTCGTCGACCAAGTCGGCGATCGGCCATCTGCTGGGGGCGGCGGGCGCGGTCGAGGCGATCTTCGCCATATTCGCTATGCGCGAGGGCGTGCTGCCGCCGACCCTGAACCTGGAACATCCGTCGCCCAGCTGTGATATCGATCTGGTGCCGCGGGAGACGAAGGAACGGCCGGTGCGCTATGCCCTGTCCAATTCCTTCGGGTTCGGCGGCACCAATGCGTCCCTGATCGTCGGACACGGGCCCTAATTATCTAAAGCCGCACCATGGCAGACGACCCGAGCCTGGATGCTTCCGCGCCGCCGCCGGCGAAGCGGCCAGGCCTGAAACGGCCGTTCCTGCGCTTCGCGCTGACCCTGCTCGTGTTGCTGGCGGTGGGCGTCGGCGCGGCGGCCTACTGGGCGCATGGGCAGTATGTCGCGCCGGGGCCGCTGGCCGAGAGCACGGCGCTGGTCATCCAAAAGGGCACTGGGACCAATCGGATCGCGGCGCGGCTGTACCAGGCCGGCGTGATCTCGAGCCCGCTCTTGTTCCGGGCCGCCGTGCGGCTCAGCGACGACACCCGGCCGCTCAAGGCCGGCGAGTACCGCTTCACCGCCTCGATCAGCATGTCTCAAGTGCTGCGGATGATGCGCGAGGGCCGCACCGTCCTGCGCCGCCTGACCGTGGCAGAAGGGCTGACGACGCAGGAGATCTTTGCCCTGGTCGCAGGGGTCGAAGGGCTCGAGGGCGAGGTCTCGCTGTCGGCCGAGGAAGGCCGCTTCCTGCCCGAGACCTATTACTACTCGCTCGGCGATGCGCGGGACGCCGTGCTCGAACGCATGCGCACGGCGATGGATCGGACGCTGGACGAACTGTGGGCGGCGCGGGCCGAGGATCTGCCCTTCGACTCCAAGGACCAGGCGCTGGTGCTGGCTTCGATCATCGAAAAGGAGACCGCCATCGACAGCGAGCGCGGCATCATCGCGGGGGTCTTCATCAACCGTTTGCGCAGGGGCATGCGCCTGCAGACCGACCCGACGGTGATCTACGGCATCACCATGGGCAGCGGCGCCTTGGGCCGTCCGATCCGGCGCAGCGAGCTGGAAAAGGTCACGCCCTACAACACCTATGTCATCGACGGGCTGCCGCCCGGCCCGATCGCGAACCCGGGCCGCAACAGCATCGCCGCCGCGCTGAAGCCGGCCAAGACGGACTACCTCTACTTCGTCGCCGATGGCAGCGGCGGGCACGCCTTCGCGCGCACCAGCAAGGAACACCAGCGCAACGTGGCCAAGTGGCGCAAGATCGAGCGCGAACGGCGCAAGCTTCAGCGCGAAAGGCGCAAGAAGGCGAAGTAGGGCGATCTTTCGCCGGCGGCTTCCGAAGCACTGAGTGGACTTGGCCCAACGCTTCGATTGACTCATGCTTCGACAGGCTCAGCATGAGGTTGTTTGTTGGGTGCTGCGAAATGCCAAACCTCACCCTGAGCGTGTCGAAGAGTGAGCCCGTCGAAAGGCCAGGGTGAGGAGCGGCTGCGACCTCCGCTCCGGTGGTCGCCTTCAGCCCTTCTCCGGCAAGCGGCGCAGCAGGCGGCCGGAGATCCCCGGCGGCAGCGTGGCCAGCAGCCAGACCAGCGCGTGCAACGGCAGCGGGAAGGCGATCTGCGCCCGATCCCGGGCGAGCCCCCGCTTGATCCTTTGCGCCGCCTTGTCCGCCGGCATCAGGAACGGCATCGGAAAGCTGTTGACCGCCGTCATCGGGCTCTTGATGAAGCCTGGGCAGATCACCGAAACCTGAACGCCGTCGCCGTACAGCGCGCCGCGCAGCGCCTGGCCGTAGGCCCGGACGGCCGCCTTGCTGGCGCTGTAGGCGGGCGCGCCGGGAAAGCCCAGGAAGCCGGCAAGCGAGCTCATCAGCGCGATCTGTCCCCGTCCGCGGTCCCGCATGGCCGGGATCAGCGGCAGCACAGTGTTCAGCACCCCGTCCAGGTTGACCCGGTAGATCTCGCGCGTCTGCGCGGCGTGCTCGCCGCCGCTGCCGGTGCCGCCGGAGATGCCCGCATTGGCGATCACCAGATCGACCGCCCGGTCCCGGTCCCAGTCCTCGAGCCAGCCGCGCATGGCCGCCGAATCTGTCACATCTACGGTGGCGGTGGCGACTTCCGCGCCCTGCGACCGGCAGGCGTCGGCGGTGTCCGCGAGCCGCCCGTCGTGCCGGCCGAGCAGCGCCAAAGTGACTCCGGGCGCGGCGTAGGCCCGGGCCAGGGCGGCGCCGATGCCACTGGAGGCGCCGGTGATGACGATCGATTGCGGAGCGCGCATCGTCTGCCCTTGTTGGGGTTTTGCCGGGTGGCTATAAGGTCCGGACCGGGGACAAAACGGTCAAGTGATAAAGAGGTGCGGTGTCGGTTGCCAGCATGACCGGGTTCGCCCGGGCGGAAGGCCACGCGGACGGCTATGGCTGGGTCTGCGAGGCCAAGAGCGTGAACGGCCGCGGGCTGGACGTGCGCTGCCGATTGCCGTCCGGCTTCGAGCCCCTGGAAGCGGTGGCCCGCGAGGCGGCGCTGGCCCGGTTCAAGCGCGGCAATGTGACCATCAACATGACCGTCACGCCGCCCAGCGGCCGGGTCAACCTCACCGTCAACCGAGAGGTTCTGGACCAGCTCATGGAGCTGCACGCCGAGCTGGGCGACCGGGTCGACACCGGCAGGCCGCGGCTCGAATCCCTGCTCGCGATCCGCGGCGTCGTCGAGGTGGGCGAGCCGGAGGAGGACGAAGCCGCCCGGACTGCGCGCCTCAAGGCCATGGGCAAGACGGTGGGCAAGACCCTGGACGCGCTCGCCAAGATGCGCGGGCAGGAAGGCGCGCGCCTGGCCGAGACCCTGTCCGGGCAGGTCGCCGATATCGAGGCGCTGGCGGCGGAGGCGGACGCGGAGGCGGCCAATCTCCCGGAGCTGTTGCGCGCACGGGTCAAGGAACAGGTCGCGACGCTGTTGGAGGCGGAGACCGGCCTTCCGGAAGAGCGGCTCGCCCAGGAGGTGGCGCTGCTCGCCACCAAGGGCGACGTGCGCGAGGAGGTCGACCGGCTCAAGGCGCATGTCGCCGCGGCCCGGGAGCTCTTGGCCGAGGGTGGCGCGATCGGCCGGCGGCTGGACTTCCTCTGCCAGGAGTTCAACCGCGAGGCCAACACCATCGGCTCCAAGTCGGCCAGCATCGAGTTGACCCGCATCGGGCTCAGGCTCAAGTCGGTGATCGACCAGTTCCGCGAGCAGGCGCAGAACATTGAGTAGCGCCGAGGCGGTCACGGGGGCGATCGCGCGCCGGGGGCTGATGCTGGTGCTGTCCTCGCCCTCGGGCGCCGGCAAGACCACCATCTCCCGCCGGCTGTTGGACCAGGACGACAACCTCTCGCTCTCGGTCTCGGTGACCACCCGGCCGATGCGTCCGGGCGAGGTGGACGGCACCGATTACTTCTTCATCGACAGGGACCGCTACGACCAATTGGCCGCCGCGGGCGACCTGTTGGAGCATGCCGAGGTGTTCGGCCATTTCTACGGCACCCCGCGCAGCGCGGTCGAAGCGGCGCTGGCGGCGGGCCGGGACGTGCTGTTCGACATCGACTGGCAGGGCACCCAGCAGCTCAAGCAGGCCGCCCGCGAAGACCTGGTCAGCGTCTTCATCCTGCCGCCGTCGACGGCCGAGCTGGAGCGCCGCTTGAAGGCGCGGGCCGAAGACCCGCCCGAGGTGATCGCCGGGCGCATGGCCAAGGCGGCGGACGAGATCAGCCACTGGGCCGAGTACGACTACATCGTCGTGAACCACGAGATCGAGGCGAGCGTCGCCCAGGTGGACGCGATCCTCCGCGCCGAGCGCCTGCGCCGCGAGCGGCAGACCGGGCTGACCGGGTTCGTCCGGGGGCTGAGCCGGAAGAGGTGAGGGCGGCATTGATAGCAGTCAGACGAATTCTCTGTCTTCGTATAGTCAAGCGTCACCGATTTTGGCAATGACACTCAGACTGATTGAATGTTCTTAGTGTCTCCCGTTCGCCTAGCCTCCGCGTACCTCGCGTATATCCTCTGAAATTCAGCCGGGAGATCCTCGCTAAGGAGGCGTGCGAACCTACTGTCTGAAATGTATTTCCTGTACTCAGACTCAATTGCTCGAAAGACCTTGTCAATTTCTCCATCAAGTTGGTCGAATTGAGACGCAAGGCGTTTCCATTCTTGCCGAACGTCCGATTCTGTAGTCTTGGTAGGAGAATCCCGAGTGGACGAAAGATATTGTTGATGTATCTGTGCGAGTGCCTCCTTACCGTCCAAGAAATCTTTTATTAGCATGTGAACATAAACAATATGCGAAACAAGCGTCTTATCTTCAAACACATCGGCTTCGAACATATTCAAACCACACTGCTTAAACACATACAGGTCGTTATCAGAAAGGTG
Organism: Alphaproteobacteria bacterium; assembly: GCA_030066595.1. Classification (GTDB taxonomy): domain Bacteria; phylum Pseudomonadota; class Alphaproteobacteria; order JAJFFI01; family JAJFFI01; genus JASJBI01. Next base: position 1,485 of record JASJBI010000040.1, on the reverse strand, counting down.
AGTTCTGTTGATTGTAGAAACATCTTCCAACGAGAATTTTCGAAAATGCCTACCAAGATCGCTGGCGATTTGCTCTTTCCATCGAAGCACTATCTCGTCGCCTAATAGGCCGGATAAGAGTAGCTTCTTTTCCTGAAGCTCCTCCTCCTCTTTCGCCTTGTGGCGTCGATCAACCTCGGCCTGATGTTTCTTTCTGACGACATACGTAAGGACCGCGCCCAACGCTCCGCCTACTGCAATGTAGAGGAGTTGGCCGAGATCAACTAGAGAGACATTCGGACTAGATAGGCTCTCTACCGCGACCGCAATTCGTTCCAACAGGTTTGAGTCGTCTTCCATCGGCAACCTCGGTCCTTCGATCCTTTGGACTTCCATAGGTTTCTGATAGACGTCTGACTAGATCGCTAGGTTGGTTGTCTCTATTAAACTCGCGTCGGCGAAGCATTGCGATAGTTCGAAGATTGATTAAGCCATAGCTTAGTTTTAACCCGACTGCAATCCTTACGCGAGATAAGTTCTCTATTTTGCGCTTTTGCGAGTGCTTTCGCCGGTCTTCTGCGGAACCAGATACGTCGATGAATGCCTCACATTGCGTTCGCACGTCATTTCGTCTTGGTGATCTGGTTGTGCCGGAAGCTACAGGTCGGGCTGATCGTGATTGCGAGGGGCTTGGTTAGGTGAAACTGAAGGTGCGCGGTAGAGCTGTCCAATTGTGAGGCTACTGTCTCCAGAATGCTTGTAATGACGAGTGTTGGTGATCTCATTTCGGAGCTTCGTCGGCGAGGCAGGCATCCGGTAGTCGGCGTAGAAGGGTTCTGCGGATCAGGAAAGACACAATTGGCCAAAGCCCTCGCCGGGCAGCTTCGTGCGCTTGGCGTAAGCACTGATGATTACGTAAGGATCAAGAATGGTGACGTGTATTACACCGACCGCCTAGACCTGAGTGCACTGGCATCAGACATTGAGAGCGCTCTCAGCCAAGAAGAACAAGTAGTTCTTGAAGGAATCTGCCTGCGCAACACAGCGGCGAGGCTCTCACTGCAGGTCAATCTATTCGTCTATACAAAAGTGATCTCGGCTCAAGGGCTATGGCACGACGGCCTCAATCTGGAGGAATTCGAACGGGGCGAGTACCCAATCAAGGATCTCGGCGAGCCTGGCGTTAGTGACTTTCACTATCATCGTCAATACAGACCCCACGAGAGAGCCGATATCGTCTACAGACGAAGCGAACACAATCCTTAAGGAATGGTGAGCCCTTTGGGCGCTGCCAGCCGCCCGATTTGCCCACGCCCCACCGCACGGTGAACCGACGGCATGGCCCATACGTAAAAAGTACGACAAGGCACCGGGCGTTTGCGTCCGGAAATCGACGGTGACGCCAGATTAAGAGGTGACATGTTGCGCGCGACCTTCCTTGCCCTCGGCACCGTGGTCCTGTCCGGATGCTCGGTCTTCGGCATCCGCTCGGAGTACGAGCAGCCG
>JASJBI010000081.1 GCA_030066595.1 Alphaproteobacteria bacterium | reverse complement strand
CGTGATCGGCGGACCGGGCGCCTTCCTGGTCGTGGCCGAGGATTTCGAGGACTTCGCCCAGGCGGTGCGCCGCAAGCTGATCTTCGAGATCGCCGGAAAGACGCCACGGCAGCCCGAACGCCTGCTCAAGGCCCAGGCCGAGCGGGCCCCGCGCCTCAGCCCGCCCTGCGACATCGGCGAGCGGCTGCTGCAGGATCTCGACGATTTCTGACTCAGAGATCCGTTAGAAACACGCGCGTCCGCGACCCTATCGTCCTCTTGGTCCCGACAACGCGCTCTCCAAGTACCATTCCTGCCGCAGCGAAGAAATTGCATCCCAAAATGGTAACAAAGTCGAGAGGCACTACGATTCCGCTTGTAAAGCGCGTGTCAGTTGCTAGGCTCATTGAGGTATGCACCCAAAAGTTACTGTATGGGATTGCAGGTAGCCAGGTTGGGCACTCAATAAGGTCTGCGAGTTATGGCCGAGCAGGACGATATCGGCATTGCCATAGAGGAACGCCGGGAAGCCATAACACGCGAGAACAAGCGCAGCATGGTCAGGCGGCGCGTGACGTACGCTCTGACGGTCACTTATGTGGTGGTCGCCGGGGCACTCATTTTGGGGTTGGGATACGCAGGAATCTTCAAGAATAGGCCGCAAGCCCTGGAAACCGCGTTGTCCCTGTTTTCCGGCTTGTCAGCGGCGGCCCTCGGCGTGATCGGGTATTGGTTCGGCAGCAGAGGGTTGATGGCAGACAAGGTCAAAGAGGAAGAACCCGAACCCGAGCCGCAACCGGAAGACCGCGATACGAAGTCGAACGGCGGTGAAACTAGCCAGTCGGTGCTGGCGGTCATCCCTGAGGAGAAACTCAATCGGGCGTACCAGAAAGCCTTGGAGCTCTACGGCGATCGAGAGGACGTCACCGCGATCGACAAGGGCTTCAAGTACAAGGACGAGAAGCGGACAGACCAACTCGTCTTGCGCCTGCATGTTCGGCAAAAGAAACCGGACACGGATCTCGATTCCAAAGATGTGTTCCCGAAAGAGATCATGGGGGTTCCTGTCGACGTCATCGAGACGGAGTTCGGGCCACAGCAACAAGCCCCGGGTCTGCCGCCCCGCGGCGACCGGCGGGAACCGATTCAGCCGGGTATCAGTATCGGACGCAAAGGGAAGGTCGGGACCGTCGGCACGTTCGGTCTCGTCGTGTACGACAAACGAGAGAGTTTTGCGTGCATCCTGAGCAACGCGCACGTCCTTGCGGGGGCCAAAGCGAAGAAGGGCGACCCCATCACGCAGCCGGGCAACAGCGCATCCAAGGACGACGTGGTCGCCACGCTTGAGCGCTGGGTTCATGCCGAGAAAGCCGACGCCGCCATTGCCCGGCTCAACGGCTCTCGCGCGGTACACGGCGACGTGTTCGGAATAGAGCTGATCCTCGCCGGAGCACGCATGCCGAAATGCGGCGAGGAAGTGGCAAAGTCCGGACTAATGACCGGGGTCACGCAGGGGATTGTGGATGGCGAGGGTTTCTACAAAGGCCAAGACATTCACGGCTTCAAGATCGTGCCCAAGGAGGGCGCGGGCACGACCGAGGCGATCTTGAGCGAAGAGGGGGATTCGGGATCTGTCTGGTACAGCCCTCAGACCGGTGAAGCGCTGGGCCTGCACGCAAGAGGCAACCATCCTTACTACCCCGAGGCGGCCTATGCCTGCGCCATGCCGACTGTCCTGAAGCTCCTCGACGCAACCATGGCACCGGCGCAGATCAATATCGCCTGATTGTGTGTTTTGAGGGGGCGAACAAGAAGGGGGAAAGAAAATGCCGGATGGGCGAATCTTGATATTGCCGATGATCCTTGCTGTTGCCGCCTGCAACGGCGCCACGGGCAACACGGCTCTCATCAGCTCCAGCGACACAGTCAAAACCTCACTCTTGTTCATCAATGAGGATGACAATCCGAGCAAGACCGCCAAGAGCGAAGAGAGAAACAGGCTGATTTCAGCTGATCCGGTCTTTCCCAAAGCAAGGGGATTTGATGGCGGAAAAGAACTCGCGATCAGTAAGGCCTGCACGCAGGGAGTGCCGCCCCCCGATCGACTGGAGTTCTTTGCCGCTGCCGCCCCTGTGATCGCTTTCGTGGCCAAGGCGGCCATCGACTACGTTCTGGAGCAAATCGAAAAGGAGGTGGCTGAGGAACTCAAGAAATACTCGAAGCAATACCCGGCGACGGGCCGCACATCCGACTTTTACCGCACGGTGTCTCCGCGCGCGGCCGCCAACTACCGATGTCTGCGACTGGTCCGGGGCAAGGGCCCTACGGAGGCGCATCTCGACGTCGTCATGCAGATGCGGATCACCGGGCGCGGAACGGCGCTGCAGATACGGCCAATGCGCGTCTATTTCGCCAAATCGGCTGCCGAAAAAGGGGAAAAGTTCGGCGTGGCCATTGCGCTCAAGGCGCAGTCAACCTGGATGGAGGGTAACGCCGGAAAGACGGCGGCCGTCTTCGAGCAGGATGTGTTCAGCGGGAAGTTTGACCTCTCGGATCCGGGCAAGGATCGGGTGGTGTATCCAGCGTTCGGCAAAGACGGCAAGCTCTTGGACAACTGGGACAAGTACCCCTTGCAGCCCTTGCCCTCGTGGTCGAAACCGAACAGAGCAGGCAAGACCGGAAATGTGACTATGACGGCGACGGTCGCAGAGGTAGGAGAGCCACCCAAGCTTCTCACCAAGTTCCAAGAGGTGTTCGCCAAGAACAAGGGTCAGATCGGAGACCTGTTGAAGAAGGCCACAGACGAGCTGATCAAGGAGAAGTAGTCGCGCTCGGAAGTGGCTGGAAGCGCCGCCGCGGGCCTTTGCGCCAGCCTCTTCCCCAGCCAGCCGGCCAGCGCCTGGATGAACTGCCGGGCCATCCGACCGGAGCGGACGCCGCGACCGACCAAGCATTCATTGGCCCCGCGGTGCAGGTCCTCGCCGTTCATCTTGAGGCCATCGGCCTCGGCATCGCCGTCAACGATCGCGAGACGGCACGGCCTAGTTCGACCGCGCGGCCCCCCGTTTCGTCCGGGCGAAGTTCTGGGCGCCGCCCTTCACGAACGGGCCCTTGATCGAACCGGGTCCCGGGTCGAACTGCCCGGGTCGGATGTTTTGTTCGGGTCGCTCGGCGTTGGCAGCCCGCTTTCTGGCTTTCTGTGCCGCTTTCGCCTTTGCGCGTTGGCGGGCCTTGGCTTTGGTCATGTTGTCTTCGCCTTTCCAAGTTGCTTTGAGAAGTATCCAAGACCCTGCTAGGCCCAAGCATCAAGCCCGAAAGAAGGGGCGCCGGAGCGATTGGTCGCGCTGCCCTGGGCTCACTCCAGCGTCTTCCCCAGCCGCCCGGCCAGCTCCTGGATGAACTGCCAGGCGACCCGGCCCGAGCGGGCGCCGCGGCCGACCGACCATTCGTTGGCCTCGCGGTGCAAATCCTCGCCGTTCATCTTGAGGCCATAGGCCTCGGCATAGCCGTCGACGATCGCCAGATAGGTGTCCTGGTCGCACTGGTGGAAGCCAAGCCAGAGCCCGAACCGGTCCGACAGCGAGACCTTCTCCTCGACCGCCTCGGCCGGGTTGATGGCGGTCGAGCGCTCGTTCTCGATCATGTCGCGGGGCATCAGGTGGCGCCGGTTCGAGGTGGCGTAGAACACCACGTTCGCGGGCCGGCCCTCGATGCCGCCCTCCAGCACCGCCTTCAGGGACTTGTAGCTGGTGTCGCGCTCGTCGAAAGAGAGGTCGTCGCAGAACAGCACGCAGCGCCGGTCGGTCCCGCGGAGCTGGGCCAGCAGGCTCGGCAGGGAGGGGATGTCCTCCCGGTGGATCTCGACCAGCGCCAGGGCGCCCGAGGTCTCGCCGTTGATCCGCGCGTGCACCGCCTTGACCAGGGAGCTCTTGCCCATGCCGCGCGCGCCCCACAGGAGCGCATTGTTGGCGGGCAGGCCTTGGGCGAAGCGCCGGGTGTTGGCCAAGAGGATCTCGGCCTGGCGATCGACCCCCTTGAGCAGGGCCAGGTCGATATAGTTGACCGCGGCCACCGGCTCCACCCGCTCGGCGTCGGCGTGCCAGATGAAGGCGTCCGCCGCCGCGAAATCCGGGGCGGGCGGCCGCGCCGGGGCCAGGCGCTCGAGCGCGCCCGCCACCCGCACCAGCAGGCCGTGTAAGTCCTTGTCCGCCATGGCCCTTGCCCCGAGGTCCTTCAAAACTCCGTGAAACCGGCGGCCAGAAGGTAGCACAGCCCCCATGTCATGTGGGCAAATTGGTCCCAGGTCCGGCCGGGCCGGCGGCGGATAGCCCGCCTCCACGGCCCTTGCAACCGGGCTGCGGAACGCTATAGTCCCCGCGCAACTTAGCTGCCTGTCTCGGAGTTCTGCATGTTCATTTCGCCAGCCTACGCCCAGGCCGCCGGCGCCGGCGGAGGCGACTTCATCACCGGCATCCTGCCGCTGATCCTGATTTTCGTGGTGTTCTACTTCCTGCTGATCCGTCCCCAGCAGAAGCGCATGAAGGAGCACAAGGCGAAAGTCGCGGCGGTGCGCCGGGGCGACAAGGTGATCACCGGCGGGGGCATCATCGGCACGGTCACCAAGGACGTCAGCGACACCGAGATCCAGGTGGAGATTGCCGAGGGCGTGCGGGTCCGTGTGGCCAAGCAGACCCTGTCCGACGTGTTGACCAAGACCGAGCCCGCGCCGGCCAACGATTCCGGCGCCGAGAAGGGCGAGAAGAAGTCGATCTTCCGTCGCGGCAAGGGCGACGGCTGAGCGCAGCCCGCGCCGCCCCGAGACCAGAAACGCACAGAGCGCCAGACCGCCCATGGCTCGATCGGCCCAGATGGTCCATATCGCCCGATGGCAGGTGATCCTGATCCTGGTCATCTGCGTCTTGGGCCTGGCCTTTGCCGCACCCAACTTCCTGCCGGAAACGGAGTCCGAGGACCTGCCGGGCTGGGTGCCCCACAAGCAGGTCAATCTGGGTCTCGATCTGCAGGGCGGCTCGCATCTGCTGCTGGAGGTCGAGGTCCAGGTGGTGGTGCGGGAGCATATGGAGGCGCTGGTGGACTCCACCCGGCGGACCCTGCGCCCGGCCCGGATCGGCTTCACCGGGCTCGGCATCTCCGGCAACACCGTGCAGGTGACCTTGCGTGACCCGGCGCAGCAGGATCAGGCCCGGGAACGCCTGACCAACATGCTGCAGCAGAATTTCGTCACCGCCGCCGGCGGCGCCATGTTCGGCGCGGTCCCTACCGGACCGGATTTCGACTTTGAGATCAGCGACGACGGTCGCATCACCATGACCTTGACCGAGCAGGCGCTGGTCGCCAAGCGCTCGGCCGCGGTCGAGCAGTCCATCGAGGTCATCCGGCGCCGCATCGACGAGTTCGGCACCCGGGAACCCACGATCCAGCGGCAGGGGGTCGACCGGATCTTGGTCCAACTGCCCGGCGTACGGGATCCAGAGCGGGTCAAGCAGCTCCTCGGCAAGACCGCCAAGCTGACCTTCCGGTTCGTCGACGAAAGCGCCGGCCCGTCCAACGTCCCGCCGGGCTCAGAGGTGCTCACCAGCGAGGATGGCCTGCAGCAATATGTCGTCCGCAAGCGGGTCATGGTCAGCGGGGAGAACCTGGTCGACGCGCGCCCCTCCTTCGATCAGGGCTTACCGGTGGTGGCCTTCCGCTTTGATGCCATCGGCGCGCGCCGCTTCGGCGACGCCACCAGCAAGAATGTCGGCCGCCTGTTCGCCATCGTGCTCGACAACCAGGTGATCAGCGCACCGGTGATCCGCTCGGCGATCCTGGGCGGCAGCGGCATCATTACAGGCGGCTTCACGGTGGAATCGGCCAACGATCTGGCCGTCCTGCTGCGGGCCGGTGCGTTGCCGGCGCCGCTCACGGTCCTGGAAGAGCGCACGGTCGGGCCGGGACTGGGCCAGGATTCGATCGACGCCGGCAAGATCGCAAGCCTGATCGGCGTGATCCTGGTGGTGGTCTTCATGATGCTGGTGTATGGCCTGTTCGGGCTGCTGGCGAACATCGCGCTGGTGATCAACCTGTCGCTGTTGTTGGCGTGTTTGTCGGCGTTCCAGGCGACGCTGACGCTGCCCGGCATCGCGGGAATCGTGCTGACCATCGGCATGGCGGTGGACGCCAACGTGCTGATCTTCGAGCGCATCCGGGAAGAGGTGCGCCTGGGCCGCACCCCGATCTCGGCCGTCGACACGGGTTACCGGCGGGCGATGACCACGATCATCGATTCCAACCTGACCACGCTGATCGCGGCGCTGTTGCTGTTCGGCTTCGGCACCGGGCCGATCAAGGGCTTTGCGGTGACGCTCTCGATCGGCATCGCCACGTCCATGTTCACCGCCATCATGGTCACCCGGCTGATGGTGGTCACCTGGCTACGCCGGCGCCGGCCGCAGGCGCTGCCGATCTGAGGCGGGAGAGGACCACCCCATGTTCCACCTGCGCCTCGTTCCCGCCGATACAAAGATCAATTTCCTCGGGCTGCGCGTCGTCGCCTTCGCGCTCTCGCTGCTCCTGATGGCGGGGTCGGTCGGGGTGTTCTTTGCGCAGGGCCTGAACTTCGGCATCGACTTCCGCGGCGGCATTCTGATCGAGGTCCGGACCCAGGGGCCGGCCGACATCTCTGCCATGCGGACCGAGCTCTCGGGCCTGGGACTGGGCGAGGTCAGCCTGCAGGAGTTCGGCCAGCCGACCGACGTGCTGATCCGCGTACAACGCCAGGAGGGCGACGAGAAACAGCAGATTAAGGCGATCGAGGTGGTCAAACAGACCCTGGGCGACCAGGTTGACTACCGGCGCACCGAGTTCGTCGGCCCCAAGGTCGGCGACGAGCTGAGGGAGGCCGGCACCTGGGCGGTGCTGCTGGCGATCGGCGCCATCCTGCTCTACATCTGGTTCCGTTTCGAATGGCAGTTCGGCGTCGGGGCCGTGGTCGCGCTGACCCACGACGTAATCGCGACCATCGGCATCTTCTCGGCCCTGCAACTCGAGTTCAACCTGTCCACGCTGGCCGCCGTGCTGACCATCGCCGGCTACTCGATCAACGACACCGTCGTGGTGTTCGACCGGGTGCGCGAGAACCTGCGCAAGTACAAAAAGGAGCCCATGGTGCAGCTCCTGAACCGGAGCGTGAACAACACCCTGTCGCGCACGGTGATGACCAGCGTGACCACCTTGTTGGCGCTGTTCGCGCTTTATTTCCTGGGCGGCGAAGTGATCCGCGGCTTCAGCTTCGCGATGATCTGGGGGGTCATTATCGGCACCTATTCCTCGATCTTCATCGCCTCGCCGATCCTGCTGTTCCTCCGGGTGCGGCGCGAGGGGCAAAGCCAGTCCGACGACGCCCAGCCGGAAGCGGTCTGAGCCGCACAAGAAAACCGCAAACGCATGGAGATCACGCCGCTCATCCCCGCCGGCCGGCAGGTGATCCAGGCCTATGGCGCGGGCGGCTTCAAGATCAGCGGCGCGGCCCATCGCGGCGCTGTGCTGGTGCTGCCCGGCGCGACGCTGCCTTGGTCGATCACCGAGATCTCTCAGCTGACTTTGGACAGCTTGGCGCCGGTGACCGGGGCCTCGCCCATGGCCGAGATCCTGGTGCTGGGGTGCGGACCGCACATCGCCTTCGTCAGCCCGGAGCTGCGTGAGGCGTTGCGCGGGCACGGCATCTCTCTCGAAGTCATGGACACCGGCGCCGCTTGCCGAACCTACAACGTGCTGGTGGCCGAAGACCGGCGCGTCGCCGCAGCCTTGATCCCCGTGGAGTGAGCGGCAACCTCCGCGGTCAGCCGTGCACGGTCACCGGCGTCCCGGGCCAAAGCCCGATCTTCACGTCGGCCCGCGCCTGGTTGATGGCGATCTCGACCAGCCCGTTGGAATTTTCGTACCAAAAAGGCTCGCCTTCGGGGGCATCGGCAAAGGTGGTGCGCCGCGGAAGCGTTTGCTCGCTTACTTCGATCACCGCCGCCTCGGGCAGCGCCGCCGCGCGCAGCCCGGTGACTGCGTTGCCGAAACGGTCGACATAGACGACCGAGGCCAGGTCGTCGGGCCAGTCGGCGCCGATCTTACTGGCCGGCCGAGGATCGCCGGGGACCGGCTCGTGTCGGGCCAGGCGTGCCGCCACCGGGGCGAACAGATCCCGTCCATGAAAGGACGCCGACATGCGCTCGGGCCGCCAGGTGATCTCGTGCCAGTCCGCGTCGTCCACGCGGCGCGCGGCGATCTGAAACAGCCCGTTGTCCGGACCCACGAACCAGCGACCGCCGGCACAGACGGCGAGGGGGGCGCGGTCGCTGCCGACGCCGGGATCGACCACCGCGAGAAACACCGCCGGGGGCGGAAAGACTTCGGCGTAGGCGGCCAACAGGTATGCGCAAAGCTTGGGCTCGAACGGCGGCGCATCGGCCAGGAGATCGACCACCGGGACGCCGGGCGCCTCCCGATGCAGCACCGCCTTGACCTGGCCGACATAGGGCCCCTCGAGCCCGAAATCCGTGAACAGAACGATCACCCGTGCTGACCCGTCAGCCGTTCACATGCAAAGACGTCGAGCGCTCTCCTATATCGGGCCGCTATCGGCCGTCAATGCATCCCTGATCAGATTCCGCAATGCAACCGGATCCACAGGCTTGTACAGGTGCTGCAGACCTGCCGCCTCGATGCGCTGAAGGATTTCGACGGTGGTGTCGCCGGTGATGATGATGCCCGGCAGATCCGGCCGTGTCGACTGACGGATGGCCTGCACCACCTCGACCCCGGTCTCGCTGCTGGGCAGCCGATAGTCGCTGATGACCAGGTCCGGCGTTCTGTCCGCCTCGGCCAACAGCGCGGTCATTTCCGCACCGGTCGCCGTCGCGACCGCGGCAAGTCCTTCCTTGCCGAGCAGCAGTTTCATGGCCTTGGCGATCGCCGCATCATCCTCGATCACCGCGACGAACTTGTTCTCCAGATCCACCACATCGATTTTCGCAACCGGCGGCGAAGCTTGATGTCCTTCGTGGGCGGTTTCGGCGATTGGGACCAAGACAGAGAACCGTGATCCCTTGCCGACGTTGGAGGCCGCGCCGAGCCGAACCCCCAAGAGCTTGGCGGTCCGGTACGCAATCGCCAGCCCCAGACCCAGGCCCTTACTGCGATCCCGCGCGGGATTGTCGAGCTGATAGAAGTCCTCGAAGATCGCGCTCTGCTCGTCCTCCGGGATCCCGACGCCTGTGTCGAAGACCGAGATCTCGAGTTCTCCGCCGCGCCGGCGGCAGCCGATCAGCAGCCTGCCGGCGTTGGTGTAGCGCACCGCGTTGGAGACGAAGTTGTTGACGATCTGCTCCAGCAGGCGGGGATCGCTGTCCACATGCAGGCGGCATGGCACCACCCGGAGCTCGAGGCCCTCGGCGCCTGCAATACTCCGGAACTTCCCTTGCACGCTGTCCAGCAGCTCCTGTATCGGAAAGATCTCGGGTTCGGGCGAGACCGCGCCGGCCTCGAGCGCGCTGATATCCAGGAGTGTATTCAGCAGTCCCTGCATCGTGTTCAGGGACATGCCCATGTCTTCGATGATCTGCGCGCGCTCGTCGGCATCCTCGCTAATGGCGAGGATGTGCAACAGCAGCGCCATCGACTGCAGCGGCTGCCGAAGATCGTGGCTTGCCGCCGCCAGAAAGCGTGTCTTCGACGAGTTCGCCTGCTCGGCATCCTGCTTGGCCGCCCACAGGGTCGCCTGCGCCTCTTTCTCCTCGGTGATGTCCCGTCCGATATAGCCGATGCCGCCAAGCCCGCCGTCGGCATCGCGGAACGGGAACTTGAGATCCAGGAGCGTCCTCTTGCTGTTTACGACAGGCACATTGGTCCATTCCCGGACGATCGGCTGGCCTGTTCGCAGGACCTCGCGCTCATGGGCGCGATAGCGTTCGGCCTGGGTTCGCGGCGCGACGTCGAATACCGTTGTCCCGATCAGCCGCTCCAGCGGGCGACCCATGACCCTCTCATAGGCCGAGTTACAGTAGACCAGGCGCCCATCCGTATCCTTGATGGCGATGATCAGGGGGCAGTTGTCGACCAGAGCATAGAGGCGGGCCTGGCTTTCCGTGAGCGCCTGCTCAGCTTGTTTGCGCTCGGTGATCACCTGATGTTGTCCGATATCGAACAGCTCGGCGCCGTCGGGACTCCTTACCACCGTGACATTCAGATTCGACCAAACGACGCCACCGTCCCGGCGGATATAGCGCTTTTCGAGCTCGTAGCTGTCGATCTCGCCCGCCTCGACCTGCACGCGATAGGGCTCGTTGAGATCCAGGTCGTCCGGATGGGTCACGTCCTGATAGCTCATCTGCTCCAGTTCCGCCGGCGCGTAGCCCAGCATGTCGCTGAGCGCCCGGTTGACCTTGAGATATCGCCCGTCAGGCGACACCAAGGATGTCGGAATCCTGGATTGCTCGAAGATGCTGCGAAAGCGGGCTTCGCTCTCGCGCAACGCCGCCTCGGCCTGCTTGCGCTCCGTGATATCGGTCGTGAGCGTTATGGTCCCGCCATCCGCCAGCTTGTGGTCCTGGACCAGGAGCCATTGGCCGTTCCAAATGGCCTGCTCAAAAGGTCCGGCCGGCTCAGCGAACCGCGCCAGCCGCTCCGCCAGCCACTCTTCTTCGCGCCCTTCCGCTTCCGGATAGGCGCCATCCCTCAGGTTGCGCCGCAAGATCTCCTCCAGCGTCATCCCGGGACGGACCATTGTGTCGGGCCTGCAGTGCTG
>JASJBI010000080.1 GCA_030066595.1 Alphaproteobacteria bacterium | reverse complement strand
GTCTCTCGATCGGCCGCCTCCAGTCGGGCGCGCAGTCCGGCCAGGCCCGGCGCCGGGCGTGGACCGCGCAACAGTCGGCGGTCGAGCAGTCGTGCATCGGCGCGAAACGCGCCCGGCGCGCGTCCGCCGGCGGCCAGCGGATGCTTGAGCAGGCCGAGCAGCGGCAGCGGGGCCAGGTCATCGGCGCACGCTTCGGCCAACAGGCGCAGGAACACGCCGGTCGGCGTTTCGGCCAGGGGCACGCCGGCGCTGTCGTCGATCTCGATCCCCCAACGCCGCAGTGCGGCGGCGACCCGGCGGGCCAGTCCACGGTCCGGGGTGACCAGGGCTGCGGTGCGCTCCGGCGTCTGCAGCGCCTCGCGCATCAGCACGGCGATCACGCCGGCTTCCTCCTCCGGAGCGGGACAGTCGATCCGCTGTAGACCGTCGAGTGCGCCGCGCACCCGGTCCGCATCGGCGGCCATCCGCGGCCAGCGGTCGGCAACAGCGGCCGGACGCATCGCCTGAGAGAGCAGCCACGCCCGGTCGTGCAGCGCCGGTGCGGCGACCGGGTGGTCGGTCGCCCAGGCTTCGACTTGATCGGCATCGCTGCCCAGGCGCTGCAACAGCAGAGCCAGGCCGTGCTGCGGATGCGCGGGATCGTCCAGCACGGCCGCCCAGGCCGCCGGCTCGAGATGCCGGTCGAGCGCCGGCAGCACCACCATGCCCTTGGGCAGCCCGGCGATCACCTCCAGCAGGGCCGCGGTGGCCGGGACGCTGCCGGTCGATCCGGCGGCGATCACCAGCCCATCGGGCGGATGCCGCTGCCAAGCCTGGGCGCGCGCCATCAGCAGGCGATTGCGACGGTCGGCCGGATCGACCGCGCCTTCGGCCGCCAGGATCGCCGGCCAGTGCTCGGTCACGATGTGCAGGAACTCGACCGTCTGGCGCCAATGATCGGCCAACGCGTCGGGCACCAGGGACGCCAGCGTGCCGCTATCCGCCTCGGCGGTCTGGACCTGGTCGAGCCAGCGCGCGAGCGCTCCCGCGAGACGCATCGCGTGATCGGGGCTGTCGCCCGGCTCCCAGTGCGCGACCAGCCGGGCCAGCAAGAGCTGGCGGCGCAACGGCGCGATCGCGGGCGGCAGGTCGCCGGCCGCCCCGCCGAGCCCATCGCCGTCTTCGAGCAGCACCGCCTCGTCATCCTCGGCCCCGCCGAGCGCCAGCAGGCGCGGCAATACGGTGGGCGCGCCGGCGGTGCGGCGCAGAAATGCGTCGGCCAGTCCCTGACAGGCCCGGCGCGTCGGCAGCAGCACCGTGGCCCGGGCCAGCGCCAGGAGATCGTCCGCGCCCCCGTCTGCGCGCACGCGGGCGGCGATGCCGTCGGCCAAATCGTCGAGAAAAGGCCGTTCCGGCCCGATGGTGAACAGGTGTGGCTTCGGCCGGTCGCTCAAAGGTAATCGCTGATCTGCGGCTTGTCGGTCAGCACGGTCTCGGCGTGCTCCAGCTCACCCGGCGAACCGACGTGCAGCCATGGGCCGTCATGCACGATGCCGCACAGCCGGGCAGACGCTTCGGCCCGATCATAGAGCAGGTTGAGCGAGAACGGCCCGTCCGGTGCGCCCTTGAACAACTCCTTGTGCAGGACCTGCACGCCGCCGAACAGATAAGGCGCAACCTGGCTCGGCTTGCGACGGCGCAGCAGCATGCGTGGACCGAGGAAGAAATCGCCGCGCCCATGCATGCCCAATGGCACCCGCGCCATCGGGACCATCAGCAGCAGCGCGTCCATGCGGTCGGCCGACCAGGCCTTGGACATGCGTTGCAAGGTCGGCTGCGGCCCGTCGATCCACACCGCGTCGCTGTTCATCACGAAAAACGGCTCATCCCCAAAATGAGACAACGCGTTCGCGACGCCGCCGCCGGTATCCAGCAACCGCTTCTCATGGGAGATGACGATCTCGGCGTTGCGCTTCTTGCCGAGATGGTTCTGCAGCATCTGCGCAAGATAGTGCGTGTTGACCACGATGCGCTCCACGCCGGCGGCGCGCAGGTTGTCGATCGCCCGGTCGATCAGGGTCTTGCCTGCCAGGTGAATCATCGGCTTCGGCATGGTGGCGGTGATCGGGCGCATGCGCACGCCCTTGCCGGCAGCCAGCACCATCGCCTGAGAGATCTTGCTCACGGACGCGGCCCCGGCGTCGCGCGCTCGGCCGGAGGGATGGCGAGGTCGAACCAGCGCTTGATGTCGGCCAGGACCGGATGGGCCAGGTCGCCTTCCAGCCAGCGCCACACCCGGGGGATATGGCGCAGGTATTGATCCTTGCCGTCCCGCCGCCACAGCCGGGTGAAAATGCCGATGATCTTGGCGCTGCGCTGGGCGGCCAAGATCGCGGCACTGGCCCGGAAGGCTTCCTCGTCGATGTCGAGAAACGCGCTCACGGCGTTCAGATATCGAGAGGTCATGGCCTGTTGCAAGTGCTGCGGCACATCGCGGCGCGCATCCTCGAGCAACGAGACCAGATCGTAGGTCAGCGGGCCGCGCACCGCGTCCTGAAAGTCGAGCAGGCCGCACCGCCGGACGCCTTCGCGTCCGGGCAATTCGATCAGATTGTCGACATGGTAGTCGCGCAGCACCAAGGTCTCTGGAACCGCGCGCGCGGCCGCAAAGCTCTGCCGCCAGAGCTCCAGATAGGTCTGGCGCTCGGACGACGGCGTCGGGTGACCGCTCAGCTCCGGCAGGTACCAGTCGACCAGGAGTGCTGCCTCATCCAGCAGACGATCGTCGTCATAGGGTGGAACCGACCGGTCGGGATCAGCGTGCCAGGCGCGGTGCAGCGCGACCAGCGCGTCGACCGCCAGTTCGTAGAGCGCGGTTTCATCGGCGCCGTCGGCGAGCCGGCGGGTGAAGGTCGCATCGCCGAGGTCCTCGAGCAGAACGAAACCGTTATCCGCGTCCGCGGCGAACACCTGCGGCGCGCTGAGGCCGTGGGCGCGCAGGATCTCGTCGATCTGCAAGAACGGGTGGACATCCTCCTGGGGCGGCGGCGCGTCCATCAGAACCCGCCGTTCGGAGTTGCGGCACAGCCGGTCATAGGAGCGAAACGACGCATCCGCCGACAGGACCGCGCGCTCGGCCTCGGCCCAGCTCTCGGCGGCCAGGAAGCTGGTGCTGAGCGGCCGCCGCCACGCCCCCGCCGCGGCCAGGATTCGCTCCAGCCATGCCTCGGGCGCCCCGTGGAAGGACAGCCAGCGCGCGTCGACGTCCTGTTCGGCGAAGGCAAGCTCGAGGCGCAGATGGTCTTCGGGCAACAGGGGACCGGCGCGCTCCGGCCACTCGATCAGGCAAATGCCGTCCGATAGCGCGTCCTCCAGACCCAGCTCCCACGCCTCCTCGGCCTCCTCGATCCGATAGAGATCGTAGTGGTAGATCGGCACCGGCGCGTCCTCGTACACCTGCAGCAGGGTGAAGGTGGGACTGGGAACCGAGATCGCGTCGCCACACAGGGCGCGGATGAAGGCGCGGGCGAAGCTGGTTTTGCCGGCGCCCAAGGTGCCGCGCAGAGCGATCACATCGCCCGCGCGCGCCTGGGCGGCCAGTGCCTGGGCTACGGTTTCGGTCTCGGACGGGGTGCGCACGCGGACGCGTGCGAGCAACGGCGCGACGAGCGGCTCTGACATGGCTGCTCCTTCTAGCGCCTAACGTGTCGCATGGACAGAGGCGTCACGGGGTTGCCAAGGTCCATGCGCATGGGTTTAGTGGGCCGCAGAATTCCGCGCCCGGTGCGGCCGGCCGGATGATCCGAGGGTAAGGATGCCCGACGCCGAGACGCTTGAGCCCTCCGCCTACGCCGCGGAGGGCGATGAACAGCAAACGGACGTGGCGATTGTTGGCGCCGGACCGGTTGGGCTGTTCGCCATCTTCGAATGCGGCATGCTGGGGTTTCGCTGCCATGTCATCGATTCGATGGACGTGGCGGGCGGACAGATCGCCGCGCTCTACCCGGAAAAGCCGATCTACGACATCCCGGGCTATCCGGAGATCGAAGGCATCGAGCTGATCCGCCGGCTGGAGGAGCAGGCCGCTCCGTTCCGGCCGGTCTATCACCTGGGTGAGCAGGTCCGCGAGGTGACGCGCACCGAGGACGAGCGCTGGCGGCTCACCACCTCGGGCGGCGTGCGCGTGAATGCCAAGGCGATCATCATCGCGGCCGGGGTCGGCGCGTTCGCCCCGAACCGGCCGCCGCTGGACGACCTGGAGGCCTTCGAGGACACCAGCGTGTTCTACATGGTCAAACGCCGCGAGGACTTCCGGGGCAAGCGGCTGGTGATCGCGGGCGGCGGCGACTCGGCGCTGGATTGGACCAACTCGCTGGCCGAACTCGCGGACAAGATCTTCCTGGTCCACCGGCGCGACACGTTCCGCGGCGCCCCGGAGAGTGTGTCGCAGATGACGGCTCTGGTCGAGGCCGGCAAGGTCGAGCTGGTCGTGCCTTACCAGCTCCATGCGCTGGAGGGCGAGGACGGCCAACTGCACGGCGTGGTGGTCCGCGGCACCGACAAGGACAAGACGATTCGGCGGCTGGAGGCCGATACCCTGCTGCCGTTCTACGGCCTGAAAGCGAAGCTTGGCCCGATCGCCGAATGGGGCCTCAATCTGGACCGCAATCACATCGTGGTCGAGCCTGGCACCTGCCAAACCAATGTGCCCGGCATCTTCGCCATCGGCGACATCACCACCTATGAGGGGAAGCTCAAGTTGATCCTGCAGGGCTTTTCCGAGGCTGCGGTCGCGGCGCACGCCATCCATCCGCTGCTGCGGCCCGACGAGCGGCTCAAATTCGAGTATTCGACGGCCAAGGGCGTGCCGACTCTTTAAATGTGGCTCGGCCCGAGCTCAGTCATCGGCGGCGACCGCTAGCGGCGGTTCGGCCTCGTCGACCTGCACCGGGTGGACCGGAACCCGGCAGGTCACCGTGGTTCCGGAATCGGGTGCCGACACCATGGAAACCGTGCCGCCGTGCAGCTCGATGAAGCGTTTGACCAGGGCCAGCCCCAGCCCGGCGCCAGCGTCGCCGCCCTGGCCGCCGCGGCCGCGCTCGAACAGACCGAACACGCGCTCCTGATCGGACTCTGGAATGCCGGGGCCGGTATCGGAGACCTCCAGAACGGCATCGTCGCCGTCGCGCTTGGCGCGCACCATGATGCGGCCGCCGCTCGGGGTGAACTGCAGCGCGTTGGAGACCAGGTTGAACAGAACCTGACGGATGCGCTTTTCGTCCACCACAATGGTGTCCAGCTCCTTGGCGGTCCGGAAGCGCAGCTCGACGCCGCGTTCACGCGCGCGCTCGCGGGTCAGCAGGCGCACCGAGTCGAACATCTTGGAGACCTCGATCTCGCCTAGCGCCAGGCTCATGTAGCCGCCTTCGATGGTGGCCAGGTCCAGGATGTCGTTGATCAGCGTCATCAGCCGGCCGGACGCCTTCAGGATGCCCTCGGCATAGGTGCTGCGGCGCTCGGATGACAGCTCGCCGGCCACGCCGCTGAGCAGCTCGGCAAAGCCGAGGATCGCGTTCAACGGCGTGCGCAGCTCATAAGAGACGTTGGCGATGAACTGGGTCTTCAACCGGTCGGCGGCGACCAACGCCTCGTTGCGGTCCATCAGCGCCTGCTCGATGCGCACGCTGTCGGTGCGGTCGATATAGGAGAAGATCACCGCGCCGTCGGGCAGCGGGATGGTGGCGAAGTCCAACACCTTGCCGTCAGTGCGCTGCAGGCGGCCGGCCTTGGCCTCGGGCGCGATCACGCTGCCGATCAGCTTGGCCCGGATGGTCGGCCATTCCGAATCGGGCTCGAACAGACCGCGGGTGCGGTCGACCAGATCGGTGATGTGCGGTTCGCCGTCCAGCTCGCTCGGCGTGAACCCCCACAGCTTGGCGAAGGCCGGATTGGACAGCTTGAGCCGGCCATCGCTGCCAAACACGGCCAGCGCCTCGTGCAGGTTGTTCAGGGTTTCGCGCTGCACTTCGATCAGCGTGTTGTACTGGCGTTCGACCTCCAGCCGGTCGGTGAAATCCTCGTAGACGAAAATCAATCCGCCCATCGGATGCGGAGACACCGATTCGCGCAAGGTCGAGCCGTCCGGCAGGTGCAGCAGTTCCTCGCGGGTCTCGAGCAGCGAGGTGAACAGGCCCTGCAGCTCGGCCTTGAAAGCCCGGAAATCGACGTATTCGGGCAGCTTGCGGCGCTGGCGCAGATCCTCCATCACCTCGCCGATCGCCGGCTCGGAGCTCAGCCAGGTCGCATTCAGGCCCCACAGCTCGGCAAATGCGTTGTTGAAGAAGCGCAGCCGCCGATCCGCGCCGTAGATCGCGATCGCGGAGTTGAGCCGCTCCAGCACTTCGCCGTGGGCGGCGATGTGGTCGGCCAGGTCGGCCTGAGTCGACTCGACATCGGTCACGTCGAGACCGAAACCGATCATCGTCTGCCCGTCGCCGAGCGGGCGTTCGTTGAAGTCGATCAGACGGCGCGCGCCGTCGATGGTGATGTGATGGCTCTCCGACTGCGGCAGACCGCTGCGCTGCACCCGCTTGGCCAAGGCGCGCCCGTCGTCGCCGATGACGCCCGCGCCCAATTCACGCCGGTCGGCCAGCATCTCGCCGCGCCCGCTGCCGACCGCGATCGCATAGGCGGCGTTGCACCAGTCGATCGCCAAGTCGGCGTTGCGCCGCCACACCGGGACCGGCAGGGCGTCCAGCAGCGTGCGCAGGTTCTCCGAGTCGCGCCGCTGGCTGTCGATCTGTTGCTCCAAACGATCGAGCTCGGCCTGCTCGCCGCTGGCGTCGCGCAGCCACAGCAAGGGAAAGCCGTCGGCCGAGATGCGCCCACTCAATTGCAGCACCCCGGACCCGTCGATCAAATGGGCGGCCAGGTCGAACGGCTCGCTGTTCGCGCGCAGGGAGCTCACGGCGGCCAACGCCTGTTCGGCATCCTCGAAGCGAAGACGGGCCGCGATCGCGTCCTCCACGCTCTCGTGGCGTTCGCCGAACAGATCGTCGACCTGCTGGTTGCGCCATTCGCCATCCGGCCGCCAGCGGCACAGACCGACGGGCGCGTCGCCGAGCAAGCGGGCCAACTCGGCCGCCTCGGAGGCGACTTGAGCGCGTTCGGCCGACAAGCGCGCCAGACGGCGGCGCTGCTGGCTGACGAGAATAACGAAGACGACGGCCAGGACCGTCGCAACGGCCGCGAGGGCTGCGACTGGCCCGAACCATTCGGCGCTGGGCGCGAGGGCCTCCATCACCGCACCAGACTATGCGGCCACGGCACCCGCGACAAGCGCGGCCAAAGCGGTGCTGACGACCGGGCCGCCGCGCACGGGCGGTGGCGATCTACGGTCAGTAGCGGTATTCGTCCTGCTTGAACGGGCCATCCACATCGACGCCGATATAGGCCGCCTGGGCGGCGCTCAACTTGGTGAGCTGGGCTCCAACCTTCTCCAGATGGAGCGCGGCCACCTTTTCGTCGAGCCGCTTGGGCAGCACGTAAACCTTGTTGTCGTACTGGTCAGAGTGGTTCCAAAGTTCGATCTGAGCCAGGGTCTGGTTGGTGAAGCTGGCCGACATGACGAAGCTCGGATGGCCGGTGGCACACCCCAGGTTCACCAAGCGTCCCTCGGCCAGGAGAATGATCTTCTTGCCATCGGGGAACTCGACCTGATCGACCTGCGGCTTGACGTTCTCCCACTTGTAATTGCGCAGCGAGTCGACCTGGATCTCGTTGTCGAAGTGCCCGATGTTGCAGACGATCGCGCGGTCCTTCATCGCGCGCATATGCTCGATGGTGATCACGTCCACATTGCCGGTGGCGGTGACGAAGATATCGGCCGCCGGGGCGGCGTCCTCCATGGTGGTGACCTGGTAGCCCTCCATGGCGGCCTGCAGCGCACAAATCGGATCGGCCTCGGAGACCATGACCCGCGCGCCCGCATTGCGCAGCGACTCGGCCGAACCTTTACCGACGTCACCATAGCCGCACACCATGGCCACCTTGCCGGCCATCATCACGTCAGTGGCGCGGCGAATGCCGTCGACCAGGCTCTCGCGGCAGCCGTATTTGTTGTCGAACTTCGACTTGGTCACCGAGTCGTTCACGTTGATGGCCGGGCATTTGAGCGAGCCGTCGCGCGCCATCTCGTGCAAGCGGTGCACCCCGGTGGTGGTCTCTTCGGACAGTCCGCGCACGCCATCGATGACCTCGGCCCAGCGCTCTTCGTGGAGCACCTTGGTCAAGTCGCCGCCGTCGTCGAGGATCATGTTGACCTTCCAACCGTCCTCGCTGGTGATCGTCTTGTCGATCGCCCACCAGAACTCCTCCTCGCTCATGCCCTTCCAGGCGAACACCGGAATGCCGGCGGCCGCGATGGCGGCGGCGGCGTGGTCCTGGGTGGAAAAGATGTTGCAGGAGGACCAGCGCACGGTCGCGCCCAGATGCACCAAGGTCTCGATCAGCACCGCGGTCTGAATGGTCATGTGCAGGCAACCCGCAATGCGCGCGCCGGCCAGCGGCTTGCGGTCGCCATACTCCTCGCGCAGGGCCATCAGCCCCGGCATCTCGATTTCCGCGATCTCGATCTCCTTGCGGCCCCATTCGGCAAGTGAGATATCCGCGACCTTGTAGTCGGTGAACTCGGGCATTCAGCAACTCCTCAGCGACGACGTCTGGGAAAGGCGCGCCGCCCGCCGGCAGCGTCGCAAGCGGGCGGTGCTATACCAGTCCGCCGCCCGGCGCGACAAGCGGCGCGACCCTAGCATCCGAATCAATAATGGGTGGTTGACGCGGGTTTTGAAGACGGAGAAGCGTGGCAAAGGCCCGGGGCGTCGCGGCCCTGTCATCCAACCGTCACACCGGCCGGGCAAATTCGCGTGGCGCGGGCGGCGGCCCGATCGGCAACGACCTATCAACCCTAACGACGAGGTAAGGCGATCATGAGTGAGGGAGACGCGGTGGAAGACAGTCTGACGCGGCAGGTGTTCGTTCCGGGCGCGCCGGCGGACGCCTATCGCCTGTTCGTCCACCGCTTCAGGGACTGGTGGCCGGCCGACTACACGTTCAGCCGCGAGGATCTGGCCGAGATCGCGATCGAGGGTGCCGCCGGCGGACGATGCATCGAACGGGACCGGCTGGGTAAGGAATGGGTCTGGGGCACGGTGATCGGCGCCGAGCCGCCGCACCGGCTCGTGTTTCGCTGGCACATAACCGGTGATCGGCAGATCGAAACGGACCCGGATCGGGCGAGCGAAGTCGAGGTTCGGTTCGCTGCCAATGGCCAAGACCGGACCGAGGTCATATTGAAGCATCGCGGCTTTGCCCGTCATGGTGATGGATGGCGGGACTACCTCAGCGGCATGGCGTCGGACCAAGGCTGGTCCTGGTGCCTTGAGCTCTATCGGCAGGCCGCATCCATGTGAGGACTGGCACAGCGCACGCCGGGCGCCGGAACTTTCTCTTCGGCTTGACCTTACGGCGTTGACCCGTGGTCGGCGGCATACGCTTGGTGGCGTTGCGCCAGGGCTTCCATGTGGTCGGTGGAGGTGCCGCAGCACCCGCCCAGGAAGGTGGTGCCGAGCTCCAGGTGCAGGTTCCAGAGGTTACGGCCGAAGTCCGGCGGCGCCTCGGTTTCCAGTTCTTCCAGGCCGTCAAGCTCTTCCGGGGTTCGGGCGGACGTGTTGGCGTGCAAGCCGACAATGCGGTTTGCGGCCTGCGGATCGCGCGCCCCGGCCGTGCCGATGGCGGCGGCGAAAACAGATGCATGAACGCAGTTGATATTGAAGGCGTCGGGCGGCCGGGTGGTCTCGTTGTCGATGCGCCGAATCGCTTCATCCAATGGCGTGCCGTCGAGAAGCGTTCCCTGCGATCGGGCCACGAAGCTGATGACGTAAGGCCGGTCCGTGGAGGCCATGATGCGCGCGATCCCCAGCGCTTCGTCGAAGGCCGGCAGGGTCTGCGCGATCAGCAGGTCGGCCCCGGCGTCGGCCAGCTCCTCCACCTGGTCGCGATGGAACTCCTCAGCCTCCTCGAGGCCGGGGGCTTCGGCGGGCTGGTAGCCGTCGCCCTTGGGGCCGCTTTGTCCGGCAATCAAGATCGGCGCGGCGTCGGGCCCGTAGCCGTCCCGCAATTCGGCCATGAAGCGAACGGCGTCCCGGTTCATGGCGCGGTCGGCGAACGGGGAGCGCGCGATGCGCTCGCGATTGGCACGCCAAGTCGGCGTGCTCGCGATCATCGGCAGGCCGTAGCGCTGGCCGATGTCCAGGTATTCGCGGTGCACGCTGGCCAGCACATCGCGGGCGTCGTCGT
>JASJBI010000013.1 GCA_030066595.1 Alphaproteobacteria bacterium | reverse complement strand
TTCCGAGTTTCCGGCCCTTTTCGGCCGGTTCCGAATGGGGGCGAAACAGGATCGACGCGCGTGTAAAGACGGGACTTTCGTCCGGTATGGTACCGCCGTTATCGGGCCAGTTGGATAAATGCCAACGACAACGTTGAGGGCTCGGCCCTCGCCGCTGCCTAACTTAGCTAGGTAAGCGCGGTCCGGGGGGCACCGGGCAACAGAAGCCCCCCACGCGCCCCGAAATCGGGGGGAAGCAACGAGCGGCGCGGAGGCGATGAGCGACAGCACCCTGCGATACGACAGAATGGTGGAGGAGGCGCTGCGGGACGTGGTGCGATCCTCGCTCAACCATGCGGCCGAACACGGCCTGCCCGGCGAGCACCATTTCTACATCACCTTCCGCACCACGGCCCCGGGCGTCGACCTGCACGAGTCCCTGTACCAGAAATATCCGGAGGAGATGACCATCGTCCTCCAGCACCAGTTCTGGGACCTCAAGGTCCAGGACGACCGGTTCCAGGTCACCCTGTCCTTTGGCGGCGTGCCGCGGCCGTTGACCATTCCGCTGGACGCGGTGACCGCCTTCTTCGACCCCTCGGTGCAGTTCGGCCTCAAGTTCGAAGTGTCGGACCAGGAGGCGGCGGCACAGAGCGCACCCGCCGCCAACGCCGCATCCAACGAATCCTCGGCGGAGGAGGACGCGGCGAACGTGATCACGCTGGACGCCTTCCGCAAGAATTCGTAGACCGGCGCCCGAGCGCCATTCCCAAGCCGCCGTTGGAGGAGGCCCGCCGCCCCATGTCCGAGTTCGCCTATCAAGACATGTTCCCCCTGGGCCCCGACGACACGCCCTACCGCAAGCTCACCGACGCGCATGTCTCGGCCGACAGCCTCGATGGCGAAAGCCTGCTCAGGATCGAGCCCGAGGCGCTGGAGCTGCTCGCCTTCGAGGCGTTCAAGGACGTCTCCCATCTCTTGCGCCCGGGCCATCTGCAACAGCTCCGCGCCATCCTCGACGATCCGGAAGCGTCCGAGAACGACCGCTTCGTCGCTTTCGACCTCTTGAAGAACGCCAACATCGCGGCGGGCGGGGTCTTGCCCATGTGCCAGGACACCGGCACCGCCATCGTCATGGGCAAGAAGGGCCAGAACGTCTGGACCGCGGGCAGCGACTCCGAAGCCCTGTCGCGCGGCATCTTCCGCACCTATACCGAGACCAATCTGCGCTACAGCCAGCTGGCGCCGCTCGAGATGTTCAAGGAGGTCAACACCAAGACCAACCTGCCGGCCCAGATCGAGATCTATGCCACCCAAGGCGACGCCTACGAGTTGCTGTTCATCGCCAAGGGCGGCGGCTCGGCCAACAAGACCTTCCTCTACCAGGGCACGCCGGCCTTGTTGACGCCGGACCGGCTGATCGAGTTCCTCGACGAAAAGATCCGCACGCTCGGCACCGCCGCCTGCCCGCCCTACCATCTGGCGGTGGTGATCGGCGGCACCTCGGCCGAGCTCACGCTCAAGACGGTCAAGCTCGCGAGCTGCCGCTATCTCGACACCCTACCCACGGCGGGCAGCGACGGCGGCCACGCCTTCCGCGACCGGGAGATGGAAGCGCGGATCCACGAACTGACCCGGCAGACCGGCATCGGCGCCCAGTTCGGCGGCAAGTATTTCTGCCACGACGTGCGCGTCGTCCGGCTGCCCCGGCACGGCGCCTCGCTGCCGATCGGCATCGGCGTGTCCTGCTCGGCCGACCGGCAGATCAAGGCGAAGATCACCGTCGAGGGCGTGTTCCTGGAGCAGCTCGAGACCAATCCCGCCAAGTACCTGCCGGAGATCACCGACGACGCCTTCGAGGGCGACGTGGTCAAGGTCGACCTGAACCGGCCGATGGCCGAGATCCTGGCGACGCTGACCCAGTATCCGGTCAAGACCCGGCTGTCGCTCACCGGGCCGATGATCGTCGCCCGGGACGCGGCCCATGCCCGGCTGCGCGAACGGCTCGAGGCCGGCGAGGACCTGCCCGGCTACTTCAAGGACCACCCGGTCTATTACGCCGGGCCCGCCAAGACGCCCGAGGGCTATGCCTCGGGCTCGTTCGGGCCGACCACGGCGGGCCGCATGGACTCCTATGTCGACGAATTCCAGGCCAAGGGCGGCTCCATGGTCATGCTGGCCAAGGGCAACCGCTCGCGCCCGGTGGTCAAGGCCTGCCAGACCCATGGCGGCTTCTATCTCGGCTCGATCGGCGGCCCGGCCGCGCGGCTCGCCCAGGACTGCATCAAGAAGGTCGAGTGCATCGAGTATCCCGAGCTCGGCATGGAGGCGATCTGGCGCATCGAGGTCGAGAATTTCCCCGCCTTCATCGTGACCGACGACAAGGGCAACGACTTCTTCGATCAGCTCAACGCGGTGCCGGTTTGAACGGGTGACAAGCCGGCGCGCCCAGGGGAGCCGATCTCACCGCGCCTGAATGCCGTCAGGCCGGCTCCCAGTCCCAGTCGTAGATCACGTCTTTCCCGCTCTCGCTCTGGTCGACCGGGTTCTGGAACCCGACGAAATAGGGCTGGGTCCGTTCCGGCAGCAGGATCGGGCGGATGCGCAGCCGGTTCCAGAACGGTGTCCCGTCCATTCGATAGTTCAGCAGATCGACCATGATCGGCCGCTCCGCGCCGATGGCCGCGCGGATCGCGGCGATGGCGGCTTGGTCCGTCGCCTCGCCCTGCAGGAACCGGCAGTTCCGGTTCAGGGCGTCCGCCGCGGGATAGCCGGTTTGCGCGGTGAACTGCGGGGTGAGGAACACGATCGGGTTGTCCGGCAGGGCCGGGTCGGTCACCACGAAGCTGCGGTCCAGCTCGTGGGACGCCAAGATACCGTTCGCCAGGAGGGTCGACCAGGCGCTGTAGTCGCTCAATTCCATGCCCATCGCGGTCTCCGATCGGCCGTCCGACCCCAGTGAGCCGCCCTTGCCATGCCGCGGCGAGTCGGGCGGCGGGCTCTACAACCCTAAGCGGGCCGCCATCAAGAAATCCTTAAGGACGTCGACCGGTGACCGGCCGCGCTCCGTCCCGTGGTGCGATTTCGCCCTATCGGAGAGGGATTTACCGACACCCGGCGCTGGACATGGGAGAACGCAGCGCTATGCTTTAGAACTGTTCCAATCAACCGAAGAACACCATCCAGGGAGGGATCGCATGATCAGACCCATTGCCACCGTCGCCGCCGCGCTCTTGCTCTCTGGCGCCGCCTTCGCGGGCGAGACGCCCGCGCCCAAGGGTGCCAAGCTCTATTTCATCACCCCGGCCGACGGCGACACCGTCACGAGCCCGGTCACCGTGCGCTTCGGCCTGTCAGGTATGGGTGTGGCCCCGGCCGGCACGGAAAAAGAAAAGACCGGCCATCACCACATCATCGTCGATGCGCCCTTGCCGCCCCTGGACGAGCCGATCCCGGCCGACGACAACTATCGCCACTTCGGCGGCGGCCAGACCGAGGCGAAGCTCGAGCTATCGCCGGGCCAGCATACGCTCCAGCTCATCCTCGGCGATTGGACGCACATCCCGCACAACCCGCCCGTTGTCTCCGAGAAAATCACGATCACGGTGAAGTAGGCGCGAGAGTGCGGACCGCCCTTCGCGGGGTGGTCCGCGCGCCTCAATCCACCGCGACCTCGGCGACCTCGTCCGCCACGTCGTGCTCGGGAAAGGTGGGATAGAGCCCCTGGGTCCGGCCGAGCTGTTGGATCAGGGCCAGCACGCTGTCGATGTGTGGCGTGTTCACGTCGACCATGCGGCCCATTTCCTGGACCACGGTCAGGAGCGCGTCCACCTCGATCGGCCGGCCGCGCTCCAGGTCCTGCAGCATCGAGGTGCGGTGCGCCCCCACCTTGGCCGCGCCGTTGATGCGCCGCTCCACGTCGACCCGGAAGTGCACGCCCAGGCGCGCGCCGATGCGCTGGGCCTCGACCATCATGGCGCGCGACAAGGCGCGGGTGCCCGGGTCTGTGGCCACCACGTCCAAGGTGGCGCGGGTCAGCGCGCTGATCGGGTTGAAGCAGAGGTTGCCCCAGAGCTTGAGCCAGATCTCGTTGCGGATATGCGGCAGGATCGGCGCCTTGAGCCCGGCCGTCTCAAGCGCCTGGCTGAGCCGCTGGCAGCGCTCCGAGGTGCTGCCGTCGGGCTCGCCCAGGGCGAACTTGTTGCCGTAGATGTGCTTGATCACGCCGGGCTCGGTGATCTCGGCCGCCGGATAGACGACGCAGCCGATGGCGCGCTCGGGCCCGATCGCGTTCCACTGGCGGTCGTCCGGGTCGACGCTCGCCAGCCGCAGGTCGGCGTACTGACCCTTGATACCGTGGAAATACCACCAGGGCACGCCGTTCTGGCAGGTCACCACCGCGGTCTCCGGCCCCAAGAGCGGCGTCATCCGATCCGCCACCTCCCAGGCCTGATGCGCCTTCAGCGCGATGACCACGAAGTCCTGCGGCCCCGGCTCGGCCGGGTCATCGGTGGCGTTTACCTGGACGACCCGTTCCTCGTCGTCGATCCGGAGCCTGAGGCCGGTCTTGCGCATGGCCGCGAGATGCGCCCCGCGCGCGATCAATGTGACCTCGACGTCGGGCACGCCCGCGAGCTCCGCCCCCAGGTAGCCGCCGATCGCCCCGGCGCCATAGATGCAGATCTTCATGATGCCCCCCAATGACTGTCCCGATATGCCAAAGGCCGCTAGAGCCTAGCATGCTCGGCGAGCTGGGGTGCACCGCAGATGCCGGAAAGGTCTCGGCGCTGGACGCGCGGATCAGTGCGCGGCCTTGGCGCCATGGGCCCGCCACCAGGCCCGCAGTCGCGCCTCCACGCCCGCGATCTCGCTGCGATCGAGCTGCGCTTCCAGCTTGAAGGCCTCGTCCAGGGACGCCTTTCGGAGCGTCCGCGTGTTGAGATCGTGCTCGTGGGACAGGAAATCGGCCAGCCGCAGATAATAATACGCCTCGGTCGCGCCCTTGCGTCCCAGCATGTGCAGCTTGGCCAGGTTCCTGGCGCCGCGGATGTCGCCCTTTTTGATCAGGCTCTCGTTCGTGGCGATGGCGCCTTCACGATCCTTGGGCCCGCCCACGCCGCGCGCCTTGTATAGCGCCAGCCAGAACAGACCGTCCCGATGGCCATGGGCGGCCGCGGCCTCGGCATAGCTGCGTCCCTTTTGCGGGTCATCCGCGCCGCATTCGCCGGTGAAGCTGTAGCCGGCCATCATGGCTTGGGCATCCGGATCGCCTTTCTCCGCCCGCTTGTCCAGCGGGCCGGCCGAGGCGACCTGGCACAGCACGCTGCCGAACGTACCATAGGCGAGCAGCGGCGAAACGAACGCCAGCGCCGCAACGCCGCCCAGCAAGCCCAGCACCAAGAGAATCATCATCCTCCACCGCATAGTTGGCCTCCGCGCCGGATCTCCGGACCATACCTGCGAGGCGGCACAGTATCGGCCGGATTTCGCCGGACGCATGTGCCATTCCGCACACGGCGTTCGCTGCGGCGCGAGCGGTCAGGCCGCGGAGTCGAGAAAGGCGCGGATCGCGCCCCCAACCTGCTCTCCCTGCTCGTGCACCACCCAGTGGGTCGCGTCGGGGATGCGGTGCACGCGCAGGTCGGGAACGAAGGCATCCAGGCCGTCCAGGTTCTGCGGCAAGAGAAAACGGTCGCGCAGCCCCCAGATGACCAGGGTCGGGACGCGCACGACGAACCGGTCCGGGTCCAAGGCGGGGATTTCACCTGGGGTGCCGTCCTTGTGCGGCGGCGCCATCTGCATGGCGCGGTAGTAGTTGAGCATGGCCGTCAACGCGCCGGGCTGGCGCCAGGATTCGAGATAGGCCTCGGCGTCCGCCTGATCGAAATAGCCTTGCGCGAGGCCCGGCTCGGTGATGCTTTCGCGCATGCGCCGGAGATCGTCTTCCGCCAGCCAGTCCTCCGCCCCCGCTGTGCGGTACTTGACGATGTAGCCGCTGGCGCGCTGCTGCGCCGGGTCGTCCCGCAGCAAACGGGCGTAGACCGCCGGGTGCGGCGCGTTGATGATGACCAGCCGCTCGACCACTTCGGGATGGGCGATCGCGGCCGCCCAGGCCACCACGCCGCCCCAGTCGTGCCCGACGACCGTCGCCCGGCCGTGGCCCAGATGTCGGATCAGGGCGACCAGATCGGCGACCAGGTGCTTGGTCCGATAGGCCGCGACGCCCTCCGGCCGGGAGGACAGGTTGTAGCCGCGCTGGTCGTAGGCGACGGCGCGGCGGTCGCGCCCGAAGTCGGCAAGCTGATGCCGCCACATGTACCAGAACTCGGGGAAGCCGTGGACGAACAGCATCAACGCGCCGCGGCCGGCCTCCGCATAGTGCAGGCGGACGCCGTTCACGTCGGCATAGCGGTGGATGAACTGTAAGGTCATGCCCCTTTGCCCTTGTTGTAGAGCCTGTCCTCGTGCTTCGACAGGCTCAGCATGAGGTTTTCGAAGTGGCCGCGACACCCCATCCTCGTCCTGAGCTTGTCGAAGGGCGAGGACGCTGGCGAAGCCTCGCCCGAATATGTGCTTTGCGGTTCATCCTCTTCTGCCGACCGTTGCCAAACTGTCGCCGGCACTCTACAAGCGCGGGCCCGTGTCGACATCCCTGGCGCGCACCATGCTTCACATTCGTTGCGGCGACGACATCCGAGAGGCGTTCGGCGCGTCGGGCATTGCGGGCGAATTCGTGCGCTGGGCCGACCCGCTGTGCCAAGGTCCGACTCCCGCCGGCCTCACCGGCGAGGACTGGCAGCAACAGCGCGCCGGCTATCTGGCCGACCGGTTCGGCCAGCCGGTCGCGGCAACTGGGCGCTACCTGGCCGAGCAGCAGGCGAACCTGGACCGGTGGTCCGAGCACGAAGAGACCGTGCTCTGGTTCGAGCACGACCTGTTCGATCAGGTGATCCTGGTCTATCTGCTCGACTGGTTTGCGGCGCGCACGCTTGGCGGCCACGTGCTGTCGCTGATCTGCATTGGCGACCATGCCGCGGTGCGCCCGTTTCGCGGGCTCGGCCAGCTCGACCGCGATCAACTGGCGGCGCTGCTGCCCGAGCGTCGGCCGGTGACCGCGGCCCAGCTCGACCTGGGACGCCGCGCCTGGGCCGCCTTCCGCGACCCGGACCCCCGCGCCATCGAGGGCCTGCTGCGCGGCGACACCAGCCCGCTGCCCTTCCTGGCGGATGCGCTGCGACGGCATCTGCAGGACTTCCCGGGCACCGGAACCGGTCTTGCCAGAACACAGCAGCTCATTCTCGAAGCGGTCTCGCAGGGCGCGTCGGACCCGGTCGAGGCCTTCCTCGCGGTTCAGGAGCTCGAAGCGGCGCCCTGGCTGGGGGACAGCATGTTCTGGCCCTGGCTCGCCGAGCTTGCCGAGGCGGCCGTCCCGGCGCTCGCCATCGATGCTCCGCCGGACTGGCCGTCCTACGCACCCGACCTGCGCGGCGTGGACGTGCACTTGACGCGGGACGGACACCGGCTCTTCTATGGCGAACTGGATTGGATCGCGGCCAACGGGATAGACCGCTGGCTGGGCGGCGTGCATCTTCAGGGTGTCGAGGCCGCTTGGCGCTGGGACGAACGCGCCGGTCGGCTGGTCCCCGCGTGACGCGACAAGGCAAGGTACGGCCAGAGCTGAGCTAAGAGAGCCCCAAATGCTGTCCATTCGTCCGGGAACGATCGAGGATGCCCAAGCCATCGCCGAACTGGGCCGGGAGCTGAACGTTCATCAGCGCGATCCGGTCGAGAACTTCACCGTTGAGGTGGTCCGGCAGGATGGCTTCGGCGAGAGCCCGGCCTTCGAGGTGCTGTTGGCCGAACTGGACGGAGCGCCGGTCGGTTACGCCCTGTTCTACGGCGCCTATGAAACCGGCTTCGGTATCGCCGGCTTGTATCTCTGCGATCTCTACGTCAGAGAAGAGGCGCGACGGCACGGCGTCGGGCGCGCGCTTGTCGCCGCAGTTGCCAGTGCGGCGAAGGACCGAGACAAGAACTTCGTCTGGTGGGCGTCGAAGGAGTGGAATACCGAGGCCCAGGCGTTCTACCGCGCGCTCGGCGCGGTCGAGGAGCCGGTGGTCGCGCACGCGGTCTTCGGCCAGGCGTTCGACAAGCTGGCGGCGGAGGGATCCGAGCGGCAGTCGGAGCCGTCGGCGGAGCGTACGCGTACGCCTCGGGATCCATGACGCCGGACCAGGGAAGCCCCGCGCTCGTCTTCGACGGCCCCGGCGACGCGCCGGTGACGGTGGCCCTGGCGCACGGGGCCGGTGCGCCCATGGACAGCGACTGGATGGACGCGGTCGCGACCGTCCTGGCGGCCAGGGGCCTGCGGGTCGCACGCTTCGAGTTCCCCTACATGGCGCGCCGTCGCGCGGACGGCAAACGACGTCCGCCGGACCGGCAGCCGGTGCTGCTGGACTGCTGGCGCGCGGTCGTGGCGGCGCTGGGCGCCGATCGTCTGGTGATCGGCGGCAAGTCCATGGGCGGGCGCATGGCCAGCCTGGTTGCCGACGAAACCGGGGTGCGCGGGCTCGTCTGCCTGGGCTATCCCTTCCACCCGCCGGGCAAACCCGAAAAGACCCGGACCGAG
This sequence comes from Alphaproteobacteria bacterium, assembly GCA_030066595.1. GTDB lineage: Bacteria > Pseudomonadota > Alphaproteobacteria > JAJFFI01 > JAJFFI01 > JASJBI01. Next base: position 61,959 of record JASJBI010000013.1, on the reverse strand, counting down.
CATCTCGAAACGCTGCGCACGCCGACCTTGATCCTGCAAGGGGAGCGGGACCCCTTCGGCGGCCGCGAAGAGGTCTCCGGCTATCGGCTGTCTGCCGCGATCCGCCTGTATTGGCTCGCCGACGGCGACCACGGCTTCAAGCCCCGCAAGGCGTCCGGACGCACCGAAGCGCAGAATCTCGAGGAGGCGGCCGCCGCGGTTGCTGATTTCGCACGCGGCGTCGCCACCTGACCAGGCGCCCGCCGCACCCGGTTTTCGCCCCATTTTCCGGCCTTTCGGGCCGAACCCGGCGATTTTGACCCATTTTTGATGCTTGCCGTGACGGTCGGCTGATGCCGGATGCCTAGAGTCGGTCCACAGCAAGGGATCGGGCCGGCGCTCAAGAACGCAACAATCAGCCCACACGGGTGGCGGGCCCGCGAACGAGATCGAGGCACGCGATGACCAAAGCCATGAGAATTCGGGAGGTGGCCGAGCGCAACGTCCGGATCCTGACCCTCAAGCCATCCCGCGGACACCTCACCGGCGTGAGCACGGCGCGGATCACCGATGGCTTGCGCTGCGAGGTTCAGGAAGGGCCGTGGACGCTGGCGACAGACATGCCGGCCAAGGCCGGCGGCGACGAAACGGCGCCGTCCCCAGGCGTCCTGGGCCGGGCCGCGCTCTCGAGCTGTCTGGCGATCAGCATCTCCATGTGGGCCGCCCGCTTGGGCATCCCGCTCGGCGCCGTCGAGGTCGAGGTCCAGGCGGACTTCGACGCCCGCGGCGAGCTGGGCATGGGCGAGGACATTCCGCCCGGCTACCAAGAGGTACGCTACGCGGTCTCGATCGAGAGCCCGGCCCCCATGTCCGAGCTGCGCAAGCTGGTCGAGACCGCCGAGCGTTACAGCCCCTACATCGACGTTTTCGGCCGGGCGCAGCCGATGCGGCGGGCCCTGTCATTGAACGGCGAGGAGGTTTGAGAGCCATGGACGCGCAACTCCAGCGCCGGGTCCAGCGCTACGGCTGGGACCGGGCCGTCGACGCCTATGAGAACGGCTGGCGCACGCAGCTCGCGCCGGCGCAGTGGCTGATGCTGGATATGGTCGATCCAAGCGAAGGCGAGCGGGTGCTCGACGTCGCCTGCGGCACGGGACTGGTCAGCTTCCGCGTCGCCGAGGCGGTCGGCGACCTGGGCGAAGTGATCGGGACCGACATTTCGGGCGAGATGATCGAGACGGCGCGCCGCATTGCGGCCGAGCGCGGCCTCGATAACGTACGCTTCGAGCGCTGTGACGCCGAGGACCTGTTCGTCGACGACGAGGCCTACGACGCCGCGCTCTGCGGCCTGGGTCTGATGTACGTCCCCGACCCCGTGACCGCTCTCAAGGAGATGTGGCGATCGCTCAAGCCTGGCGGGCGGGCGGCTGCCGCGGTGTGGGGCGCGCGGAGCAACTGCGGATGGGCCGAGATCTTTCCGATCACCGACGCCCAGGTGGTCTCGGACGTCTGTCCCCTGTTCTTCCAGCTCGGCACCAAGGACGCGCTGGCACGGGCGTTCGCCGCGGCCGGCTTTGCGGATGTCCGCTCGGAGCGGATTAAGACCACGCTGCACTACGGCTCCGCGGAGGAAGCCCTCGACGCCGCCTTTCGCGGTGGGCCGGTGGCGCTCGCCTATAGCCGCTTCGATGAGGCGACCAAACGCACGGTGCATGCCGAATATCTGGCCTCGATCGCCGACTACCGGGCCGGTGCGGGCTACCGCATTCCGGGCGAGTTCGTGGTCTGCGCCGGGGTCCGCCCACGGGTCTGAGGCGTGCTTTGGGGTCGGCTCGCCGGTGTCCAGCAGTTCGCGCGGCGACGCCGAGCCAAGCCCGAGGACCGTCAGGCGTTGTGACGGCATCCCGCGCGCCGGCGTCAGCCTGCCGGGGATCCGGCCGAATGCGCCTGATCGAAGTAGTTGACGGAGGGCGTCAGCTGCTGGTCGCCCATGAAGTTCAGGATGCCCAACGGCCCCCGCCAGGGCGCCGTGAACGTCGAGATCATGCAGCCCAGGTCTTCGTTCACATACGATGCCGTTGCCGTATGGGTGGACGGCCCGAGAACCCGCAGAAGAGGCGCGTGATCGAACAGCGGCACCATCCTGTTGCTGACGGTCACGGATTTCGTCGACCGGTCGATGACCGGCTTGGTTGCGAGCCCCAGATTGCGCAACAGATCCAACTTGACCACATCGGCGGCGCAGAACCGGTCGTCCTTCTTCATGACAAACAGGCACGAGCAAAGGTCCTTTGCGGGCCCCATCGCGAACGGATCGTCAAATACGATCTCATCATCAAGGCTGCGCAGAAACAGCTCTCCCAAACGCGACTTGGACAGCTCGCGGGCCTTCGAGAAGTCGTAGCCGGTGGTCGTCTCGACCCCGGGCAGCGGCCGTCCGGTGCCGACGCTCAGGCTCGCCATCAGCAGCCGGTAAAAGCGGTGCCGGTTGATTTTGCCCTTCAATGGGTCACTCCCCAAACGCACAACGATCAACTTTCTGGACGGCATGACCACCAGGGTCTGGCCGCGAAAGCCCATGCCAATGAAGGCGGTCTCGGGCAGGTTCGGGTAAGGCGACCGGTTGCCGCTGGCGGCGATCGGCCGGTTCAGCCACCAGAAGGCGCCGTAGGACTCGCGATTGAGACGCCAGTGATCCTCCGCCACCAGGAATTCTTTGTCCGTGAGCGACGGCGCGACGGACGTCGAAAACGCGACCCAATCGGGGCGGAAGAGCGTCTCGTCCTCCGCGATCTCGCCGTCGTGGTTGATGTCCCACGCCCCGTTGCGGAGATACAGGAGGGCGAACCGCGCCATGTCTCTGGCGCTGCTCCAGCCGAACGAGCCGGGTTTGAAGACGCCGGAGCCGTCCTGCTCCAGGGTGGTGGAGTCCATGCCGATCTTTGAGAAGAGGTGACGCCAGGGAAAGGCGTTGTAAGCGGTCTGCGGATCGGCCCCCTTGTTGACGGCGGGATCGTCGAACCGCTGTCTGAGCACCGCCATCGAGAGATTGCAGTCGCCGGAGGAGTAGTTGAACTGCTTCCCGGCGGGATGCTGGAATCCCTGAAGCCGCATGTAGGACGTTACGCCTTCGAACCCTCGCCAGGCGTAGTTGACGTAGATGCTGTTGCTGAGAAGGATGTTCTTGGCGTTCTCCTCGTTGTATCGAACGCCCGAGCTCATTTGCATCAGGTGCGCCAGGGTCAGGCCGCGCGCTTTCGGGTCGTCGAATCCAGGCAGGTGATCCGAAATGAGCGCGCCTCGGGAGACGATGCCCATCCGCTCGGCCCGACCGAGAATCCCGTTGGCCAGGCTCTTGCTCAGCGACCACAGATAGTGCCTGTCGTCGGAGGCGAAGCCACGCGCATACTCCTCGTGGAGTATTCTGCCATCCAGCAGCACGATCAGGGCGTTTGTCTTGTGCGGTTCCGTGCCGAACTCGCCCCGGCTGAACGAGTAATCCAGAAATCGCGCGAATTCACCGGCGGCGCCTCCGGCGCTCTCGATCGGCCGCGTCTCCCACGGCTCACCGGGCTTCGGATAGTAGAGCCCATCCTGCGCCCCCAGGGGCGCGCTCAAGAAACACAACGCGAGAGTCAGGAATGCGCGCCTCATCGAACACACCTTCACGCCTGAAGACCCTATCTCGGCGCTCGATGCCCCGCCGTCCGGTCGTCCACGGATCGGGGTGCTGGATACACCAAAACGGCGAAAACGTCGTTGATCGGCATCAACCACTGGTCTCGCCGGGCGCAGGTCCCGAAACCATCGATACGTGGCTTCCGGCCTCTTGACCAGGGGCCGGGGCGAGGGGCAGGCTGTCGGCACGCGCCGCCCATCGCCCAAGCAAGGCCGCCCAAATGACCGCCAGTCCCGGGTTCCTGGAGCACCTGACCGACATGCTGGCGCCGCTCGGGCCGGTCAGCGCCCGGCGCATGTTCGGCGGCGCCGGGATCTTCCGCGACGGCCTGATGTTCGCGCTGGTCGCCGACGACACCCTCTATTTCAAGGTCGACGACCGGAACCGTGCCGCATTCGAGGCCGCCGGCATGCCGCCCTTCCGCTATGAGAAGCGGGGCAAGACCTTCGAGATGTCCTACTACGAAGCGCCGGCCGACGCCCTGGACGATGGCGAGGAACTGTTGCGCTGGGCCGAGGGCGCCTGGGACGCGGCCGTGCGCGCCGGTGCGGCGAAGGGCAAGAAGACGAGCCGCTGAGGCGGCTGCCAGGCTCTAATGGACGGTCTGCGCCATGTTGGCGAGATAAAGCGCCAGCTCTTCGTGGTTTTCGCCCAGCCAGCCCATCAGCAGGATCGCGTCGGATGTCTCCGCATCCATGACGTCGACCACCAACCAGCCGTCCGGCCGAAGCTCCAGCTTGAGCCCCGCCATGAGCGCCGCCGTGACCCATTTTTCCGGGTCGAACGGCAGGCCTTCCTGCTCGTACAGACATGCATCCCTGGTAATCATCATGGCATGAAGCGTACGGCCCCAAAGGCTAAGGAAAGGCTAATCCCCGCCTGTTGCCCGACCTCCGGCGGGCCCTGCCGCGATGTTGGTAAAGACGGCTGTCTGGCCGAAATCGGGACGTACGCTCGGTTTGACGATTGACCGGCGCCCACCGGGCTCTACCCTGTTTAACCATCGCGGTGGCGGCGGCGAGGTCAGGCCCCGCCGGTGCGACCGCGCGTCGAACACTCGAGTATGAGAGGACCCGCCATGGCCGAGACAGCCGAGACCCGAGTCGAAACGGATTCCATGGGCGAGGTGGCAGTCCCGGCCGACCGCTACTGGGGCGCCCAGACCCAACGCTCCCTGGGGAATTTCGACATCGGCACCGAGCGCATGCCGATGCGCCTGATCCGCGCCTTCGGCATCCAGAAGCAGGCCGCGGCCCGCGCCAACATGGCGCTCGGCGAACTGGACGCCCGGATTGGGGACGCCATCGTGCGCGCGGCCGGCGAGGTGGCTGCGGGCGATCTCGCGGACCACTTTCCTCTGGTCGTCTGGCAGACCGGCTCGGGCACCCAGAGCAACATGAACGCCAACGAGGTGATCGCGAACCGGGCGATCGAGCTGCTCGGCGGCGCCCCGGGTTCGAAGGACCCGGTCCATCCCAACGACCATGTGAACCGCGGCCAGTCCTCGAACGACAGCTTTCCGACCGCCATGCACATCGCTGCGGCGCTCGAGATCCACGAGCGCCTGTTGCCGGCGCTCAGGCACCTGCGGGACGCGCTGGCGGCCAAGCAGGAGGCGTTCAAGGACATCGTCAAGATCGGCCGCACCCATACCCAGGACGCCACACCCCTGACTCTGGGACAGGAGTTCTCGGGCTACGCGGCACAGCTGGCCGCCGGAATCGACCGGGTCGAAGCCTGCCTGCCGCGGCTCTACGCCTTGGCCCAGGGCGGAACCGCGGTCGGCACAGGGCTCAACGCCAAGGCCGGCTTCGCCGAGCGCTTCGCCGAAGAGGTCGCGGCGATCACCGGCCTGCCCTTCGTCAGCGCCGCCAACAAGTTCGAGGCGCTGGCCGCGCATGACGCCATGGTCGAGACCTCGGGCGCGCTCAACGTCTTGGCCGCCTCCCTGATGAAGATCGGTAACGACATCCGTTTTCTCGGCTCGGGGCCGCGCTCGGGCCTCGGCGAGTTGCTGCTGCCCGCGAACGAGCCCGGCTCATCGATCATGCCCGGCAAGGTCAATCCGACCCAGGCCGAGGCCCTGACAATGGTGTGCGCGCAGGTCATGGGCAATCACGTGGCGATCACCGTCGCCGGTTCGAACGGCCATTTCGAGCTCAACGTGTTCAAGCCGGTGATCATCTACAATCTGCTGCAATCGACGCGGCTGCTCGCCGACGCGGCCGTGAGCTTCGCCGACAACTGCGTCGCCGGCATCCAGGCCAACGCAGCGCGCATCGCCGAGCTGGTCGACCGCTCGCTCATGCTGGTCACGGCCTTGAACCCGCATATCGGCTACGACAACGCGGCAAAGATCGCCAAGAAGGCGCACGACGAGGGCACGACGCTCAAGGCCGCCGCGGTCGCGTTGGGCTTGGTCAGCGCGGAGGATTTCGACCGCTGGGTGCGGCCAGAAGCCATGCTCGGCCCGTCCGATTGAGGCCCGCCGTGGCCGAGGGCACAGCAATCCGCAAGCGTTCGGTGATGGTGGCCGGGCACCGGACGTCGGTCTCGCTCGAAGACGCGTTTTGGAGCGCGCTGCAGGAGATCGCCGGTCAGCGCGGGTTGTCGCTGAACGCGCTGGTCACCGAGATCGACCGGACGCGCAGCAGCAATCTCTCGAGCGCCATCCGCGTCTTCGTTCTGACCGAGCGGAGCCGGATCCGCCAGAGCGCGACCTGACGGAAGAGCACGCCATGGCAGATATCATCTCGACGCAAGCAATCGTCTGGACGGTCGTTGCCGTCTTTACCATCGTCGGGATTCTCGCGGCCATTCACGCCGTCATGAACGGGCGGACGGCACAGGGAACGATCGCCTGGCTGCTGTCGCTGGCCTTCCTGCCCTACATCTCCGTTCCGCTCTATCTGATCTTCGGCAACCACCGGTTCACCGGGTTCGTCGCCCGCCGGCGGTTGCGTGAGGCCCAGGCCCTCAGCATCATCGGCCCGTTGAGATCCGAGCTTCCGGCCATTCGCGCGTCACTGCCCGAGCAGGGTGCCGAGGATCTTCGCGCCATGGAGCGCCTCGCCGACCTGCCCTTCACGCGACACAACGGCGCCCGGCTGCTGATCGACGGGCAGGCGACCTATGAGGCCATATTCGCCGGCATCGAGGCCGCAGAGCACTACGTCCTCGTCCAGTTCTACATCATTTGCGATGACGGGGCGGGCCGGGCGCTCAAGGACCGGCTCATCGCCAGGCTGCGCGCGGGGGTCCGCGTCTATCTCCTGTACGATGAGATCGGGTGCATGCAGCTGCCCTCCGCCTACCTGGACGAGTTGCGCGCCGCCGGCGCGGAAGTCAGCGGATTTCCCGGACGAAGGATGCGCGGCCGGCTGTTCGAACGCTTTCGCCTCAACTTCCGAAACCACAGGAAGATCGTGGTCGCCGACGGCCGCGTCGCCTGGGTCGGCGGCCACAACATCGGCGACGACTATCTCGGCAAGAACCCGGCGCTCAGCCCGTGGCGCGACACCCATGTCGAGATCAGGGGGCCCGCCGCCATCGGCTGCCAGATTGCCTTCATGGAGGACTGGTACTGGGCGAAGGGCGAGACGCTACAACTCAACTGGCAATCCACCAGGGCAGCTGTCGGCGACCTCGCAATCCTGGCCGTGCCGTCGGGTCCGGCGGACGAGCTCGAGACCTGCGCGCTCATGTTCACGCAGGCGATCGCGCGGGCGCGGAAACGCTTCTGGCTGGTGAGCCCGTACTTCGTGCCCGACACGCAGGTGGTAAGCGCGCTCCAGCTCGCCGCATTGCGCGGCGTCGACGTGCGCATCTTGATCCCGGCCCGGGCCGATCACTTGGCTGTCTGGCTGGCCGGCTTCGCCTATCTCGAACCGACCAAGCGCGCCGGCGTGAAGATCTACCGCTTTGAGGACGGCTTCCTGCACCAGAAGGTCATGCTGGTCGACGACGAACTCTGCGCGATCGGCACGGCCAACTTCGACAACCGCTCCTTTCGGATCAACTTCGAGATCACGATGCTGTTCGCCGACCGCGATTTCGCCGCCCAGGTCGGGCGCATGCTGGAGTCGGACTTCGAGCGCAGCAGCCGGTTCACGCAGGATCAGCTGCTGGCCAAGCCGTTCTACTTCCGTATTGCCTGTCGCGCCGCGCGCCTGCTCTCGCCGATTCTCTAGAGGGCGGATTGCCGGCATTCCGCTCCCGATCTGCGGCCGGGAAGTTCACCGCAACCGATCACGGACGGGCCTTCAATCCCGGATCGAAAATGGTCCTTGCGCGCACCGGTATGCCGCGGCCGGTTGTGACACGTCTTGGCAGTTCTACGCTGCGCGAGACATTCGAAACCTGGATAGAATGCGACATTCCGCGCGCTATAGGAGACATGCATGCCTGTGTTTGAATCGATCGTTCCCCCTGCTCTCGAACTGCTGCACGCGAAACGGGGCCACTCACCAGGCGTACGCATAGGCCCTCTGCTGCTGATCTCCGGCATGTTGGGCCGCGACGCAGAGCTGACCATCGTGTCGGATCCGGAAGCGCAGATGACGCAGATATTTGAGAACATGGGACTGGTGCTGGCCCAAGCGGGCTGCGGCTGGTCTGACGTTGCAGAGCTGACCGCCTATTTCACAGAGCTGCAACGCGACTTCGACTTATTCATGAATGTGCGCAACCGCTACGTTCTCGAGCCGTATCCGGCGATGACCATGATCGGCGTGGCCACGCTGGCGCAGCCTGGATTGATTTGTGAAGTCAAAGGCACCGCCGTCATTCCAGACGGCTGACGGTCGCTCGGTCCGCGCGCCCACAACAACACCGCCGCAGATCATACCGTCAACCCAACGCATGGAGCTGTGAATGAGAATCGTAAATCCCGACAATGTCATCAAACCGTTGTCCAACTATGCGCAAGGTGTTGTTCACGCCACCGGAGGCGAGCGAATCGTAATATCGGGCCAGCTTGGCGTTCGGGCGGACGGGACGGTGGAGAACGGGCTGGAAGCCCAGATGGAGCGCGCTTGGTCCAACGTTTTCGGCGTTATGGCAGCAGCCGGCTTCGAAAAGAAACATCTCGTAAGGGCGACAATCTACGGAACGGTTCCGGGGCAGGTTGATGTCTACCGAAAGGTCCGTGACGAGGTGCTGGACGGACACGTGTGTGCAAATACTTATCTCGAGATTTCCGCTTTGACAGCGCCTGAATTCCTGGTCGAGATCGAAGCAGAAGCCGTCAAAGAGTAGTGAGGGATGCCAACCTCAATGGCTGTGCTTGAGCCGCAGCCACTGGTAGCGGTCGGCGGACTTGACCGTGACCTCGCGGATATCGGTGCCCTCGAGGATTGTCAGCGGGACCTCTGTGCCCGCATCGCCCTGGGCCCAGACCTTGCGGAAGAAATCCGCTTGGCCGGAGACTTTTTCACCGGCCACCGCCAGGACGATGCTGCCGGGATTGATGCCGGCCCGCTCTCCCGGGCCCTCCTTCGAGACCAGGGTGATGAAGACCCGGCCGCCCGTCTCGTTGGTGAACAGGCCGAGCCAGGGCTTGGCCTTGCCCGTGGCGCGGCCGTGCGCCTTGAGGTCGGCCAGGATCGGTTTCAGCCGGTCGATCGGCACGAACATGTTGCCCGGGTTGATGCGCCCGGCCTCGGTCACGTCGCCCAGCGCCAGATAGCCGATGCCCAAGAGCTTTCCATCGGGCGCCAGCAGCGCAGCGCCGGGATGAAACTGGTTCAGGGGCGCGGTGAAGATGGCGTCCTCAAGGAGGTATTCCCAGTAGCCGGAGAATTCCCGCCGCGCGACCACGAAGGCGGGCGTCACGGCCTCGGTCCCGCCATGCGCGGCGATCACGACCGGATCCTGCACACTCAGCCCTCCGGCCGAGCCCATCGCCACGGGCTTGGCCGGGATCGGATCGATCGCACGCAACAGGCCGAATCCGGATTCCCAGTCGTAAGCGACCACCTTGGCCTTGACCGGCGTGTCCCCCGGACCCAGCACGAAGGTGTCCTCGGCCTCCATGATCAGGAATCCGATGGTCAGGATGTGCCCCTCATCGTCGATCAGCACGCCGCTGCCGCGCCGGATGGTGCCCAGCCCGCGGGCCGAGCGCGCATCCTCGGGCACCAGGGCGCGCACGCCGACGACGGCGGCCAACACCTCCTGCGCCGAGCCTTGCGCACGCGCCGCCTGCGTCGCCAGGGCGAGCGCGCAGGCCAAAACCAGCCCGGCGCAAAGCCAGGACACGTATCGGAACTTGCAGAGTGCGCGCGCCATCATGTCATCACCTCCCGCGCGTCGATCTTCATTATATCATCGCTCCCCGCGGGTTCCGGAAATCACGAATGCGGCATCGGTGCGCGCGCCGTCGAACCACGGTCTGGGGCGGGGCATGCCGGCATAGGGCGACGCGGATCCCTCATGACGGCGATACTCGTACTACGCGTCCACGCGCCGGCTCGATCACCGTTGCCGCAGCCCGGTCGCGCCGTGATATAAGGCGGCATGACCTCCGATGCGTTCGAATTCGGCGACGACCTGGCCGCGGGCCCGGCCGAGGCCGCACCGGCGCGCTGGCCGCATTTGGCCGGGCTCAACGAGCCCCAGCGGGCCGCGGTCGAGGCGACCGAGGGACCGGTGCTGGTGCTTGCCGGCGCCGGCACCGGCAAGACCCGGGTGCTGACCGCGCGGCTCGCGCATATCCTCTTGAGCAGGCGCGCCTGGCCCGGCCAGATCCTCGCCGTCACCTTCACCAACAAGGCCGCGCGGGAGATGCGCGAGCGGGTCGAAGGGCTGATCGGCGGCGCGGCCGAGGGCCTCTGGCTCGGCACCTTCCACGCGCTGGCCGCACGCATCCTGCGCCGCCATGCCGAGCTCGTCGGCCTCAAGCCAAACTTCACCATCCTCGACCAGGACGACCAGATTCGCCTGGTCAAGCAGGTCATGCAGGCGGCCGAGATCGACGACAAGCGCTGGCCGGCCCGGGTGCTGCATTCGATCATCGAGCGCTGGAAGGATCGCGGCCTGACGCCCGATAAGGTCAACGCCGGGGATGCCGGCGACTTCGCCATGGGCCGGACGGTCGAGCTCTACACGGAATACCAGGCGCGGCTGCGCACGCTGAACGCCGCCGACTTCGGTGACCTGCTGCTGCACAACCTCACCCTGTTCACGGGTCATGCGGACGTGCTGGCGGACTACCGGCGGCGCTTCAAGTACCTCTTGGTGGACGAGTATCAGGACACCAACGTGGCCCAGTATCTGTGGCTCAGGCTGCTGGCGCAGGAACACAAGAACATCTGCTGCGTGGGCGACGACGACCAGTCGATCTACAGTTGGCGCGGTGCGGAGATCGGCAACATTCTCAAGTTCGAGAAGGACTTCCCCGGCGCGCGTGTCATCCGGCTTGAACAGAACTACCGCTCGACCGGCGAGATCCTGGCCGCCGCCTCAGGCCTGATCGCGCACAACGAGGGACGTCTCGGCAAGACCCTTTGGACCGCGGACAAGGGCGGCGACAAGATCGCGGTGCGCGGCCTCTGGGACGGCGAAGAGGAGGCCCGCTTCGTCTGCGACGAGATCGAGGCGATCCAGCGCAAGGGCGGTGCGCTGCGCCATATGGCGATCCTGGTGCGCGCCGGCTTCCAGACGCGCGAGTTCGAGGAACGGCTCCTGACCCTGGGCGTGCCCTACCGGGTGATCGGCGGGCCGCGCTTCTACGAGCGGCTCGAGATCCGCGACGCCATCGCCTATCTCAGGGTGATCGCGCAGCCGGACGACAGCCTGGCCTTCGAGCGCATCGTCAACAAGCCGCGCCGCGGCATCGGCGACGCGACGCTGCAGACCCTGCACCGCCTGGCCCGGGCGCAGGACATCTCGCTGCCCGAATCGGCCCGGCGCATCGTCGATTCGGACGAGCTGCGCCCGCAGGCGCGGAAGGCGCTGGGCGCCCTGCTCGCCGATTTCGACCGCTGGCGCGGCCAGGCCGAAAGCCTGCCGCAGGCGGACCTGGCCGAGCTGGTGCTGGACGAATCCGGCTATACGGGGATGTGGCAGATGGACAAGTCGGCCGACGCCCCCGGACGGCTCGAGAACCTCAAGGAGCTGGTCGTCGCCATGGAGGAGTTCGAGAACCTGGCCGGTTTTCTCGAACATGTCAGCCTGGTCATGGAAGCGACCGAGGACAAGGGCGGCGACATGGTCAACCTGATGACCCTGCACAGCGCCAAGGGGCTGGAGTTCGAAACGGTCTTCCTGCCCGGCTGGGAAGAAGGCCTGTTCCCGCACCAGCGGGCGCTCGACGAAGGCGGTAACGCGGCGCTCGAGGAAGAGCGCCGCCTCGCCTATGTCGGGCTGACCCGGGCGCGGCTGCGGGCGATCGTCTCATTCGCCGCCAACCGGCGCATCCACAACCAGTGGCAAAGCGCCATCCCGTCCCGCTTCGTCGACGAGCTGCCCAAGGACAATGTCGAGGTCACCACCGCGCCGGGGCTGTATGGCGGGGCGCCGTCGGGAGGCTTGGACGAGGCGGCGGATCCCTGGGCCGAGCCCGAGGCGGTCTATGTGCGCAACTCCCGCGCTGCGGCCATGCGGCGCGGCTATGCCCGGGGCGCGCCGCCGCGCATGATCGACCTGCCGGCCGAGAAGGTCACGCTGGCCGAGGCCGGCGACAGCGACTTCGAGGTCGGCGCGCGCGTGTTTCACGACAAGTTCGGCTATGGCCGGGTGGTCCGGGTCGAGGGCCACAAGCTGGAGATCGACTTCGAGCACACCGGGCTGAAGAAGGTGATCGACGACTTCGTCAAGCGGGCATGACCGGCTGTCATGGGTGTCTATGCCGACTACGTCGTCCCGCGCCTCATCGCGTTCAGCATGCGCAGCAAGGAGGCCACCCGGATCCGGCGCACCGTGGTGCCGGCGGCGCGCGGCCGGGTGCTGGAGATCGGCATCGGCTCGGGGCTCAACCTGCCCTTCTATGGGGAAGACGTGAGCGCCGTGATCGGGCTCGACCCCTCGCGGCAACTGCTCGCCATGACCGAGCGCAGCGGGCGGGGGGACGCCGCACCGTTCGCCGTCGACTTGACATACGGCAGCGCCGAGGACATGCCCTTCGAGGACCGGAGTTTCGACACCGTGCTGACGACCTGGACGCTCTGTTCCATCGCGGAGGCGGGCCGCGCGCTCGCGGAAATCCGCCGAGTCTTGCGGCCGGACGGCGCGCTCATTTTCGTCGAGCACGGCCGATCGCCGGATTTGGGCGTGCGTCGCTGGCAGGAGCGCATCAATCCGATCTGGACCACGCTGTCCGGCGGCTGCAATTTGAACCGCGATATCGCGGCCCTGATCCGCGACGCGGGCTTCGCCATCGACCGGTTGGAGGTCGGCTATCTGGTCAAGGGGCCGAAGATCGCCACCTATCACTATGAGGGCCGCGCACGGCCCGCATAGATGCTGGCAGAGGACCGGGGCCGGAGGATAAAGGTGACTTGGTCCTCAGACGTCGACAGGCTCAGAATGAGGACCTCACCCTGAGCTTGTCGAAGGGTGAGCAGTTTGACACTGGAGGTCCGGTCGGCGGGCAGGAACCAATAGGGCAAGGGATCAGATGACCAAAGTGCACTGGTATTTCGACTTCATCTCGCCGTTCAGCTATCTGCAGCACGAGCTGCTGCACCGGCTGCCGGACACGGTCGAGATCGTCTACGAGCCGGTGCTGTTCGCCGGACTGCTGGGCCGTTGGGGGCACAAGGGGCCGGCCGAGATCCCGGGCAAACGGCTCTACACGAACCGATACTGCGTCTGGTTCGCCCAGAACCACGGCATCCCGTTCAAGATGCCGCCGAAGCATCCCTACAACCCGCTGAAGGCGCTCAGGCTGGCCATCGCCCTGGACGCCGATCCCGAGGCGGTCGCCACCATTTTCCACTTCATCTGGCAGGAGGGCCGCTGGACCGAATCGGCCGAGGACTGGGCCGAGTTGACCGGCCGGTTGGGCCTGGCCGATGCGGATGACCGCATCGCCGATCCCGCGGTCAAGGATCGTCTGCGGGAGAACACCGAGCAGGCCGCCGCCAAGGGCGTCTTCGGCGTCCCCACCTTCCTGATCGGCGACACATTATTCTGGGGGGTCGAATCGACCGAAATGGTCGTGGACTACCTGAAGGACCCGACGTTGCTCGAACAAGGCGAAATGGCGCGTCTCCCGGACCTGCCGAGCGGCGCCGAACGGCCGCGCTGAACCGGCACATGGAGGGGCCGCCTCGCATGACAGATAGACCCGACTCCGGGCTTTGGGCGATCGAGCTGACCGTTCCCTTGACCGCGTTGGCCGCCTTCGAGGACGCGCTCTCGCCCTGGGCCGTGGCCACGGCGGAGTTCGAGCTGCACCCCGCGAGCAACCCCCTGTCGCCGGCGGAACTCTGGCGGCTGCAGGTGCTGACGGCCGCGCCCCCGGACCGGCGCGCGATCACCGACCTGGCGCGGGCGACCGCGGCGGCGCTCGATATTCCCCTGCCGGTGTTGATCGTGCATCGCCTGCCGGACGCGGACTGGGTGGCGCGCACCAACCGCTTGCTGGCGCCGGTCCGCGCCGGGCGGTTGTTCGTGCACGGGACCCATCACCGCGGGACCCGTCCGCCGGGCGCGGTGTCGCTCTGCATCGACGCCGGGCCGGCGGCCGGCACCGGCCGGCACGAGCCGACCCGCGGCTGTCTTCTGGCGCTCGACCGCCTGGCCCGGCGGCAGGCGGTGCGGCGGGTGCTGGACATCGGCACCGGCTCGGGCATCCTCGCCATCGCCGCCGCCAGGCTTTGGCATGCGCCGGTGACGGCGGTGGATCTGGATCCCACGGCCGTCCGCGTGGCCCGGGCCAACGCGGCGCGCAACGGCGTCCGAAGCCTGGTGCGGGTGGTCGAAGCGGACGGGGTGCGGACCGCGCGCGTTCGCCGCGATGCGCCCTATGATCTGGTTGTGGCGAACCTGCTGTCCGGGCCGCTCTGCGTCATGGCCGCCGATGTCCGGCGCGTCTTGGCGCCCGGAGGCATCGCCGTTCTGGCGGGCCTGCTCGGCGCCCAGCAGGCGGAAGTCCTCGCCGCCTATCGCGGGCGAGGCTTCCACCTGGTGCGGCGCATCGTCCTGGGCGCGTGGACCACGCTAGTTCTCAGGCGCGGGCCGTCCGTAAACCGTCGCGCAGCCCGTTGACGGCCGGCCACGCGCGCCCTCGCACTTCGACAGGCTCAGCGTGAGGGCGAGCGGGCAATTTCATAAGGCCTCACCCTGAGCTTGTCGAAGGGTGAGTGTCGGGTTTCTCTCAGCAGCCACCTAGGCCGTGATCCAGCGGCTGCCGGCGCCGTCCGGCACCCGGCGCAGCTCGTGGCCTTCGCGGCCGTGTTCGCCGAAGGCGATGCGCCGGATATCGCCGCGGGTGATGCCGATATCCTTGAGGCTGCGGTCGTCCAGATCCATGAGCTCCCGATAGGTCCGACGCGCCTTGAAGTAGCGGCGCACGTCAGCAACGAGCCGGGCCAGGACGCTCTTGGGCGCGCTCAGCTCGGCGCCGGTCGTCAGGGGGTGATGGGTTTGCGTGTTGGTCAGCATGGTCAGTCCTTCCTGTACTCTCTGTGTCCCGGCGGCGCCGACGCGAGGCCGACGCCGTACCGGGTTTGGTTGAACCGTCGAACAGGCATCGCAGCGCGAGCCCGATCCCCCCTTGCTTTCTCGACCTCTAACTCAGGCAGCGCGTCAGCTGATCGCCGGGCGCTGATCCCGGGGCAGGGCGTGCAGCAGGCGGGCGACGACCCGACCCAGCGCCGCAAAGGCGTGGCCGGTTCGCTCCGCCATGTACTCCGCCCGGGCGCGCCGCGCCGCCGTCAGGATGGCGTGGACATCGACCGGGGCGGCCAAGTGCCGGTCCTCGATCTGTGATCCGTTCGGTGTGTTCGTCTCGGTTGACATTGCAGTTGCTCCCAGAGCCTCTCTTGTGAGTGTTGGGCGTGTACGTGTGACCGCCGTGCCAAGGCGGATCAGATGATGTACGGCGGTCGACGATGCTCCACGGCGATCCATTTCTCGCGCGCCGGACCCTTTGGTCCATGGCCGTCCACGATGTTGGGGATGTCCGCGCGGTCGATCCCGATGTCCTTGAGCAGGTGGTCATCGAGGCTCGACAGCCTCTTGTAGTCGCGCTTGCGCCGCAGATGCTCCGCCACCCGGCGCGCCAGCCAGACGGCCGGTCCGACGGCAGTGCGCAGCCCGGCGGACACGGTGCCGCTGTGGCTTGGGGTGAGTATCTTCGTATGCATTTCGGTTCGACTCCTTCGCTCAAGTGCGGCGCTGGCATGTCTGTCAGTTGTGCGCCGCAGCACTTAAATATTCATTTAAAACAAGTGATTTCCACGCCCGATGTCGCATCGCAGCAATGCACTGGGTGCATAGCTCGCGGATCGGTTCGGAGTGCGTCGCCAGAGGACCGAAGCCGTAGAACGGTGGCCTGGCGGCCACCGCCCCTCGTCGGCGAGAAGGCTTGACGCGGGTCTAGGCTAGATTTTGGGTGTCCCGCCGGTCGTCACCTGGACGAATCCGGCGATCGCGCCGAGGGTCGGGGAGAGGGCCGACCGCTCGGGCGCGTCCTTGACCTTGGGGGATTTTCTGATCAAGGCGACGACGGCGCGCGAGATCCAGCTTCGCCTGACGGCAGGGACCGCCGCGAGGGGGAGGGCTGGGGCAGCGGTCGCTTCGCGAACGAAGCCCGCCAGTGCGAAGAAGGTCGGTCCGAAATCCGGGGCCTGGGCCGCTTCGTGGGTCGTCCTGACGAGGGTCATGGCTGTGCACTCCTTGCCCGAAGCGGGTGGCCCGGCGGTCCTTTCGCGCGCCGTCGTGACAGGAGAGATACGGCCTGAGGCCCGGCATGCCCAGCGGCAATCCTGCATCGCAGTATTGCGTCTGGTGCATGGCTGAGGCCGCGTGCCCGGCCGGTGCCGGGCGTTCAGTCGGGGCTTGCGCCGGGCCCGGCCGGCACCTAGCTTCACAGGCATGCACGCCCGCCAGGATCCGCCCGCAGATACGGCCGCCCGGCTGGCCGCGCTCCGGGCCGAGCTGGCCGGGCGCGGGCTCGCCGGCTTCGTGGTGCCGCGGGCGGACGAGCATCAGGGCGAATTCGTGCCGCCCCGGGCCGAACGGCTCGCCTGGCTCACGGGGTTCACCGGCTCGGCCGGGCTCGCCATCGTGCTGGCCGACCGGGCGGCGATTTTCGTGGACGGCCGCTACACGCTGCAGCTCCGGGCCCAGGCCGACCCGAATCAGTTCCTCTTCCGCCATATCACCGACGAGCCGCCGGACCGGTGGCTGGCCGAGACGCTCAAGCCGGGCGAGAAGCTCGGCTTCGACCCCTGGCTGCACACGGTGGACGGCGCGGCCAAGCTCGCCGCCGCCTGCGCAAAGGCCGGCGCCGTGCTGGAGCCCTGCGCCGACAACCCGCTGGACGCTGCCTGGCCCGAGCAGCCCGCCCCGCCCCTGGCGCCGGTGGTGCCCCATCCCCTCGCCCATGCCGGCAAGAGCGCCCAGGACAAGCGCAAGGAGCTCGCGGCCGAGCTCACGGAGGCGAAGGCGGACGTTGCGGTCCTGACCTTGCCGGATTCGATCGCCTGGCTCCTGAACATCCGCGGCGGCGACGTCGCCCACACGCCGCTCGCCCTCGGCTTTGCGCTGCTCTACGCGGGCGGCCAGGTGGACCTGTTCATGGACCCGCGCAAGCTCGACGCCGAGGTCACCGCCCATCTCGGCAACGAGGTCATGGTGGACGACCCCGCCGACTTCGGCCCGGCGCTCGACGCCCTGGGCCAGGCGGGCAAGACGGTGCGTCTCGACCCGGTCACGGCGGCGGCCGCCATCGAGGCCCGGCTGGCCGCGGCCGGCGCCCAGGTGCAGCGCGGCGCCGACCCCTGCGCCCTGCCCAAGGCCTGCAAGAACGAGACGGAGCTGGATGGCGCCCGGGCGGCGCACCGGCGCGACGGCGCGGCCCTGACCCGGTTTCTTGCCTGGCTCGCCCAGGAGGCGCCGAAGGGCAAGCTCAGCGAGCTCGAGGCCGCCGACCGGCTCGCCGCCTTCCGCGGCGAGGACGCCGAGCTGCGCGATCTCTCCTTCGACACCATCGCCGGGGCCGGGCCGAACGGCGCCATCGTGCACTACCGGGTGGACGCGGCGAGCAACCGGCGGCTCGAGCCCGGCAGCCTGTTCCTGATCGATTCCGGCGCCCAGTATCCGGACGGGACGACCGACGTCACCCGCACCATCGCCGTGGGCGCGCCCACGGCGGAGATGCGCGACCGATTCACCCGGGTGCTCAAGGGCCATATCGCGCTCGCCACCGCGCGCTTCCCCAAGGGCACCACGGGCAGCCAGCTCGACACCCTGGCGCGCCGGCCGCTCTGGGAGGCGGGGCTCGACTACGACCACGGCACCGGCCACGGCGTCGGCAGCTATCTGGGCGTGCACGAGGGGCCGCAGCGCATCTCCAAGCTGCCCAGCAAAGTGGCGCTCAAGCCCGGCATGATCTGCTCGAACGAGCCCGGCTACTATAAGGCCGGCGCGTACGGCATCCGCATCGAGAACCTGGTCGCCGTACGCCCGGCGGACGGCATGGCCGAGGCGGAGAAGGAGATGTACGCGTTTGAGACGCTGACGCTGGCGCCGATCGACCGGGCGCTGGTCGACACCGAGATTATGACGGCGGACGAGATCGCCTGGCTCGACGCCTACCACGCCCGCGTGCGCGAGACCATCGGCCCCCTGGTCGACGAGGAGACACGGAACTGGCTCGAGGACGCGACGGCGGCGCTCGCCTGACGGGCCGGCGACACCCCAAAACGCCCAGCCGATCTCACCGCAAAGTGATCGCGGCTTTGCCCGCGCCCGCCGGATAATCCCATCCGGAAACGGCGCGCTGCTGGCGCGCGTGCAAGGGAGGGAGTCATGCGCAGTGTTCGTCTCTGGGGCCTACCGGCCATTTTCCTCGCGGCTTTGGCGCTCGCCGCCGCGCCGGTCGCGGCGCAGGACGTCAAGCGCGCGATCACCCAGATCTCGGGGGATCTCTACCGCTTTCAGAACAAGTTCCACTTCTCGGTCTTTCTGGTCACGCCGGACGGCATCATCGCCACGGATCCGATCAACGCGGACGCCGCCAAATGGCTCGGGGCCGAGCTCGACAAGAGGTTCGGAAAACCCGTCAAGTATCTGATCCTGAGCCATGATCACGCGGACCACAGCTCGGGCGGCGAGGTTTTCGCCGACACCGCCGTGGTGGTCGCGCACGCGAACGCCAAGCGCACCATCCTCGGCGAGAAGCGGCCGACCGCCGTACCCAACGTGACCTTCACGGACCGCATGACGGTCGAGCTGGGCGGCAAGCGGGTCGAGCTCGCCTATGTCGGGCGGAACCACTCCGACAACATGATCGTCATGCACTTCCCGGACGAGCGCGCGCTGTTCGCGGTCGACTTCATCCCGGTCAAGACGCTGCCCTTCCGCGACCTGCCGGACGGCTACCTGCCGGACTGGATCGACTCCCTCAAGCGGGTCGAGGCCATGGACTTCGACATTCTGGTGCCCGGCCACGGGGCCCTCGGCACGAAGTCGGACGTGGCCGCCTTCCGCGGCTATATGGAGGCGCTCTACGGCGAGGTGCTGGCCGCCGCCCGCGCGGGCAAGACGGTCGGACAGATGAAGGCCGAGATTACGCTGGACGCCTACCAGGACTGGGGCCAGTACGCGGCCTGGCGGGCGCTCAACATCGAGGGCGCCTACGCCCGCATCCAGCTGCACCGGCGCGGCAATCCCTAGCAGGCCGCTTGCCGAGCCGTGCGGCGCAAGATCAGGCCGCTCTATCTCCCAGCAGTATATGTCACGCTGCGCAGCAGCAGGCCGGCCTCGACGGACGCCGCACCGCTCAGGTCACCGGGCGCGCTCCGCTCGAAATAGCGAAACTGCACCAGCATTCTCTCGTCCTGCGGATCGATGCACTGCAGACCGAACTCGTCCAGATCGGCGCTCGGCTTCCTGGCGCCGCCGTTAACGGACATAGTCTGGCTCCACTTCGTGCTGTAGCGCGCGCAGACCGCCCCGTGGGACGCATCCGGCTGAGCGGACCCCTTGTCGCCGGCGGCGCCCTGCTGGGTCCATGCCGTGAGGTCGTCCGCGGTGGCGATCTGGCGCACGGGGCGATAGCGGGTCAGCTGGATCTGAAAGGTCCGGCCGCTCGCCGGCTTCTCGAAAACCACCAGCTCGAATTCCTTGTGCGTCCCGCGCTGTTTCAGAGTCCATCCGGCATCGGCCGGGATCGTGTAGGCAAAGCCATGGAAACTGTCGCCGGCGGACGACGGGTTCGCCCCGGCGGGCGCGCCCACGGCCGGCGCACAGGCGGCAATGCCAACAACACAAAGCGTGGTCACGGGCAGACCTGCCGTGACAAGGACCGGGCTCCGGGCGTTTCCTGTGGACGTCATCTCACGCTTGCGCCTCTGCTGTTCGTCGAGCAGCGGGACACATAGGCGGGAATCCTGTGGCTGTGAAGACGCGAACCGCCCGGCGAAACAATCGAAACAAAAAAGTTCAGACCGTCGGTTTCGGCCGGGGCAGAGACCTGCCCGATCAGCTCGAAGCCAGATGGGCGCTCAGCACGGCCTTCCCTGAGGGAGCACGTGTTGGTGTCTGCTATACTCCCGCTCAGAATCACGTATGCGTCAGAGGCCCGGACCGACGATCCAGCAAGCGATCCCGGGCAGAAAGAGGGGAGGAACATCATGACAGCGAGATCAGCGATCGAGGTGGTGGGTGCGGCATTTTGCGAGCTGTACAATTCGGGCAATGCCGCAGGATTGGCAGGGCTCTACACCGAAGACGCGGCCCTTATGCCACCGGACGCACCTCGGCTCGAGGGGCGCGAGGCGATCCAGCAGTACTGGCAAGGCCTGATCGATGCGGGCGTTGGCGATGTTTCGCTCAACACCTTCGAAGTCGAGGAGGCGGGTGATAGTGCGGTCGAGATGGGCGCTCTGACCGCGACGGTTCCCGGGGAGGGCGATGTCCGCGTCACGGTGGCTGGCAAGTACGTCGTCCTGTGGAGACACGATGGCGATGGAAGCTGGCGCTTGCATCGCGATATTTGGAACTTCGACGCCTAGCGCGTCTTTCGGTCAGGCGGAAGCCAGATAGGCGTCCAGCTTCGCGGTCAGCGCGGCCTTTTCGGCGTCTGTCAGGAACGCGGCCTCGAACCCGTTGCGGGCCACCTCGGCCAGCGTGTCCCGCGACAGGTCGAGTGCGTCGGCGACCGCCCGATAGTTCTCGTTCATATAACCGCCGAAATAGGACGGATCGTCCGAGTTGACGGTGACGAACAGGCCGCGCTCGATCATCTCGGCCAGCGGATGGGCGGCCATGTCGTCGACCACGCAAAGCCGCAGGTTCGAGAGCGGACAGACCGTCAGCGGCGTCTTGTCGGCGGCCAGGCGGCGCACCAGGGCGTCGTCCTCGAGCGCGCGGTTGCCGTGGTCGATGCGCGCCACGCCCAACTCGTCCAACGCCTGCCAGACATAGGCCGGCGGCCCCTCCTCGCCCGCATGGGCCACGGTGAGGAACCCCTCGGCCCGGGCCCGGTCGAACACCGCCTTGAACTTCTCCGGCGGGTGGCCGAGTTCCGACGAGTCCAGGCCCACGGCGACGATCCGGTCCTTGTACGCCAGCGCCTGGTCCAGGGTGCGCATGGCATCGTCGGCATCGAGATGGCGCAGGAAGCACAAGATCAGCTTGGCGCTGATGCCGAGCCTGTCCGCACCGTCGCGGAGGGCCCGCCAGATGCCGTCGAGCGCGGTCTCGAACGCCACGCCGCGGACGGTGTGCCCTTGGGGGTCGAAGAAGATCTCGGCGTGCAGCACGTTCTGCGACCGGGCCTTCTCGAGATAGGCCCAGGTCAGGTCATAGAAATCCTGTTCGTGCAGCAGGACTCCCATGCCCCGGTAGTAGATGTCGAGGAAGTCCTGCAGCCGGCGGAAGCTGTAGGCGGCACGCAGCGCCTCGACCGAGGCATAGGGCAGCGCGATCCCGTTCCGCTCGGCGATGGCGAACATCAGCTCGGGTTCCAGCGTACCCTCGATATGGACATGCAATTCGGCCTTAGGCAATTTCGTAACAAAGTCGTCTATGGCATTCATATACATAGGCTTTCGGGTGGAGTGCTGCCGGCTGACGATGGAACCGCGACCGGCGGCGCCGGCCCAATCGCCTCGCATATTCTAGCAGCAACTGGTAAAACGCGCCTTGTCGCCCGTTGGGGCGGCGGGGAGATGGGGACGTCGCAGGGGGGATTGCGATGCCGACAACGTCTTTGGCGGACGAAACGCGCGAGGCGCAGCCGGCTATGGCCGGGAGCGCGAACCCGGCCACGCCCGGGGTGACCATCCTGTTCGACGAGCAACGCATCGCCCAGCGGGTCGAGGAGCTGGCGCGCAGCGTCGCCGGCGCGCTGGACGAGGAGTTCGTGATCGTGGGGCTGTTGAAGGGCAGCTTCGTGTTCGTCGCGGACTTCGTGCGGGCGCTCGACCGGATCGGCGTCCAGCCCGAGGTGGAGTTCATGCGCGTCGCGAGCTACGGCCGCGGCAAGGAAAGCTCGGGCACGGTGCAGCTCATCGGCGGCATGCCCGACGCGGTGGACGGACGGACCGTGCTGCTGGTCGACGACATCATCGACACCGGCCGGTCGCTCGCCTACACCCGCGACCTGCTGCTCGAGCACGGCGCCGCCAAGGTCTGGACTTGCACGCTGCTGGACAAGCCGAGCCGGCGCGAGGTCGAGGTGCCGGTCGATTTCGTGGGCTTCCCCATCGAGGACATCTTCGTGGTCGGCTACGGCATCGACTACGCCGAGCGCTACCGCCACCTGCCCTATATCGGCGCCGTTGAGTGAGGCGGCGGCCCGGCGGGCCTACTGATCACCCCCACCCGGCGCCGGGGAGATCGGGGGCTGCGATCACTGGCATTCCTATCCCCCTCACCCTCCCACAGCCCTTCGGGTGTGGGCCCCTCCCTCTCCCACCAGGGGAGAGGGTATGGAGCATTGGGCAACGCTGAATGGTCCGACCCTCCCCCTTTGATGGGGGAGGGTGGCGCGCAGCGCCGGGTGGGGGTGATCAAAAGCCGCCCTACCCCGCGATCAGCGCGAGCCACTCCTCTTCCGTGAGCGTGGCCAGGCCGAGCTCGGCCGCCTTCTTCGCCTTGGAGCCCGCGTCCGCACCGACCACCACATAGTCCGTCTTCTTTGACACGGAGCCCGCCACCTTGGCGCCGAGCGCCTCGGCCCGGGCCTTGGCCTCGCTGCGGGTCATGGTGTCGAGCCCGCCGGTGAACACCACGGTCTTGCCGCTGATCGGCGAGGCCGCCTCGGGGGCCTCGAAATCCTCGATCTCAAGCTCATTGGCGAGGTCGTCCAGGATCTCGCGGTTGTGCGCCTCGGCGAAGAAGCCCAACAGGTCGTCCGCGACGGACGGGCCGACACCGTCGATGTTGAGCAGCTCGGCATAGGCCTCGCCGTCCCGATCCTGCGCCGCGTCCATGGCCGACCGAAGTCCCTCCAGCGAGCCGTACTGCGCGGCCAGCAGGCGGGCCGTCGCCTCTCCCACCTGGCGGATGCCGAGCGCGTAGACGAACCGCTCCAGGGCGATACGTCGGCGGTCCTCGATCGCCGCGACCAGGTTCTCGACCGATTGCGCGCCCCAGCCCTCGCGCCCTTCGATGTCCGCGGCATGGTCGCGCAGCCGGAAGATGTCGCCGGGCGTCGCGATCAGACCGTCTTCGAGGAACGCCTCGATGTGCTTGGCGCCCAGCCCCTCTATGTCGAAGGCGTTGCGCGAGACGAAGTGCTTGAGCCGTTCGAGCCGCTGGGCCGGACAGATCAGTCCACCGGTGCAGCGGCGCACCGCCTCCCCCGCTTCCCGCACCGCCTGGCTGTCGCAGACCGGACAGCGCTCGGGGAAAACGAAGGGTTTCGAGCCCTTTGGCCGCTTGTCTTCGATGACTTCGACAACCTGGGGAATCACGTCGCCGGCCCGCTGGATCACGACCGTGTCGCCCTCGCGGATGTCCTTGCGGGCGATCTCGTCCTCGTTGTGCAGGGTCGCGCGGGAGACCACCACGCCGCCCACGGTGACCGGCTGCAGATTGGCGACCGGCGTCAACGCACCGGTCCGCCCGACCTGGATGGTGATCTTCTCCAAGACCGTCAGCGCCCGCTCCGCCGGGAACTTGTGCGCCACCGCCCAGCGCGGCGCGCGGGAGACGAAGCCGAGGCGATCCTGCCAGTCGAGCCGGTTGACCTTGTAGACCACGCCGTCGATGTCGTAGGGCAGCTCGGCGCGCGCGCCCATGACCTCGCGATAGAGCGTCAACGCCGCCTCCGCATCCGAACACAGACGCGCATAGGGATTGACCTGAAAGCCCCAGCCCTTGAGGCGATCGAGAAAGTGCCAGTAGCTGTCGCCGGCGGGTTCGCTCATCTCGCCCCAGGCATAGGCGAAGAAGTGCAGTGGCCGGGCGGCGGTGATGGTCGGGTCGAGCTGGCGCACCGAACCGGCGCCGGCATTGCGCGGATTCGCAAAGGGCGGCTCGCCGGCCTCTTCGCGCTCGGCGTTCATGGCGAAGAAATCCTCGCGCCGCATGTAAACCTCGCCGCGCACTTCGACCACCTTCGGCAGGTCGTCGCCCTGCAGGCGGATCGGCAGGTCGCGGATTGTGGCGAGGTTGCGCGTGATGTCCTCGCCCACCCGCCCGTCGCCGCGGGTCGCGCCCTGAACGAAGCGACCGTCCTCGTAGCGCAGCGAGGCGGACAGCCCGTCGATCTTGGGCTCGGCCACCACCTCCACAGGGTCGGCCGAGTCCAGGCCCAGAAAACGGCGCACGCGCGCGAAGAACTCGTGCACGTCCTCGTCGTGAAAGGCGTTCGCGAGCGACAGCATCGCCACGCTGTGCCGGACCTGGGCGAAGCCTTTGGCGGGCGCGATGCCGACCCGGCGCGACGGGCTGTCGAGACGGATCAGCTCGGGGAAGCGCGCCTCGATTGCCTCGTTGCGTTGGCGCAACGCGTCGTAGGCGGCGTCCGAAATCTGCGGCATGTCCTCTTGATAGTAGAGCCGGTCGTGCCGGGCGATCTCTTCCGCGAGGCGCGCCAGCTCGGCCTTCGCCTGCGCCGCGGTCAGGTCCTCGATCGGGACCTTGCTGGCGTCCTTCGCCGTCATGCGTCGACGCGTTCGCCGGCCAACAGGCTCGCCGCCGCGGCCCGCGCCTCGTCGGTGATCCGCTGGCCGGACAGCATGCGGGCGATCTCCTCGCGCCGGTCGTCGCCGTCCAACACGTCGAGGGAGGTGACCACGCTCTCGGGATCGTCGCTCTTGACCACCCGCCAGTGCCAGCCGCCGCGCGCCGCCACTTGCGGCGAATGGGTGATCACCAGCACCTGCAGCTCGCGGCCCAGGCGGGCCAGGCGCTCGCCCACCGCATGGGCGGTGGCGCCGCCGATGCCGCTGTCGACCTCGTCGAACACCAGGGTTGGCGCACTGCCGACCCGGGTCAGCACCACCTTGAGCGCCAGCATCAGCCGGGAGAGCTCGCCCCCCGAGGCGATCTTGGCGATCGGGCCCGGCGGCAGGCCGGGATTGGCGGTCGCCTCGAAGGCGACCCGGTCCATTCCGTCCGCCGTCCAGTCGGCTTCGGCCAGCGTCTCTACCCGGGTCACGAAGGCGCCCTTTTCGAGCTTGAGCGGCGGCAGCTCGGCCGCCATCGCCGCATCCAGCTCGGCCGCCTTGTCCGTGCGCGCCCGGCTCAGCGACCGGGCCGTATCGATATAGCCTTCCCGTGCCGCGGTCACCGCGCGCTCCAGCGCCGCGATGGCCTGACCCTGGTCCTCGAGCGCCGCGAGGTCGCGGCCGATCCGGTCGCGCAAGGCCGGCAGCGCCTCGACGTCCACCTGGTGCTTGCGGGCCACATCCTTGAGCGCGAAATAGCGGTCCTCGACCTGTTGCCGGCGGGCCGGGTCCAGCTCGATCTCCTGCCCAGCCGCTTCGAGCTCGGCCAGCGCGTCCTGCAGCTCGACCTGCGCCCGGCCGAAGGCGGCGACGACGGGGTCCAGCCGGCCCGCCGCCCGGGCCGCGACCCGCTCGAGCGCGGCGCCCGCCTGGCGCACCGCGTCCTCGGCATCCGGCGGTCCGCTGATCGCGGTCCGCGCGGCATTGAGCGCCTCGACGATCTTCTCCTGATGGGTCAGCATCGCGCGGGTGTCCGCGAGCGCCGTCTCTTCGCCGGGCTGCGGATCGAGCGCCTCGAGCTCGGCATCGGCGTGCCGGAGGAAGGCCTCCTCCGCTTGCGCCTGCTCTAGCCGGGCGCGCTCTTGGTCCAGTGTCTCCTGTGCTTGGCGCCAGTCCTGCCAAGCACCGCGCGTCCCGGCGACCTGATCCTCCAGGCCGCCGAAGGCATCCAGCATCGGGCGATGGGTGGACGGGTCGGCCAGCCCGCGCTGCTCCGCCTGGCCCTGCAGCTCCACCAGGCAGTCACCCAGCGCGCGCAACAGGCCGACGCTCGCCGGCTCGTCATCGACGAAGGCGCGGGACTTGCCGTCGGCGGCCAGCACGCGGCGCAGGACGAGGCCGTCCTGCCCCACTCTCCCATTCTCCTCCAACACCCGGTTCGCCGGATGCTGCGGCGCGATCTCGAAGGCCGCCGTGACGCTGGCCTGTCGGGCGCCCCGGCGAACCAGCTGCGGCGAGCCCCGCATGCCCAGGGCCAGACCCAGCGCACTTAGCAGGATCGATTTTCCCGCACCGGTTTCGCCGGTCAGGACCGACAGGCCGGGGTGAAAGGTGAGATCAAGCTTTTCAATGAGGACGACGTCGCGGATGGACAGGCTCAGGAGCATCGAGAGCGCTTTCCGACCATATGGGCACAATTCTGTTGCCGTTTGGGGGAGGCAGTTCGCCAGGCGCCGCCCGCAACGCGATGCCGGAGCATCGGGTCAGGGCGGCAACGCCGCAGCTGCCCGCCCAAACGCAACCCTATCGGGCCGGGACCTTTTTCGCCATGACGTCGTCCAATACCAAAGGTCTTTGATATTGACCGGTCTGACCGCTGGTCCTTTGTCCGCTCGCCAGGCGCGGCTCGCGCCGCGGCGTGGTGGCACCGCAAGCGGGCCGCAACGACGCGAGCGGACAAAGCACCGCGGCCTCCGGTGGGGCAAATCGGCCCCTCGGCGGCGTTGCGACGCTGGTCCGATGCAAAGGCATCGGGCTGCACGCCGCGCCTGGCCGAAGAGCCCGATTTGCCACCATCAGATCGGTTAATATCAAGGACCTTTGGTATCGCGCCTTGACCGTATGACGGATACGCTCGGCGGCGCTTTCCTGGTCATGGCGAAAAATGCCTCCGGCAGAATGGGCCCATATGGTCGGGAAGCGCTCTGGCACTAGAAGATCCGGGCCCATAGCGACGGCTTTTCCTCTGGCGGGGGCACATTGATGCCTTCGACCACTTCATAGGAGTCGGCGTACCAGCTGCTGCCCGGGAAGTTGTAGCCCAGCACCGCGGCCGCCTTCTGCGCCTCTTCCTGAACGCCCAGTGCGGCGTAGCACTCGACCAGGCGGTGCAGCGCCTCGGGCGCCTGGCTCGACGTCTGGTACTTGTCCACCACCACCCGGAAACGGTTGATCGCCGCCAGATACTGCCCCCGCCGCAGATAGTAGCGGCCGCGGTTCATCTCGGCACCGGCGATATGATCGCGGATCTCATCGATCTTGCGCCGGGCGTCCTGCGAATATCGACTGTTGGGATAGCGGCGCAGCATGCCTTCGAAGGCCTTCAAGGCGCGCTCCGAATTGGTTTGGTCCCGCCGCACATCGACGATCTGCGCGTGATGGGACAGCGCCCTCAGATAATAGGCGTAGGCGATGTTGCGGCTGCCCGGGTGGAGCTGGATGTAACGGTCCAGCGAGATGATCGCCTCGTCATAGCTCTCGGCCTGGTAATGGGCGTAGGCCGCCATCAATTCCGCCCGGGTCGCCCACACCGAGTAGGGATGCTGGCGCTCAACCTCGTCGAACAACTTGGCCGCCGTCTTGTAGTTCTCGGTCAGCATGTTGTCCATGGCCTGGTTGTACAGGGTCTCGACCGAACCTTCGACATACTCGTCGTCGGTCCCCGTGCCGCTGCACGCAGACAACAGAAGTGCGAGCGCGACAGCGACGCTCGACATGGTGCGGCGATCAGGCCGTTTCCATGGGCTCGATAACATATCGGGTCAGGTTTTTTGGTCTAGCTTATTGACTCGTTTGATACCCCCGGCCGGCCCGCAAGACCCTAACGCGGTCCGGATGTTCCGGATTATAGCACAGGACGCCCGAGTATCTGCAACTCCAGAGCACCGATCGACCATCGCGTCGGCAAAAATTGTCCCGCACGAATGCGGGACAAGAAGGGAGTGAGGAGGAGCTCGAAAGCCGGTCTTAGGCCGTGGCCGCAAGCGGTTCGGACGCCCAGCTGCGCGGCTCGACCGCCTGGATCGTCGTGTCAACCGTGGTGTAGCGCCACGCGCTCGCATCCGCGAACAGGGCCCTCAGAACCGAATGCGTCAAACCATGGCCGGACCGAAAACCGTGATAGTGCCCAATCAACGGCGCGCCGGCGAGAAACAGATCGCCGATGCTGTCCAGCACCTTGTGACGGACGAACTCGTCTTGATACCTGAGCCCGCCGTCATTGAGGATTCGATCGCCACTGACCACGATCGCGTTATCCAAAGACCCGCCGCGGGCCAGCCCCTTCGAGCGCAGCGCCGCAATCTCGTGGTCGAATCCGAATGTGCGCGCGCGGGCGATCTCGCCGGCAAAGGAGTTGCTGCCGATGTCGAAGAAATAGGCTTGGCGATCGATCAGCGTCTCATCGAACTCGATCTCGATGCTGACGCTGAACGTCTCGCCCGGCGTCAAACTGGCCGTGCGCTCATTGTCGCCGACCGCAACGTGCTTCAGCACCTCGATTGCGCGCAGGGGCGCGTCCTGCTCGACCACGCCGGCGCACTCGATCAGAAACACAAAGGGTGCGGAACTGCCGTCCATGATCGGGACTTCGGGCCCATCGATCTCGACAATCGCGTTGTCGACGCCGCAACCGGAAAGCGCCGCCATCAGATGCTCGACCGTGCCGATCCGCAGACCGTTGCCGTCGCCCAGGCTGGTGCAGAGCTGGCTGTCGACGACGTAGTCCCAGGTGGCCGGTATCTGCGGCTCACCGGCGAGATCGGTGCGGCAAAAGACAATGCCGGTATCTGGCGCCGCCGGCAGCAGGGTCAGCGAGACCGCCGCGCCGCTGTGCAGGCCGGTACCGGAACAGTTGATCGCGTTCTTGAGAGTCTGTTGCCTTGGGCGAAGGCCGTCTGTGTAGAAAGACTTGTGATTGCTTCCATCCATACTCGTTGAAACCCTCCGCCCCGCACATCCATCCGATCCGAATGGGGCGAGGCCCTGACTTGGTTATCCTTCGTCAGCAGCCCTTTTGTGTATCCCCCTGTTGCGTGCCCGCAATCCCGTCTCCGGGTCGATCTGCAGGCTTCGAGGGTGTTTACCAAACTGCCCCCGAAGCCCACAAATCACTCTTTGTTACAGTTTGTTACCTTGCATTTCGCAGCCCGTCAGAGAGTCCTCTTGCAGCTCAGGCTTCAGTTTGCTTGCCGCCGGAGAAAAGCCGGAATCTCCAGGAGGTCTTCCTCTTCCGACTGAGGGATCCGATCCGTTGCGTCCACCCTGGGAAAGGGGGCAACCCGGTCTTTTCCCGCCTCCTCTCGCTGTGCGCCAAGATCGCTTTCTGCGATCTCGGTGGCCTGAAAGGTGCGGCCTTCGGAGGCTTGCCAAGCCGGCGCCGCGTCGGCCTTGGCCAGCTCCGGATCCGGTGCCGGTTTTGCAGCGCCAGCGTCGAGACCGATCGGCCTGCCTGCGAGTTCCTGAAGCGCGTCGTGCAGCTCGTTCGGCTCGGGCGCGGGGCGCGTGGTCTCCGGTGCCGGCATCGCGGGCTCGGGCTGGGTCTCTCGTGCGAGAGATCCGTGCGCCGGCGCCAAGCTGGGCTCGCTCCGCGACGCTCCCTCGGCGATGCCCTGCGCGGGCTCGCCCGTCGGGTTGAGGGGGAGATCGGCGGGTGGCGGGCTCTCCGACGCCAGTTCGGCGATCGGCGAACCGGCCCCAACCGGAGCCGCCTCGGCTTGCCTCGCGGTCGCGGCCGACAGGCTGCCGCCTTCGGCCACCAGGCGAATCGGGCTGGCATGCGACGTGGGATCGAGCGCGAGTGCGTCCGCGTCGATGCCGGTCGCGAAGATCGAGACCCGAATCTGCCCGTCCAAGGTCTCGTCGAAAGTGGAACCAAAGATCAGATTCGCATTGGGATCGACCTCGTCCCGGATCCGGTTGACCGATTCGTCGACCTCGTAGAGCGTCATGTCCATGCCGCCGGTGATGTTGATCAACACCCCCCGCGCCCCCTTCATGGACACGTCGTCCAATAGCGGATTGTTGATGGCCTGCTCGGCGGCGGCGCGCGCCCGCTCCTCGCCGTTGGCTTCGCCGGCGCCCATCATCGCCTTGCCCATCTCGCTCATCACCGTGCGGATATCGGCAAAGTCCAGGTTGATCAGCCCCGGCATGACCATCAGGTCGGTGACGCCGCGAACGCCCGAATAGAGCACGTGATCCGCCATCTTGAAGGCATCGGCGAACGTGGTCTTCTCGGTCGCCACCCGGAACAGGTTCTGATTCGGGATCACGATCAGGGTGTCGACGAACTGCTGCAGCTCCTCGAGCCCATCCTCGGCGACTCGCATGCGGTGCGGACCCTCGAAGTGGAAGGGCTTGGTCACGACACCAACCGTGAGAATCCCCTGGTCGCGTGCCGCCCGGGCAAGCACCGGAGACGAGCCGGTCCCGGTGCCGCCGCCCATGCCGGCGGCGATGAACACCATGTGGACCCCGACCAGCTCCTCCAGGATTTCGTCGATCTCCTCCTCTGCAGCGGCCCGCCCGATGTCCGGCCGCGACCCGGCGCCAAGCCCCTGGGTGATGTTGCGGCCCAGCTGGATGCGCCGTTCCGCCTGGGACTGGGCCAACGCCTGCGCGTCGGTATTGGCGACCACGCATTCGACACCCTCGAGGTTCGAACGGATCATGTTATTGACCGCATTGCCGCCGGCGCCGCCGACACCAAACACGACGATTCTTGGTTTCAGGTCCGTGGGTTGGTTGGGGACGCTGAGGGTCAGACTCATCTCATCCTCCTCTTGCTCGGTGCTCCGTGCGCACACAATAGCCGGAGATCCCTGTGCGCACGGGGCCTGGGATTCCGGGGGATTCCGAGGGTGGTGCTAGAAGTTCTCACGCAGCCACACTCCCATTCGACTGATGAAGCTCTTGGAACTGCCCGGCGCGGCGGCCGCGCTGACGGGCTCGGCCGGCCGGTTCAGGGCGGCGTACCGCAAAAGGCCGGCGCAGGTGGAGAATGCGGGACCGCCCGTCGCTTCCGCGAGGCCGTTGATCTTGAGCGGACGGCCCAGGCGCACGGGGCGTTCCAGGACGGTGGCCGCCAATTCCCGCGCGCCCTGGAGTTGGCTGGCGCCGCCGGTCAGGACCACGCGCTGGCTTGCCGCGGTGGGCATGCCGCTGGCCTCCATGCGGGCGCGGACCAGCTCGAAGGTCTCCTCGAGCCGCGGTCTGATGACGTTGACCAGCTCGGCGCGCGGCACCTGATGGTGTCCGCCGTCGTCTTCCTCTCCCAGCATGGGCACGTCGATGACCTGTTCCTCGTCGCCGGCGACGTGCACCGCGCTGCCGTAGAGCGCCTTGATGCGCTCGACGTGGCTGATCTGGGTGTTCAGCCCGATCGCGATGTCATTGGTGACGTGCATGCCGCCCACGGGCACCATGGCCGTATAGACCAGATCGCCGTCGGCAAATCCGGCCAGCGTGGTCGCGCCGCCGCCCATGTCCACCAGCGTGACCCCGAGGCGCATTTCGTCCTCGACCAGGCAGGCCAGGGCGGAGGCGTAGGGCGTGACCACCTGGCCGGCGATGCTGAGGTGGCAGCTGGACAGACAGGTCTTGAGATTGCGCATCGCGCCGGCCGAGGCGGTGACGAAATGCATGTCCACGCCGAGCGACTGGCCGAACATTCCGCGCGGATCGCGGATCCCGGCGTTGGCGTCGACGGCATAGCCGATCGGAATGGAATGGATCATCGCCCGGCCGTCGCCGTTGGCCCGGTGCCGGCATTCGTCCAGGACCCGGCGCAGGTCTGCACTGCTGACCTCGTTGCCGGCCACCGTGATCCGGGCCCCGACGGTACTGGACTGCGGGCGACCGCCCGAGACATTGACGAAGACCTCGCGGACCCGCTCGCCGGCCATGGTCTCCGCGCTGTGCACCGCAGATAGGATCGCGCTCTCGACCGCTTCCATGTCGATGATCTCGCCGCCGCGGGTCCCCGCGGCCGCCTGGTGCCCGACACCGATCACCCTGAGCCCGCCCGGCCGGGTGTTGCGCGCGATGAAGCAGCAAATCTTGGTCGTTCCGACGTCCAGGGCGGCGATCATGCCGCTGCGTGCCTTGGCCAATACCTTGTCCATTCCTGCGTCAACCTCATCTCCGGATCATGCTCTAGGTGCTCTTCTCGCTTGTGCTTCGCCGTACCGGCTTCTCCTTGCTGCTCGCGGGTTTGCGCGTTTGAACGATCATGCGGTCGGGGATCCTGAGATCGATCAGCACGATGTCCCTTGCGAGGACGGCATGGTCGCGCTCCGCCTCGGCCAGGCGCCGCCAGGCGACAGCCGCATCCTCCTCCGGCAAGCGGACCTCGATGCCGCCCCGCAGCTTGATGTCCCAGCGGCGTCCGCCCTTGCGGACGGCGGCGGCAACGCGCTCCGCCAGGATCGGCTGGCTCTTGACAAGGTCGATCAGCGCCACGGTATGGGCCGGGGCGTCCGCGCCCACGACCAGGGGCAGACCCTTGTGCTCGCGCGCCACCTTGACCGGGATCACCTCGCCGTCGGCATCGATGATGCGGATCTTGCGCTGGCGCTGCCAGCGGGCCAAAGGCGTGCGCTCGACCAGGGTGACATGCAGCGTGTCCGGGAGCAGGCGCCGGAGCGCCGCGTCTCGCACCCAGGGCAACGCCTCGATGCGTGCCTTCGCGGCGTCCAGATCCAAGGTCAAGAGCGGCGCGCCGTGCCGCGCGCCGAGAGCGCGCTTGAGCGCGGCCGTCGCTGTCCGATCGCGGCCCTCGACCAGCACGTCCTGCAGGCTGAACCCCAGCCCTGTGACAAGCTGCTCCGTGCTCTCCTTGGCAATTGCCTTGGCGCTCTGCCAGCTCCGCGCCATGCCGCCGCTCCACCACCACCAGACCGGCAGGGCGACCAAGCCCACGACCAGCCCAACAAAGACAGCGCGCCGAAGGGTCACGCGCCCGAACATGCGGGTCCGCCGGCGGCTGCGCCGCCGCGTCTTGCGCTTGCGTCCGGAGCCGCGGCCGGACGCGGATCGTCTCAGCAATCGCATGCCGCGTTCTCCACCATCCAGGACACCAGGTCTTCGAAGGAAATGCCGGCATGGGCCGCGATCTCCGGCACCAGGGAGGTCGGGGTCATGCCCGGCTGGGTATTGACTTCGAGGAGCGCAAAACGCCCCGGCTCGCCCGCGGTGTCGTCGTAGCGCAAGTCCACACGGGTCACGCCGCGACAGCCGAGGCAGAGATGCGCCATCCTGGCGATCTCCATCACCTGTTCATGGGCCTCCGGCACGATCGGGGCGGGCACCAGATGCTCCGAGGCGCCCGGCGTATACTTGGCGACGTAGTCGTAAAACCGGCGCTCGGTACGGATCTCGATGGTGCCGAGCGACTTGCCGCCCATCACCGCGACCTGGATCTCGCGGCCCGGGATGTACTCCTCGATCACGACGAGCTCGCCAAAGGCCCAGTCGTCGGCAAAGAGGGGCGTCGCGTCGTCCTCGAAGACCAGGGTGACGCCGACCGAGCTGCCCTCGTTGATCGGCTTGACCACGTAAGGCCGGCTCGGCTCGTCGGCCGGCGTCAGATCCGCGCGGCGCACCACGCGACCGGGCGCCAGGGGCAACTCGGCCTCCTCGAACAGGCGTCGCGAGGCGAGTTTGTCCATCGCCAGGGCCGAGGCCAAGCGGCCGCTGTGGGTGTACGGAATTCCCAGCATGTCGAGCAGGCCCTGCATGCAGCCGTCTTCGCCAAAGCGGCCGTGCAACGCGTTGAACACCGCATCCGGCTTGGCCCTGTCGAGCTCGGCCAGCAAGGCGGAGAGATCCCGCGTGACATCGATCGCCGTGACCCGATAGCCCGCGCGTTCCAGCGCTTCCGCGCAGCCGCGTCCGCTCGACAGCGAGACCTCACGCTCCGACGACCAGCCGCCCATCAGCACGACCACGTTCTTGCTCATTGGCCGCCCCCCGGAGCCAGGGGCTCGCCGATGCGCTGGATCTCCCACTCCAGATCGATGTCGCAATGCTCGCGGACGCGCCGCCGAACCTCTTCGCCAAGCGCCTCGAAATCCGCCGCCGTCGCGCCGCCCGTGTTGATCAGGAAATTGCAGTGCTGGTCGGAGACCGCCGCCCCGCCCACGGCGAGGCCGCGGCAGCCCGCCTCCTCGATCAAGCGCCACGCCGTGTGCCCGGGCGGGTTCTTGAAGGTGCTGCCGCCGGTACGCATTCGGATCGGCTGGCTCTCCGCACGGGCTTCGGCGATCTCGCGCATGCGGGCGGCGATCGCCGAGGGATCGCCCAGGGTTCCGGCCAGACGGCAAGCGACGAAGACCCAGTCCGGATCGATCGCACAGGACCGATAGCCGAAACCCAGGTCGGCAGGCGTCAGAGCCTGCAACGCGCCCTTGCGGTCCAGCGCTTCGGCGGAGACCACGACCTCGGCGATCTCCCGGCCGTAGGCGCCCGCGTTCATGCGCAAGGCGCCGCCGATAGTGCCGGGAATGCCGGACAGGAACTCGAGGCCAGCCAGCCCGGCGTCGCGGCAGGCGCGGGCCACCTCGATATCGGTCGCGCCGGCCCCGGCGGCGATCTGATCCCCTTCGACCCGGATGTCGGCAAAGCGCCGGCCGAGCCGGATGACGACGCCCGCGACGCCGCCGTCACGGACCAACAGGTTGGACGCGACGCCGATCACCGTCACCGGGATATCGCGCTCGAGCCCGGCGAGAAACGTGGCGAGATCGTCAAGGTCGGCCGGCTCGAACAAGACCTCCGCAGCACCGCCGACCCGAAACCAGGTATATTTGTGGATCGGCACATCGGCGGCGATCCGGCCACGCGCCACCGGCAGCCGCTCCATGAGCCCAACATTGCGCTCCGCCGCCATCATCGCGCAGCTCCTTCGGCGGCGAGCCGTTTGGGCAGGGCCTGGGCCCACATGGTGATGCTGCCGGCACCGAGGCAGATGACCATGTCGCCCGCGCTGGCGATCTCGCGCACCATCGGGGCCAGCCCGTCCTCGGCATCGAGCGCAAGAACGTGTCGATGTCCATGCGCCAAGAGCCCGTCCACCAGGGCATTGCGATCGATGCCGTCGATGGGCTGCTCGCCGGCCGGATGCACATGCGCCACGATCACCGTGTCGGCCTCGTTGAAGCAGGTGCAGAAATCATCAAACAGATCCCGCAGCCGCGTGTAGCGATGCGGCTGGACCACGGCGATGACTTTGCCCTCGGCCGCTTCGCGCGCGGCGTCCAGGACGGCCGCGATCTCGACGGGATGATGGGCATAGTCATCGATCACGGTGATGCCGCGGGCTTCGCCGGTCTTGCTGAAACGGCGCTTGACGCCCTTGAAGCTGGCCAGGGCCGAACGCAGCACGTCTTCGCCGATGTCGAGCTCGCGTGCGATGGCCGCCGCGGCCAGCGCGTTGACCACGTTGT
The DNA here is from genome assembly GCA_030066595.1 of Alphaproteobacteria bacterium. Classification (GTDB taxonomy): domain Bacteria; phylum Pseudomonadota; class Alphaproteobacteria; order JAJFFI01; family JAJFFI01; genus JASJBI01. The sequence goes on along the minus strand of JASJBI010000013.1, from coordinate 26,284 downwards.
GCGTGCCGAGCATCGGCAGCAGAAGATCGGCGCAACGGGTTTCCTCGTCGGTCGCCCGGTCGGTGAACACCACGTCGAAGCGCGCGCCGTCGGCAGTCATCGCGATGTTTTCGCCACGCACGTCGGCCTGCGGACTCACGCCGTAGGTTACGATCTTGCGGTCCGAGACCTTGGGGATCATGGCCTGGACCTCGGGGTGATCGATGCAGAGCGCCGCGAACCCGTAAAACGGCACGTTGCTGACGAAGGACACGAAGGCCTGACGCAGCGCGTCGAAATCGCCGTAGTGATCGAGATGCTCGGGATCGATGTTGGTGACCACGGCGATCGCCGCCGGCAGCTTCACGAAGGTGCCATCGGATTCATCCGCCTCGACCACCATCCATTGGCCCCCGCCCAGCACCGCGTTGGAGTCGTAGGCGTTTAGGATCCCGCCATTGATGATGGTGGGGTCGAGCTTGGCCGCGTCCAAGAGTGCGGCCACGATCGAGGTCGTGGTGGTCTTGCCATGGGTGCCGCCGACCGCGACGCACCATTTCAGGCGCATCAACTCGGCCAGCATCTCGGCACGGCGCACGACGGGGATCATGTGGGACCGGGCAGCGATCAGCTCCGGATTGTCCGGCTTGATGGCCGAGGAAATGACGACCACCGAGGCATCGCCCAGATTGGCGTCCTTGTGGCCCACGCGAATCGGGATGCCGAAGTCCCTGAGACGACGCACGTTGGCGCTGTCGGCAATGTCGCTGCCCTGCACCTTGTAGCCGAGGTTGTGCAAGATCTCGGCGATTCCGCTCATGCCGATGCCGCCGATGCCGACGAAATGCAAGGTGCCGATGTCGAGGGGCACGGTCCTCATGCCGCCGCCTCCCCGACCGGAGCAAGCGAGGCCACCAGGTCGGCCAGCTTCTCCGCTGCGTTGGGATGCCCCAGCGCCTTGATCTTCTCGCCCGCCTGGCGCAGCCGGGCCGGATTCTCGAGCAGCGCGCGGATGCGCTGCGCCAAGGCCTCGCCGGTGAACGAGTCCTGCGGCATCAGCCAGCCGCCACCGGCGCTGTCCACGGCCTGGGCGTTGGCGGTCTGATGGTCGTCGGTGGCATGCGGATAGGGCACCAGCACGGCGGGCCGCCCGGCGACGCCGCATTCGGCGACGGTCGAGGCGCCGGACCGGCAGATCACCAGATGCGCCTGGCCGAGACGGGCCGGCAGATCGTCGAAAAAGCTCGCCAGCTCGGGCGCCAGGCCGACGCCGGCAAAGGCGGCGCGGGCGCGGTCCATGTCTTCCGCCCGGACCTGCTGGCTGATGCGCAGCCGGGCGCGCTCGGGTCCCGACAACAGGGCGACCGCGGCGGGCACCACCTCGCTGAAGATGTGCGCCCCCTGGCTGCCGCCCGTGACCAGCAGGTTGATCGGGCCGTCGGCCTCGGCGTTGGGGTAGGCCCGGTTGGCGATCGCGGCGACCGCGTCGCGCACCGGGTTGCCGACCAGGATGCACTTCTGTTTGAGCCCGTCCGAGAGCCCGGCGATGTCCTCGAAGGCGGTGGCGATGTAGCGGGCCCGGCCGGCGAGCAGGCGATTGGCCCGGCCGAGCACCGCGTTCTGCTCGTGGATCACCGTCGGCACGCCCTTCTGGCAGGCCGCGAAGGTGGCCGGAAACGCCGCATAGCCGCCGAAGCCGACCGCCGCCGCCGGCTTCAGCCGGGCGATCAGCCGGCGCGCCTGCAAGACGCCCATGGCCAGGCTCAAAAGGCCGCGCAGGCGACCGATGAGACCGCGACCGGCGACCTGGCCGGCGGTGATCTCGTAGCGGGTCGCGCGCTGCAATGCTTCGCCGTAACCGCCGCCGCGCCGGTCGGTCACCAGCGCAAGCGTATAGCCGCGGCGCTCGAGCTCGGCGGCCAGGGCCTCGGCCGGAAACATGTGCCCGCCGGTGCCGCCGGCGGCGATGATCACGGTCGCGGTCATGGCCACACCCTCCGGTGCGCGCTCACGCGGGTCAGCGCCAGCACCATGCCCATGCCGAAGGCGAGCGCCAGCAGCGACGAGCCGCCATAGCTGATGAACGGCAGCGTGATCCCCTTCGTGGGCACCATGCGCAGGGTCGAGCCCATATTGATCAGCGCCTGCACGCCGAACGCGGTCAACAAGCCGGCCACGCTCAACATCACGAAGAGATCGCTCTCCTGAACCACGCGCAGGAAGCCGCGCAGCACGATGAAGGCAAACAGGGCGACGATCACGATGCAGGCCAGGATTCCCAGCTCCTCGCCGGCGACCGCCAGGATGAAATCGCTGTGGGCGTCCGGCAGGCTCGCCTTGACCGTGCCCTCGCCGGGCCCGCGGCCGAACCAGCCGCCGTTGATGAAGGCGTCGATCGCGGTGTCGATCTGGTAGTTGTCGGCCGAGCTGGGATCCAGAAAGGCGTTCACCCGGGTCGCCACATGGTCGACCAGCAGATAGGCCGAGATCATGCCGACGAGACCGAGCAGCGCGAGCGCCAGGATCCAGACGGTGGGCAGGCCCGCCAGGAAGAACTGGACGAACCAGACGGACGCGACCAGCAGCGCATTGCCGATGTCCGGCTGCGCCACCAGCAGGCAGATCACCAGGGCCGCCAGGAGGGTCGCGATCAGATTGCCGGGGACGCCGCCCTCGTGGCGCTGTTCGGCGAACATCCAGGCGGCGGTCACGGCGAAGGCCGGTTTGACGAACTCGGAGGGCTGCAGCGACTGACCGAAGACCACCAGCCAGCGCTGCGCCCCTTTGATCTCGGGTCCGAAGATCAGCGTCAGCGCAGTGAGCCCGATGAACAGGCCGAAGGCGACCACGGCCAGACGCCGTACGGTGACCGGCGTCAGCAGGGACACGCTCAACAGAATCGCCAGCGCCAGCGGCAAATAGGTGAGCTGTGCCTGGACGAAATGGAACACGTCGATGCGCATGCGCCCCGCCGAGGCCGGTCCGGCGGACATGGTCAGAAGCGCGCCTATGGCAAGCAGCACGATCAGCGCCGCCAGGACCCAGCGGTCCACGGTCCACCACCAGCGACCCAGGACACTGTTCAGTGCCGGCATCGCCGCGCTCATGGCCGGCTCCGCTGACCGGGCAGGCGCCCGACCAGATCAATGAAGGCCTCACCACGCGCCTCGAAATTGCGGAACTGATCGAAGGACGCGCAGGCCGGCGAGAGCAGAACCACCGCGCCCGGTCCATTGCCGTTGCCGGCGGTGGCGGAGACCTGCGCGACGGCTGTGGCGAGGTCGCCCGAGAGGGTGTAAGGCACTTTGCCCTCGAGAGCCGCGGCGAAATCGGGCGCCGCCTCGCCGATCAGATAGGCGTGCCGGATCCGACCGAACAACGGCGCGAGCGCGGCGATGCCGCCTTCCTTGGCCTCGCCGCCGGCGATCCAGTAGACGCTGGCATAGCTCTCGAGCGCCTTGGACGCGGCCGCCGCATTGGTCGCTTTGCTGTCGTTGACCCAGGCGACCCCGTCGATGATCGCCACCAGCTGCTGCCGGTGCGGTAGTCCTGGGTAGCAGTCGACCGCGGGGCCGATCACATCCGGCGTCAATCCGGCGGCCCGGCACGCCGCCCAGGCGGCCGCCGCGTTCTGCCAGTTGTGCCGGCCGGGCAGCGTGACGACGCCGGACAGCTCGTGCGTGGTGCGCGCATCGCCGGTATCGTCGATCAGCGTGCCCGCCGCGTCGACGTAGACGCCATCCGGTACGGGGCGATCGCCGGAGATGCGAATGACGCGGCGATCGCCGGCCGTCTCGAGCATCTCGGCTATGGCGCGCGACCGCTCGTCGTCGACGCCGACCACCGCCGTCTGCCGCGCCCCGGCGTCCTGGAAAATGCGGGTCTTGGCCGCGACATAGCCATCCATGCCGCCGTGCCGGTCCAGATGATCGGTGCTGATGTTGACCAGGACGGCCACCTCGAAGGCGATCGAGAAGGTGCGCTCGAGCTGATAGGACGACATTTCCAGCACGTACCAACCGTTCGCATCCAGGGGCGCCAGCTCGAGCGCCGGCAGGCCGAGATTGCCGCCGACCTGCACGTCGAGCCCGGCCTCCTGAAACACATGGCCGATCAACGCGGTCACCGTCGATTTCCCATTCGTTCCCGTAATGCCGACATAGCGTGCCTGCGGCATGGCCCGGCCGAGCAGATCCACATCGCAGATGATGTCGCAGCCGGCGGCCCTGGCCTCGGCCGCCACCGGATGCGGCTGCGGATAGCTGTGGGGAATTCCGGGACTCAAGACCAGGACGGCCATGTCCGAGAGATCGCTCGCGCTCAGGTCGTGAAGAGCCACGCCGGCCTTGGTGGCTTCGGCGCGCGCCTCGCCGTTGTCGTCCCAGGCGTGCACCATCGCGCCGCCGGCGGCGAGCGCCTGGGCGGCCGCCAAGCCGGAGCGACCCAGCCCCATGACCGCGACGGGTTGTCCAGCGAAGGCATGCACGGGGATCACCGCGCTACCTCAACTTGAGGCTGGCAAGGCCGGCCAGCGCCAGGATCGAAGCGATGATCCAGAAGCGGATCACGATGGTCGGCTCGGCCCAGCCCTTCTGTTCGAAATGGTGGTGCAGCGGCGCCATGCGGAAGATGCGGTTGCCGGTGAGCTTGAAGGAAATCACCTGGACGATGACCGAGACGGTCTCCAGCACGAACAGCCCGCCGATGATCGCCAGCACGATCTCGTGCTTGGTCACCACGCTGATCGCGCCCAAGGCGCCACCCGCCGACAGCGACCCGGTATCGCCCATGAAGACCATGGCCGGCGGGGCGTTGAACCACAGGAAGCCGAGGCTGGCACCGACCAGCGAGCCGCAGAAGATAGCCAGCTCGCCCGACCCCGGTACGTAGAGCAGCTGCAGGTAGTTGGTGTAGACGACGTTGCCGACGATGTAGGAGATCAGCCCGAAGCAGGCCGCCGCGATCATGATCGGCACGATGGCGAGACCGTCTAGGCCGTCCGTCAGATTGACCGCGTTGGACGCGCCGACCATGACGAAGACGGCGAAGGGGACGAACACCCAGCCGAGCTGGATCAGGATGTCCTTGAAGAACGGAATGGCCAAACCCTGGGCGATGTCGGCGTCGGTCAGCGCCACGATCCACATTGCGGCCGCCGTGCCGACGACGATCTGGGCCAGGAACTTGAGGCGGGACGGCAAGCCGCGGCTACTGCGCCGGGTAAGCTTCAGATAGTCGTCGAGCCAGCCGATCGCGCCGAAGCCCACGGTCACGATCAAGACCGCCCAGACGTAGCGATTGCCCAGGTCCGACCAGAGCAGCGTGCTGATCGAGACCGCCAACAGAATGAGAAAGCCGCCCATGGTGGGCGTGCCCTTCTTGGTCAGCAGGTGGTGCTCGGGGCCGTCGTCGCGGATCGGCTGGCCTTCCCGCTGGCGACGGCGCAGCCAGGCGATCAAGGGTGGTCCCAGGATGAAGCTCAACAACAACGCAGTGACCACCGCCCCGCCCGTGCGGAAGGTGATGAACTGGAACAGCCTGAGCGGTCCGAACTCGTCGCTGAACGGAAGCAGCAGGCTGTACAGCATCGCCACCCGCCCTATTCGCCGTTGACGACACGGCGCGGCTCGGCCTCGAGCTGAGCCAGCGCCTCCACCACCAGCCGCATCCGGCTGCCGAGCGACCCCTTGACCATGACCACGTCGCCGGACCGCACCTCGGTCGCGACCACCGCCGCGATCGCCGCCGAATCGGTGCCGTGGGCGCCGCGCACGTCTTCCGGCAGCGCCTCGTGCAGGCGCGCCATCTGCGGGCCTGCCGTATAAACCCGGTCCAGGCCCAGCGCGGCGGCGGCCAGCCCGGCATGCAGCTCGGCCGCCCGCTCGCCCAGTTCCAGCATGTCGCCCAGGACGGCGATGCGCCGACCGCCATTGCCCGGCTCGGCCGTGGCCAGGGTTTCCAGCGCCGCGCGCACGGACGCCGGGCTGGCGTTATAGCTGTCGTCGATCAGCTCGAACGAGCCGCCATCGAAGCAAATGCGGCGGCGCGCGCCCCGGCCGCTGGGCGCGGAGAGGGTGCCGAGCGTCTCCGCCGCCGCTTTGAGGTCCGCGCCCATGGCGTCGACCGCGGCCAGCACCGCAAGACTGTTCATGACCCAGTGGCGCCCCGGAATCGCAACCTGATAGCGCAGCTCGGTGCCACAGACGACCGCGCGGACCCGGCTGCCGTCCGGACCGGCCACCATGTCCAGAAGCCGGGCCTTGGCTTCCGGATGGGCGCCAAATCCGATCACCTTCTTGGCGCCGGCGGAAGACGCGGCCACCGACAGCATGGCAAAGAAAGGGTTGTCCCGGTTCAGGATGGCGACACCGCCGCGCAATCCTTCGAAGATCTCCGCCTTGGCCTCCGCGATGCCGGCGACCGAGTCGAAGAACTCGAGATGCGCCGGCGCCACGGTCGTGATGATCGCGGCATCGGGCAGCGCCAGCCGCGACAGAGCCCGGATCTCGCCCGGCCGGTTCATGCCCATTTCGATCACGCCATAGGCGGCGTCTATCGGCATCCGGGCCAGCGTCAAGGGTACGCCCCACTGATTGTTCAGATTGCCGGTCGTGGCGTGGGTCGCTCCCTGCTCCGACAGCACGGCGGCCAACGCGTCCTTGACACCGGTCTTGCCGACGCTGCCGGTTACGCCGGCGATCCGGGCCTTGGTTCGCTTGCGGGCGACCCGGGCCAGCGCGTAGAGCGCCTCGGCCGTATCCGCGACCTCCAGAATCGGCGCCTCCCGCGGCATATCCGCAGGCCGGTGGGTGACCATGGCCGCGGCGCAGCCGGCGGCTAGGGCGGCGGCCGCATAGTCATGGCCGTCGAAATTGGGACCGGCCAGGGCGACGAACAGGTCGCCGGCGTCGGCGGTTCGGCTGTCGATGGAAACGCCGGTTGCGGTCCAGTCACCGGAGGCCTGACCATCGGTCGCGTCGGCAGCCTCTTCGGCCGTCCATAGCGCTTTGCGGATCATGGGGCTCTCTCCTGAGCGATGCGACGCACCGTGTCTGCGTCGTCGAATGGCAACACCCGTTCTCCGACGGTTTGCCCCCGCTCGTGCCCCTTTCCTGCAATGATCAATACGTCATCCGGTGCCAGCGCGTCCATGCCCCGGCGGATCGCCTCTGCCCGATCGCCGACCTCTTCGGCGCCCGGACAGGCGGCGACGATGGCGGCGCGGATCGCCGCCGGATCTTCGCCGCGCGGGTTGTCGTCCGTGACGATCGGCCGGTCCGCAAGCCGTGCCACCACCGCGCCCATCAATGGCCGCTTGCCCGGATCCCGGTCGCCGCCGGCGCCGAACACGCAGACCAGGCGGCCCCGGGTATGGGGCCGAAGTGCGGTGAGCACCGTCTCCAGCGCACCCGGGGTATGTGCGTAATCGACATAGACCGCGCCGCCGTCGGGCGCGTTGGTAACGTGCTCCATCCGGCCGCGCGCGCCCTGCAGCCGCGGCAAGAGCTGCACCGCGCCCTCGACTTCGCCGTCGCAGGCGATGACCAGCGCCAGCGCACAGAGCGCGTTCATGGCCTGGAAGTCGCCGACCAGGCCCAGGCTCACCTCGTGATGCGCGCCGAACAGCACGAAGCGAATGTCCAAGCCGTCGGGTCGCGCGGTCATGGAATCCAGCCGAATGCCGTCCAGCGGATCGGCCGCGCGCCCGTACGGGATGATCCTGTGCCCACGGGCCAGGCAGATCTCGCGCAGTTTCGGCCACTCCGGGACGTCAACATTAAGCACCGCGGTCCCTCCCGGCCGCAGGAGTTCGTCAAAAAGACGCGTCTTTGCTGCTAGGTAATCCCCCGGATTCGCGTGATAGTCAAAGTGATCCCGCGACAGATTGGTGAATGCCGCCGCCGAGACCCGGACCCCGTCCAGTCGGAACTGATCGAGACCATGGCTCGACGCTTCAAGCGCCAGATGATCGACCCGGTCCTGGACGAGCTGGCAGAGCACGCGATGCAGATCCACGGGATCGAGCGTTGTGAGCGGCAGGGCTTCCTCCCGACCCGGCGCGACCAAGCCGAGCGTGCCCAGGCTCGCCGCCTTGCGCCCCAGATGGCTCCAGATCTGACGCGTGAACGCGGTCACGGAGGTCTTCCCGTTCGTCCCGGTGACCGCGGCGATCGTGTCCGGCTGGGCGCCGAAATAGCGGGCCGCCATCAGCGCCAGCCGTCGTCGCGGGTTGCGATCCGTCAGCAACGTCGCGTCGGCCGCTTGGTCGAGCCGGGTGCCTTCGGGCGCGAGCACGGCAACCGCGCCGCGGCCGAGCGCATCCGGAATGTAATCGCGGCCATCCGCCTGATTGCCGGGAATGGCCGCGAACAGATAGCCGGGACGCACGGTGCGGGAATCAGCGGTCAGGCCTCGGATGTCCGTATCGGTGATGGACCCGGCTACCTGCACTCCGTCGCAGTTCGTGTTGACCAGCTCATCGAGCCGCAAGCGCGATTCCTCCGGCGTTGACTTTGATGATCGGGCGCTCCGTCTCGTCGACGGTTTCCTCGACCGGCACGGTCGGCAGCACGCCCAGCAGCAGGCCGCTGCGGCGCACGACCGCCCCCACCACCGGCGCCGCCACCCAACCGCCGGTGGCCCGGCGCGAGTTGCCGTCGACACCCTTGGGCTCGTCGATCAGAACAAACACGAGATACCTCGGATCGTAGATCGGGAACAGGCCCACGAAGGACGACAGCAGCTTGCGGCGTTGATAGCCGCGCTTGCTTGGCTTTTCGGCCGTGCCCGTCTTGCCGCCGATCTCGAACTCCTCGACCGCGGCGCGCCGCCCGGTCCCCTTGACGACGACCCGGCGCATCAGTTCGCGCATCTTCGCCGAGGTGACGGGCGAGATGACCCGCCGGCCCAATGCCTGGCCATTGCCGGCGCGCTTGACCAGCGTCGGCGGATAGAGGATGCCGCCGTTCGCCACCGCGGCGATCGCGCTGGCGTGCTGGACCGGGCTGACCGCCACGCCGTGGCCGAAGGCCACCGTCATCGTATTGATCTCGCGCCACTTGGCAGGCTGCAATGGCGCGCCAATCTCCGACAGCTCGATCGCCGGCTTGTCGAACAAGCCCAAGCGGCCGAGGAAGCTGCGCTGGCCGGCCGTGCCGACGGCCATGGCCAGATGAACCGCACCGATGTTGGACGACTTGACGAAGATGTCCGAAACGGTCAGCGGCCGGCCGCTGCCGTGCAGATCGTTGATCGTGTGGCGCGCAACGCGGATCGGCCGGGCCACGTCGTAGAGATCGTCGAGCTTCGCGGCACCGTATTCCAGCGCCATCGCCGTCGTGAAGATCTTAAAAGTCGAGCCCATCTCGTAGACGCCGAGGCTGTTGCGGTTGAATCTTGCGGCCTCGGATGAGCCGGCCCCCTGGTTGGGGTCGAAGTCGGGCAGCGAGACCATGGCCAGGATCTCGCCATTGCGCACATCCATGACCAGCGCCGAGCCGCCGATCGCCTGCTGCTCGGCGACAGCCGTCATCAGCTCCTCGTGCAGAATGTGCTGCACCCGGATGTCCAATGACAGCGTCACGTCGCGGCCCACACCCCCGACCCCGCTCAGGCGCCGGTCGAAAAAGCTCTCGACGCCGCCCAGGCCCTGATTGTCGAAGCCGGTGTGACCCAGCACATGGCTGGCGATGCGACCATGGGGATAGACTCGGCGTTCGTCCTGTTGGAAGTACAGGCCCGGAATGCCGAGGCGGTTGACGAGCATCTGCTGGCGCGGCGTCAGACCGCGGCGCAGCCACACGAAATGGCGGTCCGAAGCCAGCCGCCGGGCGGCCTCTTCCTGATCAAACTCCGGCAGGAGGGAGGCCAGTCGCGCCGCCGCGCTTTCGGCATTGATCACCCGGCGCGGATCGGCGACCAGCGCGGCCGCCTTCAGATTGGTGGCCAGCACCACGCCGTTGCGGTCGACGATGTTGCCCCGTGCGCTGATCGGCGCCGCCGCTTCCTTGGACGCAGCCAGCTGTCGCGGCTCGCCGCCGGCGCGCGACACGGCCACGTCGACCAGTCGGCCGGCGACCGCCAGGAACCCGAGCGCGAACACCGCTGCGGCGATCGCCGCCCGGTTTCGGCCGGTCTCGATGGCCCGCTTGGCAGGTCCGGCAAAGCGGTCCCGCCCGGCCCCGCGCAGGTCGGTCTCGCGGATGCAGCGGATGGCCCCCCCCGGTCGGCTTTTGGTCCGATCTGGCCCAGTCATGGTGTGTCCTCGTCGCTGACTGCGCTCAATGCGGGCCGCGTCGGGATGTCCTCGAATCCCACCATCTGACGGGCCCGGATAGGCTGCAGCTTGGTATATTGCCGGTTCAGCTTGGCCAGCCGTTCCGGCCGGTTGAGATAGGTCCATTCCGCCGCCAGCACGTGCAGCGCCTCTTGCTCGGCCAAGAGCGTGCGGTGGATCGCCGCGAGGCGGGCTTCCATCATCTGGACCCGATACTTGAGATAATAGAGACCGGTTCCGGCGATGAAGACCAAGAGCAGCCAGATGACAGGCCGGCGCATCAGAGCGCCTCGCCGGGCTCTGGTGCGGGCCGAGCCGGCGCCGCCGTCCGCTCGGCTGTCCGCAGCCGAGCCGAACGGGCGCGGGGATTGGCCGCAATCTCCGCCTCCGTGGGTCGCACGACCCGGCGGGAAAGAAGGCGGAAGCTGGGTGGGGGGGCTTTACCCAGCTTCCGCTCCGGCATATGGCGCGAGGCGCGCGCGGGCTCGCCGCTGCGGGTGCGCAGGAAAGATTTTACCCGTCTGTCCTCGAGGGAGTGAAAGGACACGACGGCGAGTCGTCCGCCTGGGGACAACAGCGCCTCGGCCGCCGAAAGGCCGCGATCGAGCTCTCCGAGCTCGTCGTTCACAAAAATCCGCAAAGCTTGAAAAGTGCGGGTGGCCGGGTCGATGACCCGGCCCCCGCTCTTGCGAGGCGACAGGGAGGAGGAAACGCCACGCACGATATCTGCTAACTGTTTGGTGCTGGTGATCGGCCCGGCCTTGCGGGCCTCGACGATGGCGCGGGCGATGCGCCGGGCCCGCCGCTCTTCGCCGAAGACATAGATGATGCGCGCAAGCCGCGCTTCCTCGAGGCCGTTGACGACCTCGCTGGCGGGGCGGCCCGCGTCCGGGTCCATGCGCATGTCCAAGGGACCCTCGAACCGGAAGGAGAAGCCGCGCGCGGGATCGTCGAGCTGCATCGAGGATACGCCGAGGTCCAACACGACGCCGTCCACCGCGGTCACGCCTTGCGCCCGCAGCAGATCGGCCATCTCGCCGAACCGGCCATGCAGGATGTTGAGACGGCCCGCGTAGTCCGCGGCCAGGGCGCTGCCCCGGGCAACGGCCTCGGGATCGCGATCGATCCCCCAGACCGTGCAATCGGCTGCGTCCAAGAGCGCCCGGCTGTAGCCGCCGTCGCCAAAGGTGCCGTCCACATAGATCGCACCGGCGCGCGGGTTGAGCGCGGCCATCACCTCGCGCACCAGGACCGGCTGATGGCTGAGCGCCGCGATCACAGGCCGCCCTCCCCGGGCGGCACGGGAACCGGCAGATCGGCCAGACTGCCCGACTCTCCATTGTCGCCGACGATGCTGGCCTCGTAGGCCAGGTAGCGTTCCGGCCGCCAGATCTGAAAGGTCGAGCCGATGCCCACGAAGGTCGCCTCGCCGTCGATCTCGGCGAGCTTCAGGAAATGCTTCGGGAGCACCATGCGGCCCGTTTCCTCGTAGGAGATCTCCTCGCAGCGTGCCAGCAGCAGGCGCGCCCGGGCCTTCTGCTCTGGCGTGTACTGACCGGGAACGTCCAAGGCCCGTACCATTGCGTTCATTCGCTCCACATCGCAGCCATCGAGCGCGCCAAGTTGCTGCGCCGGTCCGATGATGACACTGCGGCCGCCAAGGCGCTCGATCTCGGATCGAAAGCGTGCCGGCAGGGAGACCCGGCCTTTGCCGTCGACCTTGTTGGTAGCAGTGCCGAAAAATGTCGCCACGTACGACCCCCATTTCCCCCATGGCGACCCCCGTCGTCGCTCCTCCTGAGACCGCTTGAACCCGGCAGTTTTCCTGGCGTCGCGGCATGTCTACCCCAGTCGGTCCTGTCTGGGAATTCATGGGATATCATGCCACTTTATGGAGGTCAATGGTTAAGAAATGGTAAAAGGGTGCGTTTCCAACGGGTTGTGGCATTTCTGCCTGAGCTGCGCACATCTTGTGATCCCTGTTCGCGAATTATCGATCGATTGTGGTGGACGGTTTGCCGCCGCGTGAGCGTGCTCAACGAATGCGGCGAGATTTTGTTCTGTTTGTGTTCTATTGTGGCGGCCCGTCCCACGCGGTTTCGCATTTCATGCGGTTCCGTCGCCGCGCAATTTCATGCAAGACCGCGGCCTCGCGCCGACCTATGCTTGGGCCCATGTCGCTCGGTCAGGAACAAGCCACTGAGACCAGCGCGTTCGGGGCCGGGGATCGCGCGCGCTTTTGGCGCGTCCCCCGATACGACGAACTTGAATGCCTGGCGGCCCGCTTCGAGACCTATCGCTATGCGCCGCATGTGCACGAGACCTTTGCGGTGGCGGCCATCATCGACGGGGCCGAGCGCTATCGCTACCGGGGCGTCACCCACGTTGCGCCGGCCGGCAGCGTGGGCGTGGTCCATCCCGGGGTGCTGCACGATGGCGGTCCGGCCGGCGACAGCTTCGTCTATCGGGTGCTGTATCCCTCGCCCGATCTGTTCCGGCGCATCGCCACGGACCTGAACGACGGCGTCGAGACCGAACCCTGGTTTCCGGAAACGGTGATCGACGACCCCGAGCTGGCCGTGCGGATCGCCCGACTGCATCGCACGCTGGAACGCTCTCCCGTGGCGCTCGAACAGGACAGCGCGCTGATCCAGACGCTCGGGCTGTTGATCCGTCGGCACTCCCGCACCGACACCCGCCCGCCGGCCGTCGGCCGCGAAGACCGGCTGGTCGATCGCCTCTGTTCCTATATCGACGGCCATCTCGGCGAGGACGTGACGCTCGACGATCTGGCACGCGACGCGGGACTCAGCCGATTCCATCTGTTGCGGGTGTTCCGGCATGCCACCGGCATCACGCCGCACGTCTATCTCATGAGCCGCCGGGTGGCGCGCGCCAAGCGCCTGTTGGGCGACGGGCAGGGCCTCGCCGAGACCGCGGTCGATTGCGGCTTCTTCGATCAGAGCCACTTCACCCGTGTGTTCAAGAGCCATGTGGGCGTGACGCCGGGACACTACCGGACCGGCAGCAATCCTGTGCAAGACGCCGCCGCCTAGGCCATCTAAACAGGACCCCGGTCGTGCAGAACTGGGGACGAAAGATGGCACAGCGGATCGAAGCGGTCGCCGGCGGTCGCCCGGCGGCACAAGCGGACTTCTTTGCCGGCATGGCGCTGGCATCACCGATCGTCGTCAGCGTGCTGTTGTATGGCGCGCTTTTCGGTGCGCTTGCCGCGCAGGCCGGCCTCAGCCCGCTCGAAGTGGCGCTGATGAGCGCGCTTGTCTTCTCGGGGGCGGCGCAGTTCGTCGCCGTCGACCTCTGGTCCAACCCGGTTGCGATCGGCACGGTCACGCTGGCGACGCTGCTCGTCGGCATGCGGCACACGTTGATGGGCGCCGCGCTGGCGCCGGTGTTCTCGCACCTGTCCCCGTTGCGCGCCTATGGCGCCCTGTTCTTCATGGTCGACGAGGCCTGGGCGCTGTCGGTGCGGCGCTCGGCCGAGGGCCGCTTCAGCATGGCCTTCTACGCTGGGGTCTGCGCGCCGCTCTATGTGAGTTGGCTCGCGTCGACCGTGACCGGCGCGCTCTTAGGCGGCTTGGTCGCCGATCCGACGCGGTACGGCCTCGACGTCGTGTTCACGGCCGTCTTCATCGTCCTCATCCTGGGGCTCTGGCGGGGCCGCAGTGACCTGCTGCCCTGGGGTGTCAGCGCGGCCGCGGCCGTCGCCTGCCACGCGCTCGTCCCCGGCTCCTGGTACATCTTCGTGGGCGGTGTCGCCGGCATCGTCACCGCCGTCGTCACCTGGAGGCCCGATCATGAGCATTGATCCGCTGACCCTCGCGGCGATCCTGGCGATGGGCGCCGTAACCTACCTGACGCGCTTCGCCGGCTTTTGGCTGGTCCGGCGGCTGACCTTGCGGGGCCGGCTGGCGGCCGCCCTGGAGGCGGTCCCGGGTGCGATCCTGATCTCGGTCATCGCGCCGGCCGCCTTCGCGACCGGGATCGCCGAGAGCGCCGCCGCGGCGGCGGCGCTCGGCGTCGCGCTGTTGCGGGGGCCCATGCTGCTGGCCGTGGCAGCCAGCGTGGCCGCCGTGCTCTTGCTGCGGGCCGTCCTCTGACGCGATCCTCGGCCCGTGACCGGACTCGGAATGACGTCAGGTATACGGAGCGCTCTCAACGCGAGCGAAGAGAGCGGGAGGCCATGGTGAAAAGGCGTTTCCCATTGCTGGCCGAAATTGGGTCAACAGCGGCAGCGGCCGATGAGGCGGTGGCTTTGGCGGTGGCGTTGCCGGGGCCGGTGGCGGCACCGGCCACAGGTTCGCCGGCAACCGGGGTGCCGGCACCTCGCCTTGCGGGTCCCCGTCGGCGCGAGACGGTACGTCTCCGGCGGGGTCCGTGCCGAGAACCGCTCTCCGCGCTCAGGAACAGCCGGACATGATCTTTTCGCAGGCTGCGCTCTGGTCGTTCAGCGGACCGTCCCAGCGGCCGTGCCATCTCGTGATCTGCTGATCCTTGACCGTAAAGGTCAGAATGCACCAGGCAGACACCCGGGACGGATTCGGGCCCATGGTCGCCGTGTAGGTGAGAAACTCCCGCCCGGCCGCATCGAGCGTACGCTTCGGTTGCCCGGCGCAAGCCAGGAGTTCGGTCTTGGGCTGGCCGATGAAGCTTGCAGCCTGTTGGGTCTTGCTATTCATGTTGCACCCGCCCAGGGCGGTTGCCGCCGCGACCGGCAGGGCGATCAGAAGGGGCCTCATCCGAATCTCCCGTTTGGGTTCGTAGTGTTTTGTCCGGAAGAGGCTGTCCCCCCCTTCGCCTCCAGAGTACATAGCAGAGTTGCGGCAGAAGAAAACCCCTAGTCGATTATGGTCGCACTTTTTCTTCAGATGTGTGACCGAATGTGGTCAGGACTTCAACTGCCGGGGTCGCGGTGTTTGCTGTATTCCGTCATGCGGATTGCTTTGGCCGCGCTCGCGCGGGACTTCTCCGGCCCGCAGCCGCCGGGCGGCGTCCTCGAGCGCATCGGCAGTGGCCGACCTCTGGCCGGCGCTCATGCGCATGAGATCGACCCAGAGACGCATGCCTTCCCGCTCCTGGCGGATATAGCGCTCGGACGCGTCCCAGTCCTCGAAGATCCCCTCGATGGCGTACGGACGTACGGCCTGGGAGATTCCCTTGACCCGGATCGGATCCATCTCTCGCGCTTCGATGTGGTCGCGCACCAGTACGTACGTCTCGTGCGCCAGCACGATTCCGTCGGGCTCGGCGATCGACTGCAGGCGGGCCGCCAGGTTCACCTCGCCGCCGATGATCGTATAGTCGACCCGCTGGTCGCTGCCGAAGTTGCCGACATTGCAGAAGCCGGTGTTGATCCCGACGCGCATATGGAGTGGCCTCTCGGTACCCATGTCCAGCCACTTCGCGCGCAGATCGGCCATGCGCCGCTGCATCGCGAGCGCCATCCGCACGCAGGCGAGCGCATCCTCTTTCACACCCCGCGAGGTGGGGTCCCCGAAGAACACCAGGATCGCGTCGCCGACATATTTGTCGATGGTCGCGCCATGCTCGAGCGCGATGTCGGTCATCTTGGTCAGGAAGTCGTTGAGCAGCGCGGTCAGGTCTTCGGGCTCCATGTGCTCGGTGGTCTTGGTGAAATCCTGAATATCGGCGAAGCAGACGGTGAGCTTCTTGCGTTCCGTGGCGATGGCGGTGTCGCGCTCGCCGGAAAAGATGCCCTCGTAGATCTGCGGCGAGAGATACTTGGCGAGCTTGGCGGAGAACGTCTCGAGCTCCCGGGTTTTCTCGGCGAGCGCCGCCTCGGCCTGCTTGCGCTCGCCGATCTCGCGCCCGAGCCGGCGCGCCCAGACCACGATGACCACGATCACGAAGCCCAGAACCCCGGCAACGCCGCCGCCCCAGGCCAGGACCTCGGTGACGTCGATGCCGTATTCGAAGCGCACCTGCAAGGCGGCCTTGCGCAGAGCGACATGCTCCGCGTCCGTCATCTTGGCGAGCACCTTGTCGATCATCGAGGCGAGCTCGGGCCAGTCCTTGCGAACGCCCATGGCCTGATTGCCGACCCGGAATTCCGTCGGCGCGGCCACCTTGAGATTCACAAAGCCGTGCCGCTGGATCAGAAAGACGCCGGCGGCGAGATTGCCGACATAGGCGTCCGCCTGGTCGAGCGAGACCGCCTCCAAGGCGTTTCGGGTCGTCTCGGCCAGCTCGAGTGTGATCTCGGGATGGTCCCGCTCGAGCAGGCTTTGTGTGATGAAGGCCTGCTCCACCGCCACCGTCTTGCCGTACAGATCGCGAAGCGAACCGACGAAATCCGCATCCCGGCGGGTGAAGATGACCCGCGGGAAAGAGACATAATCCTGGGTGATGTTGACGACCTTCTCGCGCTCGGGGGTGCGCGCGATGGAGGGCAGCAGGTCGACCTTCTCGAAGCGCTGGATGCTGTCGAACGCGTCATGCCAGAGGATGGGGACGGTCTTCATCTCGAGTCCGAGCTCGCCGAGCACCTGGCGGGCATAGTCGAGCGACAGCCCCTGCGCTTGGCCGTCCTCGTCGAGGAAATGGAAGGGCGGCCAGGTGCCGACCATGACCCGGACGACCTTGTGCTCTGCGAGCCAGGCCTTCTCGTCCGGGGTCAGGAGGATCTTGGGCTCCGCGCCGCGCACCGGTCGGCCCGCGATCACCGTTGCGGCCGCCAGCGCGAGGACCAGCCCGGCGACCGCCAGCCGGATCAGACGGCTGCGCGGCGGCCGGGCGACGGGATCGGTACGGACAAGCGAGCGCACAGCGGGCCCCGAGACTGGTTCCAGGACCGACCACGGGTCGGCGGGACCAGTCTAGCGGATCGCCCAGCGCGACGGAAACGGCGGCGCCGCGGCTCTAGCCGAGCCGGGCGCCGCCCGATCGCGATCGTCTCGCGTCATCCAGCCTAGAACCCGGTGCAGGCCAGCGTTCCGACTCCGCTCAAATCGCCGGAGGCACTGGACTCGGTGTCCAGGCAGACGAGGTCGCCGCCCGGATTCCCGGACACTGTCGCGGCTGGTGGGAAGAAGGGCGGAAAGAACACGCCCGAGTCCCGACCGAGACGGAGTCCGTTGCCGGTATTGTTGGTCACTTGCGCTCCTCTGCCAATCCGGAGGAATGAGCTCTCGAACAGGGATATGCCATCGCCGCCGTTTTGCGTGACAGTAGTGGGACCACGTAGCTCGATCGATGACGCATTGATCGCCAGAATGCCATCGTCCGAGTTGTTCGCAATGTTGTCCGCGGTCGAGGACACCATCCGCAGGACACCTTGCAGGACCAAGATCCCGAGCCCGTTGTTCTGCTCGATCTGGTTTCCACCGATGAGCGTCGCTTCGGCACGAGAGACCGCTATCCCGCCATCACCCGCGCCGCCGGTGTTGTTTGCCCGCACGGTGTTGCCGGCGATCAGCGCCGATCCTTCGGCAAAGATCAGAATGCCGTCTTCCCGATTGTTTGCAATCAAGTTCGGGCCCGCGTTGCCCAACAGATCCTGCCCAATCAACGCGCTGCCGTTGCGGCTGACACCAACGCCGTTGCGATTGTTCTCGATCGTGTTGTCGATGATCTCGGCAAACCCTCCGAACTGGGCTGCGACACCATCTCGCACGTTGTCACGGATCACGTTGCCGTTGATCAGGCCGAGCGCGCCGGTGCCCACGAATATGCCATTGAAACCGTTGCCCTCGATCACGCAGTCCGTCACCTCGAAGAAGGATGCGGTTGCCGCGATGCCGCTGGAGGTTCCATTCGTGACCGTCAGTTTCTCAAGCGTTATTTCCTGCGCTCCCTGCAAGGTCACGGGGCTTTCTCGTGTGGGATCGGTCTCCGGCACGCCGATGATCTGGCTGTTCGCCGGGTCGGTGCCGCGCAGCGTCACGTTGTTCCGCTGGATCGTGACATTCTCCCGGCACTGCCCGAGGATCTCGATGATCAGCGGCCGGTCCAGGGGCGCCTTTTGCAGCGCCCTGGTGATGGATTGATCGGGTTCATCGCAGTCGACGACGACCGTCCGCGGCTCTTGTCCTCCGTCGTCATCGTCGTCGTCATCGTCGTCGGCCATGACGAGCGATGCGGACAAGGCGACCGTCAGAGCGGCCACGGCGGCTTTCTTGATCACGGAATGTCTCATTGGAATTCCCCCCCTTTGCTGAAGTTTCAGACGTGCCCCTCTCGCATTCGCTGCATCGGGCAACCGACTCTGCCGTGTCGTTGTAGGCAAGTGCCCCGTTCTGCCACTCTGACATGTAGAAAGCGGCGGCACAGTGCGAAGACTCACATCGGCTCGACACGCTTCTTCTTCTCTGGGGGGAACCGGATCGAGACTTGCGGCATCACGGGTGGACTCGGCCCGCGACGCCGCGCGGGTCCCGAGGCAAGCGGATGCTTTCCGGCGGCTCGCGCTGCCGCCCGCGCTCTCTTGGAGTCCGTTCGGGAAAGAGGCCAGACGGCCTGTAAGCCGGGTTCTGTCCCTGCCTGCGCAGGGGATGGCCATTCGTCTGGGACGCCCGTCGCCGGACGCCTCGCGCGACCCACCCGGGCGGCGGCGCGGAAACCCGCCTGTCTTGCGACCTGCCGCCCCTACTCGGTCTTGCTCCCGGTGGGGTTTACCCTGCCAGCCCCGTCACCGGGACCGCGGTGCGCTCTTACCGCACCCTTTCACCCTTACCCGCGGGCCCCGAAGGGCTCAGGCGGGCGGTTTGCTTTCTGTGGCACTTTCCCTGGGGTCGCCCCCGCCGGGCGTTACCCGGCACCGTCGTTTCCGTGGAGCCCGGACTTTCCTCACCCCGCCGGGTTTCCCCGTTGGCGAGGCGCGGCCATCCGGCCGTCTGGCCCTTTTCACCTAGGGGGTCGGCGCCACCGCGTCAAGCCGGGGGCGGTAGCTCGGGCTCGAAGGCCGGCCAGAACCGCGCCAGAGCGCCGGTGATCTCGGCGAGGCTCCGGTCAATGAAGTACAGGTTCACCTCGAGCGAAGACATGTCGCGCATCAGCGCGGGCGTGACCGGCAGGTAGATCAGGCCATCCTGCGGAAACCGCGGGTGCGGCTCGCGAAAGCGGATCACCAGTTGCTTGCGCCGGAACATGCGGCCGACGAGCTGGATGCTCTCGATACGCGCCCAGGGGACGAAGCCGATCGCGGGCTTGCCGATCTCGATGCCCTCGGCGCCGATGGTGAGGGCCGGCCCGCCTGGAGCGAGCGCGATGACGCTGAGCCGCACGCCCTGCAGCGCGATGATGAGTATGAGGGTCAACGCCAGCCAGTCCGGGAATGGCCACGGAATGCCGGCCTCGGGGCCGAGCCGGAAGGCGACGGCCACGGCGAAATGCAGCGCCGCGCCGAAGGCCGGCCGCAGACGCGTGTAGCGGATTTCCAGCGCCTGTCCGTTGCGCACGCCGTCAGACCAACCCGAGATGCTCGACCAGCGTGACCAGCCGGCCGACCGTTTCCACGTCCAGGTTGCCGCTGACCCCGGCGGGCCGGAAGTGACGCTGAAAGGCGCGGATGACGTTGGCGGTCTCGTCGTCCAGCACGCCGGTCCGCGGCACCGCATAGCCGATCTGGGCCAGGAGGTCCTGTGCCGCGGCGACCTCCTTGCCCGCGGCGCCCCGCGCCAAGGTCGGCCCCACCGGCAGGCCGATGGCGGCGGCGTCGAAGGGCCAGAGGCCGACCCCGGCCTTGGCCAGCCGGGCCCAATGGAAGCGCTCGCCGGGGTCCAGCTTGCGCTGCGGCGCCACGTCGGAATGGCCCAGGACATCTCGCGGCGCGATGCCGTGGCGCCCGACGATGTCCTGCGCCAGCGGCACCAGCGCCTCCATCTGCGGCTCGGTGAAGTTGCGATAGCCGAACTCGTGCCCCGGGTTCACCAGCTCGATGCCGACCGACCGGCTGTTGACGTCGGACCGATCCCCCCAGGACGAATCGCCCGCGTGCCAGGCCCGCCGCTCCTCAGGCACCAGCCGGTAAACCGAGCCGTCCTCGTCGACCATGTAGTGGGCGCTGACCTGGGACTGGGGATCGCACATGCGCCGGAGCGCCTCCGCGGCTGAGCGCATGCCGGTGTAGTGCAGCACCAGCATGCGAACGCCGTCCGCGCGGCGTTCGTTGTGGTTGGGCGAGGGCCGATCGATCATGGTCATGGCATGCGCACGGTCGCCGCGGACTCCGAGCCTGCTATCCAGGATGGCCGATCAACGCTCGTCGGCTCCCAGGAACGGTCCCATGCGCGGCCTCTGATGCTCGATGGCGAAGACGTGGCTGTACAGGTTGGCGACCCACTGCCGACCCTCCGAGGTCAGTTCCAGATAGCGGAGTGCGTCGGCAATGTAGGGTTCGACCGACTCCCAAAAGAACTTGGGATAGAGATCTAGGAGGTCCGCCGGACTGTTCAGATCGAGCTCCTTCGCCTTGCCCGTTTCCACAAACTCCTGGTAGAGCGCGTTGAGCTTGCGCAGATAGTGCGGATCGGCAAGCTGGCCGATCAGGTCGGCGGCCCGCACCAAGCCCGCCTCGGTGCCAGTCTCGGCATGATCGTCGTCCGCCGGCACCGGAAAGCGGGTCAGCTCGACCGCGCGCGCGAGCCGCTCGCCGTCGAGCTCCGGCGCCTCCGCGCAGCGCTCCTTCACGAAGATCTTGCCGCGCTCGATGTGATAGTCGGTGAGGGCCGCGTCCGAGGCGCCCCGCGGCAGCGTGATGCGCTCGCCCGCTTCGTTGATGACGAAGCTGTCCCGCGTGTCACCGCTGCACACGCCGCGCACATAGCCGATGTCGTGACACAACAGGGCGAAGGTGTAGTGCAGCCAGTCGGCCGGGCGGACAGGCGCGCACAACAGCCTGCCCCGGAGGATATCCTGGCCGACCAGGGTGACCATGATGGTGTGATCAATGTCGTGATAGAGGGCGTCGCTGGTGCCGATCCGTTCGATCAGCAGGCGCGCGCCGGCGTCGATCACATTGGCGTAGCTCGGCTGTTCGCCGCCGTAATAATGCAGATACGTCTTGGCGAGCCGCTTGCCCAGCGCCTTCGCGACCGTGGTCGTCAAGTTCAACACGACCTGTCCTCACTCCGGACCTGGCAGGGCCACGCAACCCGGTTCCGGTTTGCGTCCTGATCCTAGTTTAGTCGCTTTGCTGTCGGTGGAAAGAGCGGATGCGCCAAGAGCCCGCGTCCGGTTGCGCCTCGGATCGGTGCTAGCCCTCGGGGCTCGCGAGCTTCGGCCGGCGCAGCACGATCACGCCGACGCCCGCGAGCGTCAAGATACCGCCCGCGGCCGTCAGCCAGCCAAACGGCTCGCCGCGCACCAGCACGCCCGACAGCACACCGAACACCGGCACCAGCAGCGTAAACGGCATGGTCTGGTTGGTGGGATAGCGGCCGATCAGACCGTACCACAGCCCGTAGGCGAACATGGTGGTCACCACCGCCATGTAGACGATCGAACCCCAGCCGACCCAGGTCGCGGCGGCCGCAGCCTCGAGTTGGCCGTCCTCGAACAGCAGCGACAGCACCAGGAGCTGCGGCGCGGCAAACAGGGAGATCCAGGCGTTCAAGGTCATGCCGTCGATCTCATCGAGCGCCTTGATCTGGACGTTGGCGGTGGCCCAGACGAAAGACGCGCCGATCACGCAGAGCAGATAGACCAGTTCGGTCCGGACCCGCGGCTCGCCTACGATCAGCAGGATGCCGGCAAAGGCGACCGCCATGCCGGCGGCCCGGCGCCAGCCGAGCCGGTCCTTGAACAGGGCCGCGGCGAGAATCGCGGCGAACGGCACCTGAAGCTGGATGGCGATGGCGGCGACCGAGGCGTCGACCCGGGTCAGGCCGGTGAACATCAGACCGAAATGCAGGCTGCCCATGGTCACGGACAGGGCCATCACCGCGCGCAGATAGCCCCGCGGCGGGCGCACGAACCAGACCATCAGAAAGGCCACCAGGGCAAAGCGCAACGCCGTCAGGAACAAGGGCGGCATCTCTTCCACGCCCGACTTGGCGACCGCGAAGTTGAAGCCCCAGATCGCCATGATGAACACGGCCAGAAGCATATGGGCCGGCGTCACGACCCTCGCGTCCCGTCGGCCAGGGCCTCGCGTTTCTCCTCGAGCTCGAGCCAGCGCTCCTCGGCCTCGGCCAGGGCGTGCCGCTTCTCCTGTAGCGCGGCGGCGTTGCGCTCGAAGGTCTCAGGCGTACGCCGATACAGCTCGGGGTCGGCGAGGGTCGCCTCGAGCCGGTCGATCTCGCCCGACAGCGCGGCCATGCGCTCCGGCAGCGCGTCCAGTTCGCGCTGATCCTTGTAGCCCAGCTTGGTCGCGGCCCGCCGCCGCGCCGCAGCGGGCCGCCTCTCCCCTTCCCTTTTCGCCGGCGCCGCGGCCGGGCGGGCGGCGGTCTTGCGTTGTGCCAGATAGTCCTGGTAGCCGCCGGCATACTCGACCACCTCGCCGCCGCCCTCGACCGCGATGGTGCTGCTGACGGTGCGGTCGAGGAAGTCCCGGTCGTGGCTCACGATCAGCAGGGTGCCGCCATAGTCCGCAAGCATCTCCTGCAAGAGGTCGAGAGTGTCCATGTCGAGATCGTTGGTCGGCTCGTCCAGGACCAAGAGGTCGGCCGGCTGGGCCAGGATCATGGCCAAGAGCAGCCGGTTGCGCTCGCCACCGGACAGGGTCGCGATCGGACTCTTGGCCTGCTCGGCGGTGAACAGAAAGTCCTTGAGATAGCCGACCACATGGCGCTGCCGCCCCTGGACCATGACCGAGTCGCCGCCCTGCGGACAGAGCGTGCGCCAGGGCGTTTCCTTGGGGTCGAGCTGCTCGCGGCGCTGGTCGAAATAGGCCACCCGAAGCGCCTTGCCGACGCGCACCTTGCCCGCATCGGGCTTGAGCTCGCCCACCAGCAGCCGCAACAGCGTGGTCTTGCCGGCCCCGTTGGGGCCGATGACCCCGATCCGGTCGCCGCGCAGGATGCGGGTCGAGAAGTCGCGCACGATCGCCAGCTCGCCATCGTCCCCCTGGGCGAACGCCTTGGACAGCGACTGGGCCTCGATCACAAGCCGGCTCTTGACCTTGCCGTCTTCCGCCTCGAGCTTGCCCACGGCACCCCGCTCGGCCAGCAGCGCGGCGCGGCTGGCGCGCATCTCGGCGAGCTTGCGGAGCCGCCCCTGATTGCGCCGGCGTCGGGCGGTGATGCCCCGCAGCAGCCAACGGGTCTCCTCGGCGATCTTGACATTGAGCCGCTCGAGTTCCTTGGCCTCGGCCTCCAGCACGGCCTCGGACCACGCCTCGAACGCGGCAAAGCCCCGCTCGTGCTGGCGCAGGCGGCTCCGGTCCAGCCAGCAAATCCGACCCGTGCTGTTGGCCAGGAAGGTGCGGTCGTGGCTGACCGTGAGCACGGCCGCGGTCTCGGCCCTGAGCCGCCGCTCCAGCCATTCGATCGCCGCCAGATCCAGATGATTTGTGGGCTCGTCCAGCAGCAGCACGTCCGGCTCGCCGACCAGCGCGCGGGCGATGGCGGCGCGACGTCCCTCCCCGCCCGAGAGGCTGCCCATGCGCCGCCCGCCGTCCAGCGTGACCGCCGCCAGCATGGCGTCGACCGCGTGCCTGGGATGGCGCCCGGCGGCGACAAAGGCGGCGACGCTCTCGTCGGGATCGAACACCGGATCCTGATGCAGGTGCGCGATCCGAATGCCCGGCTGGACGAAGCGTTCGCCGTCGTCCGCTTCGATCTCGCCCGCGATCAGCTTCAACAGGGTCGACTTGCCGCTGCCGTTGCGGCCGACCAGGCAGGCGCGGTCGCGGCGGCTGAGCTGCAGGTCGACATCGGCAAACAGCGGCGCGGCGCCAAAGCCCACGCGCACGCCGCGCAATGACAGGAGAGGCGGCTCCGCCATCCTCTTAGTTCAGCCCACGCTCTTTGCGGATGCGGTCGTAGGCGGCGTTGATGGTGGCGAGCCGCTCGTTGGCGAGCTGGATGAACTCCTCAGGCATTCCCTCGGCGGTCAACTTGTCCGGGTGGTTCTCGCGAATGAACTTGCGGTAGGCGGACTTGATCTCGGCCTCCGACGCCTGCCGATCAACCCCCAGGATGGTATAGGGATCGGCCTTGTCCGGCCCCATCTGCTCCGCCTCCATGCGCTCGAAATCCTGCGGGCTGAAGCCGAAGATGGCGGCGCAGCTGCGCAGAATCTCGCGCTCGGCCGGATGATAGACGCCGTCCGCCCGGGCGATGTGGAAGAGGGCGTTCAGAAGCTCTTCCAGCACCGCCGGCTGATGCGCGAACATCTCGGCGATCTGGCGGGCATAGGGCTCGTATCCGGTGGGCTCGCGGCGCGCCTCATCGAACACCCGGGCCACGGTCTTGAACTCGTGCGGCGGCACCTGAAAGACCTGCTTGAAGGCGTCCACCTCCTCCCGGGTAACCACCCCGTCGGCCTTGGCCATCTTGGCGCCCAGGGTGATGACCGCGACCGTGAAGGCAAGCTGCCTCTGCTCGGCGCCGCCAAATTCCACCGCACGGCCGCGCATGCGGTCGACGGCATGTCCGGCCAGCGCGCCCAACAGCCCGCCAAGCGGGCCGCCGAGGGCGAGTCCGGCCGCCCCGCCGATCAGTTTGCCCCAGATGCTCATGGCACGGGTTCTTAGCCGTTTGCGGCGCCGAACGGCAAGCGGGCCTTGATGCAGCGCCTGGTGGTATGCCTTTTGCAGTGCACAATTTTGTCACAAAAATACCTGAAAATAAAACTTGATTTATGTTTTGCGATGCACATTTCCTAGCGTCTGAAGGGGGAGGAATCCAGGATCGGCCACGGCCGGTCCCCTATTCGATAGGCGAGAGCGATGGAGGCCTCCATGACCAACATTCGCAAGCTGCTGACCACAGAATACGACCTCTATGAGGCGCATCTCCTGCGTCTGACCTCGGAAGACCGGGCCATGCGATTCGCCGCCGGCGTCGGCGAAGGGTTCATCCGCGAGTACGTGGCTGGGCTCGACCCGGCGCGCACGCTGGTGCTCGGCCATTTCGAGGCGGGCGAGCTGCGCGGCGCCGCCGAGATCGCAGGGTTGGACACCGGCTGGCCGCCCGAGGCGGAGCTTGCCGTTACGGTCGAAGTGGGTCACCAGGGCCGCGGCATCGGCACCGAGCTGGTCCGCCGGATCCTCGTGGTCGCCCGCAACCGTTCGATCCAGAAGATCCATGCCATCTGCCTGGCCGACAACATCAAGATGCGCAAGATCGTGCAGAAGTTCGACGGCAACCTGGCCTACCGGCACGGCATGGTAGAAGGCGATATCGAGCTCATCTGGCCGACCCAGTTCACCGTCATGGAAGAGGTCGTCGGCGACAGCACAACCATGCTCAACCAATGGCTCGAGCGCCTGCGCCAGCGGGTCGAGGCCCGATCGGTGGGGACCGAAGCGGTCTAGGCGCGCCCCCTCACAGCTTCCCACCGGTGCCGGTTTGTCTGCACTGCGGACATCTGCTTTGGGACCACGCCGGTCCCAAAGCGTCCCGGTCATGGCGCCGGTTTGGCGGAAATATCGACGCCTTAGACCGGTGGGACGCCCCTGCCGGAAAGCTGCCGGGGCAGGCTGCGGGGCGTTCTCGCGCGCCTAGACGGCGTAGCGGCCGACTGCCTCCTCGTCCCAGGCGATGCCGAACCCCGGTCCGCGCGGCGCCACGGCACCGTCGGCAAGGTCGGCGCGGCGCTCGAGGACCGCGCCCGCGATATCGAGATACTCGAGCCAGTGGCAGGTCGGGGTTACCGCCAGGACATGGGCGCTGGGCTCTACGAAGGTATGGCTCGAGACCGGCAGGGAGGCCGCCGCGGCCTGGCCGGCCGCACGCAGCCAGCCGGTGACGCCGCCGATCTTCATGATGTCCGGCATCGCCAGATCGGACGCCCTGGCAGCGATCGCCCGGGCCATGTCCTGCGGGAACCACCAGTTCTCACCGGTCTGGATCGGCACAGGGCTCGAGGCGCGGATCTCTGCATGCCCGG
>JASJBI010000041.1 GCA_030066595.1 Alphaproteobacteria bacterium | reverse complement strand
GCCAACCTCAAGAGCGTGGCGATCTTCCCGCTCGCCATCCCGCTGCTCTCCGGGCCCGGCGCCATCGCCACGGTCATCATCCAGTGCGACGGCGTCGAGGGCGCGGGCGGCTATCTGGCGGTCGCCGCGATCATCGCCGCGATGACCGCGACGCTCTTCCTCGTGCTCTGCCTGGCGCCGGTGCTGGCCCGCCGGCTCGGGGTGACGGGCATGAACGTGATCAATCGGATCAGCGGCATGATCGTCGCCGCCATCGCCATGGACACCCTGGCCCGCGGCATCGCGGCGATGTTCCCCGGCCTCGCCTCGCCGGGCTTGCTATAGGCGAACGCGCCCGATAGCCCCCGCCGCCGGCACCGCGGCGTGGTGTAAAGCCTCTCACAGAGAAAGCGCCGTGATGGCCGATGGCCTGCGGCTCAGGGGGTCTGCGGCTACCGGGCGGGCGTCGGTGCGGCGGGCTGCCGGTCCCGGTCCCGGCCGGGCGCGGCGCTGGTCCGGTAGAGGATCCAGTTCTCGCCGTCGATGGCGTAGATCGGGCGGTAATGGGTGATCGCATCGACCGGCACGACCTGGCTCAGCTGGTTGTCCAGGAGCCAGCGCTCGCCGTCGAGGAAGACCACCAGGGCGGCGTGGATCTCCCGGCGCCGGCCGTCCTCCAGCACCACGACCCGCATGTCGTTCTGGCTGACCCCCAGGGTTCTCAGCGCCAGGAACTTGGCGATGGCGTAGTCCTCGCAATCGCCGCCCCGGGTGAACAGCTCGCGGGGCGAGGCCCAATAGTCGCCCTGGCCGTAGTTGGCGCTGTCGGACACGTAGGGGGCCCTGTTCACATACTGGTTGAGGAGGTCGAGCTGCCGGCGGCGTGTCTTGCCCTGAAGCTGCGCAAGCAGCGCCTGCCAGTGGGCCGGCCCGCAATCGCCCGGGCGGCCCGATGCGCAGTCCGCACCGCCGGCCTCGAGATCGCTCTGGTGCCGGCTCAGCGCCTCGCTCCACTTGGGCAGGGCCCGGCTCGTGCCTCGGTGCAGCTCGCTGGCGCCGAACAGCCGGACGGGCGGCCCCGAGGGGCTGGCGCCGGCCTGCGCGGTCCCGGACACGGTCAGCATCGCCGCCAAACCGGCCATCGCTCCCAGGACTCCCCGGCGGTGACGGTGCGAGAGACCGTTTGGCCGGCGGGTGTCCGTGGAGCGGGCGGTTGGCATCATCGGCGTCTGGCTCGAGAAGGAAGCCTGGTGCCGCGGAGGATGCCGACTCTTGGTTAAGAATCTTCTAAGGAATCGCTCTGTAAGAGTTTGTAAAACAAAATATTTCTATCCTTAAGCTTCAGGCGAGGACAGACCTGTCTAGATCCTGCCCGCGCGGCCGCCGACACGCCCCCTTCGGGTCCTGGAGCCGAGCCGGCATCGGCGGTGCCCATGCCGGCCTGCGGCGCCCTTCAAGGGCCGCGAGGCGCGAGTCCACAAGCCGGGACGCTGTAGTAAGGTGCGCCGATGAACTTCCTCGATCCGCTCAAAGAGCACGTCCGCGACCGGCCCGACCATCCCGCCATCGAGGATGGCGGACGGGTCATCACCTACCGGGAGCTCGATGTCCGGATCACCGGCGCGGCCACCCGGATTCAGTCCCTGGGGGTCAGGCCGGGGGACGTCACCGGGGTCATGCTGCCCGACTCCGCCGAGCACATCATCCTGCTCTGCGCGCTCGCCCGCGCCGGCGGGGTCGTCGTCTCGGTCGACCCTCTGCTGCTGCCGGCGGAACAGGAGCGGGCGCTCTCGGGCCTCGACGTCAAGGCCATCATTGCGGAGACCGGCTCGGCACCCCTCGCCGGGGCGCGGATGCTTGCGGTCGAGACGATCTGCGACCCGGCGCCGCAGGCGGACGGTGCGGCCTTCTCGGAACCCGCCCTCGAGGCCGACGATCCGGCGCTGATCATCCAGTCGTCCGGCACCACCGGCGCGCGCAAGTCGGTCCTCCGCAGTCATGCCCAGATGGATGACTGGATCCGCCGCAACATTCGCAATGAAGGCTGGGCCGGGACGGACCGATACCTCGCCGTCATGCGCATGCCGTTCAACCTGGGCCGCAGTCCCTGTCTGCAGACGCTCTATCTGGGCGGGACGGTGGTCGTCTGTCACGACTGCGCGCCGGACAAGCTGATCGCCGCGGTCCGCGACCGGGGGATCACGGTCCTGGTCCTGGCACCCCGGGACCTGCACAATCTGCTCGAGCACGCGCCGGACGGGGGTCCCGTGTTTCCGTCTCTCCGCGCCATGATCGTGGGGACGGCCCGGCTGCCCAGCGCGCAGCGCCGCCTGGCGCGGGACAGGCTGACACCCAATCTCCTCGAGCGGTACGGCATCAACGAAATCGGGCTTGTCGCCACCGCCACGCCCGCGGACCAGGACGCCCACCCGGACGCGGTCGGCCGCCTGATCGAGGGCGTCGCGGGGCAGGTGGTCGACGAAGACGGCCGGCCGTTGCCGACCGGCGAGATTGGCCTGATCGGGTTTCGCGCGCCGCAGTTCTCGACCGCCTACATCGGAAACCCGGAGGCCACCGCGCGCCATTTCCGAGACGGCTGGTTCTATCCGGGGGACCTCGCAGCCCTGAACGCCGAGGGGTACATCTTCTTCAAGGGCCGGGCCGACAACGTGATCAACAACGAGGGCGCACGGAAATTCTATCCGGTCGAGGTCGAAAACGCCCTGCTCGCCCACCCGGCCGTGAGCGAGGCGGCCGTCTTTGGCTGGCCGCGTCCAGGCCACGGCGAGGTCGCCGTGGCCTTCGTGGTGGCCAACGGAGACACGACCCCGCAGGAACTCGCGGCGTTCTGCGGCCGGCGCATCGCCGACTACAAGGTGCCCCACTGGATCGTCTTCGTGCCGGACCTGCCGCGCTCGCCGGTGGGCAAGATCCTAAAGACACAGCTCCGGGAGGACTTTCGGGAACAGCTCGTGAAGGAGGGCGCTTAGAGCTGCGGCGCGTCTTGCGCACGATCGCGCTATCGCTAACATCGGCGGCCCGCACGCAGACGCAATCGCACGAGCCCCGTCAAACGAGACGCCCTCCCCCCGCGCCCGAACGCCACCAAGGATCGCCATGAACATCGCCGACATCCTCGCGGAGCACGCGCGCAGCCGTCCCGACCACCCGGCGATCGAGGACGGCGATCGGGTCGTCACCTATGGCGACCTAGCGGGGCGTGTCGCGGACGCGGCTGCCAATCTCCAGGCCGCCGGCATCCGGGCGGGCGACAGGATCGGCATCATGCTGGACGATTCCGCCGAGCACCTGATCACGCTGTATGCGCTCCTCAAGGCGGGCGCGGTCATGGTGTCGATCGGCCTCGATTTGCCGCAGGAGGAGAAGGACCGGACGGTCTCGGGGCTCGGCGTCAAGGCGGTGATCACAGCCGCGGGCGCGGCCCCGGTCGCGGGCTTGCCGCTGCTGTCCGTCGGAGAGATCTGCCGTCAGCGCACCGATGGGGCGGCGGCGTTCGCCGCACCTGACCTGGACGACGACCATCCGGCGATGATTATTCAGTCGTCCGGCACGACGGGCACGCCGAAATCCTTCCTTCGCAGCCACGCCAATATGAAGGTATCGATCCGGCGCTTCGCCCAGTATGAGGGCTGGACGGCCGATGACCGGTACGTCGCGATCATGCACATGTCGTTCCTGGTCGGACGCAACACTTGTCTCGGCATGCTCTATCTCGGCGCGACGGCGGTCGTTCATCGCGCGCCTTCGGTCGAGGCGCTGGTCATGGACATGCGCGACAAGCGGATCACGGTGGCCGTTCTGACGCCCGCCCATCTGCAGCTGTTTCTCGATTACGCAGAGGGCAAGCCCTTGTTGTTTCCGGGCCTGCGAGTCATGGCCGTCGGCACCGCGCCGACCACGCAAGAGCAGCGTCGGCGCGCGCGTGAACGCCTGACACCGAATGTGCTGGAGTGGTTCGGCATTAACGAGGCCGGTCTGTTGGCGATTGCCCATCCGGCGGATCAGGACGCCTATCCCGAATCCGTGGGCCGCCTGGCCGATGACATCGAAGCACAGGTGCTCGACGGCGACGGGACTCCCCTGCCGCCGGGCGAGGTTGGGCCGATCCGTTTTCGCGGCCCCGGCTTTTCCTCCAGCTATCTTGGAGATCCGGACGCGTCGGCCCGCGCCTTCCGCGACGGCTGGTTCTATCCCGGCGACCTCGCCGAACTGAACGCCGAGCGGTACCTGTTCTTCAAGGGTCGGGCCGACGACATCATCAACAACGAAGGCGCTAAGTTCTATCCGATCGAGGTGGAAAACGTGCTCAGGCTGCATCCGACCGTGACGGACGCCGCGGTGTTCGCGTGGCCGCACGCGCGCCATGGCCAGGTCGCTGTTGCGTATGTCGTCACCACTGCGCGGGTCACGCCGGTCGAGCTCGGGCGGTTCTGTCGCCAACACATCGCCCCCTACAAGGGTCCGGCCTGGGTCGAGTTCGTGGCCGAGATGCCGCGCAACCCGATGGGCAAGATCCTCAAGAACACACTCAAGGCGATGTTTTCCGAGAAGATGGCGGGCCAGCCTCTCTCTTAGGACGGTGTTTGTCTTCACGGAATCCGCGCCGGTCCACTACCGCAAGAAGCCGTAATGCCGGGCGAGCTGCTCGAGCACGATGTGCACCACGCCGCGCGCCTTCTCGTCGCTCATGGACTTGCCGTTCTGCCGCATGCGCCGGGCCCATTCGCCGATGGCATGGCCCATGCCGATCACGAATTCCGCCGCGCTTTGCCCGGTCTCGGTGAGGCCGGCGAGTGCTTCCGTGACCTTGTTCCAGGCCCAGGCCTGTTGCTCGGTGATGTCCGAGACGCCGCCGCGCACCCGATCCGGATCGATGCGGCCGTAGCGCGGGCCCAGCCCGGCGAGCGTGTAGTGCCGGTGGAAGCGCACGCCGGCGTCGAACTGCTCGCGGGTAATCGAGCCCTCGCCGTCGCGCCACAGCCGGTCGAGCACCGTGTTGTAGACCCGGATGTGCTCGACCGGCCGGCCGTCGGGATCCGCCTCGTCGACGATCACGGCGTCGCGTTGCTGATACACGATGTCGCGCCGCAGGATGCGCGCCGGCGGCGCCTTGCCAGGGGACTTGCGAGCCCGGCTCATGCGTCGTCTCCCGCGCTGCGCTTGCCATAGAACCGTTCGGCCAGGTTGATCACGGTCTGCCTCTCCCATGGGTCGGGGATGCGGTCGGGATGCAGGAGGACGATGCCCTGGCTGCGCCAGGCGGCGCGGGCCATAGCCGCGAGCTCCTCTTCGTTGGCGGGTGCACGGGGAACCAACCGCGCCAGACTGCCGGGGATGCGCGGCGCGTCCCGGTCGTCGGATATCTCCGTGGGGCGCCGGCGTCTTGTCTTCCCTTCACGCATGGATGTCCCGTCCTGAAGACCTGCTCGACGATCCGCCCTTCACCAGCTGCGGCTGATTTGCTCGACCAGTCGGTCGGCCGCGCGCAGCGCCACCTGGACCGGCACCGGCCGGGCCGCGCGGGACTGGTGGGCGGGGCAATAGGGCCGGCCAGTCTGGACCGGCTGGCCGCATTTCCCGGCCTCGATCTCGGCTGGGTCTGGCCGCCGGCCAAGGCTCGCCCGGCTCGGGACGGGACCGGCGATCCACTGGCAGGTCCTGTGGCGAACCCCCGTCTCGAAGCGGCGGGTAATGGTGATGCGATGTTCCTCGCGCGCGCCGAGCCAGGAGGCCTGGATCTTTCGCAGCAGACGGCGTAGGCGCCGCCGGTCGCCGGCCAGGCGCTGCAGAAGGTCGGCCGCCCGCTCGCTCTCGGTCACGACGGCGCGTGCCCGCGTTTCACGGGGCGCAGGGCGGCGGCACGCGCGGTCCGGGATCAGCCCGCGCCTGCGCAGCTTGAAGACCACGCCGCTGGCCTGCCCCCGCGTCAGACCCAGCCGGTCCATGATCTCGGCGTTGCTTGGTGCGGCCCGGCCCTGGCGCGCGGCTTCCCGAAACAGGCCCAGGACCCGCTCTTGGTTCGCGGTCAGCATCACACCGCCTCCGCCAGGGGCCACACGGTGATCACCAGGTCGGGGCGGTCGGCATAGCCCTTGACCACCGAGAGTCGCGCAATCTGGGCATCGTCGGCGAAGGCGATGCCGGTGAGCAGGCGACAGGCCGCCTTGACCACCGTATCGAGCTCGGGCCAGCGACCGGGCAAGATCCGGCCACGCCGCGCTGCCTGCGCCCGCCCCGCGCTCCAAGTTCCGGGGATCGGCAGCCAGAGCTGGACCGCGACATGCAGCGGTCCCGCCAGAGGCGCCCGTCCCGCCATCGCCGTCCTAGCCGTCTCTCGCGCGCGCTCGGCCCGGTGGCCGGTCCATGCCCGCGGCGGACCGGGCAGAACGATCTGTACGCGCTCGAGTGTCATTTCCGAAGGGTGGCCGGGGGCGCCTCGGGGGTGACGCCCCCGGCCAAACGGACCGAGAGAAAACGCTGAGGACAGGCGTCCCGGCGGCGGGGACACATCCGCATCCTGCGGCGCGCGCGGCAGACATCGCGCGCCGCGGTCCGGGCCGCAGCCAGGGAAGCGGCCCATAGACGGCAGTCCACCCGTTCGGCCGACAAGATCACGCCGCTGGTAATGGAACGGCGTGGCCTTGCTCTCGCGGTCCGTCGAGGCAGTCGCTGGGTCACGTTCGCGGTCTCCTCGCCGTCAGGCGACCGCGGCCGCCAGCACGGCCAGGACCACCGCCCAGACCAGCCCGGAAAAGACGACCGCGATCAGAAAACTGCGGGCGAAGCGCGTCATGCCGCCCTCCGCGCCTTGCCGTTGGTGGCGCCGGTGATGTCCGCCAGCGCGACCCGACCGTCTCCGTTGCGCTCGACCAGGAGCATTGCGGCCTTGGCCCGCTGGCCGCCCGCGCCCAGATGCGCGAGAATGATGTCGCCGGCCTCGACCAGTTCGGATGCCGCATCGAAATAGCCCTTGCCCGAGATCTGTGCGGCGGCGTCTTGCGTGCGGTAGTGCCAGAGTGTGAAACCGTTTGCGTAGGCCAGGATGGAAAGGTCTCTGGGGTCGAACGCCATGGGTCATTCTCCTCTGATGGCGAAGCGCTGAAGCCGGCGCGACGAGCGCGTGGCTCGCTTTCGGGAATTCAACATGCCGCCAATTATTGAGAAAATCGCAACTCAATGTCAACAAGAATTGCGATTTTCGCGAATGACCTGATCCCGAAAATGCGATTTACTCAACTCATGCAGACCATCGACAAGAGCACCTTCCGCGATCTCCTCAGGTCTGCCGGCAGGTCCCAGAAAGACTTGGCGGACCATCTCGGCGTGAATCCATCCGCGATCTCAAGATTAATCTCCGGAGAAAGAAGACTTACGGCGGAAGAAGCGCAGAAGATGGCGCAGTATTTAAACATAAGTTTGAGTAAAATTCTTGGTGTATTCCATGGAAACATTGCACCTTTACATGGTAGAACTTTTTCGGTATTAAATTACGTTGGGGCCGGAGGTAAGGTTTACCCGATTGACGACTATGAACCCGGCACTGGCATGTATGAAGTCGAGTTGCCCCCGAACCTGGAACCCGAGACGGACTGGATCGCTTTGCAAGTCCGCGGCGACTCGATGTATCCGCAAATGGAAGACGGGTGGCTCGTCTGGTATCGCCGGCAGACGGACGGCGTTAATCCCGACAGCCTGAACCGGATCAGCGTAGTCAAGCTTACCGAGGATGGCTCAGTCATGGTCAAACGGCTCCGGCCGGGGCGCCAGCCGGGGCTCTATGACCTGGAATCCGTCAATGCACCGCCGATCAGGGATGCGGAGCTCGAGTGGGCCGAGCCGATTGCTGCCATCCAGCCTCGATAGCAAGAATTGCGAATAAATTGTTTTTATCGCAATTATACACTGGACTAAGATTGTGAAATACGCAATAATTATCCTGCCGATGTTGCCCTCTATGGCGACCATCGCCGCTCTTGAGATGAGGATCAGAGCAAACCATGACGCACAGATCCACAGAGGCGGTCTCCACGCTCGAGGCCGACCGAAGAGAGCCGGATCAAGGCCGTTGTGACCGGGCCTGTGCTCGGGACCAGGCGCTCCGGTGGCGATCCGCGATGTCCTCGCGGGAGCCCCTCCTGGAGGAACTGGCGCGCGCCCGCAGGGATCGGGACGCTTGGTCGGCCCTGATGGTGCGCAACTATGGGCGCCAGGCCGCTCGCTGTCGGCGGCATGCAAACCTGGCCTGGGCCGCCGGCGATACGGCTGCGGTCACCTATTGGTGCGCTGGCTGGACCCGGGCGCGCGACCGCCTTGCCATGGCAGTTCAGGCTCTGGTGGCCAAACGGGTTCTCGTTCAGGTGTTGGAATTACGGTGCGCACACGGGTCGGCTGCCGTGGGCCGCGCGGGCAAAGCTTGCTCGATCAGGCCTGTCTGGTATTAGAATTCCCGCTGCGGACCGGTCTCCGACCACGGTCGCGCCTACCCCGCCTGACGGTAAACGAGACTTCTCAACGAAACTGAAAAAATTCCAACCTCCACCAAAGAGCAAGCACGTTTGCATGCGCGATGCCGTCTGGCCGCCTTCCCTGCCTTGGCCCGTCCGTCGCAGGCCTGAGGCGCGACCGGAGCCATGACGCGCGTTGCGATCGCATTCCGAGAGGTCCTCGTGGCCTGCGTCGACGGCGCTCAGCGGCAGGCCGTTCTGGTGGTCTCCGTGTGGCTCGCGCTGACCGCGGGTCTTGGCTACTACGCCGCGACATCCTTCCGTATCCAGGCTTCCGATCTGGATCTGATCTCCGCCGAGCTGCCGTTCCAGCGAACCTATCTCGAGTTCCGCCGGGTCATGCCCCGCCTGACGAATACGATGGTCGTGGTGGTCAGGGGCGAGACGCCCGATCTGGCCGAGGACGCGGCGGCCCGACTGGTGACGCGCATGCGGTCCGAGACCGAGCTGTTTAGGTTCGTCGACCAGCCGGGTTCCGGCGCATTCTTCGATCGCCACGGCCTGCTGTATCTGGACAAAGAGGAACTCGCCGAGCTGATCGATCGACTGGCCACGGTGCAGCCGTTCTTGGGCGAGCTCGCGATAGACCCGAGTCTTCGGGGCTTCTTTGACATCCTCAGGCTCGCGATCGATGCCGCCGACGAGGATTCCCTGCCGGAAGAGAACCTGGCCGAGGTTCTCGACGTCACTGCCGCAACCATCGAGGCCGAGACCGCCGGCCGCTTTCGCCAGTTCTCATGGCATCGCCTGCTGACGGGCGACACGATCGACGGCGACGCGAATACGCGGGTCATCCTGGCTCAGTTACACCTCGAAGACGCAGACATCCGGCCGGCGCAGTTCGCAATCGAACGGGTACGCGCGCTCAGCCGCGCGCTTTCCCTCGACGCGGCGCACGGCGTCCGGGTCAGCCTGACCGGCGGCCAGGTCGTCGACGACGAGGAGTTTGTGAGCGCGACGAGCGGCGCCGGGCTTGCCGCGGTCATCTCGTTCGTCCTTGTCTCCGTCCTGGTCGCCCTGGGCTTCGGCTCGGTGCGTCTGATCGCATGCGTGTTGTTTACGCTGCTCTGCGGGCTCGTCTGGTCGACCGCCCTGGGCCTGCTGGTCGTCGGACATTTCAATCTGATCTCGGTCGCGTTCGCCGTCCTGTTCATTGGGCTCGGGGTGGATTTCGGCATCCATTTCAGCCTGCGCTACGGCGAAGAGCTGCGGCTCGGAAGAACCGGCGCGCCGGCATTTCGCGGCACCGCGGCGGGCGTCGGCGGGGCCTTGGTGCTGTGCGCGGTTTCGACGGCGATCGGGTTCTACGCCTTCGCGCCCACCCATTTCGTCGGCCTCGCCGAGCTCGGCGTCATCGCCGGCAACGGCATGTTCGTGACGCTGTTTGCGAATCTCACCTTGCTGCCGGCGCTACTTGCCCTGGCGCGGCCCCGGCCGCGCGAGCCGCGATACTGGACCCGCGCCATGTTGGGCCTGCAGCACATCGTCGAGAGACGGCGGAAAACGATCGTTCTCTCTGCCCTGGCGCTGGGCGTTGGCGGCCTGGCGCTGCTCCCGCAGGCGCGCTTCGATCTCGATCCGCTCAATCTGAAAGATCCGGAGACCGAATCCATGCGGACCCTGCGGGAGCTCCATGCGGAGACCGATCAGCCCTTCTACACGATCGGGATTCTGGTCACGGACCTCTCGTCCGCCACCGCGCTCGCGTCGCGGCTGGAGGCGCTGGAGGTGGTCGATGCCGCAGTCACGCTGGCGAGCTACGTCCCGGATGACCAGGACGCGAAGCTCGAGCTGATCGACCAAGCGGCCCTGATGCTGTGGCCGGTTCTGGAGGGCGCCGAGCCGGCCGGCGCAGCCTCAGCCGAAGACAACCGCGCGGCGATCGCCGCCCTCCGGCGTGCGCTGGACGCGCTCCCACCGTCTGCGGCAGGCGCGGATCTGACAAATTCAGCCCGGCGGCTGCGCGATGCGTTCACGGCCTTCGACGCATCTGGCAGTGCAACGGACGAGCGACTCGACGCGATCGAGTCTCGGCTGCTTTCCGGCCTTGCCGGCAGACTGGACAAGCTGCGACTGGCCCTCTCGGCGAAACCGATCTCCGTTCGGGACCTGCCGGAGGAAATCCGCGGACGGATGGTTGCGTCCGATGGGCGCGCGCGTATCGAGGTCTTGCCGAAAGAGGATCTCCGGGACTACCAGGCGCTCAGGCGCTTCGTCTCGGACGTTCGCGGCATCGCGCCGGACGCGACCGACGATCCCGTGGCCGTCGTCGAGGCCGGCCGCGCGGTCACCAGGGCGGTCATTCAGGCGACCGCGACGGCACTTGTTCTGATCGTCGCTCTCCTCCTGATCCGGCTGCGCAGCGTCGCCGATACGGCCATCGTGATGTTGCCGTTGGCACTGGCCGGGATCTTCACCGCGGCGGCCACCGTGCTGCTCGACATACCCTTCAACTTCGCCAACGTCATCGTGCTGCCGCTGATCCTCGGGCTCGGTCTGGACAACGGCATCCACCTCGTCCTACGGCACGAGGCAGCCCAGGCCACGGGCGCACATGTCCTGGCAACCAGCACGCCCCGCGCCGTGCTGCTCAGCGCATTGACGACGATCTGTTCCTTTGGGAGCTTGAGCCTCTCGCCCCATGTCGGGACCGCCAGCATGGGGATCCTGTTGACCCTCGCCGTCTCCTTCACGCTCCTCTCGACGCTCGTCGTGCTACCGGCACTTCTGATGAGACGGCAGCGCACGGCGAACCTTTGACTGTCGGTCTCACCGAGGCACTTTGTGCGCCTCGCATCGGGTCGCCGTGTTGCATCTCCCTGTCATGACGCGCCGCTAAGGCACAGTTGTTACGGTAAAGATTCGCGATTGGGTCCCGCTAGCGTATAGAATACGGCTTAGCCAATTGGGCGGCTTCCGACCGGCTCGGGCAAACCGGTTTGGTGAGAAAGCAGTGATCCTGCGATGGGTTCCGATCAACCTGGCGTGGATCAAGTTGGAGGGGACACGCTAGCCGCATGACGGACCAAACCGAGACACGGACCGCGACGGCCGAGGGCATCGTGGTCAAGGAGGCACGCCCGGCCAAGTCCAGGCCCGCGCGCCGGCGAAGAGCTCGCGATACCCTGCGTCTCGTCTTGGAACGGGGCGGTCCCGGCTTCGCGCAGTTTGCGCTCAACAACGCCTGCAATGCCAACTGCGGCTTCTGCAGTTTCGCCAGGGATCTCCTGCCCAAGGAAGACTGGGAGTTCGTGCCGCGCCAGGGCGCGCTGGACGCCATCGACATCCTCTACCGCCAAGGGGTCCGCTATCTCGTGCTGACCGGGGGCGAGCCGACCCTGCACCCGGATCACTTGGAGATCGTGCGGCACGCTTGCGGGCTCGGCATGAAGGTCATGCTGGTGACCAATGGCGGGCTGTTGAAAACCCACAAGATACATGCGCTTGCCGACGCCGGATTGTCGAGCTTCATCATCTCCGTCGACGCCGCCTCTGTGGAGGCACACGAACAAAACCGCGGTCTGCCCGGCGTTTGCGGCACGATCCGCGAGGCGAACCGGGTGATCTCCGCGCTCGGTCTGCACGCTACCGCCTCGGTGACCATGAGCCGACTGGTGGACTACGATGCGTTGCCGGAGTTCCTGGAGTCCCTCGGCTTCAGCTCGGTGACGTTTTCCTATCCGCTTACCGAGTTGGGATCCAACTTCCTCGGCTTCTCGGACTCGGATCTGGTCAGCTACGACGCGGACGAGCTCTTGGCGGCGTTCGATCAGGTCAAGGCAGTCAAGAAGCGTTTTCGGGTTGTCAATCCGACCGCCTCGATCGACGAGATGACCCGCCACATACGCGGCGAGGAGCAGCGGTTCCCCTGCCTCGGGGGTTACCGCTATTTCTATCTCGATTGGAAGCTCATGCTGTGGCGCTGCCACTACTGGGAAGAGCCGATGTGCTCGATCTACGAGTTCGACAGCTCCAAGCTGTTGCGCGACGGTTGCACCCGCTGCATGATCGACTGTTACCGCGACTCTAGCGTCATGCAGCACATCGGCGTGTCGGTGCACGACGCCTACCAATCGTTCCGTCGGGGCAAGGTCGGTGCTGGGATCAAGGCGCTCGGGCGGACCGGCAATCTGGGCTCGATCCGTGCGGTTCTCGAAGAGCTGCCGTGGCTGGTTCGCTTCTGAATGCGGCATTCGGCTGACAAGCCGGCGGCCACGCGGATGACTGAAGGAGGGGGACTGTCCGACCAATGCTCAAGACACTGTTTCTGAACCCGCCCTCGTTCGAGGGGTTCGACGGCGGCGCCGGCTCGCGCTATCAGGCGCGCCGCGAAATCCGATCGTTCTGGTACCCGACCTGGCTTGCCCAACCGGCGGCCCTGGTGCCCGGCAGCCGCTTGATCGACGCTCCGGCCCGCGGGCTCTCATTGGAGGACGTGCTGCCGCTGGCCAGCGACTACGAGCTCGCGGTCCTGCACACGAGTTCGCCCTCCTTTCCGTCGGATGTCCGGGTCGCGGAAGCGCTCAAGGAGGCGAACCCGAGGCTCACGGTCGGCTTCGTGGGCGCCCATGTTGCCGTGCTGCCCGACGAGTCGCTGGCCGCCTCGACGGCGATCGATTTCATCGCCGGCAACGAGTTCGACTACACGATCAAGGAAATCGCGGAGGGCCGGCCGTTCGAGGACGTCGACGGCATCAGCTACCGGGTCGGCGGCGAGATCGTGCACAACCGGCCGCGGGCCATCCTCGAGGACATGGACAGCCTTCCCCACGTGGTCGACGTCTATAAGCGCGATCTCACGGTCGAGGACTATTTCATTGGCTACCTCTACCACCCTTATGTGTCGGTTTATACCGGCCGGGGGTGCAAGTCCCGCTGCACCTTCTGCCTCTGGCCGCAGACCATCGGCGGCCACCGCTATCGCACGCGCAGTCCGGCGCACGTGATCGAGGAAATGGCCAAGGCGAAGGCTTACTTTCCCCAGGCCAAGGAGTTCTTCTTCGACGACGACACCTTCACGGACGATCTGCCGCGCGCCGAGGAGATCGCGCGCGGGCTCGGCGCGCTCGGCATCACTTGGTCGTGCAACGCCAAAGCCAACGTGCCCTACGAAACCCTCAAAGTGCTCAAGGACAATGGCCTGCGCCTGTTCGTGGTTGGCTACGAAAGCGGCAACCAGCAGATCCTGCACAACATCAAGAAAGGCATGCGCATCGAATGGGCGCATCGCTTCTCCGAGGACTGCCACAAGCTCGGCATCAAGATCCACGGCACGTTCATCGTTGGACTGCCCGGCGAGACCAAAGAGACCATCGAAGAGACCATTCGCTTCGCCAAGCAGGTCAATCCGCATACGATCCAAGTCTCGCTGGCGGCCGCCTATCCCGGAACGTTTCTCTATGACCAGGCCCAGGAAAACGGCTGGTTGCTCAGGAGTCAGGACGGCAGCCGGCTGGTCGGTGAGGAGGGCATCCAGATCAGCTCCATCAGCTACCCCCACCTGTCGCACCAGGAGATATTCGAGGCGCTCGGTGACTTCTATCGCGCCTTCTATTTCCGTCCGGGCAAGATTGTCGACATGACCTCGGAGATGGTCACCAGCCCGCACATGTTTAAGCGCCGTCTGCGCGAAGGGGCGGAGTTCTTCCGCTTCCTCGGCGCGCGGGAAGACGCCCGCTGAGGCGATCGTGCCAGGACGGCGGTCGGTGGTCTCGCTTCTTAACCCTGATCCGGTTGGCCCGAACATGCTCCCTTACCCGGCGCGTGGCGGTCGTTGCGGGTGGACCGCGCTGACGCTTCCTCTTCTGAGGGAGTTGACGCCACGTGCGCGCTCATGAGGGATCTCTACATCCTGCTCCAGGTCGTTTGCCTGGTCCCGGTGGTCTGCGGGGCGGCGTATCAGCTGTTGGGCTTGTTCGCCGCCTATCGGTTCTTCGCCCGGCCGTCGACCGACGACGCACCCGACGATGACTCCTGGCCGCCGGTAACGATCCTGAGGCCGGTACACGGGCTGGACAAGAACTTCGCGGCCAACATGCGCAGCGCCTGTCTGCAGGACTATCCCGCCTATCAGGTTGTCTTTGCCGTGCAGCGTCTGGATGACCCGGCGCTGCCGGTGCTCGAGGAGATTGCCGCCGAGTTCGGGCCGGATCGCGTGACGCTTGTCGCGGTCGACAGCGAACCGGTGGTCAACGGCAAGATGCAAAACCTGTCGAATGCCTTGTCGGCGGCGCGGCACGACATTCTCTTGATCAGCGACAGCGACGTTCATCTGCGGCCGGACTACTTGAAGGCGATCGTCGCACCCCTTCGCACGTCCGAAGCGGGGTTCTCCTGCTCCCTTTATCGCGCCGGATCGGCTGAGACCTGGTACGAGAAACTGGAGCTTCTCACGCTCAACGCCGACTTCACCGCCAGCATTCTGTTTGCCGAAATCACGGATGCGTCTGATTTCTGCCTCGGCTCCTCCGTCGCCTTTCGCCGCAAGGATCTAGAGGAGATCGGCGGGTTCGAGGCGCTGGCAGACTACCTGGTCGAAGACTACGAGATGGGACGCCGGTTTCGGAAGAAGGGGCTCAAGATGGCTCTGGTGCCCTATTTCGTGGATCTGGTGGTCGATCTGGAAGACCCCCGCCAATGGTGGCATCACCAGGTCTACTGGGATCAGAACACCTGGGCCGCCCAGCCGGTCGGCTTCCTCTTCATGGTGCTGACGTTCGCCGTTCCGTTCGCACTGCTCTTTGCGCTTCTGCGCTTGTTCGATCCGATTGGGATGATGGTGTTGGCCGCCGTGCTTGCCGTCCGGCTGGGCACGGCAGGCGTGTTCGCCGCACACTATCTCCGGGACCGAGCAACCTTGCGCAGCCTCGTTTATCTGCCGCTCCGCGACTTGGCCGGCCTTTTGTCGTGGTTCACGGCAATCCGAAAACGAACCTTTATCTGGCGCGGCCACGAGTTCGGATTGACCCGCGAAGGCCGCATCGTGCCGCGCAAGGTTTCGCCGTGAAGCGCCTGATCGTGACCGGAGACGATTTCGGGTCTTCCGTGCCCGTCAACGAGGCGATCGAGATCGCCCATCGCGACGGGATCCTGTCGGCTGCGAGCCTGATGATGGGCGCCGCGGCGACCGACGATGCGGTGGCCCGGGCGCGACAGCTCCCCGATCTAAGGGTCGGTCTGCACATCGTCCTGGTGCAGGGGCGGCCGCTGCTGCCGCCGGACGAGATCCCGATCCTGGTCGACGCGAGCGGAGCCTTCCACGAGGACCTCGCCGCGGCGGGAGTTCGCTTCTTTTTTCTGCCGGATGCGCGGCGCCAGATCGAGGCGGAAGTGCGGGCACAGTTCCAGGCCTTTGTCCGGACCGGGCTGCCTCTCGACCACGTGAACGCACACAATCACATGCATCTGCACCCGACGGTTCTCGGCATCATCCTCAAGGTCGGACAGGATTTCGGCATGCGCGCCGTTCGGCTCCCCTACGAGGCGCCCCTGGCCTCGGCGCGGGCGTCCGAAAGGGGGCTGGCAAGCGCCGTCGTCCCCGCCATCGGCCTCGCCCCCTGGATGACGTTGATGCGGGCGCGGCTGGCTCTGGCCAAGTTGAGGTCGAACGACCGCGTGTTCGGGCTGCGGGATAGCGGCGGTATGCATGAGCGCGTCGTGCTGCGCCAACTCGACCAGCTGCCCGACGGCGTCACCGAGATGTTCTTTCACCCCGCAACCGAGCCTTGCCATACCGAGGATGGCTCCGTGCCGCCCGAGCGGCCGACCGAAGAGCTGGCGGCCCTGACCAGCCCGAGGGTGCGCCGGGCCCTTGACCGGTTGGGCATTCGCCCGATCGGGTTTAGCGACCTCGGATAGGGGCATGCGCTTCGACACGATGCGGGCGCCGGGTCCGAAGCACAAAAGGATAGAGCAACCAGCATGAACCAAATGCCGTCCTCAACACGCAGTCGATCGCCTTCCTTTTGCTTGGTCACAGGTGGCGCCGGGTTCATCGGCTCCCACACGGTCGACCAGCTTGTCGCGCAAGGAAGCGACGTGGTCGTGCTCGACGATTTCAGTACGGGCCGGCGCGAAAACCTCGCCCAGTGGCAGGCCGACCCCCGCGTCACCATTGTCGAGGCAAACATCTCCGACGGGCTGTCCGCGCCGCTTGCAAGCCTGACCGCCGAGAAGGGGACATTCGACTGCATCGTCCATCTGGCGGCGCAAACCTCCGTGGAATGGTCGGTCCAAAACGCGCTCGACGATATCCAGGTCAACTATGTGGGAACGGCCCAGGTCCTCGAATACGCCCGCATTGCCGGTGTGGGAAAGGTGGTCTTCGCATCTTCGTCCGCGGTCTACGATGAAAACGTCCCCGTGCCGACCCGCGAAGACGAGGCCTGCCAACCTCTGTCGCCATATGGCATCGACAAGTTCGGCGCGGAACTTTTTCTGAAGTATTACGCCGACGTGCACGGTCTGCGTTCCACGATCCTGCGCTTCTTCAACGTCTTCGGACCGCGACAAGACCCCGGCAGCCCCTATTCCGGCGTGATCTCGATTTTCGCCGAGCGGGCCGCCGCCGGCCAGCCCTTGGTGATCTACGGCGACGGCAATCAGACCCGGGACTTCGTCTTCGTCTCGGATGTGGCCCGGGCGATCGTGACCGCGTGTGATCCGGACCGGGCGACGGGTGCGATCTTGAACATAGGGACCACGCTCGAGACCAGCATCAACGAGCTTGCCCATCTGATCGTGAACCTCTCCGGGTCGTCGGCTCCGATAACCTACGAAGCGCCGCGGGCGGGCGAGCTTCGCCGCTCCGCGGCCGTGATCGATCGCGCCAGGGAGGCGCTGGGATTCGAGCCAACTGTGTCGCTCCGCGACGGGCTCGCAATCACCCTCGGATGGGCGCAGGATGGCGTCCAGAGCGAGGCTGTCTAACGCGAGGCTATGCGCGTCGTCACCGTCATTTGTCTGCTTGCCGGGCTCGTCCTGTTCGGCCTGGTGCTTTATCAGGGCGATCTTGCCGAGGTCTGGCGCCAGGTACAGCAGATCGGCTGGTGGGGCATCGCGCTCGTTCTGGGCATCAGCGTCCTGAGCTTTCTGCCGGACGTGCTGTCCTGGCAACTCACCTTCACATCGGTAAAGCTCAACCTGCTGTGGCTGACCCGGCTGTCGCTCGTGCATGCGGTCGGTGAAGCCTTGAATCAGGTGACGCCCGTCGTCTCGTTCGGCGGCGAGCCGCTGAAGGCCATTCTCTTGAACCGCCACTACGGCCTGGGCTATCGCGAAACCACCGCGACGCTGATCCTGGCGCAGCTGATCCTGGTGCTGTCGCTGATCCTGTTCCTGATCGTGGGCCTCATGCTGATGGCGGGCGCGGATATCCTGCCGCGGTCCTACCAACTCGCCGCACTTGTGGGTTTTGCGATGTTGTTCGTGTTCGCGGTGCTGTTCTTCGTCGTGCAGCACTTCAATCTGCTGTCGCGGAGCGGCAGCTGGTTCGACCGGACCTGGCTCGGCGGACGCGCCCGGCGGGCGCTGGAGATCGTGGCCGATATCGAGGGCCGCCTGATCGCCTTCTATACCCGTCAACGGTCGCGCTTCACCCTCGCCCTCGGCTTCTCGTTCCTG
This sequence comes from Alphaproteobacteria bacterium, assembly GCA_030066595.1. Classification (GTDB taxonomy): domain Bacteria; phylum Pseudomonadota; class Alphaproteobacteria; order JAJFFI01; family JAJFFI01; genus JASJBI01. The sequence continues at coordinate 2,447 of JASJBI010000041.1, read as the reverse complement.
ACATGGGTGATGGACGCGGTCGAGATTTACGTCATCCTGCTCCTGTTGGGGCAGCCGGTGTCCTTCGCCGACGCCTGGCTCATCCAAGCGGCCGTGACGCTGGTCAAGACCGTCCTGTTCATGATCCCGTTGGGGCTGGGGGCGCAGGAAGGCACGTTCCTGATCATTTGCACCATGATCACCGGATCCCCGACCGTGGGCATCGCGGTTGCCTTGATCCGCCGCTTCCGAGAGCTGCTCTGGATCCTTCTGGGACTTCTCCTCGGCTGGCGCTTCTCCGTGCGACGCGATGCGGCCGCCGCTGCCCGCGCAAACCGTTAGGCGGCAGGCCCCACGGCAGCGTGCGATTGCAGCGTCCGTTCGAAGTCCGCGTCGGTCCAAAGCCTGATCTTCCAGTCCTTGAGGAACCAGTCCACCGTGTCCGCCAGTCCCTCGGGGAAGTCCACCGCGGTGGTCCAACCCAGCTCCCGCCGCGCCTTCTCGGCGGAGATGGTCCGGCCGCGGAAGTCGCCCGCACGGTCCGGCACGAACTCGATCCTGACACGATCCCCGATCAGGGCCTTTATGCCTTCGGCGACTTCCAGAACGGTTACGGGACGATCGCCCTCGAGATTGTAGGTCTGACCGACGGCGTTCTCGCTCATGGCGAGGACATGCGCCCGCGCCAAATCCGGGGCATAGACGAAGCAGCGAAACTGACTGCCGTCCCCGGCCACCGTCAGAGGCTCGCCGTTCAGGGCCTTGCGCAGGAAGATCGGGATCAAGAGCTCTTCGCGCATGCGCGGTCCGTAGGGTACGCCGTAGCGGAGGATCGTGAACGGCAGGCCGAAGAGCTCGGCATAGTTGTGGCACAGCATCTCCGCCGACATCTTGGTCGACGTATAGATATGGCCTGCCCCCTCGAAATAGAACGGGACGGTCTCGTCGACGACGGGCGCCTCCGGCGCGCCGTTGTACACCCAGACCGTCGACGCCAAATAGACGCGCTTGCACCCGTTCGTCCGCGCCGCCTCAAGGACGTTTGCCGTACCCATGACATTGAGGGCGGTCGCATAGACCGGGAAGTCGTGCGCGTAGTTCACGTTCGCCACGGCGGCGAGATGGAACAGGTGCTCTATGCCCTCCGTCGCGTGCTGGACCGACGCGAGCTCCAGCATGTCGATGTCCACGTACCTCACGTCCGTGCGATGCGGCCGCTTGCCCAGGTCGATCACGGTCACGTCGTGCCCCGCTTCGACGAGGGCATCCACCACGTGCGAGCCGATGAACCCGCACCCTCCTGTCACTGCGACTCTCGCCATGACTTCCCCCTCCTAGTTCTGGTTCTTCAGCGCAGATTTGAGGGCCGCAACGCCCCGCTGAGCCTGTTTCTCTGCCAGTCCTGCGAAGGCAGACAGACAGACATGGCGGACGCAAGCCGACCCCGCGTTCGGCAGGTTTTCCGTTCAAAGATTTTTCGCACCCCGGAATCTTGGTCACGGACAGCTCACTGAAACCATCGTGCTGCTGTACGTAAAGCAAGCTTAACGCGAATTGCGCCGTTCGGTAACTGTTACTCTTGCCAGTTTTTTGCTGGGAATTCCTCAGACCGGCCTTGAAAGACGAACGGTATCCGAAATGTTCTGCATGGTTTTACCTCTCAAGCCTGTTGGTCAGGACGGACTTGAGGGCCGCGACAACGCGGCGGGCCTGTACGTCCGTCATGCTCGCGAAGACCGGCAAACAGATATGGCGGGCGCAGGCCCACTCCGCGTTCGGCAGGCTTTCTGTTCTCAGGCTCTCGAAGACCGGGTTCTTGTGCACCGGGAGTTCGTAGACTTCTCCGGATAGGGAGACGGCATGCTCCTCCCGCAAAGTCTTCTTCAATTGCGCGCGGTCGACACCATCCGGGAGCATGGCCATATACTTGTAGTAGTTGCACTCGCACAGCTCCGGCACCGTGAGCGGCCGCAAGTCTTCGATGTCCGCGATATGGGTATCGTAGATCGCCGCGATCCGCTGCCGAGCCTCGATCATCTCCGGCAGGCGATGCAGGTGGCGCAGGCCGATGATGGCGTGGGGTTCGGATAGGCGCCAGTTGTAGCCGAGGCGGGTGTGAATGTTCTGCGTGAAGCCGGCTTTGCCCTGATCCCGGTAGATGCGCGCCTCCTTGGCGATCCGTGCATCGTCGGTCACGATCATGCCGCCCTCGGCCGAGGTCATCACCTTGGTCGGATAGAAGCTGAACGCGCCGGCGACGCCGAACCTGCCCGCATGCACCCCGTCGTACCGCGATCCATGCGCGTGCGCGGCATCCTCGACCAGCCACAACCCCTTCGCGTCCGTGAGCGCCCGGATCTCGGGCATGCGGCGCGAGATCATTCCGCCGACGTGAACGACGACCACGCCGGCCGTGTTGGGCGTGATCCGCGCTTCGATCTCCTCGGGCGCGGTGGCCAGGGAGGCCG
>JASJBI010000079.1 GCA_030066595.1 Alphaproteobacteria bacterium | reverse complement strand
TAGGCGAGGCCGTTGATCGACGACGAGCCGCCCAGCACGCGGCCACGCGGCTGGTAGATGCGGCGGTTGTCCATGTGCGGCTCGGGCTCGGACTCGTACCACCAGTTGTAGGTCCGGCTCATCAGCGGGAAGGCGAAGGCGGCCGGCATGTGCAGGCGCCAGTCCCACCACGGATCGGGTGGCCCGGCTTCCAGCACAAGGACGGTGACGTCGGGATCTTCGGTGAGGCGACCGGCCAGCACGCAGCCGGCCGACCCGGCCCCGACGATCACGTAGTCATAGGTTTCCAGCTTCGCCATGGCCGGGCTTTAGCGCGGATTTCGCGCCAAAGATAGAGGCGTCAAACATCCCGGCCGGCGAGACCCCGACGCGTGCGAAGTTTATGGAATGTCGCGGCGGCCGGGACGAACGCCGCCCCGTGCTCAGGCGGTGCCGATGCGCGGGGGGCCGCCGTCGGCGCGGACGGACGGGCCGAACGCCTTGTCCAGCGTCTGGGTCGAATCCTCGGCCAGCGCGATGGCTTCGGTCAGCAGCTGCAGGATCTTGACGTTGTTCTCCAGCACGCGCCGCGCTTCGGGGCGCTGGTCGTCGGTGATCTTGGTGCAGCGGGTGATGATGTCCTTGCGGATGGCCATCAGGATGTCCTCAAGCTTGAGGCCGTCCGGATTGGTGTCGGAGGTCAAAAAATGGGTCATGGCCTTTCGTTCCTGGCCCTGGTTGCCGGCGTCAAAGGACATATTCGGCGAAGAATCTTAGCAAGATCTTTACCAACCGCGGCCGGCGGTGCTAACCGGCAGAAATGCTGGGCAAAAGACGGAGCTTCGGAGCCTACGGAACACCCGGAAAGGCGTTCGCGGGCGGGATGCGCGACGCGCTGGCCTCGCCGGTGTTCGTGCTGGCGGCCAGCTATGTGGGGTTCGGCGCCCTGGTCCGCTCCAGCGAATTCTCGCTGGGTGCCGCCCTGTTCAGCTCCGCCTTCGGGTTCGCGCTGCCGGGCCAGATCGTCGCCATCGAGCTGATGGCGCTGGGCGCCAGCCTGCTGTCGATCGCGGCCGCGGTGGCGCTGACCAATCTGCGGCTGTTCCCGATGACGGTGGCGCTGATGCCGCATATCAGCACGCCTGGCACGCCGCGCTGGAAGTATTACGCCGCCTCCCACTTCGTGGCGGTGACGGCGTGGCTGGCCGGGATGAGCCGATGTCCGACCCTGCCCTCGGAGGAGCGGCTGGCCTATTTCGTCGGCTTCGGCGCCTCGGTGTGGGGCGCGATGCAGCTGTTCACGCTGATCGGCTATACTGCGGTGTCCGGCATGCCGCCCAGCCTGGCGCTGGGGCTGGTGTTCCTGATGCCGCTCTACTTCATCATGATGCTCAGCGCGGACTTCCGGCAGCGCGCCAAAGCGATCTCCATGGTCCTGGGCGCGGCCTGCGGGCCGCCGCTGCACCTGGTCAGCCCGGAATGGGGCTTGCTGCTGACCGGCGTGATCGCCGGCGGCGCGGCGTTCGCCATCGACCGCGCCCTGCTGCGGCGCGCGGGGGAGGCGGCTGGTGATTGAGATTGTCGGCCCGGTCTGGCCCTATCTGGCGCTCACCTGCGCCGCGGTCGCGACCTATGCGTTCCGCGGCCTCGGCGTCGCGTTCGCCGGGCGGTTGCGGACCGACAGCCCGTGGTTCGATCTGGCGAGCTGCGTCGCCTATGCGCTGCTGGCCGGCCTGTTGGCCCGGATGATCCTGATCCCGCAAGGCGCGTTGGCCGAGGCGCCGCTGGTCGCGCGCTGCGTTGCGGTGGGTGCTGCGCTGTTGGTCTTCGTGCTGGTCCGGCGCCTGCTGCCGGCGGTGCTGGCCGGCGCCATCACGGTCGTGGTGCTGACCGAACTCGGAATCTAAGCAGGGCAAAGCCCGGCGGAATGACCGCCGGGCCTCACCCTCTGTTGGTGTTGTGTGTCGTCCTTACTGGTTGGCGTAGGACGGCTGCCCGTAGTAGCTCGGCGGCGTCGGCTGGAACGCCTGCTGCGGCGGCTGGCCCTGCGGCACGTAATTCGGCTGCGGCTGGGCATAGGCCTGCGTCTGCGGGGCCGGCTGCGCATACTGTGCGACCGGGGCCGGCTGATAGACGACCGGCGGCTGTTGATAGACCACCGGGGCCTGCTGGTAGACGACCGGCGGCGGCGGGGCGTAGTAGACCACAGGCGGCGGTGCCGAGTGCGCGTAGCCGGCCTGATAGCCCTGCTGGTAAGCCAGATCTTCGTCGTCGTCGTCATCGTTGGCCAGATGGCCGGCCAGAGCGCCAAGCGCCAGGCCGCTAAATCCGCCGATCGCCGCGCCCTCGGCGCCGCCGATCGCGCCGCCGATGCCGGCGCCGGCAAAGCCGGTGAACAAGGCGCCGGTCAGCGCGCTGTCGAACGCGGCGGCCTCGTTGGTGGCCGCGGTTCCGGCGACCAGGCCGGTGGTGAGCAAAGCGATCGCCAGGGCCTTGCCGGAGGTCCGTGTGATGTCTGCAAAACGGGTCATCTCTGTTCTCCTCATCTCTGAAACGCGAGCTTCGCTCGGTTGGAACTGATCTCTTGATGGGCTCAGTCTCGCCGATGGGCCGCGCCGGCGCTGTGAACCGGTTCACGCTATGGTGCTTTTTGAAGTTTTTCTTGGCTGCCAGGCGCTTGCGGGGATTCGGCGTGCATGCATCAAGAAAAATGGCCCGGCAGTCGCATTCGCCGGGCCGAAGTGACAAGCAGAGCTTGGATCTTCAGGTGCGCCCGGATCAGAACCTGATCCGTGGCGTGAGCTGGAAGTTGTCCGCCTCCGCCGCGCCGGCCGTGCCGGCAGCGCCGTCGTTGGCGGTGGCACCCGGGTGCGCGCCCCATGGGTGCATCCCGATCGAAGGCTGGCAAACCGGCCCGTTGCACGACTGCGAGGTTTGCGTGTCGGCGGATTGCGATGGCTGACTGGGCTGATTGCCCTCGGCCGTTCCCCCTAAAAGGCGGCCCGGATCGAGCGGGTCGTTCTGCCAATCCGACAGGCGCGGCGCATGCACGACGCGGGGCGGGGGTTGGTATTGGCCCTGGTTGTAGGGAACCTGCGCGTTCAGCCGCCAGCCGTTGCTAAAGGTCGGCTGCCAGCCCTGGAGCTGCATCGGCTGCTGGTACCAGACGGTGCCGGGCGGGTAGGGCTGGATGTTGTAGACCACGGGCGGGCGGGCATAGAAATTGTTGCGGCCGGCCAGGAAGCCCCGGTTGAACGCCGCGCGCTCGTCCGCACGGTTGTCCCGCGAGTTCAGACCCGAGGCCAGGGCGCCGAGCGCCAGGGCGGGGGCCCAGTTGAAGGTCCAGCCCCGGCCATTGTTGCCCCAGTTGTTGCCCGCCTCGGCAGTGTTGGCGGATGCCGCGCCCGCGACCAGACCTGCGGCCAACAGGGCGGTTGCAATCGCCTTGCCGGAGGTTCGAGCGATCTGAGTGTACGAAGTCATCTGTCGTCTCCCCACTGCGTTGACGCAGGCTTAGCCCGCGTGAAACGCCTATCTCTGACAGATGCAGTGTGGCCGACCCGAACGGCCGGCGCTGTGAACCGGTTCACGCTCGGGGCGTGTTTTCGGGATCAGCAATGCGAAGGCCCGGCGGGATCAGACGCCGGGCCTGGAGATTGGCAAGTCTTCAATTGCGAGGCTTGGTGCCCGATCCGCGACCGGGCCGGTTTGCGTCCATTACTCGGGCTGGTACGGCTCGAAATTGCTCTCGGCGTTGTAGACTCGTCCGGTGATCAGGGGACGATCGGGATCAGACTGAGAAAACTCGACAATTACTTCCGACCCGATACGGGGAATAAACATTCCGGTTCGGCGAATTCCCCAGTTGGCCCCAACTGCGCTCTGGGTCGCGGCATCATCCCAGATTTTGGTTTCCTGCACGGGATCATCGACCCAGACTTCCGATCCTGCCGGGCTCTGTAGGCCGGCCGGTGGTGCGCTGACCTGCCCGATCTGGAAGTCCGCGCTCGGCGGGCGCTGGGCCTGGTCTGGATCAAAGGGGATTCTGACCCTGCCAACGACGATGACGTTCTCGTTCCTGAGTCTCGGCCACCAGTGCGAATTTCGGTCGCTGTATCTGTTGTAGGGGTTTGCATGGTAGGCGTTGTTCTGACCGGCCTGGTAGCCTTGGGCGTAGGACGAAGACCTGCTGTCATTGCCATCGTTCCGGGAGCTTAGGGCCAGGGCGCCGAGTGCCAGGCTCGGCCCCAAGCTCCAGGCGTTGGCGTTCCAACCGCCGTTGTTGGCGTTGTTGTTCCAGTTATTGTTGCTGTTCCAGTTGTTGCTGTTCTGGCCGCCGAACAGATTGGTAGAGCCGCCGAACAGGCCGAAGCTATCGCCCGCCGCGGCGGGGTTGCCGGTCGCGGTGCCGGCGACCAGACCGCCGGCCAGCAAGGCCGTGGCGATGGTCCTGCCGGAGGTCTGCGTGATGTGCGCCAAGGTGATCATCTGTCGTCTCCCACCCGTGTTCACCCGAGCTGAGCTCAAGTGACATGTCTTTTTCGACAGATGCAGTTTGGTTGCGCGGGACGGCCAGCGCAGTGAACTGGTTAACGCTTCGGGTTACTTTTTTGGACTGTTCGTCTAAGCCTGTTGGCGCGTGGGTTCGCCCATTTCGTCCAGCCGTCGCTGCAGGCTGAGCTTGTCGAGCGAGGCGATCGGCAGGTTCACGAAGATCGAGACGCGGCGCTCGATCTGGCCGTAGACCTCGGCCGTCGCGGCGGCGATTTCCGCATCGCTGCCCTCGAACTTGGCCGGGTCGGCGAACGGCCAGTGGGCGGACATCGGGCGGCCGGGCCAGATCGGACAGACCTCGCCGGCCGCCTGATCACAGACGGTGAACACGAAGTCCATTTCCGGCGCGTCCGGGCCGGCGAACTCGTCCCACGACTTGGAGCGCAAGCCCTCGGTCGGGTGGTTGAACCGCTGCAGCAGGTCGCGGACATAGGGATTGATCTGGCCGGTGGGGAAGCTCCCCGCGCTGTACGCCTGGAACCGCCCCTGGCCCGCGCGGTTCAGGATGGATTCGGCCATCACACTGCGGGCCGAATTCCCGGTGCATAGGAACAGGACATTGTAGACCTTTTCCTCGGACATCAGTGGCCTCCTCCGTAGGCTCCTTGTGATCTCACGCCTGAGTCTTTGCCAATAGATGACCGTCCGGCGACTCTTTTTTGACGGCCACATGTGCTGTGGGGGCACAAGTGTATTGCGGTGCACAAACGCGGTTCGACTCCCTATACTCCGTTACCACCAAAGCACGACAAAACCGCCTGCAGCCGTCTGCCCGCTGCCAGCAAGGCAGTCTTGGGGCCGATCGCGTTCGCGGCGACGGAGCGGAAGAAGGCACGCACACGCCATGGATCAGGCGCATCCTGACCCCCGATTGCCGGACTCCGTCCTGCAGATGATCGGAAACACCCCGATCGTCGAACTGACCCGGCTGGACACCGGTCCGTGCCGGCTTTTCGTCAAGCTGGAGAACCAGAACCCGGGCGGATCGATCAAGGACCGGATCGGGTTGTCGATGATCGAAGCCGCCGAGCGAAGCGGCGCGCTGAAGCCGGGTGGGGTGCTGGTTGAAGCGACGGCCGGCAACACCGGCCTCGGCCTGGCCCTGGTCGCCGCGCAGAAGGGCTACCGCCTCAAGCTCGTCATTCCCGACAAGATGAGCCAGGAGAAGATCTTTCACCTGCGCGCGCTGGGCGCCGAGGTGATCATGACCCGGTCTGATGTGGGCAAGGGGCACCCGGAGTACTACCACGATATGGCGGAGCGGATTACCGCCGAGACGCCGGGCGCGTTCTACGTCAACCAGTTCGAAAACCCGGCCAACCCGCTGGCGCACGAGACCACCACCGGCCCGGAGATCTGGGCGCAGATGGGTGCCGACGTCGACGCGGTGGTGTGTGGCGTCGGCTCGGGCGGCACGATCACCGGGCTGTCCCGGTTCTTCGAGAAGACCGCGCCCCACGTCGAGATGGTGCTGGCCGATCCGGAGGGCTCGGTGCTGGCGCCCTATGTGGAGACCGGCGAGATCCCCGAGGACGTCGGTTCCTGGGTGGTGGAAGGGATCGGTGAGGATTTCCTGCCGCCGATCTGCGACCTCAGCCGGGTGCGCCGGGCCTATGCGATCTCCGACCGTGAGGCGCTGACGACGGCGCGCGAGGTGCTGCGGGCGGAGGGCATTCTGGGCGGCACTTCGGCCGGCACACTGATCGCCGGCGCGCTGCGCTATTGCCGCGAGCAGGACCGGCCCAAGCGTGTCGTCACCTTCATCTGCGACAGCGGCAACAAGTACCTGTCCAAGGCCTACAACGACTTCTGGATGATCGAGCAGGGCTTCATCGAGCGCGAGAAGTCGGGGGATCTGCGCGACCTGATCCTGCGCCGGGCGCGCCAGAATGAGGTGGTCACGGTTCGCCCCACGGACTCGCTGCTGACTGCCTACGGACGGATGAAGCTTGCCGATATTAGCCAAGTTCCCGTCTTGGACGAGCAAGAGCGCATCGTCGGAATGCTCGATGAATCCGATCTGTTGTTGGCCGTGTACGATCATGAGGAGCGGTTCACCGATCCGGTCGCAGACCACATGGTCAACCGGCTGGAGATCCTGGCGCCGAGCGCGCCGCTGTCGGACCTGATGCCAATCCTGCGCGCCGACAAGGTGGCGATCGTGGTCGAGAACGGCACATTCCTTGGGCTGATCACCAAGATCGATCTGCTCAATCACCTGCGCCGGAGCCTGAAGCACGGATAGGCTCCCCGGACGTCCTGTCCGCCCGGCGCACCGCGACGAAGCATGGAGAGTTGTCTGATGTTGGAGAGCCGGAACCGGTTGGGATTCGCGACACGTGCGATTCATGCAGGCCAAGAGCCCGACCCGACCACGGGTGCGATCATGACGCCGATCTTCGCATCCTCCACCTTCGTCCAGGAGAGCCCGGGCAAGCACAAGGGCTATGAATACGCGCGCACCGGCAATCCGACGCGTAAGGCGTTCGAGGACTGTATGGCGGACCTGGAAAACGGCACCCACGGGTTCGCCTTTGCCTCAGGCATGGCGGCGATGGGCACCATCCTGGAGCTGCTCGACAGCCGCGCCCACGTGGTGGCCATGGACGACCTCTACGGCGGCAGCTTCCGGCTGTTCGAGAACGTGCGTCGCCGCTCCTCCGGGCTCGACTTCAGCTTTGTCGACCTCTCCGACCTCGATGCGCTGGAAGCGGTCGTGCGTCCCGATACCCGCATGATCTGGATCGAGACCCCGACCAATCCGCTGTTGAAGCTGGTCGATCTCGGCGCAGTCGCGGCCTTTGCCCGCCAGCGCGGCATCCTGACCGTGTGCGACAACACGTTCGCCTCGCCGGTGCTGCAGCGGCCGCTCGATTTCGGCATCGACATCGTGGTGCACTCGGTGACCAAGTTCCTGAACGGCCATTCCGACATGGTCGGCGGCGTGGTGGTGGTGAAGGACCCGGAGCTGGCCGAGCAGCTCGGCTACCTGCAGAACGCGGTCGGCGGGGTGATGAGCCCGTTCGATGCGTTTCTCGCCTTGCGTGGGCTGAAGACCCTGCATCTGCGTGTGCAACAGCACTGCCGCAACGCGACCGAGGTGGCCAATTTCCTGGAAGCGCACCCGAAGGTGGAGCAGGTGCTGTATCCCGGCCTGCCAAGCCATCCGCAGCACGAGCTGGCGCTGCAGCAGATGGAGGCGTTCGGCGGGATGATCACCGCGGTGCTGGCCGGCGGGATCGAGGAGTCGCGGCGGTTCCTGGAGCGCTGCCAGGTGTTCGCGCTGGCCGAAAGCCTGGGCGGCGTGGAGAGCCTGATCGAGCACCCGGCGATCATGACCCACGCCTCGGTGCCCGCGGATAAGCGGGCCGAGTTGGGGATCTCCGACGGTCTGGTCAGGCTGTCGGTCGGAATCGAGGACGTCTACGACCTGACGCGGGACCTGGAGCAGGCCCTGGGTTGAGCGAGGGATACGGCTCACGAGGCCCGGTATGGCAAGGTGGGCCTCAGCCTGGGCTTCTGGATTGCTTCGCCCCGCTCGCAATGACGATGTGCGTGCGGTGACGCATTACTGATTCACCAGGGGCGGATGCTTTTGGTATTCGGTCAGTTGGCATGACCGCGATACTACCCCTTCGCCGTCTTTGCGAGCGCAGCGAAGCAATCCAGAGCGAAATCCCACTTCTGACCGAGCAACGCCTTTCCAGGCGACCTTCCGTCTCAATTTTGGGTGAGCGCCCCATTGCCTCCGGCGCCCTTCGGGTAATGTTGCATCGCGTGGAGCCAATTCGGAGGGTTGATCATGCTTGCACGTCTGACCGCGCTTGTTCTTTTGGGGCTGGCTGCTTTCGCCGCGCCGGCCGCCGCCGGGCAGTGGCTCGACGGCATGGTTCACACGCCGAGCCAGCACGATTTCGCGACTCTGCGCGAACGGCTGAAGGCGGCGGTCGAGAACCACGAGATGTTCGTCCTGGGCTTTCCCTGCGCCAGCTGCTTTGCCGCCAAGAACGGGGTGAAGATTCCCGGCAACTCGGTGCTGCTGACGTTCCACCAGCGCTTTGCCTTGCCGATGTTGGAGACCAGCGTGCAGGCGGGCTACGAGGCGCCGATGCGGTTCTACGTGACCGAGAACGAAGACGGCACCGCCACCCTGTCCTATCGCAAGCCGAGCGCGGTGTGGGCCGGGTACAAGGAGCCCAAGCTGGACAAGCTGGCCGGCGAGCTTGACGACGTGTTTGCGTCCATCGCCAAGGAGGCGACCGGGAGCTAGACGTCTTGCCTGACCGCTTGTTCGGCGGTGGGGTCGCCCCAATCTCTTGGAAGAGGAGGGCGATATGCCTGAGCTTTCAAGACGCACAGTGATCGGCGCGAGCCTGGCCCTTTTGACGGCAAATCCGGCTTTGGCCGCGCTGACGCCGACGCCGCGGCAGAGCACGGGTCCGTTTTATCCTTCGCGCCTGCCACTCGATCACGACAATGATCTGGTCACCGTCCGGGGCCGGCCCGCGCCGGCGCAAGGCATCGTGACGCACCTGTTCGGCCGGGTGGTCGATCGAGAAGGCCGCGCGATCCCCGACGCGGTGGTGGAGATCTGGCAGTGCGATGCGCTCGGCCGCTACCACCATCCGCGCGATGGCGGCGGCGCCGACCCCAACTTCCAGGGGTTCGGGCGCATGCGCGCGGACGCGGACGGCGCGTGGCGGTTCCGCACCATCAAGCCGGTGCCCTATCCGGGGCGCACGCCGCATATCCATATCCAGGTGATTCCGCCGGGCGGTCGGCCGTTGGCGAGCCAGCTCTACGTGGCGGGC
>JASJBI010000012.1 GCA_030066595.1 Alphaproteobacteria bacterium | reverse complement strand
CATGTTGACCATGGCAAGACGACGCTGACGGCGGCGATCACGAAGGTCTTGGCGGAGCAGGGTGGCGCCGAGTTCACGGCGTTTGACCAGATTGACAAGGCGCCGGAAGAGAAGGAGCGCGGGATCACGATTGCGACGGCGCATGTTGAGTACGAGACGGAGAACCGTCACTACGCGCATGTGGATTGCCCCGGGCATGCGGACTACGTGAAGAACATGATCACGGGTGCGGCGCAGATGGACGGTGCGATTTTGGTGGTGTCTGCCTCGGACGGTCCGATGCCGCAGACCCGCGAGCACATTCTGCTGGCGCGCCAGGTGGGCGTACCGGCGATCGTGGTGTATCTGAACAAGGTGGACCAGGTTGACGATCCGGAGCTGTTGGAGCTTGTTGAGCTTGAGGTCCGGGAGCTGTTGTCGAGCTATGAGTTTCCCGGGGACGACATCCCGATCGTGAAGGGGTCTGCGCTGGCGGCGCTGGAGGGGGGCGACGAGGCGACGGGCAAGAGCTCGGTGATTGAGCTGATGAAGGCGGTTGACGAGTACGTGCCGCAGCCCGAGCGTCCGAAGGACAAGCCGTTTTTGATGCCGATCGAGGACGTGTTCTCGATCTCGGGCCGTGGGACGGTTGTGACGGGCCGGGTCGAGCGTGGCATCGTGAAGACGGGTGACGAGATCGAGATCGTCGGGATCAAGGACACGACGAAGACGGTGTGCACGGGCGTTGAGATGTTCCGCAAGCTGTTGGACCAGGGCGAGGCCGGTGACAACATCGGGGTTCTGTTGCGCGGGACCAAGCGGGACGAGGTTGAGCGGGGCCAGGTGTTGGCGGCACCCGGCTCGATCACGCCGCACACGAAGTTCAAGTGCGAGTGCTACATCCTGACCAAGGACGAGGGGGGCCGGCACACGCCGTTCTTCTCGAACTACCGGCCGCAGTTCTACTTCCGGACGACGGACGTGACCGGCTCGGTGGTGCTGCCGGACGGGACGGAGATGGTGATGCCGGGCGACAACATCGCGATGGAGGTCGAGCTGATTGCGCCGATCGCGATGGACGAAGGCCTGCGCTTCGCCATCCGCGAGGGCGGCCGCACCGTCGGTGCCGGCGTCGTCGCCTCGATCATAGAATAGGAGCAAGCGTTCTCCGCCCCTTCGGGGGCGGAATTTTGTTGGGAATTCGAGGCCATGGAAAACCAGAACATACGCATCCGGCTGAAGGCATTCGACCATCGGGTGCTGGACCAGTCGACCAGCGAGATCGTGAACACCGCCAAGCGCACGGGCGCTCAGGTGCGCGGCCCGATTCCCCTGCCGACACGGATTCAGAAGTACACCATGCTGCGCTCGCCCCACATCGACAAGAAGTCGCGGGAGCAGTTCGAGATCCGGACTCACAAGCGGCTCCTGGACATCATCGACCCGACGCCGCAAACCGTTGACGCGCTCATGAAGCTCGACCTGGCGGCGGGCGTCGACGTCGAGATCAAGCTCTAGCGCGGGCACCGGGAGAGGAACGGAAAACGATCATGCGTACCGGCTTGCTCGCTCAGAAAATGGGAATGTCCCGCGTCTTCACCGACGACGGGCGGCATGTGCCCGTGACCGTCCTCAAGGTGGACGGCTGCCAGGTCGTGGCCCAGCGCACGGAGGAGAAGCACGGCTACAGCGCGCTCCAGCTCGGCATCGGCGCGGCGAAGGTCAAGAACGTTTCCAAACCGCTGCGCGGACACTTCGCCAAGGCCAAGGTGGAGCCCAAGCGCAAGCTCGCCGAGTTCCGGGTCAGCGCCGACAACTTGGTCGAGGTCGGCGCCGAGCTTTCCGTCGGGCACTTCGTCGCGGGCCAGTTCGTCGACGTGACCGGCACCAGCATCGGCAAGGGCTTCGCCGGCGGCATGAAGCGGCACAACTTCGCCGGGCTCCGGGCCTCGCACGGCGTTTCGGTCTCGCACCGGGCGCACGGCTCGACCGGGCAGTGTCAGGACCCGGGCAAGGTGTTCAAGGGCAAAAAGATGGCCGGCCATCTCGGCGATACGCGGGTCACCGTCCAGAACCTCGAGGTCGTGTCCACGGACGAAGAACGGGGCCTGATCCTGGTCAAGGGCGGCGTGCCGGGCGCCAGGGGCGGCTGGCTCCGGGTCGCAGACGCGATCAAGCGGCCGCTGCCGGACGGCGTACCGATGCCGGCGGCGCTCAAGGGCGGCGCGGCGGCTGCGCCCGAGGAGGACACCGGCCAGGCGGAAGCAGAGACGGCGGAGACGCCCGCGCCCGAGGCCGAAGCCGAGGCTGCGGACGCCCCCGAGGCAGAGGCGCCAGCGGCGGAACCCCCGGCCGACGCCGAGCCCGAGCCCGAGACGGATAAGAAGGACTGAGGGCTATGAAGGCGAAGGTGGTGACTCTGGACAACAAGGCCGCGGGCGAAGTCACGCTCGACGACGCGGTGTTCGGGCTCGAGGTCCGCAAGGACATCCTCAGCCGGGTGGTCAACTGGCAGCTCGCCAAGCGGCGGGCCGGGACCCACAAGACCAAGGGCGTGTCCGAGATCCGCGGCACCGGGCGCAAGCCGTGGAAGCAGAAGGGTACCGGACGGGCCCGTGTCGGCAGCCTGCGTCAGCCGCAATTTCGCGGCGGTGCGGTGATCTTTGGCCCGGTGGTGCGCAAGCATGGCTTTTCGCTGCCCAAGAAGGTGCGTCGGCTCGGTCTCAAGACGGCGCTGTCCAGCAAGCAGGCGGACGGCAAGCTGATCATCCTGGACAAGGTCGCGGTCAAGGCGGCCAAGACCAAGGAGCTGGCGGCACGCCTCGAGAAGCTTGGCTTGAAATCGGCCCTGGTCATCGACGGGCCGGAGCCGGACCAGGGTTTCGCCCGGGCCCTGAAGAACATTCCGAATGTGGACCTGCTGCCGTCGCAAGGTGCCAACGTCTACGACATCTTGCGCCGGGACACCCTGGTTCTGACCAAGGATGCGGTCCAGCAGCTGGAGGCGCGGCTGAAATGAGCAAGCAAGACACGGCCCGCCCCGCGGTGAGCAACGAGCGGATGCACGAGATCCTCCGTTTGCCGTTGATCACCGAGAAATCAACCGCGATCAGCGAGCACAACCAGGTGGTCTTCCGGGTCGCCATGGACGCGACCAAGCCGGAGATCAAGGCGGCGGTGGAGAAGCTGTTCGACGTCAAGGTCACGGCGGTGAACACCCTGCGGCAGAAGGGCAAGAACGTCCGCTTCCGCGGGCGCCGGGGCCGCCGGCCAGACTACAAGAAGGCGGTGGTGTCGCTGGCGGAAGGCCAGTCGATCGACATCACCAGCGGGATCTGACGGAGGCGCGGCAATGGCACTGAAAGCCTATAAGGCGATGACGCCGGGCCAGCGCGGCCTGGTCCTGGTCGATCGGGCGACGCTCTACAAGGGCAAGCCGGTCAAGGCGCTGACCGAGGGGCTGGGGCGCAAGGGCGGCCGCAACAACGGCGGTCGCATCACCGCGCGGCGGATCGGCGGCGGACACAAGCGGCGCTATCGGGTGATCGATTTCAAGCGGCGCAAGTTCGACATGCCGGCCACGGTCGATCGCATCGAGTACGACCCCAACCGGACCGCTTTCATCGCCTTGCTCAAGTATCAGGACGGCACCATGTCCTACATCCTGGCGCCGCAGCGGCTCAGGGTCGGCGACAGCGTGGTGGCGGGCGAGCGGGTCGACGTCAAGCCGGGCAACGCCATGCCGCTGCGCAGCATTCCGCTCGGCACCATCATCCACAATGTTGAGATGAAGCCCGAGAAGGGTGGGCAGCTGGCGCGCGCGGCCGGCACCTACGCCCAGCTGGTCGGCCGCGACCAGGGTTACGCGCTGCTCAAGGTGAGCTCGGGCGAGATGCGCATGGTCCATGGCGACTGCATGGCGACGATCGGGGCCGTGTCGAACCCGGACAAGCAGAACATCAAGCTGGGCAAGGCGGGGCGCAAGCGCTGGCTCGGCAAGCGGCCGTCGGTGCGCGGCGTGGCGATGAACCCGATCGACCATCCCCATGGCGGCGGCGAGGGCCGGACCTCGGGCGGGCGCCATCCGGTGACGCCCTGGGGCAAGCCCACCAAAGGCAAGCGCACGCGCAAGACCAAGGGCACCGACAAGTACATCCTGCGCCGGCGCGGCCGCAAGAAGTAGACGAGGAGAAGAACTTGGCACGATCCGTTTGGAAAGGACCGTTCGTCGACGGCTATCTCTTGAAGAAGGCCGAGACCACCCGCGAGTCGGGACGCAACGAGGTGATCAAGACCTGGTCTCGGCGGTCCACGATCCTGCCCCAGTTCGTGGGGCTGACCTTCGGCGTGCACAACGGCCACAAGTTCGTCCCCGTGCTGGTGACCGAGAACATGGTCGGCCACAAGCTCGGCGAATTCGCGCCGACGCGTACCTACCACGGCCACGCGGCCGACAAGAAGGCGAAGCGGATCTGAGGCGATGGGCAAGCAGAAGACGGAACGCCGATTGAAGGACACCGAGGCGCAGGCGGTGGCGCGCGTCCTGCGCACCAGCCCGCGCAAGCTCAACCTGGTCGCCCAGAGCATTCGCGGTCTCGATGCCGAGGCGGCGCTGAGCGAGCTGGCCTTCTCGCCGCGGCGCGTCGCGGGCGACGTGCGCAAGGTGCTGCAGTCGGCGATCGCCAATGCGGAGAACAACCATCAGCTCGACGTCGACCGGCTCTACGTGGCCGAGGCGACCGTCGGGCGGACGTTCGTCATGAAGCGCTTCCGCGCCCGCGCCCGCGGGCGGGTCGGCCGGATCGAGAAACCGTTCAGCCGGCTCACCGTGGTCGTGCGCGAGCGCGAGGAGACTGCCTAATGGGACAGAAGGTCAATCCGGTCGGGCTCAGGCTCGGCATCAATCGCACCTGGGATTCCCGGTGGTACGCCGAGGGCGACTATTCCGAGCTGCTGCACCAGGACCTCAAGCTGCGCGAATACATCGAGAAGCGGCTTTCGGGCGCCGGCGTCAGCCGGGTCGTGATCGAGCGGCCGGCCAAGAAGGCGCGGATCACCATCCATACCGCCCGGCCCGGCGTGGTCATCGGCAAGCAGGGGCGCGATATCGAGCAGCTGCGTCAGGACCTGACCAAGATGACCGGCAGCGACGTGCATCTCAATATCGTCGAGATCCGCAAGCCCGAGATCGACGCAAAGCTGGTGGCCGAGAACCTGGCCCAGCAGCTCGAGCGCCGGGTCGCCTTCCGGCGCGCCATGAAGCGCGCCGTGCAGTCGGCCATGCGGCTGGGCGCGAACGGGATCCGCATCAACTGCGGCGGCCGGCTGGGCGGCGCCGAGATCGCGCGGACCGAGTGGTACCGCGAGGGCCGGGTGCCGCTGCACACCCTGCGGGCAGACGTGGATTACGGCACGGCTACGGCCAAGACCACCTATGGCACCTGCGGCGTCAAGGTCTGGGTCTACAAGGGCGATATCATGTCGCACGATCCGTTGGCCGCCGACAAACGCGCGCTCGAGCAACAGCCGGTACGCTGAGGACAGGACGGGACGCTGAGACATGCTGCAACCGAAACGCACGAAGTACCGCAAGCAGCACAAGGGCCGGATCCACGGCATGGCCAAGGCCGGGACCCAGCTCAACTTCGGCTCTTACGGGCTCAAGGCGGCCACGCCCGGCCGGATCACCGCGCGCCAGATCGAGGCGGCGCGGCGCGCCATCACGCGCCATATGAAGCGCGCCGGACGCGTCTGGATCCGGATCTTCCCGGACGTGCCGGTGACCGGCAAGCCGGCCGAAGTGCGCATGGGCAAGGGCAAGGGCTCGGTCGAGTACTGGTGCTGCCGGGTCAAGCCGGGCCGGATCATGTTCGAGATCGACGGCGTGCCCCGCGGCGTCGCCGAGGAAGCGATGTCGCTGGCCGCCGAGAAGCTGCCGCTCGACACCCGCTTCGTCGCGCGGCTGGGCGAGGAGAGCTAACCGATGAAAGCGGCGGAACTCAGGGCGAAGACGGCGGACGAGCTCAAATCTCAGCTCGGCGATCTGCGCAAGGAAGCCTTCAACCTGCGCTTTCAGCGGGCGAGCGGACAACTGGAGAACACTGCGCGCGTGCGCGAGGTGCGGCGCGACATCGCGCGCATCAAGACCATGTTGCGCGAGAAGACGGCCGCGGTGGCGGCGAAAGGGGCCTAGACGATGCCGAAGCGCGTTTTGCAGGGGATGGTGGTCAGCGACAAGGGCGACAAGACGGTGGTCGTACGGGTCGACCGTCGGGTCCAGCACCCGCTCTACAAGAAGATCATCCGCCGCTCGAAGAAGTTTGCGGCCCACGACGCGGACAACAAGTTCAAGGTGGGGGATGTGGTCCGCATCCAGGAGTGCCGTCCGATTTCGAAGCGCAAGAACTGGGAAGTGATTGGCGAGGGCGCCCGCTAGGGGCGGTGGCGAGAAGGGAACGGGTCCGGTCCGATGATACAGATGCAAAGCAGGCTGGAGGTCGCCGACAACTCCGGCGCGCGCAAGGTCCAGTGCATCAAGGTGCTGGGCGGCTCGAAGCGCAAGTCGGCCTCGATCGGCGACATCATCGTCGTCTCGGTCAAGGAGGCGATCCCGCGCGGCCGGGTCAAGAAAGGCGACATCCACCGGGCGGTCATCGTCCGCACCGCGAAGGAGGTCCGGCGGGACGACGGCAGCTCGATCCGGTTCGACCGGAACGCGGCGGTCCTGATCAACAACCAGGGCGAGCCGATCGGCACCCGCATCTTCGGCCCGGTGACGCGCGAGCTGCGCAGCAAGCGCTTCATGAAGATCATTTCCCTGGCGCCAGAGGTTCTGTGAGGCGGAGACGGCGATGGCCAGCAAGATGAAGATCAAGAAGGGCGACTACGTGGTCGTCATCTCCGGCAAGGACAAGGGCAAAAAGGGCGACGTCCTGGCGGTGCGCCGCGGCGAACATCGGGTGGTCGTGCAGGGCGTCAACGTGGTCAAACGGCACACGCGGCCCCGTCCCGGCCATCCCGGCGGGATCGACGAGAAGGAGGCGCCGATCCACGTCTCCAACGTGGCCTTGACCGATCCCAAGGACGGCAATGCCAGCAAGGTGGGCTACAAATTCATCGAAGGCGGCCGGAAAGTGCGCTTCGCGCGCCGCTCCGGCGAGATCATCGATCGCTAGGCGGTAAGGTTATGGCGAGATTGCAGGAACACTACAACACGGTCGTCAAACCGGAACTGATCAGCGAGTTCGGTTACAAGAACCCGATGGCGGTCCCGCGGCTGGAGAAGATCGTCGTCAACATGGGCGTGGGCGAGGCGATCGCCGACAGCAAGAAGATCGATGCCGCGTCCAAGGACCTGGAGCTGATCACCGGTCAGCGGCCGGTCATTATCAAGGCGCGCAAGTCGGTCGCCTCGTTCAAGCTGCGTCAGGGCATGCGGGTCGGCTGCAAAGTCACGCTGCGCCGGGCGCGCATGTACGAGTTTCTCGACCGCTTGGTCAACATCGCGCTGCCCCGGGTGCGGGACTTCCGCGGCCTGTCGCCGAAGAGCTTCGATGGCCGCGGCAACTACGCCGTGGGTGTGCGCGAACAGCTGATCTTCCCGGAGATCGACTACGACAACGTCGACGAGATCCGGGGCATGGACATCGTGATGGTCACGACGGCGGAAACGGACGAGGAGGCGCACGCATTGTTGCGTGGCTTCAACATGCCGTTCCGCCAATAGCGAGCAAGGCAACGGAGACAAAGACATGGCGAAGAAAAGCGCCAAGGAGCGGGACCAGAAGCGGCGCAAGTTGGCGCGGCAATACAAGGCGCGGCGCGAAGCGCTGAAGGCGGTGGCGAGCGACCGCGCGCTGCCGCCCGAGGAACGGTTCTCGGCCCGGCTCAAGCTGGCCGAGCTGCCGCGCAACTCGTCGCCGGTCCGCATCCGCAACCGCTGTGCGCTGAGCGGCCGGCCCCGAGGCGTTTATCGACACTTCCAGCTGTCGCGCATCGCGCTCAGGGACCTGGCCTCGAAGGGGCAGATCCCGGGCATGGTCAAGTCGAGCTGGTAGGGGGAGCACAGAGCATGACGATGAGCGATCCTTTGGGCGACATGCTGACCCGCATCCGGAACGGCCAGCGGGACCGTCGAGCGACGGTCACCTCGCCGTCTTCCGGCCTGCGCAAGAACGTGCTCGCGGTCCTCGAGAAGGAAGGCTACATCCGCGGTTTTTCCGAGTCGGAGGAGCGGCCCGGCATCAAGGCGCTCACCATCGAGCTGCGTTATCACGACGGCGGTCCGGTGATCCGGGAGATCAACCGCGTGTCGCGGCCGGGCCGGCGGGTCTATTCAGGGATCGAGGACTTGCCCAAGATCTATGCCGGGCTGGGCATTTCCATCCTGTCCACGTCCCGGGGCGTGATGTCGGACACCGAGGCCCGCGAGGCGAAGGTGGGCGGCGAAATCCTGTGCCGGGTGTTCTAGAGGACGGCTATGTCTCGAATCGGCAAGAATCCGGTGGCAATCCCAGAGGGCGTCGAGGTGCGCCTGCAGGGAGATCAGCTGTTCGCCAAGGGCAAGGTGGGCGAGCACAGCATGGTCTTGCATGACGACGTCGCGGTTGCGGTCGAGGACGGCCAGGTATTGGTCAGCCCGCGCGGCAACAGCAAGATGGCGCGCAACATGTGGGGCACGACCCGGTCGCTGGTGGACAGCCTGGTGACCGGCGTCAGCCAGGGCTTCACCTACGTACTGGAGATCAGCGGCGTCGGCTACCGCGCGGCAGTGCAGGGCAAGAACCTGCAGCTCCAGCTGGGCTACAGCCACGATGTCCTCTATCCCATCCCCGAGGGCATCAGCATCAAGTGCGAGCGTCCCACCCATATCGCGATCACCGGCGCGAACAGGCAGCAGGTGGGGCAGGTGGCGGCCGAGATCCGCGCCTTCCGTCCGCCCGAGCCCTACAAGGGCAAAGGGATCAAGTACGAGAACGAGTACATCCTGCGGAAGGAAGGCAAGAAGAAGTAGGACAAGGGTCGAATATGAACGCGAAAAACCTCTTCGAGCGCCGCAGGGCGCGGACACGCTGGCAGCTGAGAAAGCAGAACCGGAACCGGCCGCGGCTGTCGGTGTTCCGCTCGAGCCAGCACATCTACGCGCAGGTGATCAACGACGTCGAAGGTCGGACCCTGGCGGCGGCGTCCACCTTGGACAAGGATCTCAAGAGCGCGCTCAAGACCGGCGCCGATCGGGATGCGGCCAAGGCGGTCGGCAAGCTGGTCGCCGACCGGGCGATCAAGGCCGGCGTCAAGGACGTGGTGTTCGACCGCGGCGGTTATCTGTTCCATGGCCGCGTCAAGGCGCTGGCCGATGCCGCCCGCGAGGCGGGTTTGAACTTCTAGGAAGGACTGGGTATGGCACGAAATCCGCGGGAGGATCGCCGCGAAGAGTCCGAGTTCGTCGAGAAGCTGGTCAGCATCAACCGCGTCGCCAAGGTGGTCAAGGGCGGCCGGCGCTTCGGCTTCGCGGCGCTCGTAGTGGTGGGCGATGGCAAGGGCCGGGTCGGCTTCGGCGCGGGCAAGGCGCGCGAGGTGCCCGAGGCCATCCGCAAGGCCACCGAGAAGGCCCGGAACGGCGTCCGTCGGGTTCCGCTGCGCGAAGGCCGCACGCTGCACCATGACGTCAAGGGCCGGTTCGGCGCCGGACGCGTGGTCCTGCGCGCGGCACCGCCGGGCACGGGCATCATTGCCGGCGGTCCCATGCGGGCGATCTTCGAGTGCCTCGGCATGCAGGATGTGGTTGCCAAATCGGTCGGCTCGGCCAATCCGCACAACATGGTCAAGGCGACCTTCGAAGCGCTGGACCATGTCTATGCGCCCCGCGACGTCGCTGCACGGCGCGGCAAGAAGGTCGGACAGATCATCAGCCGGGGCGGAGAAGCCGCCGAGGCCTAAGAAATCACATGAGGAAGAAACTCTAAATGTCTGTCACAAAAAAGAAGATCCGGGTTACTCAGACGGGCAGCCCGATCGGGCGGCCGAAGGACCAGCGCGCGACGCTGGTCGGCCTGGGTCTCAATCGAATGCAACGCACGCGCGAGCTGGAGGACACCCCGGCGATCCGCGGCATGATCAACAAGGTGAGCCACCTGGTCCGGGTCGAAGAGATCGCCTGATCGGACGGCACGCCACCCGCGAGGAACCAGAACGATGGATTTGAACCAGCTTGCCGACAAGCGCGGCGCCCGAAAGAACCGCAAACGGATCGGGCGCGGCCCCGGTTCGGGCAAAGGCGGCACGGCGGGCCGGGGCGCCAAGGGCCAACTGTCGCGCTCGGGCGTGTCCTTGCTCGGCTTCGAGGGCGGGCAGATGCCGCTCTATCGGCGGCTGCCGCGGCGCGGCTTCAACAACCCAACCAGCAAGCGGCATGCCGAGGTCAACCTCGGTCGGCTGCAGGCGGCGATCGAGGCCGGCAAGCTCGACGCCAAGAAGCCGATCGACGGCGACGCCCTGATCGCGGCGGGCGTGGTTCGGCGCGTTCACGACGGTGTTCGGCTGCTTGCAAAAGGCGACCTGAAGACCAAAATATCCATCGAGGTCGCGGGCGCATCCAAGGCCGCGCTGGCGGCGGTGGAAAAGGCGGGCGGCACGGTGACCATATCGGCCGGCAAGTCCAAGCCGGCGGCGCCCGAGAAGAAGGCGACCAAGCAGTCGAAAAAGGTCGAGGACAAAGGCGCGGCAGACAGCGCCGACACGGGGGGCCAGGACGAGGCGTCCGACTAGCTCGGGCGCGTACGGGAACAGGGAGCCGCCCATGGCATCGGCCGCCGAACAACTCGCCGCCAACTTCAACTTCGCCGCCTTCTCCAAGGCGACGGAGCTCAAGAAGCGGATCTGGTTCACCCTCGGCGCCCTGATCATCTATCGGCTGGGCACTTACATCCCGATTCCCGGTATCGACTCCAGCATCATACGCGACATCTTCGACGCCCAGGCGGGCGGCATCCTGGGCATGTTCAACATGTTCTCGGGCGGCGCGCTCTCGCGCATGACCATCTTTGCCCTGAACATCATGCCGTACATCTCCGCCGCCATCATCATGCAGCTGATGACCGCGGTGTCGCCCAAGCTGGAGCAGCTCAAGAAGGAAGGCGAGGCGGGCCGCAAGAAGATCAACCAGTACACCCGCTACGGCACGGTGCTGCTGGCCGCGGTGCAAGCCTATGGGCTGGCCGTCGGCCTCGAAGGCATGAGCGGCAGCCAGGGGTCGGCGGTGATCGATCCGGGCGCGTTCTTCCGCGCCACCACCGTGATCACCATCGTCGGCGGCACCATCTTCCTGATGTGGCTGGGCGAGCAGATCACCGCCCGCGGCGTCGGCAACGGCATCTCGCTGATCATCTTCTCGGGCATCGTGGCCGAACTGCCGAGCGCCCTGGTCAGCACCCTCGAGCTGGGCCGGCAGGGCGCGCTGCCGACGCTCCTGATCGTCGGCCTCTTGGTGATGGCGATCGTGGTCATCGCCTTCATCGTCTTCATGGAGCGGGCGCACCGGCGGGTCGTGGTGCAATACCCCAAGCGCCAGCAGGGCATGCGCATGACCGCGGGCGAGAGCTCGCATCTGCCGCTGAAGCTGAACACGGCGGGCGTCATTCCGCCGATCTTCGCCAGCTCCCTGCTGCTGATGCCGATGACCATGGCCGGCTTCTCGGCCGGGCAGGGGCCGGAATGGCTGAACTTCATCGCCGCCTATATCGGCCCGGGCCAGCCGATCTACATCCTGCTGTACGTCAGCCTGATCGTGTTCTTCTGCTTCTTCTACACCTCGATCGTGTTCAACCCGGCGGATACGGCGGACAACCTGAAGAAGTACGGCGGCTTCATTCCCGGAATCCGCCCGGGCGCCAACACCGCCGACTATCTCGACTTCGTGCTGACCCGGATCACGGTGATCGGCGCCGCCTATCTGTCGCTCGTTTGCGTGCTGCCGGAGATCCTGATCTCGCGCTTCCAGGTGCCGTTCTACTTCGGCGGCACCAGCCTGCTGATCGTGGTCTCGGTCACCATGGACACGGTGACCCAGGTGCAATCCCATCTGATCGCCCACCAATATGAGGGACTGATTCGCAAGAGCAAGCTGCGCGGACGACGGGGATAAAGGGGGGGAGCCATGAATATCATTTTGTTGGGACCGCCCGGCTGCGGCAAGGGCACCCAGGCTGAGCGGCTGCAGGACAAATACGGGCTGGTTCAGCTCTCAACCGGCGAGATGCTGCGGGCGGCCGTGGCCGCCGGAACCGAGATCGGCTTGAAGGCCAAGGCCATCATGGACGAAGGCAAGCTGGTGCCGGACGAGGTGGTCGTGGGCATCATCTCAGACCGGGTCGACCAGCCGGACTGCAAGAACGGCTTCATCCTGGACGGCTTTCCGCGCACCGTGGCCCAGGCCGAGGCGCTCGACCGGATGCTGGCGGACAAGGGCATGGAGCTGCATCACGTGATCGAGATGGTGGTCGATGAAGACGCCCTGTTCGCGCGCATCGAGAAACGGGCCGCGGAGGCGGCGGCCGGCCAGGTGCGGGCGGACGACAATGCCGAGACCCTGCGGAAGCGGCTCGACGTTTACCGGGAGCAGACCGCCCCGATCCTGCCCTATTACCGGGACCGGGGCCGGCTCAAGCAGGTCGACGGCATGGCCACGATCGAAGAGGTCGGCGAGGCCCTCAAGGATATTGTCGAAGGCGGCAAATGATGCGGCGGGGGTTGATTGACAGTGCGGGCAATCCCCATATAATCCCTATGCTCGGTGGCGCTGCCGGCGGGGGCGATAGCTCCTGTCCGGCGCGGCCATTTTTGCATCCAGGCTCAGCTTACAAGGAGGCGGTTCGTGGCGCGCATTGCTGGCGTTAACCTACCCACGCAAAAGCGCGTCGAGGTCGCGCTTACTTATATCTTCGGCATCGGTGGGGCCTCGGCCAAGGCGATTTGCCAGACGGCCGGGATTCCCGCCGAACGGCGGGTCAACGACATGACCGAGGACGAGGCGTCGCGCATTCGCGAGATCATCGATCGCGACTTCCAGGTCGAGGGCGATCTTCGGCGCGAGACGGCCATGAACATCAAGCGCTTGATGGACCTCGGTTGTTTCCGTGGCTTGCGGCACCGCAAAGGCCTGCCGGTGCGCGGCCAGCGCACCCATACCAACGCCCGGACCCGCAAGGGCCGCGCCCGTCCGATCGCCGGTAAGAAGAAGGCGTAACCGAGAGTCGAGGAGTCCCAGCCAGATGGCCAAACCTGCTAGCGCGCGCGTCCGCCGCAAGGAGCGCAAGAACATCACCTCCGGCGTCGCCCATGTGAACGCGACCTTCAACAACACCAAGATCACCATCACCGATGCCCAGGGCAACGCCATCGCCTGGTCGTCGGCAGGCTCGCAGGGCTTCAAGGGGTCGCGCAAATCGACGCCCTATGCGGCGCAGATCGCCGCCGAGGATGCTGGCCGCAAGGCCCAGGAGCACGGCATGAAGACGCTCGAGGTCGAGGTCAAGGGGCCGGGCTCGGGACGGGAATCGGCGCTCCGGGCGCTGCAGTCGGTGGGCTTCACCATCACGGCGATCCGCGACGTCACGCCGATCCCGCACAATGGCTGTCGGCCGCCCAAGCGCCGGCGCGTGTAACGAACGACGAAGGGCCGGGGCCGCCGCGGCGGGCACTCGGCACGAAGACGGGCCACTGCCGCGCTCGCGGAGATGAGGCCCACGCATAGTGAGAGAGGTATCCTGGTGATTCAGAAGAATTGGACCGATTTGATCAAGCCCAAGGGTCTCAAGATCGAGGCCGGCGAAGAGGCCGCCAATGTGGCGGTCATCGTCGCCCAGCCGCTGGAGCGTGGCTTTGGGCTGACTTTGGGCAATGCGCTCCGCCGCGTGTTGCTGTCTTCGTTGCAGGGCGCGGCCGTGACCGCGATCCAGATGGACGGTGTGCTGCACGAATTCTCTTCGATCCCGGGCGTGCGCGAGGACGTCACGGACATCGTTCTGAACATCAAGTCCTTGGCTCTGCGCATGCACGGCGAGGGGCCGAAGCGGATGAGCCTCAAGGCCAAGGGGCCCGGCGAGGTGACCGCGGCGCAGATCGAGACCGGCCACGACATCGAGATCATGAACCCGGATCTGGTGCTGTTCGCGCTCGACCAGGGCGCGTCGGTCAGCATGGAGTTCACGGTCGACACCGGCAAAGGCTACGTGCCGGCCAGCCAGAACCGGCCGGAGGACGCCCAGATCGGACTGATCCCGGTGGACTCCCTGTTCAGCCCCGTGCGTAAGGTCACCTACAAGGTGGAGAACGCCCGCGTCGGCCAGGTCACCGACCACGACAAGCTGTCCTTGACCGTGCAGACCAACGGCGCGGTCACGCCCGAGGATTCGGTCGCCCTGGCCGCGCGGATCCTGCAGGACCAGCTGCAGCTGTTCATCAATTTCGAGGAGCCGACCGAGCGTCCCCTGGAAGAGGCCTCGGCCGAGCTGCCGTTCAACCGCAACCTCCTGCGCAAGGTGGACGAGCTGGAGCTGTCGGTGCGATCGGCAAACTGCCTGAAGAACGACAACATCATCTACATCGGCGACCTGGTTCAGAAGACCGAGGCGGAGATGCTGCGCACCCCGAACTTCGGCCGCAAGTCGCTCAACGAGATCAAAGAGGTGCTCACCAGCATGGGCCTTGGCCTCGGCATGGAGATTCCGGACTGGCCGCCGGAGAATATCGAGGATCTGGCCAAGAAACTGGAAGAGCCCTACTAGGCCCCGCGCCAGAAAGAACCGGGAGAGACGGACATGCGGCATCGACTACGGGGCCGAAAGCTCAACCGCAGCAGCGCCCACAGGAAGGCCATGTTCGCCAACATGGCGGCGGCGCTGATCAAGCACGAGCAGATCAAGACCACGTTGCCCAAGGCCAAGGAGCTCAGGCCGGTGGTGGACCGCCTGATCACGCTGGGCAAGCGGGGCAATCTGCACGCGCGCCGGCAGGCGATATCGGTGCTGGGCGATACGGTGCTCGCTGAAAAGCTGTTCAGCACCCTGGCCGAGCGCTATGCGGAACGGCCGGGCGGCTATACCCGCGTGCTCAGAGCCGGCTTCCGCTATGGCGATGCGGCGCCCATGGCAGTGATCGAGCTGGTCGACCGCGATCCGGACGCGAAGGGCCAGGACTCCGGACCGCTGCCCGAGCTCGAGGAGCTGGAAGCGGACGTCTGAACCACGGTGCGGGTGGTGCGACCAGACAGTGCTCTAAGGGCAGCCAGCCGGGGCTGCCCTTTGCTTTTCCGGGCCGTTAGACTGTCGAGGGGAGAGAGCGAGGTCGGGTATGCGCGCTAAGGCAAAGTACGACAGGACGGTCGCGCGGATGCGGTTCATGGCCGGCATGCTGTTGCTGGCCGCGGGTCTCGGCGCGGCCCCGGCGCTCGCAGAGAGCAAGGCCGTCCCGTCGTCCCGGCAGCAAGTCGAGCTCTCCTTCGCGCCCCTGGTCAAACAGGTCGCGCCCGCGGTGGTCAACATCTACACCAAGACCGAGGTGCGCCAGCCGATCTCGCCCTTATTCAACGATCCGTTCTTTCAGCGCTTCTTCGGGGATGAGTTCTTCGGCGGCCCGGACCGCAAGCGCATCCAGAACTCGCTCGGCTCCGGCGTCATCATCGATCCGGGCGGGCTGATCGTGACCAATCATCACGTGGTCGCGGACGCCGACGAGATCACCGTGATCCTGTCCGACCGCAACGAGTTCGAGGCCGAGGTTGTGCAGACGGACAAGCGCACCGATCTGGCCGTCCTGCGCATCGGCACCGGCGGCCGCAAGGTACCGGCGCTCGAACTCAGGGATGCGGACGAGCTTGAGGTCGGCGACTTGGTGCTGGCCATCGGCAACCCGTTCGGCGTCGGCAAGACAGTGACCAGCGGCATCGTCTCGGCGTTGGCGCGCACCAATGTCGGGATCTCGGACTTTCGCTCGTTCATCCAGACCGACGCCGCCATCAATCCCGGTAATTCGGGCGGCGCGCTGGTCAGCATGGACGGCAAGCTGGTCGGCATCAACACGGCGATCTTCTCGCGCTCCGGCGGATCGATCGGCCTCGGCTTCGCGGTGCCCTCGAACATGGTCGCCACGGTGGTTGCGGCGGCCAAGGGCGGCAAGCTGGTGCGGCCCTGGTTCGGCGCGACGGCACAGAATGTGACGGCCGAGATCGCCGCGTCTCTCGGCCTCGAGCGCCCGCAGGGCGTCCTGCTCAGCGAGATCTATCCAAACGGCCCGGCGGACCGCGCCGGTCTCGAGGTCGGCGACATCGTCGCCGCGATCAACCGCCGTGAGATCATGGATGCCCAGGAGCTGCGGTTCCGCTTTGCCACCCTGCCGGTCGGCGGCGCGGCCGATCTGTCGATCATTCGCATGGGCGATACCATGGACAAGTCCTTGGCGCTGGAGGCGCCGCCCGAGATCCCGCCGCGCAACACGACGACGCTGGGCGGCCGCAGCCCGCTCGCCGGCGCCACGGTGGCCAACCTGTCGCCGGCGCTGGCCGAGGAGATCGGCGCCGACCTGACCCTCGAGGGCGTCATCGTGCTGGGCGTCGAGCGCGGCAGCCCGGCGCATCGGTTCCGGTTGCAACGCGGCGACACGGTTGTCGAGCTGAACGGCAAGAGCGTGACCTCGGTGCGGATCCTGGAGGAATTGACGTCGACACGAGGTCGGGTCTGGGAGCTGACCATGAGGCGCAAGGGCCGCCCGTACCGCATCGCCGTCCGCGGTTGACCCTGGTCCGCGTACGGCCCGGCCGATGACGGATTCCGGCATGGACAGCCTGTTCGCCCGCACAGCACCGCGGCCGCTGGCCGACCGCCTGCGCCCGCGGAGTCTGGCGGAGGTCGTCGGGCAGGATCATCTGCTCGGGCCCGAAGGCCCGATCGGCCGCATGGTGGCGGCGCGGCATCTCTCCTCCATGGTGCTGTGGGGGCCGCCCGGCTGCGGCAAGACCACCATCGCGCGGCTCTTGGCCGAGGTCACCGATCTCGAGTTCGCGCCCTTGTCGGCGGTCTTCTCCGGGGTCGCCGATCTGCGCAAGGTGTTCGACGAGGCCCGGGCGCGGCGCGACTCGGGCGGTGGCACGCTGTTGTTCGTCGACGAGATCCACCGCTTCAACCGGGCCCAGCAGGATGCCTTCCTGCCGGTGGTCGAGGACGGCACCGTCACCCTGGTCGGCGCCACCACAGAGAACCCGTCCTTCGAGCTGAACGGCGCCCTGCTGTCGCGCTGCCAGGTTCTGGTGCTCCACCGGCTGGACGATGCCGCGCTTGAGACGCTGGTCGCGCGCGCGGAGGCCGCCGAGGGGCGGGCGCTGCCGCTTGACGGGGACGCCCGAGCGGCGCTCAGGGCGATGGCCGACGGGGACGGGCGCTTCGTGCTCAATCTGGCGGAGGAGCTGTTCGCCCGCCCGACGGAGGATCTGCTCGACACGGCCGGGCTCACCGCGGCGGTGCAGCGCCGCGCGCCGCTCTACGACAAGAGCCAGGACGGGCACTACAATCTGATCAGCGCCCTGCACAAATCGGTGCGCGGCTCGGACCCGGACGCGGCGCTCTACTGGCTCGCCCGCATGCTGGTCGGCGGCGAGGACCCGCGTTACATCGCCCGCCGGCTAACGCGCATGGCGGTCGAGGACATCGGCCTGGCCGATCCGCAGGCCCTGCCCCAGGCGGTGGCTGCCTGGGAGGCCTATGAGCGGATCGGCTCGCCCGAGGGAGAGCTTGCCCTGGCCCAGTGCGTGATCTATCTGGCGACTGCGCCCAAGTCGGTGTCCGGCTACCGGGCCTTCGGCGCGGCGCACCGGGCCGCCCGCGACACGGGCTCGCTGATGCCGCCCAAGCACATCCTGAACGCGCCCACCCGCCTGATGGCCGAGCAGGGCTACGGCAAGGGCTATCTCTACGACCCGGACACCGAGGCGGGCTTCTCCGGCCAGAACTACTTCCCGGACGAGATCGCGCGGAGCGATTTCTACGCCCCCGGCGACCAGGGCTACGAGCGCGAGATCGCCAAGCGCCTGGCTGCGTGGCGACGGGCGAGGGCGCAGAAGGGCGGACGATGAGATGACTGCGACGCATCCCCCCGCGGGAGACATGCGCATGGAGCCCGCGCCTTCGGACCGGCTCAGCCGCCGCGGCCTGTTCGGTCTGTTCGCCCTGGGCCTTGCCGCCGGTTCCGTCGGCTCCGTGCGGGCCGCCGCCAAGCCGCGCGTGAAGCTGCCCAAGCCCAGACGTGTCGGACGCCTGTCGGTGGAAGAGGGGCTGGCGCAGAGGCGTTCCGTGCGCAGCTATCGTGCCGGATCTGTGACGCTTTCCGAGCTGGGTCAGCTGCTCTGGGCGGCCCAGGGGATCAACCGGCCGCCCCGTCTCCGCACCGCCCCCTCGGCAGGCGCGCTCTACCCGTTGGAGCTCTATGTCGTCGCCGGCCGCGTCGCGGAGCTGGCGCCCGGCATCTATCGCTATGATGCCAAGGGGCACGCGCTCGTCGAGCGGCGGGAGGGTGACCTGCGTCGCGCGCTGAGCGCCGCGGCGCTCGGTCAGAGCTGGGTGCAAGACGGCGCTGCGGCCTTGGTCTTCTGCGCGGCCTATGCGCGGATTACCGGCAAATATGGCGACCGCGGCGTCCGCTATGCGCATATCGAGGCCGGTCACGCGGCGCAGAATGTCTATCTGCAGGCCACCGCACTCGGCCTGGGCACCGTGGTGGTCGGCGCCTTTCGGGACCGCGCGGTGCGTGACCTGGTCGCGGCCGGACACCGGGAAACCCCGCTCCTCATCATGCCGGTCGGCCGGACCTAGCACGCCTTTCGCGCTGGTTGCCGAATTGCGGCGCACGGCGGCCTTCTGTAGGCTCGCGGCCGTCCGCAAGCGAGCGAGGAGCGAGGAGGGGGATGAAGGTCCTGCTGGCCATTGCCGCCGGGGGCGCGGTTGGCGCAGTCGGGCGCTATCTGGTGATGATCCTGGTGGGCCATCTCCTGGGCAAGGGCTTTCCCTACGGCACGATCGTGGTCAACGCCCTGGGCTCCTTTTTCCTCGGCGGCTTGATCGAGACCCTGGCGCTGGTCTGGTCGGCCGGTGAGGTGCAGCGGGCGTTTCTGGTGATCGGCGTGCTGGGCTCGTTCACCACTTTTTCCGCCTTCTCGATGGACGTCGTCTATTTGATGGAGCGGGGCGAGCACTTCCGCGCCGGGCTCTATATGTTCGCCTCGATCGTGCTGTCCGTGGGTGGGTTGTTCGCCGGGCTGGCCATGTTCCGGCTCCTCCTGCGATGAGCCCCGTGGAAACCCGGGAGGTCGCGTTCGACGAGGCCGATCTCCGGCTCGACCGCTGGTTCAAGCGGCACTTCCCCGGGCTCGCGCACGGGCAATTGCAGAAGCTCCTGCGCACCGGCCAGATCCGGGTCGAGGGCCGCCGCGCCAAGGCGAACCAGCGCCTCGCCCCGGGCCAGCAGATCCGGGTGCCGCCTCTGGCCGCGCCGGTCGAGCCGACGCCGAAACCAACGCCGAGGCTGGATCCGGAGGACGCCGCGGCGCTCAGGGCCGCGGTGCTCTATCGGGACGACGCGGTGATCGCGCTGAACAAGCCGCCGGGGCTCGCCGTGCAGGGCGGCAGCCGGGTGGCCGTCCATCTCGACGCCATGCTGGACGCGCTGCGCTTCGGCGCGCCGGACCGGCCGCGGCTGGTGCACCGGCTCGACAAGGACACCAGCGGCGTCCTGCTGCTCGGCCGCACCCCCGCCGCCGCGGCCCGGCTCGCCACCGCCTTCCGGCGCAAGGCCACGCGCAAGCTCTACTGGGCGCTGGTCGTGGGCGTGCCCAAGCCGCGCTCGGGCACCGTCGACCTCGCGCTCGCCAAGGGGCCGGCGCACGGCGGGGAGCGCATGATGGCCGGCGTCAAGGACGGCAAGCGCGCCGTGACCCGCTATCACGTCTTGGAGGCCGCGGGGCGCGAGGTCGCCTGGCTGGCGCTCAGCCCGATCACCGGGCGGACCCATCAGCTGCGCGCCCACTGCGCCGCGCTGGGCACGCCGATCCTGGGCGACGGCAAATACGGCGGCAAGGGCGCCTTCCTGCAGGGCCACGGCGTGTCGCGCAAGATGCATCTGCACGCCCGCGAGATCGCGCTGGCCCGGCCGGACGGCTCGCTTCTGACCGTCGCCGCCCCGCTGCCGGAGCACATGGCGCGGAGCTTCCAATTCTTCGGCTTCGATCCCGCGGCGGCCGAGGATCCCTTCGCGCCGGCGGACTAGGCGGCCGGGCCTTAACCGAGGACCAGACGATATGATCAACTTCCAGGCGGCGCTGCTCGAGACCTGCACGACGGACCGACCATTCTCCGAGAGCCGGCCGCTGCGGATCGAGACGCTCGAGGCCGAGGGTCCGGGCGAACACGAGGTGCTCGTGCGGATCAGGGCGGCGAGCCTGTGTCGGTCCGACCTCTCGGTCATCACCGGCGTGCGCGCCTGGCCCATGCCCATCGTCCCGGGCCACGAGGCCAGCGGCGTCGTCGAGGAGATCGGGGCCGGCGTGACCGGTCTGGCGCCCGGCGATCAGGTGGTCCTGGTCTATCAGCCCACCTGCGGACACTGTCCCTGCTGCGTCGCCGGCGAGCCGCATCTCTGCGCGCCGGGCCTGGCGGCCAATCGGGCCGGCGCCCTGCTCACCGGCGGGCCGCGCCTCTCGCGCAACGGCGCGGCCGTTCACCACCATATGGGGCTCTCGGCCTTTGCCGAGATGGCGGTCGTCGCGGAGCAGTCGCTGGTGAAGATCGACAAGGATCTGCCGCCCGACATTGCGGCCCTCTTCGGTTGCGCCGTGATGTGCGGCGCGGGCAGCGTGCTCAACACCGGCAAGGCCAAAGCGGGCGAGACCGTCGCCATTGTCGGCATCGGCGGCGTCGGGGCCAGCGCGATCCTGGGAGCGCGGCTCGCCGATGCGGGCCGGATCGTCGCCGTGGATCCGGACGCCGAGAAGCGCCGCACCGCCATGGCGTTGGGCGCGACGGACGCGATCGCGGGCGGCCCCGACGCCGCCGGCGCGATCATCGAGCTGACCGGCGGCGGGGCCGACTGCGCGGTCGAGACGGCCGGCATGCTGGACGCCTTCGAGACCGCCTACGGTGCGGCCAGGCGTGGTGGGCGCGTGGTCACCGTGGGTCTGGTCAGTCCGGCCACGCCCTTCGCGCTCGACATCGCAGCGCATGTCACCGGCGCGAAGACCATCCACGGCAGCTACATGGGGAGCTGCAACCCGGCGATCGATATCCCGAACTACGTCGCGCTCTACCGGGACGGCCGGTTCCCGGTGGACCGGCTGATCAGCCACCGGATGCCGCTGGCCGAGGTCAACACGGCGCTCGAGCGCATGGCCGCGAGCCAGGCGCTGCGCCAGATCCTGACGCCCTGAGAGCGGATACGCGTTCGCGGAACACCCCCTTCGCCGGCGGAGCGAACATGCCTGGAAGAAAACCAACCCTGCACCTTGTTTGCGGCAAGATCGCTGCCGGCAAGTCAACCCTCGCGCGCCGCCTCGCGTCGGAGCCAGGCACGGTTCTCATC
The DNA here is from genome assembly GCA_030066595.1 of Alphaproteobacteria bacterium. Classification (GTDB taxonomy): domain Bacteria; phylum Pseudomonadota; class Alphaproteobacteria; order JAJFFI01; family JAJFFI01; genus JASJBI01. Next base: position 50,493 of record JASJBI010000012.1, on the reverse strand, counting down.
AGCGAAGACGCGTGGCTGTCGTCCCTGTTTCCGGGGGAGATCGTCGCGCTGGAAGACTATGTGCGCTGCTCCGGACGCCTGCGCGACGTGATGGGTGCCCATGTCGAGGCCCTGCTGCGATCCGGACTATCGGTCGTGTTGGACTTTCCGGCCAATACAACGCACGTCCGGCAGTGGATGCGCGGCATATTCGAGCGCGCGGGGGCCGCGCATGAGCTCCATTTCCTGGATGTCCCGGACGCGGTCTGCAAGGCGCGGCTGCGGCGGAGAAACCAAGATGGGTCCCACGACTTCGCGCCCACCGACGCCGACTACGACCTGATCACCAGCTATTTCGTGCCGCCGTCGGCGGATGAGGCGTTCAACGTCACGGTCCACGCCGAGCCGTAAGATCGCCCGCAAATACCTTAGGCAGATTTCCCGCGGTGGGCCGGCACGGACCGCGGGCTGTCGGCCCGAGCCACGATCCGCTCGGCCGGAAAGCGCACCGTGACGGTGGTGCCGACGCCCACGGTACTGTCCAGGTCCAGCGATCCGCCATGCAGTTCGACCAGCGCTTTGGTCAACGGCAAGCCCAGGCCGGTGCCCGCGTGCCGCCGATTGAACGCGCTGTCGACCTGGCCGAACTGCGAGAGCGCCTTCGGGATGTTCTCGGGCGCGATGCCGATCCCGGTATCCGCAACCTCGAACGCATAGCCGCTCTTCATGTCGCAGCGGATCTCGAGGGTGACCTTGCCGCCCGCGTCGGTGAACTTGATCGCGTTCGACAGCAGGTTGACCAGGATCTGCTTGAGCTTGCGCGGGTCGGCGCGGAGCGCCGGCGGCGCCTTCGGCAGGTCGCGGGCCAAGGCAACGTCCTGCTTTTCGGCGCGCTGCTGGACCAGGCGCCAGACCGAACGCGCCAAGTCCGGGATCTCGATGTCCTCCTCATGCAGCTCGTCCAGCCCGGATTCGACTTTGGAGAGATCCAGGATGTCGTTGATCAGCTCGAGCAGGTGCTGGCCCGATTCGTTGATATCCCGCGCGTAGTCGCTGTACCGGACCCGGGCAGCCTCGCCCAAGGCCTCGGTCTCGATGATCTCCGAGAAGCCGATGATGGCGTTGAGGGGCGTGCGCAACTCGTGGCTCATCGCGGCCAGGAACTCGGTCTTGGCCCGGTTCGCCGCCTCCGCCTGGTCGCGCGCGATCCTGAGGTCTTCGGTCAGGCGGATCAGGTTGGCTTCCTGGGCCTCCAGCCGGCGCTGCGCGGCCTCGAGCTCGGCGATCCGCAGCTGCAGGTTCCGCTCGCTGTCCTGCAGCCGTTCCTCGGCGCGCTTTCGGTCGGTGATGTCGGTGCCAATGGCGCCGGTGCCCGTCACCGCGCCGGCGAAATCCACGATCGGAAATTTGACGGTCAGATAGGTATGCGGACCGTCGGCGCGGTTCCATATCTCTTCTCCCTCGACCGCCTTCCCGGCGTCCAGGACGGACTGATCGTGCGCCACGAAGGCGTCCGCCTGTTCCTTGGGAAACACCTCGTGGGTGGTTTTGCCGAGCGCCTCCGCCTCGGTGAAGCCGAACAGCTCCTCGGCCAACGGATTGATCAGGATATAGCGGCCATCCCGGTCCTTGATGTGGATCTTGGCGGGGGAGTTGTTGACGATCGACCGGAACCGCGTCTCGCTTTCCCTCAGCGCCCGGTCGACGCGTTTGGACTCGGTAATGTCGCTGATGATGAGGATGATGCCGTCGTTCGGCAGACGCTGCTCGTAGACGCGGATCCAGCGGCCGTCCTGGCGCGTCATCTCGAAGGGCCCGCTCGGATTGAGATGGCGCTCCATGCGCTGGCGCAGCCACTCCTCCTCGCGACCGATGGCTTCGGGGACCAGGCCTTTCGCGAGGACGGCCCGGACGTGATCCTCGAAGCGCGTGCCGGGCTTGGTGAACTCCGCGACGTCCTTGTTCAGCTCCCGCCATGCCCTGTTGGCGAGCACCACCCGATCCTCGGCATCGAAGAGCACGACATGTTCCGAGAGCGCCTCGATCGCGATGGCGAGCTGCTCCTCCGTCGTCAGCGACGGTTTCCGGCGGGTCTTTTCTGATCGTTTCTTTGGCGCCATTCAGGTCGGCTGCATGCGGTCTGGGTGAGTAGAATAAGATGTATTATCAATAATATAGAGCTAGATATTCGCATCACTTCTGAACAAGACATGTTTGCAGCCCGCGGTTAAGGAAATCTGAACCAAATCCTGAGGCGAGCGGCGGCTGCGCCGGCGTGCTGTCCCGCTCCCGGCCGCATTTCGGCGTCCGGATGAGGCCGGCCCGCTTCCGAAGCGTCCGGTCCTGAGCGGGCAAAGCTCTGGACTCCCCGGTCCGGGGCCCTACCTAATGAAGACGGACGAAGGCTCGGGCATCGGCGGAGAGGACCATGGACGCAGAGTGGCAATACCAGGTGCGGATCAATCTGGAGGATCGGTCAGCCGAGGTGGCGCGGCAGGACCCCGCGGATCCGGCCATCGCGCCGCTCGCCGCCATCCTGAGCAAGCATAACGCCACCCTGAAGTGCCAGTTCGATGCGTTCGCGGGCTATGTCGCGGAGGCCGAGGCGCACGGCACCGAGAACTATCCGCTCTACCAGTGGACCAAGGATACGATCGAGAACCCCGCCAAGAAGGCAAAGTACATCAAGTCCTTCACGCTCTATGTCGACGGCGACGAGGTCTATGCCAAGGACAAAGCCGATGCGCTCGAGGCGGACCTGCAGCCGCTCGTGGGCGGCCCGTTGGTCACCCGCATGACCAAGCACGATACCAATCCCGCCAACAACCCGCAGCCTCCCGAGCGCTATCGCAAGTAAGGCTCGGCGGTGCGGCGGTCGGCACATGACTGCCCGAAAATCAGGCAAAGCTCCTATGCATTGCGGTTAACGCCTGGTTATCTGATGCTTCATTACAGTGCCGGTCCGCGTCCGCTCCCGGCCCTGGCCCTGTAGATCGGGCCGGGGCTCTGCCTTTCGAGAAGGGCGGACGGGCTGGTAGACAGCACACCCGTCCGCCCGCCGACCCGTCCGATGCTCAGCAATAGCGAACTCACCCAGTTCCTGATCTCGACGGTGGCGCTCTTGATCCTGGCGCACAGCTGCGGCTACGCCTTCGAACGGCTGCGCCTGCCGCGCGTCATTGGCGAGATCTGCGGCGGGTTGCTGCTGGGCCCCTCCGCGCTGGGTCTCTTGATGCCGGACGTCATGGCATGGCTCCTGCCGGACGACATCCTGAACGCGAAACTGTTGTCGGCGGTCTACTGGCTGGGGCTGATCCTCTTGATGTTCACCGCCGGTTTCAAGGTGCAGCGGGACTTCGACGCGGAAGACTACCGCTTTGTCGGGCTGCTGCTGGTGGGCGCCACGCTGATTCCCTTCTCCGCCGGCTGGGCGGCAACCCATTGGCTCGACCTCGGTGGCTACATCGGGCCCGCGGGCAGCCCGCTCACGCTTTCGCTGATCTTCGCCATCGCCGTCGCGGTCACGTCGATTCCCGTCATCTCGCGCATCTTCCTCGATCTCGGCATTATCGAAAGCCGGTTCGCCAAGATCGTCCTCGCCGCCGCGACGCTGCAGGACGTCCTACTCTGGGCCGTGCTCGCGATTGCGACCAGCCTGGCCGCGGCGCAGTCCGCATCGCCCGCCGAGGTGAGCCTCGCCGCCCTCCGAACGCTGGTCTTCACCGCGGCGGCCTTGGTCCTGGGGCCGCCCATGTTGCGGTTCGCCAACCGGTTGCGGATCAATCTGGTCTTCAAGGCATCGCGGCTGGGCTACACCCTGGTGTGGTGCTTCCTGATTGTTTCGCTGGCGGCGGCGCTCGAGGTGAACGTGATCTTCGGCGCCTTCGTCGCGGGCATCGTGCTGGGCGCCATGCCGCGGGACGCGTTCGAGGACGCCAAGGAGAAGATCTCCTCCTTCGGACTGGCCTTCTTCATCCCCATGTACTTCGCCATCGTCGGCTTTCGTATCGATCTGCCCGGCGCCTTCGACGCGGCCCTGTTCTTCGGCTTCCTGTTGTTCTCGACCGCGATCGAAGGCCTCTGCGTGTTCGTCGCGATGAAGCTCGCCCGCTGCACGTCGCTGAGCAGCTGGAACTTCGCCGTCGCCATGAACACGCGGGGCGGGCCCGGCATCGTGCTGGCCAGCGTGGCGTTCGACTTCGGCCTCATCGACGAGCGTTTTTTCGTCGCCCTGGTTCTGGTGGCGATCGTCACCTCGCTCGCGGCCGGAGCCTGGTTCCGCTACGCGGTCGCAGCGAGCCTCCCCTTGCTCGACAGGAAAGCTTGAGGCGACGGCAAGGATCCGATCGGCGCTCAGACGTCCGCCGTCAGACCAGGAACAACCCCGCCACGCCCGCGGCAATCACGGCGGCGAACGCCGTGCCGATCCGCCAGGCCATGGCGCCGCCGCAGATCCAGGCGACGATCCCGCCCTTGACCTGGGTGTTGACGAAGGCGGCGATGGTGATCGCCGTGGCTGCGACGGGCAGGCCGCTGGACGGTCGGCCGGCCAGCTATGCGGTGAAGGCGTAGGGCCGGCGCGCCGTCACGGTGTCCACCAATAGCGGACCAGGTGAAAGAAGATCGGGGCGGCGAAGATCACCGAGTCGAGCCGGTCCAGGACCCCGCCGTGTCCCTCGATCATCCAGCCCCAGTCCTTGACGCCGCGATCGCGTTTGATCGCGGACATCACCAGTCCGCCGAGAAAGCCCATCACGGTGATGGCAAGGGCGAGCAATGAGGCCTGCCAAGGGTTGAACGGCGTGATCCACCAAAGCCCGGCGCCCAGCGCTGTGGCGCTCAGGACTCCGCCGACAAAGCCTTCCACGGTCTTGGACGGGGAAAGCGTGGGCGCGATCTTGTGGCGGCCAAGCAGCTTTCCCCAGACATATTGGAGAACGTCGCTGATTTGCACGACCATGACCAGGAAGGCGATCAAGAGCAGGTTTCGGCCTTCATAGCCCGGGATATCGAGCGTCAGCAATGCGGGCACATGGGACAGACAAAAGACACAGATCATCAAGCCCCACTGAACCTCCGCGACGCGCTCCAGGAAGTGCTGAGGATCGCCGCGCAAAGAGGAGACGATCGGCAGCAGAAGAAAAGCGTAGACCGGGATGAAGACCGAATAGAGCCCGTACCACGCGTCCGCGATCAAGGCGTATTGGACGGGCAACACCACGAAGAAGGCCGCAAACAGCGCCCAGTGATCGCCCCGCCGCGTGTGCGTGAGAGTGATGAATTCTCGCAGCGCGGCGAAGGACAGAAGGGCGAAGAGCAGGATGGCCCCGGTCTTGCCGAAGAGGAAGGCAAGACCGACCAGCGCCACCATTGCCCACCAGGCGTTGATGCGGGCGTTCAGGTTCTCGATGACGGGGCTTGGCGACTCTGCTCGCCGGCGATAGCGGAGGACCCGTCCGACAATCGTCGCGATGACCAGGATGACCGCGACCCCACCGAATACGGCTAAGATCTGTTCTGTGGCGGTCATCGGTTCGGCTCGGCCGCTCGAGGGGTATCGGGGGCCAGGCTCAGCAACTCGGCGCGGGCGCGGGCCACGAAGTCGGCCCTCGTCTCGTTCGTCTGCAGCTTGAGCGGCGTCCCGAAGGTGACCGAACAGAGCAGTGGGATCGGCACGATTTCGCCCTTCGGAAGCACACGGTTCAAGTTGGCGATCCAGACGGGAACCAGCTCGACATCCGGCTTCCTTCTGGCCAGGTGATAGATCCCGCCCTTGAACGGCAGCAACGGCGCGTCCGTCATGTTGCGGGTGCCTTCGGGAAAGACGATCAGCGATGCCCCTTCATCGACCGCCTTGGCCATGGCCGCGAGCGGGCTGCGTCCAGGCTGCGATCGCTCCCGGTCGATCAAGACCGCGCGGAAGACGTCCGTTGCGATGAAGCGGCGCAGGCGGCCTTTGAGCCAGTAGTCGGCGCCGGCGACGGGACGCGTCATCTTCCGCAGGGCCGGTGCGAGGACGGTCCAGATCAGGACGATGTCGCCATGGCTCACATGGTTGGCGTAGTAGATGCGCTGCGCTGGCGCCGGGCCGCAGCCGATCCATCGACCCTGCACCGCGGTGATCAGACGCGTCACGAGGGTGATCCCGTTGGCGAAAAGGGCGGCCAGTATCCGGATCATCTCTTGGGCTCCTCCGCGCTGTGCCTGTTCGAGGGCAGCATTCCGTCTGGCGCACTCACACGACGATCGCCGCATGGCTTCGATGGTCTCGGTCGGACCGGGCCTGTCTCGTGGTTTTTCGGGCCAGGGAAACCGTGAAGATCCCCCACTCGTCGATGCGCTGATCAACCTTTTCGAAGCCCGCGGCGGCGACGAGCTGGTCCATCTCCGCCTGCGTGCGTCGGCGCATGATCCATGGCCGCCCTTGCCGGTGGCTGGTCAGGGTCCGCGCGATCAGTTCGAGTTGCGGATGCCAGGGCTGGCCGGTATAGACGAGATACCCGTGGTCGGGAATCGCGCGCGCCAGCCCCTCGAGCGAGGCCCGGACCAGCGCGTTGTCGGCAAACAGCTCATAGAGCCCGGAGACGACGCCGACCGTGGGCCGCGGCGCCACGCCGGCGAGGCTGTCGGGGTCGAAAGCATCGCCTTTGACGAAGGTTGCGATGTCCGAGAGCCCTTTTTTCTCGATCAAGCGACTTCCGGCATTGACATTGAGATCGCTGTAGTCGCGCAACAGGATCGAGTCCGGTCGGCTATCGCATTTCTCCATGGCTTCCAGGACGTAGCGGCCGTGGCCAGCGGCGATGTCCAGAATGCGGACTGGCGCGCCGCTCCCACGGACGCGGTCGACGGCCGAACCGAGCAGTTCCTCGACGTGAACCTTGCGTTGACGGATGCCCTTCCAGCCAACCGAGTTGAGATAGCCCTTGTCTATGGCCCGTCCGAGCGGCGTCAGACCTTGCGGTTCGTTGCGATAGACATAGTCGAGCGTGCTGCCGGAATCGAAGCCCGTCTTGTGCCCGATCCGGATACCTCTCGAAATCCAGCCGCCGATCTTCATGCCCAGCCGCGTTGCCGACCAATAGAGCCGGCGCAGCGACAGGGCCGACAGCGGCCTTGCCAGCTCGGCTGCCTCGCGGCAGGTAAAGCCCTGCTTGTCGGCATCAAGCAGCGAGGGACGCTGCAAAGGCTTTCTGAACCGCTTTTGAATGAAGGCGCGCGCCTTGTCCAAGGCCTGCTTTCGATCCTTCTCTCCCAGGATGTCGTGATAGAAGCCCTCGAAGACGTGCCGCTCCTTGACGGTCGCGCCCAGCCGTTCATAGAAGCGGTGCTGTGGTCCTTCACGAACGACCCAATCGCTTCCGGAAATCAGGAGTTGGGTCGGGATCGTGATCGCCGACGCGTCTTCGACGATGCGCTTCGACAGGTCATGCAGCCCGAGCAGCATGTTGGACGAGATCGCGCGGGAGATCAGCGGGTCGCTCTCGAATGACGCGATCCGCGCCGGGTCGTGGGTCAGCAGCCGGGCGTTCACGTAGCTGTTTACGAAGAAATTCCCGGCCAGCGCCTGCGCCAACCGCATGACGGGTCGCGCCAACGGCACATAGAGCTTCACCTGGAACGCGGGAGAGGCGAGCACCAGGGCCCGGATGTTCGGCGCATAGTCATGCGCCCAGGCGGCCGCGAGAACGGCGCCGACGCTTTGCCCAACCACCACGATATCCTCGGCCGAGAACCCGTGGACCGTGCGGACATGGTCGATGAAGGTCTGGACGTCGCGCACGGACGTGCCGACGCTCGGGCTGAATCCCCGTTCCCCCGAGGAGCGGCCGTGGCCCCGCGCATCCCATGCGAAGAAGGCGAATTCCGGCAGGTTGAGCTCGTGCACCAGATGGGCCAGGCGGCCGGAATGCTCATGCCCTCTGTGCAGCAAAACGACGGCGCCCCTGGCCTCGTCGGAGATCGACGGCCAACTGCGGTAGAACAGTGTCTGGCCGTCATGGGTCGCAAAGGTCTTCTCTTCCGCGGGTCTGTGTTTCATGGCGAGGCTTCCTCCTCAGGCGGACGGGTTGGGGTGAATGGTGGGGTCGCCACGGTCAGGAAGGGCAGGGCCCGCGCGATTCCCGAAGCCCCGCGCGCACGCGATTGACGATCGTGAGGCACAGGAGCAGGGCCATCGCGGGCATGACCCAGGCGAGCCATTGCGGCAGCGATGCCACTATCGCGACGGTGAGACCTAAGGCGCCAAAGACCAGCGCCCGGTCGCTCTTTCCCATCGGGCCGTCGTAACGGCGCGACGCGCCGACGGCGGGACCTAAGACGCCGACGAACTCGCTCAGAGCGGACAGAAAGATCACGATGCCGACCCAGAGCGCGCCGAAGGGTGCGACCAAGGCGAAGGGCAGATAGAGGGCCGCATCTGAGACGACATCCGAGATCTCGTTCAGGTAGGCCCCAAGCGAACTGCTCTGGTTGAACTCGCGCGCGAGCATGCCGTCGATGGCGTTCAACGCCATGCGAACGAGAAACCAGAGGGGGATGAGAGCGAACAGCCAGCGCGTCGTGGCGTTGGCGGCGATGATGCCCCCGACCAGAACCGAGCCAAGAGCCGCCGAAAGGGTGACCTGATTGGCCGTGACACCCCTGCGGGCCAGGGCGGACGTGGCGGGACGCAGCAGCGCCTGGAAGCGAGATTTGAGGCGATACAAGGACATAGCCTGACTCCGCCCATCGGGTTTAATTGAACGTCGTTCAATATATACGTTGATTTTGAACGCGGTTCAATATATATTTTTTGGGCCGACTTTTCTTGGACTTACTGGGAGATGGCGTATCGATGGCCCGCAGGTCCGATCATACCCGCGAAGAGCAATACGAGATGGTCCTGGCGGCGGCGCGTGAGATCGTCGTTGCGGGCGGCCTCGAGGCATTGACCGCCCGCAAGGTCGCGAACGCGATCGGCTATTCGCCAGGCACGCTCTACAACCTGTTCGACGACTTCGACGATCTGATCGTTCACCTCAATGGGCGCACATTGGATGAGCTCCACGAGCACTTGTCGTCGGTGCCCAGAACCCAGGATCCCATGCGCGATCTGAAGCGCCTCTTGCGGGCCTATCTCGGATACCTGGAAGACAATCGCAACCTCTGGAACGTGCTGTTCGAGTACCGCCTGCCAAACAACCGGTCCCTGCCGGACTGGTACGTGAACAAAGTCGCGAAAGTCCTCGGCCTCATCGAGGTCGCCCTGTCCCCCCTCTGTCCGTCCAGGGACCCCGACACGCTCGCGGACTCCGCGCGGGTCCTGTGGGCTAGCCTGCACGGCATCTGTTCGCTTTCCGGATCGGGCAAACTCCAGGTCGTCTCCGATCAGACCGTTCACAAGATGGCCGAAACATTGGTGGACTGTTTCGTCTCGGGTCTCCAGACGGTTCACGAATAGCAAGCGATAGGGGTGGCGGGTTCTCGCTCGTCCCGCTTTCCCGACCGGTGTTAGTCTGTCGCGATCTCCTGGCACCAATGGTCAAGGACATTCAGCCATGTGCAGCGCCGCCATCCGAACCGCCGCAGCCGTTCGCCCGTAGTCAACGGAGGAGCGACAATATCTGTTTGCCAAGGGACTGACGCCCGATGACGCGCATCGCGGGACTTGGCAGGTTCGTCCTCGTCGCCGCGCTGACCCTCGGCATTGGCGGGTGTGCGCTGCTTGCGCCGCCGCCCGAAGCGAGCACCTTGGATGAGCGGCTTGCGGTCCTGCCGACCAGGGCCGACGGTCTGCGCGGGACCGTAACGATCCACTGGGACGCGCACCAGATCCCCTTCATCGAAGCCGAGCACGATGAAGACGCCGCATTTGCACTGGGCTTCGTCCATGCCCATCTGCGCCTCGGCCAGATGGAGATCTTTCGCCGCGTCTCCCAGGGCCGCATCGCCGAGATGGGTGGACCCCCGGCCGTCGACATCGACCACGGCCTCCGCATCCTCGATTACGGGCGCGCTGCCGGCGCCACCGAAGCGGCGCTTCCGCCAGCCACACGGGCCTGGCTCGAAGCCTTCGTCCGCGGTGTCAACCAGTATCAACAGAGCCTCGATGTGCTGCCCCATGAGTACACGGCCCTGGGATTGGAGCGCGAGGCCTGGACGGTCGCCGACGTATTGACCTTCAGCCGCCTGGCCGGGACCGATGTCAACTGGCTCGTTTGGTTCAACGTCCTGCGCTTGCGGCAGCGTCCGGACTGGCCGCAGGTCTGGACCCGGTTGGTGGAGAACGGCAGCGATTCCGTGCCCAGCTTTGGCCGCCGCGAGACGGCCGCCCTGAGCGCCCTGCTGGCGGGCGTGAGCCGTTCCGGCAGCAACAGCCTGGTGGTCGCGCCGAGCCGAACGCGGTCGGGCGCGGCTATGATCGCCAACGACCCTCATCTCGGCGTGCTGTTGCCGAACACCTGGCTGCTGGTCGGGCTCAAATCGCCGTCCTATCACGCAGTTGGGCTGATGGCCGCTGGATTGCCGGTGTTCGCCATCGGCCGCAACCCCTGGATCGCCTGGGGCGGGACCAACATGCGTGCGGCCTCGAGCGACCTGATCGACATCTCGGGTCTGGCCGCCGAGGACATCCGTGAGCGCCGCGAAACGGTTGGTGTGCGCTGGTGGCTCGATCAAGAGGTGGGCCTGCGTGACACGCACTGGGGGCCGGTCATCTCGGACGCCCCGCAGCTGTCCGAGCTGGGACTGCCTCCCCTGGCGTTGCGTTGGACCGGCCATGACCCGAGCGATGAGTTCTCCGCTTTGTTGGCCGTGAGTCGGGCTCGGGATTTCGCCGGCTTCCGCGCCGCCTTCGAGGGCTTTGCCGTCCCCGGCCAGAACATGGTCTATGCCGATGCGGAGGGCAATATCGGCCAGCTCATGGCGGTCAAGCTGCCGCGGCGGACGGGTCTGCCCGCGGACGTGGTCCAGGCGCCGGAACTGGCGAGCCAAGCTTGGCGATCCTTCGTCGAAACGTCCGATTTGCCGTACAGCCTCAATCCGAAGCGAGGGTTCCTGGTCTCGGCCAACAACAGACCCGTGGAGACCGAGGTGCCGGTCGGCTACTTCTTCTCGCCCGATGACCGGGTCCAGCGCATGGCGGCGCTTCTTGGCGCCAACCGTGCGGTTACGATCGACGATTTGGCCGCCGTGCAGCAGGACGTCTATATGCCCTCGGCCGTTGCCCTGCGCGACGTCCTGATGCGCAAGCTCGATGAGACCGGCGTTGCGGCCGCCGCCGAGCCAACCCAACGTCAAGTTGTCGGGCTGATCCGCGCCTGGGACGGCCATTACCGGCCCAAGTCCGGGGGCGCGCTGGCCTTCGAGCTGTTTCGCAGCGCTTTCACCGGCGCTTTCTACGAAGTGTCCTTCGGCGACCAGGACTGGGCCGCCTTCGCCAACGTCTCGCGGATCAACACCCTGCTGATCGAGGACATCGAGCGCGCTGCGCCGGAGCGCCTGACACCCATGCTGCGCAGCAGCCTCGCGGCAGCGGCCAAAGATCTGGGGAAATTCGCAGACTGGGGCGAGATGCACCGGCTCGGTTTTGCCCACCCGCTGTCGTTCTTGCCCCTGATCGGTGGCCGCTACCGCTTCGGCGACCATCCGATCGGCGGCAGCACCGACACGCTCATGAAGACCGCCCACGCCGCCACCAACGAGCGGCACTTCACCCGCTACGGCTCCAACGCCCGCCACATCTCGGACATGTCCGATATGGACAAGAATCACTTCGTCCTTCTCGGCGGCCAGGATGGATGGTTGAATAGCTCCACTTTCCTCGACCAGGCGACGCTTTGGCTTGACGGTCGCTACATCCAGATGCCGCTGCGCATGGACGTGGTTCGGGACCGGTTCTCGCACAAGACCGTGCTGTCGGCGCGTTAGCGCGGCGCGGGACGTTCAGCGCGTCTGCGGTCTGCGCCATGCTTGACGCCACACCCCTGCTGCGCCTGTACGCCCGACGGCGGCTGGGCCGGCTGCGCAAGCAGGATCCGGTGGCCGTCCAGCAGCGCCAGCTCCTTTCCCTCGTGGCCAAGGCGCGCGACACGCGCTTCGGCCGCGACCATCGCTTCGGCGAGATCGCGACCGTCGAGGACTTCCAGGCACGGGTTCCGCTCCGCAGCTACGATGCCTTCTGGTCCGAATACTGGGAGCCGGCTTTCCCGACGCTGACCGACAGCAGCTGGCCGGGCCGGATGCCCTATTTCGCGGTCACCTCCGGCACCACCACCGGGACCACGAAATACATCCCCTGTTCCCGCGAGATGACGGTCTCGAACAAGTGGGCCGGCGGCGACATCCTGGTCCATCACATCGCCAACCGGCCGCAGAGCCGGCTGTTCGGCGGGCGCAGCTTCATGCTGGGCGGCAGTACGGACCTGAAGGCGTTGGCGCCCGGCGTGCTGAGCGGCGATCTCAGCGCCATCGCCGCCAAAGAGATGCCCTGGTGGGTGCGGCTGCGCTACTTTCCGCCACGCGCGCTGGAGCGCATCACGGACTGGGAGGAGAAGATCGAGGCGTTGGCCCGGGCCTCGCTCGCGGAGGACATCCGCATGATCAGCGATACGCCGAGCTGGCTGCTCATCTATTTCGACCGACTGGCCGCGCTGCGCCCCGACATGGGCGGGCGGCTCGCCGCGGTCTTCCCCAATCTGGAGCTCTTGGTCCATGGCGGCGTCAACTTCGCGCCCTATCGCAAGACCTTTCAGACCCTGCTCGCGGGCAGCCGGGCCGAGACCCGCGAGGTCTACCCGGCGAGCGAAGGATTCGTTGCCGTCGCTGACCGCGGCGATGGCGAGGGGCTACGCCTGGTGCTCGACACGGGTCTCTTCTTCGAGTTCGTGCCCGTCGAGGAGATGGAGGCGCCGGCGCCGGCCCGGCACTGGATGGCCACGGCCGAGCCGGGGGTCAACTACGCGCTGGTGCTCAGCACCTGTGCCGGACTCTGGGCCTATGTGCTCGGCGATACGGTCGAGCTCTTGACCCGGGATCCGCCCCGGGTGCTGGTCACCGGCCGCATCTCTTACAGCTTGTCCGCCTTCGGCGAGCACCTGATCGACGCGGAAATCGAAGAGGCCGTGAGCGCCGCGGCCGATGCGATCGGATCCGCCGTAACCGACTATTCGGTGGCCCCGATCTTCGCCGAGGAGACGGGGCGCCCGGGCGGTCATGTTTACATCGTCGAGTTCGCGCCCAAACGGCCGAACGCGGCGGCGGTCGATCGGTTCGCGCGACTTCTCGACAAGGCGCTGCGCCGCACCAACGAGGACTACGACACCCATCGGGCCGGCGATTTCGGCATGGCGCCACCGCAGGTGGAGGCCGTGGTGCCGGGCAGCTTTGCCGCCTGGATGAAGGCCCGCGGCCGGCTGGGCGGCCAGCACAAGGTGCCGCGCATCATCAACGATCCCGAGCTGTTCAAGAGCCTGCGCGATTTCGCGGCCGGGCATCCCGATCCGGGCGGCGGGGCCTGATGGTCGATCAGGCCGCTGCGATCGGGAGCAGGAACAACCCCGCCACGCCTGCGGCGATCACGGCGGCGAACGCGGCGCCGACCCGCCAGGCCATGGCGCCGCCGCAGATCCAGGCGACGATCCCGCCCTTGACCAGGGTGTTGACGAAGGCGGCGATGGTGATCGCCGTCGCCGCGACGGGCAGGCCGAGGCCCTGGAGCTGGGCCATGCGGGCCATCGACACCGTCACCGCGTCCACGTCCGTCAGTCCCGAAAGCGCCGCCAGCAAGTAGAGCCCTTCGTCGCCGAGCCACTGGCGCGCCAGGTAGGACAGCAGCACGATCACCGCCAGAAAGGCGCCGAACTTGAGCGCCATGGGCAGCTCGAGCGGGTTGGGCAGTTCCTGCAGCTCGGCGCCGCGCCGGGCGTCGCCCACGGGGCGGTACAGGATCAGCGCCGCCACATATCCGGCCACCGTCATGGCGCCCAGCGGCCAGGCGAGCTCCGGCAGCACGGACCAGTTGAGCGCGCCGGCGAGGATCAAGGTGCGGGGGAACATGGTCGCCGCCGCCATCACCACGCCAGCGGCCAGCAGCGGCCGCAGCGATGGGCTCTCCTTGCCCATGCGCGCGAAGGCCACCGCCACGGCGGTCGAGCTGGCCAAGCCGCCAAAGAGCGCCGCGTAGAAGGTGCCCAGCCGCGCCCCGGCGACGCGTATGGCCACATAGCCGATGAACGACAAGCCGGCCACCAGCACCACGATCCACCAGAGCGCATAGGGGTTCAGGACCGCGCCTGGCCCGTAGCCCTTGTTGGGCAGCAACGGGAGCAGCACGACCGAGATGATCAGGAGCTCGATCCCGGCAGTGAGCTCAAGCCGCTTGAGCTGTTTGACCCAGCCGTGCAGGGCGGGCTTCAGCACCAGCAGCCCCGTGGCCACGACCGCGCCGGCCGCCGCCACCGCCATGTCGCCGCGCACCGCGATCATGCCGAGCACGAAGGCCAGAAGCGAGGCCACCTCGGTGGTGATGCCGAAATCCGGACGGTCCTGGCCGCGGGTGCGCAGGACATGGGCGGTGATCACCAGGGTGGCGAAGGCCACGAAGGCAAGCGCCAGCAGGAGATCGCCGATCTCGAGGGACAGCGCGCCGAGCACGCCGCCGAGCAGTCCCATGAGCGCGAAGGTGCGCACGCCGGCGATGCGCAGCCCGCCATGCTCCTTCCGGCTGTGCCAGCCGCGCTCGATCCCGAACAGGAGACCGATGGCGAGCGCGAGCCCCACCCGCTTGAACAGTTCGATCTCGTCCATATAGCCGTCGTACTAGGCCCATGCGGGCCTGGCCGCCTTGATGTACGACAACCGCGCCAGCGTGACGCCGACCCCGGAAGCTCGGGGATATGCGGATGGACCAACACTGAGGCGCGGCGATATTTGACCGGAAAGCGCGCCGGCCGTTCTGGAATGCTCTGCGGATTGCCCGATCGCGTCCTGCGGCTCCGCGGCGCGGGTGTGCTGGCTCTACTCGCCGCCCAGATTTATCTCGGTGGCATGCTCTTTGAGCGCGGAGATCAACCCGTCGACGCCGTTGCCGCGCCGGCTGATCACGGAGGCGAATTCCTGCCGGTAGGTCATGGCCAGGCTGATGCCGAGGAAATTGACGTCGATGATCTGCAGCCGCCCGCGTCGCTCCCGGACGCGCCAGAACACCTCCACCGGATCCTTCCCGGTCCGGTCGAAGCTCATGCGGACGAAGATGTCGGTCTTTCCGGCGGGTTGCGTGCCGATTACGTGGATGAAATCCTTGGCCGAGCGCGCCAGCTCGGGTTCCACCAGGCGGACCAGCCGCTTGATGTACGCCTCCACCACGTGATCTTCGAAGGCCTGCAGGTAGATCGTCAGCTTCGCCTGGTCGATGCCGCGCCGATGAACGCCGAGGGCGAACTTGCCGACCGTCGGGATGTCGAAGGTGCGCAGCAACAGCGCGTGCAGTCTTTCGACCCGCTCCGCTTCGGGGACACTTTCCTCGGAGAGAATCGAGATGACTTCGTCGAGCCCGGTGCGGACGAAGCGCATGGCCCGGTCGGGATCGGGCGCGGCGAGGGCAGGGGCCGGGGCAGCCCCGATCGTGAGGATCAGCACGATCGCCCAGGTCGCAACAAACCGCTTCTTGGCCCAGCTGCCGAACATGGCAAATCCTCTCTCGCTGGCCGCCTATATAAGTCCGGATTGGCCCGCCATGGGCCTTCAATGCCCTTTTTCGGATTCCCTCTCATTTAAATGTCAGCTTTGCACCGGATGTCCACCGGGCCCTGCCGAGGCAACCGATGATTAGGGCGCATCCGGTCCGGCCCTGCGCCCAAGCAAGCCTCTTGTGACGCCCGGGCGCGTGGCCCATCTTTGTTGCCAGGGAGCGTTCTCATCACAGCTTGCAACACGGGGGCGGGTCTGTCTCTCCGCTTGGTGATCTTCGATTGCGACGGCACGCTGGTGGATTCCCAGCATGTCATCGTCGCCTGCATGAGCCAGGCCTGGGCGACGGCCGGCCGGGACGATCCGCCCGCGGCGGGCGAGGTGCGCCGGGTCGTCGGCCTGCCCCTAGTCGACGCCATCGCGCAGCTTTCGCCCGACGCGTCGGCGGAGCAGCATGTCCGCCTGGCCGAGGGCTACAAGGCGGCCTTCCGCACGGCCCGCGCACACCCGGACTTCCACGAACCCCTTTTTCCGGGCGCGCGGGAGGTGCTCGACTCCCTGGAGGCCGCCGGTGCGCTGCTCGGGATTGCCACGGGCAAGGGCCGCATGGGCCTCGATCTCACCCTGCAGCACCATGGCCTCGAAGGCCGTTTCGTGACGTTGCAAACCAGCGATCTGGCCCCGGGCAAGCCCAATCCGGAGATGGTCTACCGGGCGATGCGCGAAACCGGCGCCGAGCCCGAAAACACGGTCATGATCGGCGACACGTCCTTCGATATACTGATGGCGCGAAATGCCGGCGTTACGGCCATCGGGGTGAGCTGGGGATATCACGACCAGGGCGAGCTGGAGGCCGCGGGCGCCCACACCATCCTCGATCATTTCGACGAGTTGCCGACGATGCTGACCCGGCTCGGCCTTTGAGTCGCCTATGTCCACGAAGAAGGTTCTTATCTCGCTGGCCCTTGTCCCGGTGGCGATCGTCGCGGGGCTCGCCGCTGTGCTCGCGCTGACCGATGTCGAGCGCTATCGCGACCTGCTGGCGGGCCAGGTGGAGGCGGCGACCGGCCGCAAGCTCGACATCGCGGGGCGCTTCGGCCTGCGCGTCTTCAGCCTGAGCCCGGCGCTGGTCGCGGGCGACGTGCGGTTCGCCAACGTCTCCTGGGGCAGCCGACCGGAGATGGCGACGGCCACGCGGATCGAGGCGGAGATCTCGCTCTTGGCGCTGCTCGGCGGCGATCTGGTGATCAACCAGGTCGTGCTGGTCGAGCCGGACATTCTGCTCGAGACCAACGCCAGCGGCGTGGGCAACTGGCTGCTCGGACCGGACTGGACCGAGGACAAGCCGGCCTCCGAGGACGACGTCGAGATCCCGACCGTGGAGCGGGCTCGCATCGAGCGCGCCAGGCTGACCTACCGGGACGGCGCCACCGGGCGTGTCCGCCAGGCCGAGATCGCGGAGATCCGCTTGCACAGCACGGGCGACGACGAGCGGCTTCGTCTGGCGGCTCGGGGCGCCTTCGACGGCAAGGCGATCAAGCTCGATGCCGTGCTCGGCACGTTGGCCACGCTGGCGGCGGCAGACGAGCCGTGGCCGGTCGATATCGCGGCCGAGATCGGCGCCACGCGAATGACCGGCCAGGGCTCTGTCGCGCTCCTCGCCTCGCCCGTGCGGCTGCGACTGGAGCTGGCGGCGGACCGGTTCGATCTGCGCGAGTTCGTCGACAGCTACGAGGACCAGCAGTCGGGCCGCGTGTTCGCGCAGGAGCCCTTTGCCTTGGCCGCGCTGCAGGGCCTCGATGCGGAAGTCGGCTTGACGCTTGGCACCTTCGTCGGCCTGACCAACCTGGCGATCGAGGACGTGACCGCCCGCGCCACCGTCAAGCAGGGGACGCTGCGGCTGGAGCCGATGCAGGCCCAAGTCGGCGGGGCTCCGATCGTCCTGACAGCGACGCTCACAGGCGGCGAGACCGCGCGCCTGCAGGCGCATCTGCGGCTGCGCGGCGCCGATCTCGGTCTAATCGTGCGGGAGATGACGGGCGACGACACCCTCACCGGCGCGCTGGACGCCGAGCTGAAGCTCAGCGGAACGGGCCGGTCCGTCGCCGAGGTCATGGCGTCTGCGAACGGGTTCGCGACGCTGCTGTCCAGGGAAGGTCAGGTGCGCAGCACCTTCTTCGATTTCCTGTCTGCGGACGTGGTCGATGCGATCAAGCCCTGGGCACCGCCGCGGGCCCCGACCCGGTTGCGCTGTGCGGTCATGCGCTTCGACATTCGCGACGGAATCGGCCGCAGCAAGGTCATCGTGATCGACAGCAGCCGGGCGACGGTGGTGGGGGAGGGGGTGATCAACCTGCGCCGGGAGACGCTGGATGTTCTGTTCGAGCCGAGCACCAAGGACCTCAGCGTGCTCAGCGTCGCCGCCCTGGTCCCGATCCGGGCCAAGGGCCGGCTGGCCGATCCGACCTTTGCGCCGGCGGGCGGCGCGGCGGTCACCGGCGCGGCCAAGTCGGCGCTGGGGAGCGCCGCGGATGCGGCGCGCTGGGTCGGCTCCAAGGTCGGCGTGAGCCGCGCTCCCGGCAAGCGGGCCGATCCCTGCCCCAGGGCCCGCGCTGTTGCCGTGCAGGCGGGCGCGGCGCCCCAGGAGGGAGCCGGGACGGGCGAGCCCAAGGGCCGCCGCAAGACACCGGACAAGGGCATCGTCGACAAGATCAAGGGGCTGTTCGATTAAGCGCTTCTACGAACAGGCGACGGTCGCCGAAGCGGGCGACGGCTTCACGGTCACGCTGGACGGGCGCCCGGTGCGGACGCCGGCCAAGGCGGAGCTGTGCCTGCCCACGCGCCCGCTGGCCGAGGCCATTGCCGCGGAATGGGCGGCGCAGGAGGAGAAGGTGCGGCCCGCCACCATGATGCTCATGCAGCTGGCGGCGACCGGGATCGACCGCGTTCCGGACCGGCGCGGCGCGGTGGTCGCCGAGATCGCCGCCTACGCCCGCAGCGATCTTCTCTGCCATCGGGCCGAGGCGCCGCCCGAGCTGGTGGCCCGGCAGGACGCCGAATGGCAGCCGCTGCTCGACTGGGCGGCGGCGCAGATCGGTGCCGAACTCCAGGTCACGACAGGGGTGATGCCCGCGGCGCAACCCGCCGAGGCGCTGGTCGCCTGTGAGGCGGCGGTCGCGGCCTTTGACGATCTGGCGCTGGCCGCCCTGCATCTCGCCACCACGGCCTCGGGCTCCCTGGTCGTGGCCCTGGCGCTTGCCGCCGGCCGGCTCGATGCGGCGGAAGCCTGGTCGGTCTCCCAGCTCGACGAGACCTTTCAGATCGAACGCTGGGGCCGCGACCCGGAGGCCGAGACCAGACGCGAGCGCATTCGCCACGACATCGCCGCGGCGAAGCGCTTTTTGGAGCTGTTGGCCGCAGCGTCCTGACCGCACGGCCGTCCGATCGTTCAGACCTCCGGAATCTGGTCCGGCAACTTCTCGAAGCTGGGGATGTCATTGGGAACGCGCGACCAGTCGTGCGCGCGGCAGGTGTAGACGCTCACGCCCGGCTTGAACCAACCCGGATCGTCCAGGCTGCCGGCGCAGACGGCCATGAGCGCGGGCGCCATGTCTGGCTTGCCGAACAGGGGTGAGCCGCATTCCGGGCAGAAACCCCGGTGCACCTCTTGTCCGCTGTCGGCCACGACCGCATGGAACTTGGGTTCGCCATCGACCTTGACCGCCTCTCGCGGCACGACGAAGGCGGCCGAACCGGCCGTGCCGCTGGCCTTCTGACAGTCCTTGCAATAGCAGTTCAGGGTCATGACCGGCTCAGCCTCCGTCTCGTAGCGGATCGCGCCGCAGCGGCAGCCGCCGGTGATGGTCTGGCTCATCGGGATATCCTCCTCCACTGATTGTCTGTGGGTGTCACGCCGCCTCCCGCCAATGGGGCGGATAGGCGTTGTCGTAGCCGGGCAGGCCTGCGATCCGCGCGCGCCAGGCCTCGAGCGCCGGAAAGGTCTCGACAAACGGCAGCAGGTCGAGCGCCAGCGGGGCCGCCTCAGGCTTTGCCGCGGCACGCAGCAGCGCCTCGACCAGGGGATAGATGGCGATATCGGCGGCGCTGACTCCGTCGCCGACCAGCCAGGCCCGGCCGGCCAGGCTGGCGTCCAGGCGGACCAGCTCCGGGGTCAGCTCGGTTGCGGCAGCTCTGACGTCGGCCGCCTTCTCTTCGATCTGCCCGAGAAAGATCGGCAGGATGACGCGCAGCATCACGGGCATGACCTGGAATTCGAAGTCCAGGACCGTCCGCCAGATGTGCCCGGTCTCCTCGGCGGAGCGGCCGAACAGCGGCGGCTCGGGCGCCATGGCATCGAGATAGGCCATGATGGCCAGGGACTCCGACAGCGCGTAATCGCCGTTGCGCAGCGCCGGCACCTGACCGCGCGGGTTGATGTCCAGGAATTCGGGCGACTTGAGCTCCCCCTTCGAGACCTGCAGCAGCCGGGACCTGTACGGCAGTCCCTTGAGCTCGAGGGTCAGCAGCACGCGCCAGCAGGTGCCGCTGCCGCTGAACCAATAGACTTCCAGTTTCGGTGCCATTGCTCCTCCTGTGCACGCTGGTCGCGCGACCGGTCGTGTCTCGGTGCCCCGCCGGATCCGTGCCGGCGGGGCTTGTCTTCTTCAGCAACAGCGACGGGATCAGGCCGCGGCGAGATACGTGTCCAGGCAGTCGAAGCCGCTGTTCCAGCCCCAGCCATGCTGCTCGCGGTGCTCGGCGTCCCGCAGGCCCTCGTGGATCAGGGTCAGCTCGGTACCGCTCTCGCGTTGCACCAGCTCTATCGTGACCAGGGTCTCCCTACCGACCAGGTCGAGATGGGTCTGCTCCCACACCCAGGTAAAGACCAGCCGCGCCGGCGGATCGATCTCGCGATAGACGCCGCCAACGCTGTGAATCCCGCCTTCGCTGCCGTGCATCTCGAAGCGATATCGTCCGCCGGGGCGAAGATCGACGTCGGCCACTTTGGTGGTGGCGCCGTCGGGTCCGAACCATTTCATGAGCGCCTCGGGCTTGGTCAGCGCGGCAAAGACCGCCTCGCGCGGCGCCGCCATTTGTCGGGTGATCCGCAGCGCCGGTATGTCGGACGCCTCATCAATCGTCGTCACGGCCTCGGCCATGGTTCTCCTCCTCCTGTTGCTGACGGTCCGCGCCCGCGGTCTCGTCCAGATAGCGCGCGAGCGAGTCGAGTTGCGCTTCCCAGAAGCGCCGGTAGTGCGAGACCCAGTCCGCCACCTGCTTGATCGGCGCGGCCTCGAGATTGCAGCGCCGCACGCGTCCGGCCTTTTCCCGTGACAGGAGGCCGGCGTCTTCCAGCACGCCAAGATGTTTGGAGACCGCGGGCAGGGACATCTCGAACGGCGCGGCCAGCTCGCTCACGGTGGCGTCCCCCAGCGCCAGGCGCGCCAGGATGGCGCGCCGGGTCGGGTCGGCCAACGCGGCGAACGTGCTGCTGAGCGGGTCGTCTTGATACTTAACCATTTGGTTAAGTATTGCTCATCACGCGGGGCCTGTAAAGAGGGAATCTCCGCCCGCCCGCGTCGGCGCCGGAAACCCACGCTCCTTGGCACGTGTCCGCGCCCCGTGCTATCTGCAAACGGGAATGAACCGGGCACGGGGGCGTCGCATGCAGGACATCGTCAAAGAACTCGAGAGAAAGCGCCAGGCCGCTCGGCTCGGCGGCGGCCAGCGCCGGATCGATACCCAGCATGGCAAGGGCAGGCTGACCGCGCGGGAGCGCATCGAGCTGTTGCTCGACGAAGGGTCGTTCGAGGAATACGACATGTTCGTCGAGCACCGCTGCCGGGATTTCGGCATGGAGAAGCAGTCGATCCCGGGCGACGGCGTGGTCACGGGCTGGGGTATGGTGAACGGCCGGCTGGTCTTCGTGTTCAGCCAGGACTTCACCGTGTTCGGCGGCTCGCTCTCGGAATCCCACGCGGCCAAGATTTGCAAGATCATGGACCAGGCGATCAAGGTGGGCGCGCCGGTGGTCGGGCTGAACGATTCCGGCGGCGCGCGCATCCAGGAAGGCGTCGACTCACTGGCCGGCTATGCCGAGGTCTTCCAGCGCAACGTGCTGGCCTCGGGCGTGGTGCCGCAGATCTCCCTGATCATGGGGCCCTGCGCCGGCGGCGCGGTCTATTCGCCGGCCATGACGGACTTCATCTTCATGGTCAAGGACAGCTCCTACATGTTCGTCACCGGCCCCGAGGTGGTGAAGACCGTCACCCACGAGGAGGTCACCCATGAGGAGCTTGGCGGCGCGGTCACCCATTCGACCAAGTCGGGCGTGGCCGATCTGGCCTTCGAGAACGACGTGGCCGCGCTCTTGGAGTTGCGCCGGTTCATCGATCTGCTGCCGGCCTCCAACAGGGAGAAGCCGCCGGTCAAGCCGACCAGCGATCCCGCGGAGCGGGTCGAGATGTCACTCGACAGTCTGGTGCCTGCCGACCCGGCCAAGTCCTACGACATGAAGGAGCTGATCACCAAGGTGGTGGACGAGGGCGACTTCTTCGAAACCCAGCCCGACTATGCCGGCAACATCATCACCGGTTTCGGCCGCATGGCCGGCTCGACGGTGGGCTTCGTCGCCAACCAGCCCTTGGTGCTGGCCGGCTGTCTCGATATCGCGTCCTCGATCAAGGCGGCGCGCTTCGTGCGCTTCTGCGATTGCTTCAACATCCCGATCGTGACCTTCGTCGACGTGCCCGGCTTTCTGCCAGGCACGGCGCAGGAATATGGCGGCATCATCAAGCACGGCGCCAAGCTGTTGTTCGCCTTCGCCGAGGCGACCGTGCCCAAGGTCACGCTGATCACCCGCAAGGCCTATGGCGGGGCCTATGACGTCATGTCGTCCAAGCATCTGCGAGGCGACGTGAACTATGCCTGGCCGTCGGCCGAGATCGCGGTCATGGGCCCGAAGGGCGCGGTCGAGATCATCTTCCGCCAGGATCGCGACGACACGGCCAAGATCGAGCGGCGCACCGAGGAGTACCGGAAGAAGTTCGCCAATCCCTTCGCGGTCGGCCACCGGGGCTTCATCGACGACGTGATCCTGCCGCACAACACGCGCATGCGGATCAACCGGGCGCTCTCCATGCTCAAGGACAAACAGCTCGAGAACCCCTGGAAGAAGCACGGCAACATCCCATTGTAGGGGCGGGGGACAACCGTCCCTCACGGCTGTTGATCTAGCGTTTCAGGAGCCTAATTCCGGGGTGTGAGAAGACCCTCGCAGCGGGGGCAGGCGTCCCCCAAAGGCGCGCGCCGTGCCCTCTAGAGGCACACGCGTCACGCTGGCACGTCTGATCGCGCGGACGTGCGGGTAAGGAGGAGCCATCCATGTATCATCGCGTGCTTGTTCCCATCGTCCTGGATCACGACAAGGTCGGTGCCGCGCTCAAGGTCGCCGAGGCCATTGCCGACCCCGACGCCGAAATCACGCTCTTCCATGTGAGGGAGAAGATACCCCGCTATGTCTCCGCACAGATTCCCGCTGATGTGATCAAATCCGCCAAGGAACAGTTGGGGTCGGACCTTGCCGAAGTGGCACGTGCCGGCAGGGAGGGCACGAAACTCGTTGTGGTCGAGGGCCATCCCAGCACCATGATCCTCGACTATGTCGAGAAAAACGACATCGATTGCATCGTCATCTATTCACATGAGCCGGGTGTGGAGCATTTTCTTCTGGGCTCGACCGCATCGAATGTGGTGCGCAGCGCCGGCTGTTCGGTGCACGTGATCCGCTAAACGGGATTTGTCGCGGAAGCGGCCCGCCCCTGGGCCGCCTGCGGATCGTCGATGGACGCCGTCCGTCCCTCAAGGCTGTTGATCTCCCGGCTGAGGGACCTATGTCACCGCGAGTTGCAAGACCGTCGGAGCGGGGGCAGGTGGCCCGCGCCGGCCCCCCTACATCTATGGAGATCCCTCATGACCAAACCATTGTCTGGTAAGGCCGCCCTCGTCACCGGCGGCTCACGCGGCATCGGCGCGGCGATCGCCAAACGCCTGGCGGCCGACGGCGCGGATGTCGCCATCACCTATGCCGGAAACAAGGACGCGGCGGACACGACCGTCGGCGCGCTCGAGGCCTTGGGCGTGCGGTCCTTCGCGCTGCAGGCCGATGCCGCCGAGCCGGACGCCGCCGCCGACGCGATTCATCAGGCGGCGGAGCGCTTCGGCGGGCTGGACATCCTGGTGCACAACGCGGGCGTCGCCAATTTCGCGCCCCTGCCCGAGGACGACTTCGCCAATTACCGGCGGCAGTTCGCCGTCAACGTGGACGGCGTGTTCGCCGGCACCCGCGCCGCCGCCGATCATATCCGCGACGGCGGCCGCATCATCGTGATCGGCAGCGTCAACGCCCACACCATGCCGACCCCGGGCGGGGCGGTCTACGGCGCGACCAAAGCGGCGGTGGCGGGCTTGGTACGCGGCTGGGCCCGGGATCTCGGCCCCCGTAACATCCTGGTGAATGTCATTCAACCCGGCCCCGTCGATACCGATCTGAACCCGGCCGACGGCGACTTCGCGAATGTCCTGCGCCCCCTGACGGCGCTCGGCCGTTACGCCAGACCCGAGGAGATCGCCAATCTCGCGGCCTTCCTGGCGAGCGACCAGGCCTCCTATATCACCGGCGCGGCCATCGACATCGACGGCGGCTTGGCCATCTGACTTCGGCCGTGCGGAACTGCGGCGGCGCTGGCGCGGTCCCGCTCATTCCGGCAAGCCGGCCTGCTGCAGGCAAGCCTGCCCCCTCCGCTTGATATTGATCTCCTCACCGCGACGCTTATTTCACGGGAGTGGCGGGGCTTTCGAGACCGCGGCTGACGGTCTCCACTGGCCCGCATCGATTGCCGAAATGCGTGGAGACCGATTGTGACCAAACGATTGTCTGGCAAGGCTGCGCTTGTCACCGGCGGTTCGCACGGCATCGGGGCGGCGACGGCCAAGCGCTTGGCCGCCGACGGCGCGGATGTCGCCATCACATATAGCGGGAAGAAACTGGCAGCCGACGCTGTGGTCGCCGAAATTGAGGCCTTGGGCGCGCGCTCGTTCGCGATCCGGGCGAATGCCGCCGAGCCGGCGATAGCCGCGGACGCGGCGCGGCGGGCGGCGGAGCGGCTCGGCGGACTAGACATCCTGGTTCACAACGCGGGCGTCAGCAACTTTACGCCCCTGTCCGAGAACACCTACTCCACGACGTGCCGGCCGTCCACCGTCGACGGCGGGCCTGATGGCTCCCGCGCCGCGGCCGACCATATTCGCGACGGCGGCCGTATCATCGTTATCGGCAGCGTCAGCGACCATACCATGACAACGCCGGCCGGGCAGGTCTGCGGCACGATAAAGGCTGCAGTCGCCGGCATTGTGCGGGGCTGGGCGCGGGATCTCGGCCCCCGCAATATCCTGGTGAACGTGATCCAGCCCGGCCTAGTGGATACCGGTCCAGACACGGCCGACCCCGACTTGACGGAGGACCTGCACCCTTTGACCGCACTCGGCCGCAGTGCCAAGCCGGAAGAGATCGCCAACCTTGCAGGATTTCTGGCGAGCGACGAGGCGTCCTACATCACTGGCGCAGCGATCGACATCGACGGCGGCAAGTTGGTCTAACTCTGGCTGCGAGATGGGGCCGAGTGGGCCGCGCCAGCAACGGCGCGGTCCCGCTCATTCTGGCATGCCTGCCTGCCGCAGATAGCCGAGATACCGCTCCATCTCGGCCTCGTCCCGATAGGGCTCGCTGACCCGGACCTGTCGGATCGAGGCCTTGGGGTTCTTGACGAGCAGGGCCGCGATATGCTCGCGCGCGCGCTCGATCTGGCCGCGCTCCGCATAGACCGCCGCCAGCCTGAAATCCGACACCGGGTTGTCCGGACTTCTCTCCAGGCGTTTCTCGTCGGCCTCGATCGCCTCCTCGAAGCGCCCCAGGACGCGGTAGCTCACGCCCGAAATCCCGAGATACCAGGCCGGATAGTACGGGCTCAGCCGGGTGGCCTTCTCGATGAGCCTAAGCGCCTCCTCGGCGCGCCCCGTGTAATTGAGAGCGGACGCCAGCCAGACGTGATTGTCGGCGACGCTGGGGCCGACTTCGACGGCGCGCCGGCAGGCCGCCTCTGCTTCGTCGTAGCGCCGCTGGAACAGCCGGATCCCGCCGGCAATCGCCAGGGCGTCCGGCAGCTCGGGGTCGATCGACAAGGCCCGCTCGGCGAGCGCCGACCCCTTTTCCAGCGAGACGTCCGGCGGACTGCCCCAGCCCAGACGGGCATCCACCAGATATGTCATGGCGAGCAAGCTCCACGCGGCGCCGAAATCCGGATCCTGGCCGATCGCCTGCTCGAACAGCTCGCGCGCCAGGACGTTCTCTTCCAGGGTGAAGCGCCGCAGATGGTCCTGGCCCCGCACCATGTCTTCCCACGCGACGATATTGGAGGTCTGGCGCCGGCGCAGTCTGGCCTGATCGCCCTCGGTCAACTCCACCTGCAATGCGGTTACGATGTTGTCGGTGATCTCGTCCTGTAAGTCGAAGATGTCCGTCACATCGCGGTCGTAGCGGTCCGCCCAGGCATGGCCGCCGCTCTCGGCGTCGATCAGCTGGGCCGTGATGCGCAACCGTTTCCCGCCCCGGCGGATCGTGCCGCGCAGCAGATGACGAACGTTCAAGGCTTCGGCGATGCCTTCCAGATTGTCCGCGTGACGCTGCACAGCGAGCGCCGACCCGCTGTCGATGACGAACATGTCGGACAGCATGGACAACGCGGTCGTGATGTCGTCGGTCAGGCCCTTGGCGAAATGCTCCCGATCGTCGGCCTCAGAGAGGTCCGAGAAGGGCAGCACGGCGATCGATGGCTTGTCCGCGGGACTTCGCGCGCCGATCCCGGCATGTGTTGACTGCCCGTCTTCGTAGTGCGGATCGCCCGCGCCGTCCGAGACATGCAAGTCGGCAACGAAGCGGAAGCCGCGCCGGGGCACCGTCTTGATCAGCAGCTGGCGCGTGCCGTCGTCGCCGATTGCGCGCCGGGCGGCGTTGATGCGCGCGCTCACCGCGGCGTCGGAGACGATGCGGCCGCCCCAGACGGCCTCGATCAGCTCGTCGCGCGAGATCAGGCGATCTTTGTTCCGGACGAAGTGCAGCAGGAGATCGAACACCTGCGGCTCGACGGCCTGAGGCACGCCGCCGGCCAGGAGCTGATGCCGCTCGACGTCGATTTCGCACTGTCCGAACCGGTACTTCATGCTCCAAGTCTATCCGCGAACGGGGGACGTCCCAATCCCGTCGTCGCGGCAGGGGCCGAAAGACCACAAAACCACAAGGGTTTCTAAAGGTCTCCGTCAAGCATGTTACATGGCATGGGCGCACGATCGAGACGTGTCGAACCGCTGATCCGGAGAGGAGGCAGCCATGACATTCGAGCACGTCGCACAGATCCGTCGCTGCGGAAACGGATCCATCGACAACGCCTATTATCTGGAGCGAGGCCGGATCGCCCGGAGCCGCCAGGCCTATGTCCTGATCGCGCGTCTCAAGCGGCAGGTGAGGCGCATGACCGGTCTTTGGCCGAGAACGCACGAAGACACCGGCGCGCCGGCCGCGCCAGTGTCCGCACAGCCCGCCCAAGGCCGCGTTACGGAGACGTCGGCGCAATCCGCTGCCGCTCTGCGCAAAGCTGCTTAGCTGCCGCGTGGCCTGCGAGCATGCCGGTCTGAGGGGGCGGGGCGCCGCGCCGCCGAGGGCGCGGCGCGCCCGCGCATTGGCTAGGCGACCAGTTCGCTCGAGCGCTCTGCGGGGGTCACCTGGCGCGCGGCTTCGCGCATGATGCCCGAGATCACCCCGTACGCCTCGGCCCAGGTCGCCTTGACCTCGGGGGTCCAGGCCGGGCCCAAACCCTGCTCGAGGGTCCAGAGTAGGGCCGCGCCCACCGAGTCGTAGTGGCGCTCGCGGACACCGTAGCCCACATGGCGGCGGCCCAGGTCCTCGATCGTCGGCACCAGCATCTCGAGATGGTCGAGCCCCTGGATCACGCCGGTGATCGCCTTCATGAGCTTGCCGCCCTGCGTCTGCATGTCTACGCCCTTGAACAAAGGGCGTGTGGACGGGTCGATCTCGAACAGCCGGTTGTAGAACAGCTCCGCCGCCGTGTCG
The DNA here is from genome assembly GCA_030066595.1 of Alphaproteobacteria bacterium. Classification (GTDB taxonomy): domain Bacteria; phylum Pseudomonadota; class Alphaproteobacteria; order JAJFFI01; family JAJFFI01; genus JASJBI01. Next base: position 22,661 of record JASJBI010000012.1, on the reverse strand, counting down.
GCGATCGGCGCCACCTGCTGCCAGGTGTCTCTGAGAAGTTGCTTCTGCGCTGGGGTCATTTCAGATCACTCCGAGGTACTGGGTGTGGGTTCCACGGCGTAGCGCGTCGACTTGCATGGAGAGCAGCACGGTTATGGGCAGCGCAAAGGCGGCCTCCAGGTGCTCCGGAGTCGCGGGCGCGACCTGGTCGGGCAACACGGTCGGCGCTTGGCGCCGGGCCGATCGGTCGAAGCGCATGACCGGCAATTGAGCCAGTTCCTGTGCGGCCCGGCTGCGCTCGATATGGGCCTGTCGGATGCCGCGCTGCATCAGGGCGCTCCATTGCGCCGTCGTGAGGGCGCCGGTGTCGATGGTGTGGAATTCCGGTCCGTGGTTTGACATGCGAGCCTCCATCCGTGAGGCGATGCGGCATTCGTCGCAGCGCCTGGGATGAAGACGCTTTACCAATTCGAGTAGATCACGTAAAATGAATAATTATGATCATTTAGTTCTCTTGGAGAGATGAATGGATTTGTCCGATCTGCGGATCTTTCGGGCGGTGGTCGAAGAGGGCGGCGTCACCCGGGCGGCCCAGCGGCTGCATCGCGTCCAGTCGAACGTCACCACCCGGGTCCGCCAGCTCGAGGAGGATCTCGGCGTTCCGCTGTTCATTCGGGAGGGCAAGCGGCTGCACCTGGCGCCGGCGGGCCAGATCCTGGTCGACTATGCCGACCGCATGCTCTCGCTCGCCGACGAGGCCCGGGAGGCGGTGCAGGATCCGCGGCCGCGCGGTGTCTTGCGTTTGGGCTCCATGGAGAGCACGGCGGCGGTGCGGCTGCCGGGTCCCTTAAGCGAGTACTACCGGCGCTTCCCCGAGGTCACGGTGGAGCTGCGCACCGGGAATCCGGTGCAGTTGGCGACCGGCATCCTAGCCGGCGAGATCGATGCCGCCCTGGTGGCCGGGCCGATCCCGGATGGCCCCTTCGACAAGGCGGTGGTCTTCGAAGAGAAGCTGGTGATCGTGGCGGCGGCGGATCACCCGCCGATCGACGGGCAGGACGAGACCCCGCCGAGCATGGTCGCCTTCGAGGTCGGCTGTCCTCATCGCCGATGGCTCGAGGAATGGTACCGGGACCGCGGCCAGATCCCCGAGCGCACGATCGAGATGACGTCCTATCAGGCTCTGCTCGGCTGTGTCCTGGTGGGCATGGGCATCACCCTGCTGCCGAACAGCGTCCTCAACATTTTCCCCGCGCATGAGCGGCTCAGCGTCCACCCCCTGCCGTCCGACCGGAACCGGGCCGAGACCGTCCTGATCTGGCGCAAGGGCGCGATGTCGCCGAAGATCTCCGCGCTGCTGGAGGTCTTGACGGGATCAGACAAGACCGACGGCACCGACGGGAAGCGACAGGCAGCCTGAAACCGGGACCCGGCGCTTATCCCCACCGAGAGGGCCTGTTGAGGGCCGGCCTGCTCGAGCCGTGCATTCGTCGTTTCCGTCAAACCACGAAACAATTGATTTCGCGACGCCCCCGTTCGATTTAGCTTTGCCGGGCAGGTGGGCATCGAGACGGATCGGACAGCATGAGCGTCGCCGAACAGACACAGGACCGCCGGATCGCGTATCGGCGCGGCGTGCTCCTGGTTTTGGCGGCGGGCACCTGCTGGTCGCTCATGGGCGTCGGCATTCGCCTCATCGAGGTCGCGACCGTCTGGCAGATCCTGTTCTACCGCTCGCTCGCGCTCGCGCCCTTCCTGCTGCTGGTCATCACACTGCGCAACGGCAATCCCGTGCGCGCCGTGAAGGCCGCGGGGCTTTCGGGCGTGATCGGCGGCGGCGCGCTGGTGGTCGCCTTCTCGGGCGGCATCTTCGCGATCCAGACGACGACGGTCGCCAACGCCATGTTCCTGTTCGCCGCGGCGCCCTTCATGGCCGCGGTGCTGGGGATCCTGATGCTGCGGGAGTCCGTGCGCAAGGCGACCTGGATCGCGATGGCCGCGGCGCTGGTCGGCGTCGCGATCATGGTGGCGGGCGGGCTGGCGCTCGGACGCTGGGCCGGGAACGCGGCGGCGCTCCTGTCGGCCCTCGGTTTCGCCGTCTTCACGATTGCGCTGCGCTGGAAGCGGGCCGAGGACATGACGCCCGCGGTCTTTTTGGGCGGCGTGTTCGCGATCGTCGTCGCCGGCACGGTCTGCGCCGCCACCGGCCTGCCCTTGGTTTTGCCCGCGGGCGACATCGCCATCGCCCTGGGCCTGGGCGTCTTTCAGGTGGGCGCGGGCCTGGTTCTCTACACCGCGGGGTCCAAGGTCGTGCCCGCGAGCGAGCTCGCGCTCCTGTCGATGACCGAGGTCGTGCTCGGCCCGCTCTGGGTCTGGATCTTCATGGCCGAGACGGTGAGCCTCTACACCTTGGTCGGCGGCGCGATTCTGCTGCTGGCGCTCGCCGGGAACGCGCTGTCCGGGCTCAGGCGCAAGCCCGTGCCGATGGCGCTGCAATAACGCGTTCGGCGCGACCGCGGAGAACGACCGAGCGAGATCAGTCACGCGTCTGCGGCCGGGTCGGGCGCATTTCTCAGCGTCGGATTATCCAGGGGACCGTGTCAGACGCCCATCATTGCGGATGCAAAAGTGATCCGTCACGCCGGGGCTGCCGGAAGTCCCAGGAAATATTTGGCTCCACGGCATGAATCCTGATGTCGGCTCACTGGGCTTGAGCGGTCACCAGCCCCGGGTCGCGATCGAGTCCGGGTGTAGCCAGAAGCCGACCTAAGGCAGGCACTCACTCAGGCAGTCCCGCCGTGCGCAAGGCATCGATGAAGCGGTCTTGCGATGATTGATCCATGTACCCAAATGCTCTCGGCAAGACGTCGGCAAACTCCTGAACCGAAAAATCCGGGTCATTTTCCAGATATTTTTTGGCTTCGGCGCCCGCCTCCGCCTCACGCCCCAATTCGACGTAGCTGGCGATCGACAGCTTCCAGGTGCCGCGGGCCATAGCGCCGACCCGTGTGCGGTCCAGAAGCTTCCGAGCGCTCGCGATCGCCGCCTCGTACCGCCCTGTCAGGTAACTGATATTGACTTCAACGTTTCGATACCAGACCGGGGGATAAGGGCTGAGGCGCAGCGCCTTTCCGATAAACACCAGCCCATCCTCCGGCCTTCCGGCCAAGACCATCGTCCAAGCAAGCGATGCGTAGCCGTTGGCACTGCTGGGTTCGATGGCCACGGTGCGGTGGCCCTGGGCGATGGCCGGCTCGTGCCGCTGCGTGAAGCTGTAGATGCGGCTCAACAAGTTGTGACCAACAATGGAGTCTTCATCGATGGCAATGGCCCGTCGCGCCAACTCCTCGGCTTGCCTAAATGACCGGTCGCGATCTTCCCCCCACCAGAACCGCCACTCGTTCAAGCGCACCCAGCCCAAATAGCCGATCGCTCGAGCGTACTGCGGGTCAAGCGCGATCGCTTTTTCGAACAACTCTCCGGCCTGGACATTCGTCTCCTTCTTGAATTTCCGGTAGGCTTCCACGCCGCGCAGCCAAAGATCATAAGCCTCGACATTATCGGTGGCTTGCACATCGGAGCGCGCCACCTCACCAACGGTCAGCTTCACCGCCAGCTCGACGGCCACCTTGCGCGCGATCTCGTCCTGCACGGCGAACAGGTCGTTAAGCTGCCGGTCGTAGCTGTCCGCCCACAGGTGTTCTCCCGTAGCGGCCTCGACGAGCTGTGCGGTGATACGAATCCGCTCCCCGGCCTTCTGCACGCTGCCCTCAAGCACGTAGCGCACGCCCAGATCCCGGCCGATCTGCTGCACCTTGACCGCCTTGCCCTTGTAGGTGAAGGAGGAGTTGCGCGCGATCACGAACATGTCGGGTTGCCGAGCGAGACGGGTGATGAGGCTCTCGGTGATGCCGTCGCTCAAGTACTCCTGTTTCGGGTCGCCCGAGAGGTTGTCGAAGGGCAGCACGGCGATGGAGGGCTTGTCAGGCAGCGGGAGGGCCGTTTCTTCTCTGGACGCCGGCTCCATGCCGAGCTCCCACGGTCGCCAGATCGCAAGCCCGCCGGAGGCCAGCACCAGCACAGCTGCAACCGCTCCGGCGGCCCAGCGCGGCGACGTCGGACGCCTACGCTTGGCCGCGACAAACTTGCCAATATCGGCCGGATCGATGAGGACCCTGTAGGTCGGCACCGCCTCTGCGATGTTCTTGACCTTCTGGGGGCCGAGGTCGGCGAAGCCCAGATCGAGCTTGCCCTTGACGTTCTTGAAGACTACGTCGGAGATGCGAATCCCGCCGGGCTCGGCGAGTCCTTCGAGACGGGCGGCGACGTTGACGCCGTCGCCCAGTATGTCCTCACCGTCGATGACGATCTCGCCCAGGTTGATGCCGACCCGGTAGGCGATGCGCCGGTCCTCGGGGACTTTCGCCTCGCGCGGGCCCATGGCCCGCTGTATTTCGACGGCGCACAGGACGGCGTCCACGGCGCTGGCAAACTCGACCAGAAGACCGTCCCCGGTGGTCTTGACGACGCGACCGCTGTGCTCGGCGATCTTGGGGTCGATCAGCTCGGCGCGGTGAGCCTTCTGGCGCGCGATCGTGCCGGCCTCGTCTACGCCAATGAGGCGGCTGTAGCCCACCATGTCGGCGGCGAGGATTGCGGCAAGCCTTCGCTGGACCGGTTCTTGTGCCACGGGAGTATTCCCATTAGGGACACACGCAGCGGCTTACTCTCTTACTTTACGAATGGTGCCGCCGGGTGTCTACGACAGGGCTTTGCAATGTCCGCTCAGGGTCATGAGCGGCCCTTCAGGAACGCCGACTCGAAAGGCGGGTTCGGGACGGTAAGCGGTCAAGTCTGACGCCGGCGGAATCCGATCGTCGTGTGTGCGAAACGATCAGTTTCAGCATATCGGTTGGACGGCGTCGCTGCCGACCGCGCTTACGGCGCTCAGGGAGGGCGCCGGGAGGATACGTCCCCTGCCGTCGCGCCCATGAAGACCAGGATCTTGCGCGCGCGCCTCAGGTTCGCCCGTCACCCCCACCGTCTCAGCGCCATGGCCGCGCGCACGCGGCGCTCGGCCAGCGCCAGGGCGGCCTGGCGCGGCGGGGCGCCGGTCTTCCGCGCGTCCTCGAGCACCGCGGCCACGTTCTCGCGCAGCTTGTCCTGGATGGTTTGAAAGGCGGTCGTCTGGGTGCCACCGTGATACTCCACCGCCGCACAGATGACCCCGCCGGCATTGGCGATGAAGTCGGGCACCGAGAGGATGCCGCGGTCATGCAGTGCCTGTTCGGCCTCTTCGGTGATCGGGATGTTGGCGCCCTGGGCGACCAGCTTGGTGTTGAGCCGGCCCACATTGTCGGCGCGGATCACGTCCGGCCGGGCGGCCGGGATCCAGATGTCGCACTCCACATCGATCACCGCCTCGGGGCCCAGCGTCTCGCCCGAAGGGAAGTCGGTCACCGTCTTGCCCTCGGCCTTGAGCGCAATGAGCGCCGCTACGTCGATCCCGGTGCGGTCGATGAGGGTGCCGTGGGAGTCGGCTGCGGCCACCAGCACCGCCCCCATATGGGCGAGGAAATGGGCGGCATGCCTGCCGACGGCGCCGAAGCCCTGCACCGCGACCCGGGCGCCGTCGAGCTCGAGGTCGCAATAGCGCCGGGCGACGTCGACCACATGGCTGAGGCCGAAGCCGGTGGCGCCGATCTCGTCCAGGGGGATGCCGCCGATCTCCCGCGGCAGGCCGACCGAGCGGCCGATCTCGTCCTTGACCCAAGCCATGGCCCGCTCGTCGGTGCCCATGTCGGGCCCGGCGATGTAATCGCGGATGTCGCCGATGGCGCAGGCGAAGGCGCGGACCAGGCGCTCCTTGTCCGCCGCCGGCATCTTGGGGTCGGCGAAGATCACCGACTTGCCGCCGCCATGGGGCAGACCGGCGGCGGCGTTCTTGAGGGTCATCGCGCGGGCCAGGCGGAAGCACTCCTCGACGCTCACGTCCGGCGCCATGCGCACGCCGCCGATGGCGGGGCCGGCCGCGACGTTGTCCACCACCAGCACCGCCTTCAGGCCCAGGGTCGGCTGGTAGATCTCGATGACTTTCTCTGGGCCCAGCGCGTCGGCGAAACGGAAGGCGTAGTCCTCCACGACGCGCCGCTCTAGTCCGGCCGTTCCAGGTCGGCCTTGACCGCGGCCAGAAATCGCGCCGCCTCGCCGCCAGTGCAGGCCCGGTGGTCGAAGGTGAGCGAGAGCGGCAGGAGCTGGCGCACCGCCGCCGCGCCGTCGGCCGCGACCACCCCCGAATAGGCGCGCCCGGCGCCCAGGATCGCCACCTGGGGCGGCACCACCATGAGCACCGCGTGCCGGCCGCCGATGCTGCCGAAGTTGGAGAGCGTGATGGTCGCGCCCAACATCTGCTGCGGGGCGATGCTGCGGTCCTCGACGGCGGCCTTGAGCGACGTGAACTCGGCCGCGAGCGCCGCAGCGTCGCGGCTGTCGGCCTCGTGCAGCACCGGCACGAACAGCCCCTCCGGGGTGTCCATGGCCAGGCCGAGATGCACCGCCGCGTGCAGGCGGCGGCCCTCGGTGGCGCTGTCGTACCAGGCGTTGAGCGCGGGCTCCGCCGCACAGCCCGCGCCGATCGCCCGGATCAGGCGTAGGGTCACGTCCGTGCCGTCCGCCCAGCCGTCGATGTCCGCCTCGTCCGTCACCGTGGTCGGCGCCACCTCCTCATGGGCGCGCGCCATCTTGCGCGCCATGGTCCGGCGCACGCCCTTGAGCGGCTCCAGCGGCCCGGCCTGGGCGAGCGCGCCCGCCGCGCGCTCCACGTCGGCCGCGGTGATCGTGCTGTTCGGGCCGGTCGGGGCGACGGCGGTCAGGTCGACGCCCTTCTTGCGGGCCAGCGCGCGCACGGCGGGCGCGGCCTTGGCCTTGGCCCCCGCCCCGGCCACGGTGGTCTCGGCCTCGGACTTGGGCGTCGACGTCGCCGCTGTCGGGATCCTGCCGACCACGGTACCGTTGTCGGCCCGCTCCTCGGTCTCAAACTCGACCAAAGCGTCGCCGGTCTTGATCACGTCGCCGGGCGCGCCCATGAGCTTGGCGACGCGGCCTGACTGGGGCGAGGGGATCTCGACCACCGCCTTCTCGGTCTCGACCGAAACGAGCGGCTGATCGGCGACCACATGGTCGCCTTCGGCCACGTGCCAGGTGACGATCTCGGCCTCCTGCAGGCCTTCGCCGAGATCCGGCAGGGTAAAGACTGTCATGCGAACTCCACCGCCCGGCGCGCCGCCGCGACCACGCGGTCGGTGCCGGGCATGTACTGGTCTTCCAGGCGGGGCAGGGGCATCACGATGTCATGGCCGGTGACCCGCTGCACCGGGGCGAGCAGGGACATGAGCCCGTGTTCGGCGAGGCGGGCCGCGATCTCGCCGCCGAAGCCGCCGGTCAGCGCGGCCTCGTGCACGATCACGCAGCGTCCGGTCTTCTCGACCGAGGCCAGGATTGTCGCCATGTCCAGGGGCTTCAAGGTGGCCACGTCGATGACCTCGGCGGAGATTTCGGTCTCCGCCAGCGCTTCGGCGGCGGCCAGCGTCTCGACGCTCATCGCCCCCCAGGTCACCAGCGTCACGTCCGTGCCTTCGCGCAGCACGAAGCAGGTGTCCAGCGGCTGCTCGCTGCCGTCGTCGGCCACCTCTTCCTTGATCGCTCGGTAGATGCGCTTGGGCTCGAGGAACACCACCGGGTCCGGGTCGCGGACCGCCGCCAGCATCAGCCCGTAGGCGCGGGCCGGCGAGGAGGGAATCACCACGCGCAGCCCGGGCATGTGGGCGAACATCGCCTCGTTGCTTTCCGAGTGATGCTCGGGCGCGTGGATGCCGCCGCCATAGGGCGCGCGCAGCACCATCGGGCAGGTGAGCCGGCCGCGGGTACGGTTTCGGAACCGGGCGGCGTGGTTCACCATCTGGTCCATGGTCGGATAGATGAAGCCCATGAACTGGATCTCGGCGACCGGCCGAAAGCCCTGCACGGCCAGCCCCACCGAGACGCCGGCGATGACCGCTTCGGCCAAGGGCGTGTCGCGCACTCGATCTGGGCCGAAGCGGCGGATCAGGCCGTCGGTGGCGCGGAACACGCCGCCGTCGACGCCGACATCCTCGCCCAGCACCAGCACGCTCTCGTCTTCCTCCATGGCCCGGGCGAGGGCCAGGCGCACGGCTTCGACCAGGGTGATCTCAGCCATCGTCCGACCCCTCCATGGCGGCCGCCCGCTGCGCTGCCAGGTCGGCCGGCAGTTCCGCATAGATGTGATCGAAGATCGTCTCGGGCGGTTGCGGCGGGGTGGCCAAGAAGGCGTCCGCCGCCGCGTCGACCTGGGCCCTGCAGTCTTCCAGGAGCTTTTCCTCGTCCGCCCTGCTCCAGGCGCCGAGGCCTCTCAGGTAGGTGCGCAGGCGCGCGACCGGCTCCTTCTCCCAATGAGGGCTGACCTCGGCGTCGTCCCGGTAGCGGCGGGCGTCGTCCGCCGTGGTGTGGTCGCCGAGGCGATAGGTGACCGCTTCCACGAGCGTTGGCCGACCCTCCGCGCGCGCCCGGGCCAGCGCCTCCGCCATGACCTGGCGCACGGCGATCACGTCGTTGCCGTCGACCTGCACGCCATCGATGCCCACGGCGACCGCCTTCTGCGCCAGGGTCTCGGCCGCGGACTGGGCGCTGCGCGGCACCGAGATGGCCCACTGGTTGTTGTTCACGAGAAAGACCGCCGGCACCGACCACACGCCGGCCAGGTTCAGGGACTCGTAGAAATCGCCTTTTGAGGTGGCGCCGTCACCCATGATGCAGACCACGGCGCGGTCCTCGCCGCGCAACTTCACCGCGAGCGCGGCGCCGACCGCGTGCGGCGTGTGGCTGGCGACCGGGATGGCAACCGGAAAGTCGTCGCGGGGCCCGGCGAAGTTGCTGCCGCGCTCGTCCCCGCCCCAGTAAAGGAACAGCTCTTCCAGGGTGACGCCGCGCCAAAGCTGCGCGCCATGCTCGCGAAAGGACGGCACCAGGATGTCCTCGGGACGCATCGCGGCCACGGCGCCGATGCCCACCGCCTCCTGGCCCAGGACGGAGGCGTAGGTGCCGAGCCGGCCGGTGCGCTGCATGGCGACCGCCTTGGCGTCGAAGCTGCGGGTCAGCACCATGGCGCGGTAGAGCGTGATCAGCTCGGCCGGGTCCGCCGCGAAGGCCGGCGCCGCGCCGCGCATCTGGCCGTCGCTGCCGAGCATGGCGACCCGGTCAATGGCAAAGCTCGCGACCGTGGTCCGCGCCACGCCGCCGTCGCCTTCGCCCTGTGTCGCCGCCTCAGGCGGACTTCTTCTCTGGGAGGCCAAGCTCACCCGCCATGGTTTCCCGCATGACGTATTTCTGCACCTTTCCGGTCACGGTCATCGGGTAGTCCTCGACGAACCTGATGTAGCGGGGGATCTTGAAGTGCGCAATCTTATCCTTGCAGAAGGCGCGGATTTCGTCCTCGGTCGCGCTTTCGCCGTGGCGCAGCTTGATCCAGGCGCAAACTTCTTCGCCGTATTTCGGGTCGGGCACGCCGAACACCTCGGCCTCCTCGATTTTCGGATGCTGGTAGAGCAACTCCTCGATCTCGCGGGGGTAGATGTTCTCGCCGCCGCGAATCAGCATGTCCTTGAGCCGGCCGACGATCTGGCAGTAGCCCGCCTCGTCCAGCACGGCGATGTCGCCGCTGGCGATCCAGTGCGCCGCGTCGATCGCCTTCGCCGTGCGCTCGGGGTCGTTCCAGTATTGCGGCATCACGCAGTAGCCGCGGGTCAGGAGCTCGCCGGCCACGCCGCGCGGCACGATGCGGCCGTCCGCGTCGACGATCTTGATCTCGATGTGGGGCAAGACGCGGCCCACGGTTTCGACCCGGCGCTCGACCGGGTCGTCGACCGAGGTCTGGAAGCTCACCGGCCCGGTCTCGGTCATGCCGTAGGCGATGGTGATCTCGGTCAGGTGCATTTCCTGCATCACCCGCTTCATCAGTTCGACCGGGCAGGGGGCGCCGGCCATGATCCCGGTGCGCAGGCTCGCGAGGTCGAACTTTGCGAAGTCCGGGTGGTCGAGCTCGGCGATGAACATGGTGGGCACGCCGTGCAGCGCGGTGCAGCGCTCCCGCTCCACCGCCGCAAGCGTGGCGCCCGGATCGAAGCCTTCCGAGGCGAACACCATGGCGCTGCCGTGCATGACGCAGCAGAGCGTGCCCAGCACCATGCCGAAGCAGTGGTACATGGGCACCGGGATGCAGAGCCGGTCTTGCTCGGTGAGCTTCATCTGCAGACCGACGAAGTAGGCGTTGTTGACGATGTTGTGGTGGGTCAGCGTCGCGGCCTTGGGCGTGCCGGTGGTGCCGCTGGTGAACTGGATGTTTATGGGGTCGTCGAACTGCAGCGTCTCGGCCAGGGCGGCGAGCTGGGCCGCGTGCGCGGCCGTCGCCAGGCCGGGCAGGTCATGGAAGTTGAGCATCCCGGGCGTACGCTCGCGGCCGAGCCGGATCACGCTGCGCAGCTCCGGGAGCTTGGCCGCGCGAAGCGCGCCGGGCGCGGCCGTGTCGATCTCGGGTATCAGCGTGCGCAGCATCTCGATGTAGTTGCTGGTCTTGAGCGCGGGCGCGGTGATCAGGGCGCGGCAGCCCACCGTATTGAGCGCGTAGTCCAGCTCCGGGAGGCGGTAGGCCGGGTTGATGTTGACCAGGATCAGGCCGGCCTTGGCGGTGGCGAACTGGGTGAGCACCCATTCCGACGTGTTGGGCGCCCAGATGCCGACCCGCTCGCCGGGCTCGAGGCCGAGCGCCAGAAAGCCCGCGGCCAGGGCGTCGACCCGCTCTTTGAGCTCGGCATAGCTCCAGCGCACGTCCTGGTGGGGCACCACCAGCGCGTCCCGCTCCGGCCAGCGCGCGGCGGTGCGGTCGAAGGCCGCGGCCACCGTCTCGCCAAGGAGCGGCGTGTCGCTGGTTCCGTGCACGTAGCTCGGCTGGGGCATTGTCGACTGGTCTCCCGTTCGGTCCCTCCGCGAACAACGTCTGCGCCGCGACTCCAAGCCTATTGGGGCGCCTGTGGCGACAGCCATGATCTCGGTCAACCTTTCGCCCGTGGCCCGGGAGGGCGATAATCGGGAACGGCACCTGGGCGGCGGCGGAGGACGGACCGGTGAACCCCGAGGGCAAAGACGGCCAGCACGCCCGGCGGATGCGCGGCTTTCGGCTGCATCTGGCGGGCTACGTGATCATCGCGCTGTGCCTGGCGCTCGTGAACTATCTCGCCATGCCGGGCGCGTGGTGGTTCGTGCTGTTCGTGGTCGGCTGGGGCGCGCCGCTCGCCATTCACGCCGCCTACGCCATGGGGCTGTTCGACGGCTGGCGTCTCTAGAGTCGGCCGCCGATCAGGCTTCCGGCGGAGCGAACACTTCGATGGGCGCGCTCAGGCCCGGCAGCTCGTGGGCGCCCAGGGAGTCCCAGGGGACCTTCAGATTTCGGGCGAAGGCTTCGCTCGCCAAGACCGGCCGGTTCAGCGTCTTGGTCAGCGCCTCGAGCCGCGCCACTTCGTTGACGGTGTGGCCGATGACCGAGAAGGCGAGGCGGTCGGGCACGCCGATATTGCCGTACATCACGCTGCCGACATGGAGCGCCAGCCCGTAATCCAGCGGCGCCTCGCCCGCCGCCGCCCGCTGGGCATTGAGCTCGGCGAGGCGCGTACGGGCCTCGCCCGCGGCGGCCAAGGCCTTCTCGCAGGCCTCCGCTTCCGAGCACTGTCCGGCGCGGATCGGGAAGATTCCCAGCACGGCGTCGCCGATGAAGTCGAGCACGTCGCCGCCCGACGCCAAGACGGCTCCGGCGGTGACCTCGAAATAGCGATTGAGGATGGCGATGTAGTCGTCCGCGGGCAGGGCGTCCGCCATGGCGGTCGAGCCGCGCAGATCGCTGTACCAGATGACCGCGTGAATATGCTCTCCGGCCCCCCGCTGGATCACCCCGTTGAGCACCTGTTCGCCGGCGTCGGGGCCCAGATATGCCGCCGCCACGTTGTGCGTGATCTGCTGCTCGATGGTGACCTTGAAGGCGACCGCCAGTCGTCGCTCGATGCGCATCAGGGCCGTGATCTGCGCGTCGGTGAAACCGCCGGGCCGGTCCGTCGCCCAGGAGCCGGCGATGCCTTTGGCGTCCTCCCTGGCCAGCGAACCGAAGGAGACGATGAAGGCCAGATAGTCGGTCGCGCCCGAGTCGCGCAGCTCGGCCAGCAGCGGGAAGTCAACCAGCGCCTCTTCCCCGACCAGCCGCCGCCGCAGATGCGGGACGCGGTTCTCGATCATGTAATAGAGCGGGCTGGTGCGCCATCGCTCGGCGGGTGCATCCCTGTGCACATAGCTCGCGTACTCGGTCTCCTGCCCGCGCACCCAGGTCAGTCCCATGCCCTGGAACAGGGGATGGATCGTGTGGTAGGCGACATGGGCGCGCCAGACCGGGATGCCCGCGGCCGCCAGCCGTTCGCAGCAGCCCCGATAGATCTGCTCGAGGTCCGAATCGTCCAGCGTCCGGTCCATGAGCCAGTCGGCAACCGTGTCCAGCAACGGGCCGCCGATGTGGTCGTCCGCGGTCCCCGCGAGATCGGTCTGAGGTTCCCTATCGTCCGGCATGGGGGCAGGATAGCACGCGGTTTGCGGGCTGGTCGCGCGCCCGGCCGATGCCCGCTCTATGAGAAAGGGCGTAGGGGACTGCCGCCAGACCACCGACCAAGCACAACACAAGGCATTATTGTGTCGGAAAAACAGTCAGTTAAAGCATTACATTCTCGTAAATTCTTGACTCAGCGGCTCCGTTTCGGGCTGGAAATGCGCGCGAAAATGACGCACAACGCGCAGACGGAAGGTGCCAATCAAGGCGGGGACGCGTGAAGGGGGATCGCGGTCGATGTTCAAGAAGATCCTGATCGCCAACCGGGGGGAGATCGCCTGCCGCGTGATCCGCACCGCCCGGCGCATGGGGATCAAGACGGTGGCGGTGTATTCGGAGGCGGACGCCGACGCCCTGCATGTCGAGATGGCCGACCAGGCCGTGCTGATCGGTCCGGCGCCGTCCGCCGAGAGCTATCTGGTGATCGACCGCATTCTCGAGGCGATCAAGAAGACCAAGGCCCAGGCCGTGCATCCCGGCTACGGCTTTCTCTCCGAGAACCAGACCTTCGCCGAGGCGCTCGACGCCGCGGGCGTCGCCTTCATCGGGCCGGGCGCCGAGGCGATCGCCGTCATGGGCGACAAGATCCAGTCCAAGAAGCTCGCCAAGAAGGCCAAGGTCAACACCATCCCGGGCACGCCCGGCGCGATCAAGTCGCCGGCCGACGCGCTCAAGGCCGCCAAGGCGATCGGCTTTCCGGTCATGCTCAAGGCGTCGGCCGGTGGCGGCGGCAAAGGCATGCGGATCGCGCGCCACGCGGACGAGGTCGAGGAGGGTTTTCGCTCGGCGCGCAACGAGGCGCAGACCGCTTTCGGCGACGACCGGGTGTTCGTCGAGAAGTTCATCGAGGAGCCGCGGCACATCGAGATCCAGGTGCTGGCCGATGGCCACGGCAACGTGATCCACCTGGGCGAGCGCGAATGCTCGATCCAGCGCCGTCACCAGAAGGTGATCGAGGAGGCGCCGAGCCCGTTCCTCGACCCGCAGACCCGCGCCGCCATGGGCGCGCAGGCGGTGGCGCTGGCCCGGGCGGTGGACTATCGCTCGGCCGGCACGGTCGAGTTCATCGTCGACAAGGACCGCAACTTTTATTTCCTGGAGATGAACACGCGGCTGCAGGTCGAGCATCCGGTCACCGAATACGTCACCGGTCTCGACCTGGTGGAACAGATGATTCGCGTGGCTGCCGGCGAGAAGCTCGCGATCCGGCAGGAGGACATCGAACTGGAAGGCTGGGCGATCGAGGCCCGGGTCTATGCCGAGGATCCGTTCCGCGGCTTCATGCCCTCGATCGGGCGGCTCACCCATTTCCAGACGCCCGACCCGTCCGGCACCGTGCGGGTGGACACCGGGGTGCAGGAGGGTGGTGAGATCAGCATGTTCTACGATCCGATGATCGCCAAGCTGATCACCTTCGGCGCCGATCGCGCCCAGGCGATTTCCCGCATGCGGCACGCGCTCGACGGCTTCCACATCCGCGGGGTCAGCCACAACATCAGCTTCCTGGCAGCGCTGGTGGCGCATCCCCGCTTCGTCGAAGGCCGGCTGACCACCAACTTCATCGCCGAGGAATACCCCGACGGCTTTTCCGGCGCCGACCTGCCGCATGACGACACCGCGACCATGGTGGCGGTCGCCGCCACCATCGACCGGCTGCGCCGCGCGCGCGACGCCACCATCTCGGGCCAGATGCCTGGACGCCGCAGGACGCCGGCCGGGGCCGGCCGTGAGGACTGGGTGGTCTGCCTCGGGACCGAGCAGCATGCCGTGTCGCTGACCCGGGAAACCGATGGCTACGACGTGAACTACGCGGGACGCACTTACGCGGTGCGGACCGACTGGCGGCTTGGCGAGCCGCTGTTTCGCGGCACCGTGAACGGCCGGGAGATCTGCGTTCAGGTGGACCGCAGGGGGGCGGCCTACCGACTGTTTCACGCCGGGTCGGAATCCAATGTCCAGGTGCTGACGCCGGCAGGCGCTCGGCTCGCCGCGCTGATGCCGGAAAAGGCACCGGCCGATACCTCCAAATACCTGTTGTCGCCGATGCCGGGGCTCCTGTCCTCGGTCGCGGTCGCGCCGGGTCAGCAGGTCAAGGCGGGCCAGGAGCTGGCGGTGGTCGAGGCCATGAAGATGGAGAACATACTGCGCGCCGAGCGGGACGCCACCGTGATCCGGCTGCACGCCGAGCCGGGTGACAGCCTGGCGGTTGACCAGGCAATTCTCGAGTTCGACTAGGCCGTGGAGCACATGGCCATACGGCTCAGGATCGAGGGACGGGTCCAGGCCGTCTGGTACCGGGGCTGGACGGTCGACCAGGCTCAGGCGCGGGGACTGCGCGGTTGGGTCCGCAACCGGCCCGACGGCAGCGTGGAAGCGCTGCTGATCGGCTCGGAAGACCGGGTGCGGGACATGGTGGCGGCCTGCTGGCAGGGACCGCCCGCCGCACGCGTCGTCAACGTGGTCGAGAGCGCGGGCGAGGACGACGGAACCACGGGCTTTCGCCAGCGGCCCACGGGTTAGACAGGAACGACAGGAAGAGGTTCAAAGGGGATGGAAAGGGCGCGCGACAAGTACACCGATGTTCCATATGACTTCGACCACATCGAGCAATGGGTCGGGCGCCAGCTGAGCCTGACCGACTGGCTCGAAATCGAGCAGGAGCGGGTCAACGCCTTCGCGGCGGCGACCAGCGACATGAACCCGCTGCATGTCGATCCGGCGGCGGCGGCCGAGGGACCCTTTGGCGGCCCCATCGCGCACGGCTTTCTCACCCTGTCGCTGCTGACCTACTTCTCCTACCAGGCGGAGCTGCAGCCGGACGGGGCGAAGTACGGCATCAACTACGGGTTCGACCGGGTCCGGTTCATGGCGCCGGTCCGCATCGGCGATCGCATCCGCAACCGTTGCAAGCTGACCGCCGCGAGCCGCAAGGGCGACGACCGGTGCGTCCTGCGGACCCAGAACACGGTGGAGATCGAAGGCAACCGGAACCCCGCCCTGGTGGCGAGCTGGATGGGCATGTTCATCCGGGCGTAGCCGGCGCTGCCGCAGCCTGGGTTTTCCCAAACACTTCGCCGAAGGTCGCCATCAGCGCGGCGTCCACATCGGCCATCGACACCGGCAGCCCTAGATCGACCAGCGAGGTGACGCCGTAGTCCGGCCCGGCGATGCCGCAGGGCACGATGCCCTGGAAATGGCTCAGGTCCGGATCCACGTTCAGCGCGAGCCCGTGATAGGTGACCCAGCGGCGTACCCGCACGCCGATCGCCGCGATCTTGTCCTCCCGCCCGCCGCCGCGGTCGACCCAAATGCCGATCCGATCCGGCCGCGGCTCTCCGGTGACGTTGAAGCGGGCCAGCGTGCGCGCGGTCCAGTCCTCGAGCCCGTGCACGAAGGCCCTGAGGTCGCGGCCCCGGCGCTGCAGATCCAACATGACATAGGCGACGCGCTGGCCGGGCCCGTGATAGGTGAACTGGCCGCCGCGGCCGGTGCGGTAGACCGGAAAGCGGTCCGGCGCCAACAGATCCCCGGCCTTGGCGCTGGTGCCCGCCGTATAGAGGGGCGGGTGCTCCAGCAGCCAGACCAGCTCGGCCGCGCGACCGGCGCGGATGTCCGCGACCCGCGCCTCCATCGCCGACACCGCCGCCTCATAAGCAACGGGGTCGTCGCTGATCTGCCACTCGACTTCGGCCATGCCCATCGTTCCAACCGGTTCCGACCGCCCTTAATATAAGCTTTCCGCCGCAATTTCCTTGCCGCAATCCAACCGCCGGAACCATGGCCGCGCCCCGCCTTCGCGTCTACATTGCCGCCAGTCTCGACGGCTACATCGCCACGACCGACGGCGGGGTCGACTGGCTGGCACCCTATACAACCGAGGACTATGGCTATGAGGCGTTCCTCGCCGAGGTCGGCGCGATCATCATGGGCCGGGCGACGTTCGACCAGGTGCGCGGCTTTGGCCCCTGGCCTTATCCGGGCAGGCGCACCATCGTTCTCACGTCGCGCCCAATGGAGGCGCCTGCCGAAGGCGCCGAGCCGGCGGCGGGTCCGCCCAGCGAGGTCCTGGCGGCGCTGACGCCGACCGTTGCGGGCGACATCTGGCTGCATGGCGGCGCCCAAACCATCGCCGGCTTCCTGGATCTCGGCGCGGTCGACCGGATCGAGCTGTTCGTGATCCCGGTGCTGCTCGGGGACGGCGTGCGCCTGTTCGGCCGGCGCCGGTCCCTGCAGGGGCTGCGGCTGGTGGCCGCGGAGCCGGCACCCAGAGGGGTCGTCCGCTTGCTCTACGATTTGGCATGAAGTCCTTGCGCCCGGACCGGTGCGCTCTCTTGATGGCGGCCATGGGCACGCTCATATCTTGATCGCTCTGCGCCGATTTGCTATCCCCGGCTCCTCTCGATGCGGTCGTGGCGGAATTGGTAGACGCGCAGCGTTGAGGGCGCTGTGGGCGAAAGCCCGTGGAAGTTCGAGTCTTCTCGACCGCACCAATTCGACAAGGCCCGCGCGCGATCGCGGGCCTTTTTTTGCGGCGTCTGCGGGCTGGGCTTGGTTGCACAACTCCGCTAACGTGGCGGCCCGACAAACCGGCAGGGGGAGGGGGCCATGGCGGACGAGTTGCGCGATTCGGCGCTCGAATATCATCGACTCCCGACACCCGGAAAGCTTGCCGTCCAGCCGACCAAGCCGCTGGCGAACCAACGCGACCTGGCGCTGGCTTACTCGCCCGGCGTGGCCGCCGCCTGCGAGGCGATCGCCGCGGATCCGGCCGAGGCCGCCCGGGTCACCGCCCGCAGCAACCTGGTCGCGGTGATCAGCAACGGCACCGCGGTGCTGGGGCTGGGCAAGATCGGGCCGCTGGCCGCCAAGCCGGTGATGGAGGGCAAGGCGGTCCTGTTCAAGAAGTTCTCGGGCATCGACGTCTTCGACATCGAGGTCGACGAGACCGACCCGGCCCGCTTCGTTGATATCGTGGCCAGCTTGGAGCCGACCTTCGGCGGCATCAATCTGGAGGACATCAAGGCGCCCGAGTGCTTCGAGATCGAGGCGCAACTGCGCGAGCGGATGAATATTCCGGTCTTCCACGACGATCAGCACGGCACCGCCATCATCGTCGGCGCCGCGATCCTCAACGGGCTGCGCGTCGTCGGGAAAACGCTCGCGGAGGTCAAGCTGGTCACCTCCGGTGCGGGCGCGGCGGCGCTCGCCTGCCTCGATCTCCTGGTCGATCTCGGCCTGCCCGTCGAGCACGTCACCGTGACCGACATCGCGGGCGTGGTCTACGAGGGCCGCAAAGAGGACATGGACCCGCGCAAGGCGCGCTACGCGCAGCGGACGGAGGCCCGCACGCTGGGCGACGTCATCGCGGGCGCTGACGTGTTCCTCGGACTTTCGGCGCCTGGGGTGCTCAAGCCCGAGATGGTCAAGACCATGGCGGACAAGCCGTTGATCCTGGCGCTCGCCAATCCGGTGCCGGAGATCATGCCGGAGATCGCCAAGGAGGCGCGCCCGGACGCGGTGATCGCCACCGGGCGGTCGGACTATCCCAACCAGGTCAACAACGTGCTCTGCTTTCCCTATATCTTCCGCGGCGCGCTCGATGTGGGCGCCACGACCATCAACCGGGAGATGGCGCGCGCCTGCGTCAACGCGCTGGCCGAATTGGCGATGGCCGAGCAGTCGGACGTGGTGGCCCGGGCCTACGGCGACCAGCAACTGGCGTTCGGCCCCGAAAATCTGATCCCAAAACCGTTCGACCCACGGCTGATCACCTATCTCGCGCCGGCCGTCGCCAGGGCCGCGATGGACAGCGGCGTCGCCACCCGTCCGATCGAGGATTGGGACGTCTATCGACAACGGCTCGCCGGGTTCGTGTTCCGATCGGGGCTGGTGATGAAGCCGATTTTCGAACTCGCCCGCCGCAATCCGAAGCGTGTCGTCTACGCCGAGGGCGAGGAATATCGCGTCCTGCAGGCGGTCCAGGCGGCGGTCGACGATGGCCTCGCCGTACCCTTGCTGATCGGGCGCCCGGAGGTGGTGGACGCCCGCATCGAGCGCCTCGGCCTGCGGATCCGCCGAGGTAAGGATTTCGAGCTGACCAACCCGCAGGACGACCCGCGCTATGACGACTACTGGCGCACCTATCACAGAATCATGGAACGCAAGGGCGTGACGCCGGACGACGCCCGCACCATCGTGCGGACGCGGTCCACGGTGATCGGCGCCATCATGCTGGTCCGGGGCGAGGCGGACGCCATGATCTGCGGCACGGTGCGGCCCTATCTGCGCTATCTCGGCCATATCCGAGACGTCATCGGCAAGGCGCCGGGCGTGCGAGACCTCTCGGCCTTGAGCCTGATGATCACGCCCCGCGGCACCGTGTTCGTCTGCGACACCCAGGTCACTTATGAGCCGGATGCGGAGGAGATCGCGGAAATGGCGCTGATGGCCGCCCAGACGGTGCGCAACTTCGGCATCGAGCCCAAGGTGGCGCTGGTCTCGCACTCCAACTTCGGCAGCAACAACACGCCCTCGGCCGTCAAGATGCGCCGCGCGCGCGAGATCCTGGAACAGCGCGCGCCGGAACTCGCGGTCGAGGGCGAGATGCATGCGGACGCGGCCCTGTCCGAGCAGATCCGGGCCCGCGTCTTTCCCAACTCGCGCATGAAAGGGGTGGCCAATCTCTTGGTCATGCCGTCGCTGGATGCCGCCAATATCGCGCTCAACCTGCTCAAGACCCTCGGCGATGGGCAGAACGTGGGGCCGATCCTGGTCGGCACGGCATACCCGGCGCACATCGTGACCCCGTCCGTCACCGCGCGCGGGCTCGTCAACATGACGGCCTTGGCCGTCGTGGACGCGCAGATGCGGGCCGCCGAGAAGGCGCGGGCGGGGGACTGATCGGTGTCGAGCGAGGCGCAGCCGCAAGACGAGACCGACGCGGCTTCGACCGAAGCGCTCTATGCGCTGCGTCCGGCGGTGGTCAAGGCGATCCGGGACGCGCTCGCCTGGGGCGAGGAAGATCGGGTCCGCCGCCTCGTTCAGCCGCTGCATTACACCGATAAGGCGGATCTGCTGGAGCGGCTGAAGCCCGACGAGCGACGCGAGTTGGTCGAGCTCATTCGGGAGCGGCTCGATCCCGAGGCGCTGACCGAGCTGGACCCGTCGGTCCGTGACGAGATCGTCGAGCAGCTTGGCGCCAAGCACGTGGCCGCCGCGATCGCCGAGCTCGAGAGCGACGATGCGGTCGAACTCATCGACGAGCTCGATGACCAGGTGCAGAAGCAGATCCTCGACGAGATGCCCGCGGAGGACCGGGTCATTGTCGAGGAAGCGCTGTCCTATCCGGACGACAGCGCCGGCCGACTCATGCAGCGGGAGCTGGTCGCGGTTCCCGACTTTTGGACCGTGGGCAGGGCCATCGACCACCTGCGTGAGGAAGAAGAACTGCCCGACGAGTTCTACGATCTGATCGTAGTCGATCCGAGGTACCACCCGGTCGGCACCATCCCCCTGAACCGGCTGGTGCGCTGCAAACGGCCGGTGCGCATGCGCGACATCATGCAGACGGACATGAAGCTGATCCCGGCCGACATGGACCAGGAGGAGGTGGCTCTGATCTTCCGCCAGCACGATCTGGTCTCGGCGCCCGTGGTCGACGCGGACAATCGGCTGGTCGGCGTCATCACCATCGACGACGTGGTCGATGTGATCGACAAGGAGGCCGAGGAGGATCTTTTGCGTCTCGCCAAGGTGAGCGACACCGACCTCTTCGTGCCGGCGCTGACCACGGCCGCTCACCGAATCCGCTGGCTCGGGGTCGCCTTGATCAACGCGATCGCCGCCTCCGCGGTGATCGCCCTGTTCCAGGCCACCATCGAGCAGATCGTCGCGCTGGCGGTGCTGATGCCGATCGTCGCGGCGATGGGCGGCAACGCCGGCATGCAGGTGGTGACGGTGACCGTCCGATCGCTGGCCATGCACGAGCTCACCGCGGGCATGATGTGGCGCACCTTCGTCAAAGAAGTGATCGTCGGCGGCCTCAACGGCATCGTCTTTGCGGTTCTGACGGGCGTGGTGGCGGGGGTCTGGTTTCAGGATTGGCGACTGGGGTTGGTCTTGGCGGCCGCCATGGTGTTCAACATGCTGTGGGCCGGCATCGCCGGGACGGTGATCCCGCTGGCGCTGGACCGGCTCAAGATCGATCCCGCCGTTGCCGCGGCGCCGGTGCTCACCACCACCACGGACGTCCTCGGCTTCCTCGCCTTTCTGGGCTTGGCAGCCCTGGTCCTGCTCTAGAGCATTTTCCGACCATATGGAGCCATTCTGCCGGAGGCGATTTTCGCCATGACTAGGAGGACGCCGCAGAGCGTATCCGTCATACGCGCAAGGCGTTTGACGACGTCATGGCGAAAAAGGCCCCGGCCCGAGAGGGTTGCGTTTGGTCGGGCAACCGCGGCGTTGCCGCCCTCACCCGATGCGCTGCATCGCGTTTCGGGCGGCGCCTGGCGGACTGCCGCGCCCAAACCGCAACAGAATTGACTCCATATGGTCGGAAAGTGCTCTAGCGATCAGAGGAGCCCCGGCCGCCTGCGGCAATCGGTCCCGTCCGAGCGATATTTACGTTTACGTAAACGTAAGCTATGCTTAGCCAAAATCTGCGCATGGACAGTATGGCAATGACCGAGACCTTCACCATCACCGACCTGGCCCAGGAGTTCGACGTGACCACCCGGGCAATCCGGTTCTACGAGGACCAGGGGCTCTTGTCGCCGGCCCGCAAGGGCCAGCAGCGGATCTACTCGCAGCGGGACCGGACCCGGCTCAAGCTGATCCTGCGGGGCAAGCGTTTGGGCTTTTCGCTGGGCGAAGTGGCCGAGATCGTCGAGCTCTACGACACCGAGCCCGGAGAAGTGGGCCAGCTCGATTTCTTCCTCGACAAGATCCGGGAACGCCGCGCCACTCTGGAGCAGCAGCGTGAGGATATCGAGGTCACGCTGGCCGAGCTCGACGCGGTCGAGGACCGATGCAAGGATCGCCTGGCCCAGCTCACCGGCCAGCGCCGCGCCGCGAACGACTAGGCGGCCGCGGCAAGCCTCCATGGGAATTGTCTGGCCTCACCCTTCGACAAGCTCAGGATGAGGTCGGCGTTGTTGCAGAGCTCACCCCCACACTGAGCCTGTCGAAGTGCGAGGGTGAGCGTGGGCGCTTCGGCTCGACCGTTGTCCAGACTGGTCATTCAACATTTGCGCCGGCTGTGCGGCGTGGCCAACAGGCTCGTCTCAATCGGATGATGCACCAGGCCCAGGAGCGTGAACCCGGTCGCGCGGGATCTCCGCGATCGCCGTGATCTCGATCATTACCTCCGGGTCATAAAGCCGGGCGACCTGGACGGTCGTCGTCACCGGGTAGGGCGCTTTGAAGAACTCGGTCCGAATATCGCCGGCCTGCATGAAGGCGTCGATGTCGGTCGCGTAATGGGTCAGCGACAGGACATCGCCCATTTCCCCGCCGACATGGGCGAGCAGGGTCCGGATGTTCTCGAGCGTCTGGCGGACCTGCGCCCGCATGTCGCCTCTGCCGACCAGGTTGCCGTCCCGATCGAGCGGGATCTGGCCCTTGAGATGCAGGACGTGGCCGTCGCCCTGTACCCGTGCCATGGAGAAGGCGCCGAAGGGCTGCCACATCTCGGGTGGGGTGATGCTGTCCGACATGTCAGACTCCTCTTCTTGCGCGGCTCTAGGCGAACACGGGTCTCAGAAAACTGCGCTCGTAGCTGACGATACAGCGGGTGCGCTCGGCGAAGGCGAAGGCGTCCTGACAGGCCGGGTCCTCGAAGCTCTGCTCCCGGTAGGTCTCGTAGGCGGCCAGGCTGGGGAAGGAAAACAAGGCGAGCGCGATGTTGTTGGCTCCCTCGCTCGGCAGGAAATAGCCGTGATGGGTGCCGCCGAACCGGTTGACCAGCGGG